>NZ_JALJQZ010000078.1 GCF_022968395.1 Affinirhizobium lemnae
TTTTCCGCCAGATAACCCGAGAGCGCGGCCACGATACCGCGAGCGGTGGGGCAGGTTACGGTCAGGACGAAATTCATGAGTAGATTCCTGAAACGTTGATGCGGACAGGCGGTATCACCGCCTTTCGCGGGTTCCAATCGGTCAGTGTTGAAGCTTGATCACGGCGGCAGAGCCGTAGCCGGACTGGCAAATGATATGGCTCTGTCAGCGCGGAGCATCAGACGTCGAGCGTCGTCTGATGCTCCCAGGCAGTGAACTGAGAGCAATAGGCGTTCCACTCGCCATGCCTGAGCTTGAGATAAGCGGCAGAAAAAGCGTGCCCCAAGGCGGTCTGCAAATCCTCATCCTTCTCGTAGGCACGCAACGCATCGAGCAGGTTGAGTGGCAGACGCGGGGCATCCTTCACCAGATGGCCATCGCGATACATGTCGATGTCGTGATGCGGGCCCGGATCTGCATTGCTTTTCAGGCCACTCAGACCAGCCGCAATGATGATCGCCTGCAGCAGATAGGGGTTGACCGCTCCATCCGGCAGGCGCAGCTCGAAGCGGCCGGGACCAGGCACGCGCACCATATGGGTGCGATTATTGCCGGTCCAGGTCACCGTGTTCGGAGCCCAGGTGGCGCCGGAGACGGTACGCGGGGCGTTGATGCGCTTGTAGGAGTTAACAGTCGGGTTGGTGATCGCGGCAAGCGCGGAGGCATGTTTCATGATGCCGCCGAGGAAGGTCTTGCCCTTCTCCGAAAGGCCGAACGGCATGTCTTTATCGGCGAAAGCGTTGACTCTGCCCTCAAGATCCCAGACCGAGATATGCGCGTGGCAGCCATTCCCGGTCAGACCCTTGAAGGGTTTCGGCATGAAGGTGGCGCGAAGGCCATGCTTCTCCGCAACGGACTTCACCATAAACTTGAAGAAGGAATGCTTGTCAGCCGTCTGGAGGGCGTCGTCATATTCCCAGTTCATCTCGAACTGGCCGTTCGCATCCTCGTGATCGTTCTGATAAGGCTTCCAGCCGAGCTCCAGCATGTAGTCGCAAATCTCCGCGATCACATCGTAGCGGCGCATCAGAGCCTGCTGGTCGTAACAGGGCTTTTCGGCGGTATCGAATCCATCCGAGATCTTCTCGCCATCGGCAGAAATCAGGAAGAATTCTGGTTCGACGCCGGTCTTGACCCGCAGACCATGCTCGACAGCCTCCGCCACAAGCTTCTTCAAGACCACGCGCGGCGCCTGCTCAACTGGTTTGTCGTCCATCACGCAGTCGGCCGCAACCCAGGCGACGTCCTTCTTCCAAGGCAGCTGGATGACCGAAGAGGCGTCTGGAATGGCGAAAAGGTCGGGATGAGCCGGTGTCAGATCGAGCCAGGTAGCGAAGCCCGCAAAGCCGGCGCCGTCCTTTTGCATATCAGCGATTGCCTGCGCTGGCACCAGTTTGGCGCGTTGAGCGCTGAAGAGGTCCGTATAGCTGATCATGAAGTATTTGATGCCGCGCTCGGCGGCGAAGCTTGCGAGATCCTGTGTCACGTCGTTCCCCTGTTTTTATGGATTGAGACACATTGGTTGGAAGAAAATCGCCGCATCCGTGGGAGTCGGATGCGGCCATCAGGTTTTAGAAGCCTCCTTTGCCGGGATACCAACTGGTGCCAGCGAGCGGCACTTGCGCCATGGCGGCGGCCTCCATTGTCAGCGCGCAGAGGTCTTCCGGCTCAAGGTTGTGCAGCTTGTTCTTGCCGCAAGCGCGCGCAATCGTCTGGGCCTCCAGCGTCATGACTTTGAGATAGTTGGCAAGTCGGCGTCCCGCGGCGATCGGGTCGAGGCGAGCGGCGAGGTCCGGATCCTGCGTGGTAATGCCTGCCGGATCCTTGCCTTCGTGCCAGTCGTCATAGGCACCGGCCGTTGTGCCCAGCTTCTGGTATTCCTCTTCCCATCTTGGATCATTGTCGCCGATCGCGACCAGGGCAGCCGTGCCAATTGCCACTGCGTCCGCACCGAGCGCCAGCGCCTTCGCCACATCGGCGCCGGAGCGGATGCCGCCCGAGATGATCAACTGCACCTTGCGATGCATGCCAAGATCCTGCAATGCCTGGACGGCCGGGCGAATACACGCAAGCGTCGGCATGCCGACATTTTCGATGAAGACGTCCTGGGTCGCAGCCGTTCCACCCTGCATCCCGTCGAGAACGACCACATCAGCACCCGCTTTCACCGCAAGGGCCGTATCGTAATAGGGGCGTGCGCCGCCAACCTTCACATAGATCGGCTTCTCCCAGTCGGTGATCTCCCGCAGTTCGAGGATCTTGATTTCGAGATCATCGGGGCCGGTCCAGTCGGGATGACGACAGGCGGAGCGTTGGTCGATGCCCTTGGGCAGATTGCGCATCTGGGCCACACGGTCGGAGATCTTCTGGCCGAGCAACATGCCGCCGCCGCCGGGCTTCGCCCCTTGGCCAACCACCACTTCAATTGCATCGGCGCGGCGCAGGTCTTTCGGGTTCATGCCATAGCGCGAGGGCAGATACTGATAAACGAGCGTCTGGCTGTGGCCGCGCTCCTCGTCCGTCATCCCTCCGTCGCCGGTGGTGGTCGAGGTCCCGGCGATCGTGGCACCACGGCCAAGCGCTTCCTTGGCATTACCGGACAGTGCACCAAAGGACATGCCTGCAATGGTGATCGGGGTCTTCAGGTGAATCGGCTTCCTGGCAAAGCGTGTACCGAGCACGACGGAGGTGTCGCACTTCTCGCGATAGCCTTCGAGCGGATAACGCGAAATCGATGCACCGAGGAAGAGCAGGTCGTCGAAATGCGGAACCTTACGCTTCGTGCCGCCGCCCCGGATGTCGTAGATACCGGTTGCCGCTGCACGGCGGATCTCCGCCAGCGTATGGTCGTCAAAGGTGGCGGACTTGCGCGGCGGGGTAAACGGGTTGTGGTAGCTCATGGCTTTTCCTCGCCTCAATACGCGTCGGCATTGTCGATGTTGAAGTTGTAGAGCTTGCGGGCCGAACCATACCGTTTGAACTCTTCCGGCTTAACGTCGGTAATCCCAGCCTTACCCAACAGCTCCGCGAGTTTTGCGAGATGTTCGGGACGCATTTCCTTTTCGATGCAATCAGCGCCGAGGCTTTTCACCGAGCCGCGCACGAAAAGCTTCGCTTCGTAGAGGCTGTCGCCCAATGCCTCACCGGCATCGCCACAGACGACGAGGTGGCCGGATTGCCCCATGAAGGCCGACATATGGCCAATCGAGCCTTTGACGACGATATCGATGCCCTTCATCGAGATGCCGCAACGGGACGCAGCATTTCCCTTGATGACGAGTAGGCCGCCACGGCCGGTGGCGCCGGCATATTGCGAGGCATCGCCCTCGATGATCACGGTGCCGGACATCATGTTTTCTGCCACACCAGGTCCGACAGAACCGTGCACGGTGACCGTGCCGCCGTCGTTCATGCCAGCGCAGTAATAGCCAACCGAGCCTTTGATCTCGACCACAACAGACGTATCGATACCCACGGCAACCGCATGGTGGCCGCGCGGATTGACGACTTCGAACGCGGTATCATTTGCGCCAGCGCCGAGTGTGTGCAGGGCGCTGTTGAGCTCCCGCAAGGGGGTTTGGGAGAGATCGAAGACGGGCATGGTGACAGCTTTCGTATCGTGAGGACCGGACGTCAGGCGGCTTTTTCGTGATCCCAGAAGTAGACGGTTGCCGGTTCAGGCTCCCATACGCGGGCAGTTTCGATACCGGGTAGGTTGACCAGCGCGCGGTACTCGGAGCCGAAGGCGACATACTGGTCGGTCTCGGCCATGACGGCGGGCTTGCAGGCGATTGGATCGCGGACAACACCAAAGCCGGACTTAGTTCCAACGACGAATGTGAAAAATCCGTCGAGATCATCCAGTGCACCAGTCAGAGCCTGTCGGAGATCCTTGCCCTTTGCCATTTCGGCAGTGAGATAGGCAGCGGCGACCTCGCTGTCGTTCTGGGTTTCGAAGGTCATGCCTTCGCGCACAAGTTCGCGGCGTAGATTGTTGTGGTTCGACAGCGAACCGTTATGCACTAGGCATTGGTCGGCACCGGTAGAGAAAGGATGGGCGCCGAACGTCGTGACGGCGCTCTCGGTCGCCATACGGGTATGACCAATGCCGTGCGTTCCGCCCATGGAACGGACGTCGAAGCGGGAGACGACATCCTTTGGCAGGCCGATTTCCTTGAAGATCTCGACGCTTTCGCCGGATCCCATGATGCGGATGTTGGGGCGAATATCGCACAGGATTGCACGGATTTCGCCAAGCTTGGACGCCGCGATCTCGATGACCGCATGCGTGCTCTTGATCGTAACGGCAGCGTCAATGTCGGCTGTCGCCAGATCGGAGCCAAGGTCTGTGAAATCGCTGGCCGGATCAGCAGACTGGACCGTCAACTTGGCCTTACCGGCGGTCGTGCCACCATAGATCGCGATGCCGGCGGAATCCGGTCCGCGGTCGGTCATGGTAATCAGCATATCCGACAGCAGATCTCCCAGACGGGGTTCCAGCGCCTTGTCCTTCAGGAACAATCCCACAATGCCGCACATGAACCTGATCTCCATTTTCGTTGGAGATAGACTTAGCAGCGGCACATCTCAAAATCAATCCAAAAGAATAAATTTTTCCTTTAAGGCAACTATCGCTGCTGCGGATAGGATATGATCGACAGATAGCGCGCAGGCAATTTGACCAGTTCTTCGGGCCCATGTGGGGCATCGGCATCGAAGAAGAGGCTATCGCCGGCTTCCATGTGGTAAAGGCTGTCTCCATGCCGGTACACCACCTCGCCCTCCAACATGTAGAGGAACTCCATGCCCTCGTGCTGAAAGGTCGGAAAGATGTCGGAAGAGGCATTGAGCGTGATCAGGTAGGGTTCGACGATCACGCCGGACGTATTGTTCTCGATGTGCCCCAGCAGACTGTAGTGGTGGCCGGCGCGGGTCCCACGGCGTTCGATATTGACGCCCTCACCGGCCTTGACGAAGCTCGCAGACTTCGGCTCCTCGAAGCCCCGAAAAAAGGCCGTCAGCGGAACGCCGAGCGCCTTGGAAAGAGCCTGCAAGGTAGTGAGCGAAGGCGAAATGTTGCCGTTCTCAATCTTCGACAGCATACCGACGGACATGCCGGTGGCTTGGGCCAGATCGGCAACGGTGATGCCCAGCTTCTTGCGATAGGTCCTCACCTCATGGCCGATAGCCATTTCCAAATTGTTGGCGCGAGGCTCGCGAACGGCATGTGGATCCTGGGCAAGCAGCACTTTTTCAGGGTTGGCCGTTTGTTTCCCACTCTTCGCCATCTCGCCTCTTCCTCTCAATTACGAGCCGCATGGTCAAGCCATACGCTTGTTTGCTCTAGCGGATTTTGGCGTGAGGCCAAAATGGTCTTTGAAGGCGCGGGAGAAATGCGAGGCGCTCGAAAAGCCGGTGGCGAAAGCAAGTTCCGACAGAGATAGCGGGCTCTGCTCCAGCAGGCGCCGGGCATGATCAAGCCGGATGCGCCGGTATGTTTCATGAAAACTCACTCCCAGATGCTTGGCGAACAACCGGTCGAGATGCCGGGAACTGACGGATGCAAGCCGCGCCATGCTGCGCCGATCAAGCGGCTGCTCGACGGTCGCCTCCATCTTTTCTAGCACGGTGATCAGCGTGGGGTGATGGGTCCCAAAACGTTCGCTCGACGAGCCTCTCTGTGGCGCGGTTGGTTCGGCAATGGCTGTATGCAGATACCAGTCGCTGACACGGCGCGCAAAAGCTGCGCCCATCCGGCTGGCGATCACGGCATGCATCAGGTCGAGCGGCGCCACACCACCGCCGCAAGTTACCCGGTCACCATCGATGACGTAACGGGCCTGACGCGGCGAAAGATGCGGAAAGGCTTCTTTTAAGGCCGGCGCATGTTCCCAGTGAATGGTAAAGTCGCGACCATCGAGCAATCCGGCACCGGCCAAAATGAAGGAGCCACTGGATATACCGCCGATCCGCACGCCCTGACGGGCGAGGCGCCGTAGCACCGGCTGAAGAGCCGCCAAGCCGGTCCAGTCCTCGGGGTTGCCGCCCGCGACAACGAAAACGGTATGGCAGAGCGCACCGGCAGCGGCGAAATCCTGGCAGGGAAACTCGAACCCCGAGGACGATGGAATCGGATTGCCGCCGATGGACAGAGGAACCACCTCATAGAGCGCGGTCTGCGCAATCAGATTTGCGGCCCTAAGCGGCTCCGTCGCGGAGGCGTAAGACATCAGTGCAAAATTCGAGACCAGCAGGAAGCCATAGCGCTGGGTTTGCGAAGTGGAGACCATCATGTCTCCAATTTAGCGAAAAATGGCTCGTCTGTGCAATTTAAGTTTTCAGTCAGCTCCTAAGCTGGGCGCAGTTCATGAAACGGGCGAATGCGGATGCGATATTCGGCACTTTCGATCTTTCTCAACGGGCTCTTCGGCAACCGCAATTGGGCAGCCCACTGGCGCCAGCCGGAGCCGAAGGCGCATTACGACGTAATCATTGTTGGCGGCGGCGGCCACGGATTGGCAACGGCCTATTACCTGTCGAAGACATTCGGGATCCGCAACATCGCCGTGGTCGAGAAGGGCTATATCGGTTCGGGCAATGTGGGCCGGAACACCACGATCATCCGTTCCAACTATCTGCTGCCGGGCAACAACCCTTTCTACGAGTTCTCGATGAAACTATGGGAGGGCCTGGAGCAGGACTTCAACTTCAACGCCATGGTCTCACAACGCGGCGTGCTCAATCTGTTTCACTCGGATGCGCAACGCGACGCCTATACCAGACGCGGCAATGCGATGCGGCTGCATGGCGTGGATGCGGAGCTTCTGGACCGTGAGGCGGTGTGCGCGATGCTGCCCTTCTTCGACTACGACAATGCCCGCTTCCCTATCCAGGGCGGTCTTCTACAGCGGCGCGGCGGCACGGTGCGCCACGATGCCGTGGCCTGGGGTTATGCGCGCGGTGCCGACAGCCATGGCGTCGACATTCTGCAGAATTGCGAGGTCACCGGCATCCGCCGCGAGGGTGGAAAAGCTGTCGGTGTCGAAACGACGCGTGGTTTCATCGGTTGCGGCAAGCTTGCGCTGGCAGCGGCTGGCAATTCCTCCCAGGTCGTAGGGATGGCGGGACTAAAACTGCCGATCGAGAGCCACGTGCTGCAGGCTTTCGTCTCGGAAGGGCTCAAGCCCTTCATCGACAGCGTCGTCACCTTCGGTGCCGGACATTTTTACGTCTCACAATCCGACAAGGGCGGGCTCGTGTTCGGCGGCGATATCGACGGCTACAACTCCTATGCCCAGCGCGGAAATCTGGCCACGGTCGAACATGTCGCCGAGGCTGGTAAAGCCATGATCCCCGCCCTCTCCCGTATCCGGGTGTTGCGCTCATGGGGTGGCATCATGGACATGTCCATGGATGGGTCGCCGATCATCGACCGCGTCCATCTCGATAATCTCTATCTGAATGCCGGCTGGTGCTATGGCGGCTTCAAGGCGACGCCGGCCTCCGGATATTGCTTTGCCCATCTGATCGCAAAGGGCGAACCACATGAAACCGCGAAAGCCTTCCGGCTGGACCGCTTCCAGCGTGGCTATCTGATCGACGAGAAGGGCCAGGGGGCCCAGCCGAACCTGCACTGAGTTTTCAAAGAGCAAAACGACCATGGCCAGCCGTATACCCTGCCCCCATTGCGGGCTACGCCCCAAGGAAGAGTTCACTGTGAAGGGAGCTGCCCTGCAGCGCCCAGAAGCCGAAGCCGGTGCGCAGGCATGGCACGACTACGTCTATCTGCGGGACAACCCGAGGGGCGCCTATGAGGAATACTGGCACCACACATCCGGCTGCCGTCGCTGGCTGGTCGTTGCACGCAACACGGTTACCCACGAGGTGGCGTCCTGCCGGGACGCGGCAGAGGTCAAGGCGGTGACAGCATGAGCTCGTATCGACTTGAAAAAGGCGGCCAGATCGACCGAACGGTGCCGCTCAACTTCACATTCGACGGACGCGCCATGCGCGGCTTCAGGGGCGACACGCTGGCCTCGGCGCTTCTGGCGAATGGCAGGCAACTCGTCGGACGTAGCTTCAAGTATCATCGTCCGCGCGGCGTCTTGACGGCGGGTGCCGCCGAGCCGAACGCCCTGATGACCATCGGCAGCGGTGGGCGAACTGAACCGAACAGCCGTGCGCCGATGCAGGAACTCTATGATGGGCTGGAGGCCCGTAGCCAGAACCGATGGCCGTCCCTCGACCACGACATCGGCGCCATCAATGGACTGTTGTCGCCCTTCCTCTCGGCGGGCTTCTACTACAAGACCTTCATGTGGCCCGCGAAGTTTTGGGAGAAGCTCTATGAACCCGTGATCCGCAAGGCGGCGGGTCTCGGCCGTGCGACCCACGAAGCCGATCCCGATGCCTATGAAAAATGCTGGGCTCATTGTGACCTTCTTGTCGTTGGTGGCGGGGCTGCTGGACTGGCGGCCGCGCTCACCGCTGGCCGAACTGGTACACGCGTCATCCTAGCTGATGAGAACGCAACGCCCGGCGGCTTCCTCTTGAGTGAAACCGCGACCCTTGGCGGGCAAACGGCTGCCGCCTATGTCGCGAACATCCTCGCCGAGCTTGGCTCGCTGGACAATGTAACGTTGATGCCCCGGACCACGGTGTTCGGCTGGTATGACGGCCAGGTTTTCGGTGCCGTCGAGCGCGTACAGAAGCATGTCGCCTCGCCGGATGCGAACCAGCCGATCGAGCGGCTGTGGCGGATTGCGGCACGAAAAGCCGTTCTCGCTACGGGATCGGAGGAGCGGCCACTCGTTTTCGGCGGCAATGATGTCCCGGGCGTGATGATGGCCGGTGCCATGCGCACCTATCTGAATCGCCATGCCGTCGCACCGGGCAGGAAGACAGCGATATTCACGACCAACGACAGCGGTTACGCCCTAGCATCGGATTTGGAAAAGGCTGGTATCGAGGTCGCGGCGATCATTGACAGCCGCCGGGATGCCGGGTTCGACTTTGCTGGCAACGCACACGTTATCCGGGGCGGGTTCGTCTCGAATGTGCTTGGTCGAAGCAAGGTCGAAGGCATCGAGATCTGGCGGGAGGGCCAGAGCGAGCGGATAGCCGTAGATAATCTCGCGATGTCAGGCGGTTTCTCCCCCGTAATCCACCTCGCATGCCATCGCGGCGGCAAGCCTCGTTGGTCAAATGAGCACGCCGCTTTCCTCGTGCCGGATGGGCTAAAGGATCTGCATGTCGCTGGTGCAGCCGCTGGAGTATGGGGCATCAATCCTGCCATGCGGTCCGGCTGCGAGGTATCAGTCGCCGCGCTTGCCGAACTTGGCATCTCTGCCTCGCCCTGCAATATTCCGGAAATCGAGGGGGCAGTCGCATCCTTGTCGGCTCAACCGCTCTGGTGCATTCCCGGTATCAGAGCCAAGGCCTTCGTCGACTTCCAGAACGATGTGCATCTTAAGGACCTTGGGCTTGCAGTACAGGAAGGCTATGGGCATGTGGAGCTCGCCAAGCGCTACACCACGAATGGCATGGCAACCGATCAGGGCAAGCTGTCCAACGTCAACGCAATCGGCCTGCTGGCCGAAGCAAGACGCATATCCCCCGCCGATGTCGGCACCACGACATTCCGGCCATTTTACACACCCGTCTCCTTTGGAGCCCTTGCCGGGGCGGCCGTCGGCAAGCACTTCCAGCCCGTCCGCAAATCGCCCCTGCATGACTGGGCGGCCCGCCGGGGCGCAACCTTTGTCGAGGCAGGCCTCTGGTACCGCTCGAGCTGGTTTCCGCTGCCGGGCGAAACACACTGGCGGCAAAGCGTCGATCGGGAGGTCAGGACCGTCAGGCAGAATGTCGGGCTTTGCGACGTCTCCACGCTCGGCAAGATCGAGATCTGCGGGGCGGATGCCGCCGAATTCCTCAACCGCGTCTACTGTAACGGCTTCCTCAAGCTACCGGTCGGCAAGGCCCGTTATGGTCTTATGCTGCGCGAAGACGGCTTCATCTATGACGACGGCACGACCAGCCGGATCGACGAGAACCGCTACGTCATGACCACGACGACAGCCTATGCAGCCGGCGTCATGAACCATCTCGAATTCTGTGCCCAGGCAGTCTGGCCCGAACTCGACGTCCGGCTGGCCTCCGTGACCGACCAATGGGCGCAAATGGCCATAGCCGGACCGAAGGCCCGTACCGTTCTCCAGCAACTCGTCGACGAGGACATCTCGAACGAAGCCTTCCCCTACCTCGCGGCAAGGGAGGTCTCGCTGTTGGGTGGGCGCTTGAGGGGGCGACTGTTTCGTATCTCGTTTTCTGGCGAGCTAGCCTATGAGCTTGCGGTTCCAGCCGATTGCGGCGAGAGCGTCGCCGATGCGATCATGCTTGCCGGAAAGGTGCACGGCATCTGCGCATATGGCGTCGAGGCACTCTCGGTCTTGCGGATCGAGAAAGGTCACGTCACGCACAACGAGATCAACGGTACCGTCGTCCCGGCCGATCTCGGAATGGAAAAGATGGTTTCCCCGACAAAGCCCGATTTCATCGGTAAGCACATGGTTCACCGCGAGGGCCTCGTCGATCCCGACCGTCTGCAGCTCGTCGGTGTGGTGCCAATCGATCCCGCCCACAGCTTCCGCACCGGCGCCCATATCCTGCAGAAGGATGCTGCCGCCACACTGGAAAACGACGAGGGTTATGTGTCCTCGAGTTGCTTCTCCCCGCATGTAGGCTCGACCATTGGGCTGGCCCTGGTGAAGCGCGGAGCCTCCCGCCATGGCGAAGAGGTCCAGATCTGGAACGGCCTGCGCAACGAGTTCGCGATGGGGCGACTGGTCAGCCCCGTCTTTGTTGACCCCCGCAGCGAGAAACTTCATGTCTGAACAGACCGCTTCCATGGATCTCAGAAAGTCCACCAGCATAGAACGCCGCGCGCCGGTCGAAAAGCGTGACCGCACTCTGGACGACGGGACCCGGATGACCCTTCGAACGGGCGGCGCGCTGGTACAATTGCTGTCGCGTCCCGGCTCCGTTGATGAAGCATGGCTCAGGCAAAGCATCGACGTGAGCTCACCAGTCGATCTCCGTCACTTCAGCCCCGGCCAGTGGCTTCTGGTCTCGAACAATCCGCTGGACCAAACTGCGATTGCCCATGAGCTTCGCGATACCGTCGACCTCGTCGACCAGAGCCACGGCCGGGTTCGACTAGAACTCGCGGGCCCAAACGTTCAAGCCATGCTGGGATATGCGACGGGGCTCGATCTTCACTCCGGTCTGAAAGCATCCACCATGACGCTGTTCGGCCATATCGGAGTTCACCTCACCAGTATAGGCCCCGATGTGTACGAACTCATCGTCCTGCGAAGCTTCGTGGAAAGTCTTGTCGAAGAGATCGAACGGATGTGCCGCATGCCTCAGAGGCTGCCTCAAAAAGAGGTGGGTGATTTCAAGAGGTTATGATTCCTTCGGATTTGCGAGATTCGATGGAGTTCA
>NZ_JALJQZ010000079.1 GCF_022968395.1 Affinirhizobium lemnae
GATCTCCAAAATCAGCTTTGAATCCGATTTGCGCTCTTTTGGGAATCCCAATCCTTAAATCATCACCACGACCTAAAAATCCATGTGACCCGTCGTATTATTGCTGCAATGCAACATGATGCTGCCATTCCCCGTTTCCAAGTCACCGCAACTACGGTAAATGCTTGGGAAAAAAGAAGCAGTTCATGCTCGGGGCTGGAGGCAAACATGGCAACGAAATGGGTCTACAGGTTTGGAGATGGCGCGGCGGAAGGCGGCGTGGCCGATGTTGCGTTGCTGGGCGGCAAAGGAGCAAACCTTGCCGAAATGGCATCGCTCGGGCTGCCTGTGCCGCCCGGAATGACGATCACCACGGAAGCCTGCCTGTTTTTCTTTTCCAAAGGAAAGGCGCTTCCGCACGATCTGCAGGGCCAGGTTCTCTTGGCGTTGTCCGACATGGAGAGGATTACCGGCCGCACCTTTGGCCAGGGTGCCCGTCCGCTTCTGGTATCGGTCCGTTCTGGTGCGCGGGCGTCGATGCCTGGCATGATGGATACTGTGCTGAACCTTGGCCTGAACGACCAGACGGTGCAGGCGCTTGGTCACGATAGCGGCGATGCGCGCTTTGCCTGGGACAGCTATCGCCGCTTCATCCAGATGTATGGCGATGTTGTCATGGGTCTCGATCACGAGGTCTTCGAGGAAGTGCTGGAGGACGAGAAGGCGCGCCTCGGCCACGATTACGATACGGAGCTTTCTGCCGTCGAATGGCAGCATGTGGTGTCGCTCTACAAGCAGGTCATCGAGGAAGAGCTGGGCGAAGCCTTCCCGCAGGATTGTCATCTCCAGCTCTGGAACACCATCAAGGCGGTTTTTTCGTCCTGGACGAACACGCGCGCGGTCACCTATCGGACCCTCCACAAGATCCCGCATGATTGGGGAACCGCGGTCAATGTACAGGCCATGGTGTTCGGCAATCTGGGTTCTACGTCGGCAACGGGCGTTGCCTTTACGCGCAATCCGTCCACCGGTGAGAACAGTCTCTATGGCGAATTCTTGGTCAATGCCCAAGGGGAGGATGTCGTGGCAGGCATTCGTACCCCCCAAAGCTTGACGGAGGAGGGGCGCCTCGCCAGTGGCTCTGAAAAGCCCTCCATGGAAAAGCTGATGCCGGAGGCTTTCGCCGAGTTCCGAGACATTTGTCATCGGCTAGAAGCGCATTACGGCGACATGCAGGATGTCGAATTCACCGTAGAACGTGGCAAGCTGTGGATGCTGCAAACCCGCAGCGGCAAGCGCACAACACGGGCCGCGATGAAGATTGCCGTGGATCTGGTGGATGAAGGCGTCATAACCCGCGAACAGGCCATCTGCCGCATCGATCCGCCCTCGCTCGATCAACTGCTGCACCCGACGATTGACCCGCGCGTTGAGCGCGTGGTGCTGGGCTCGGGCCTTCCGGCCTCTCCCGGGGCGGCCAGCGGAGAAATCGTCTTTACGGCGGAAGATGCGGTGGATGCGGAAGCAGAAGGCCGCAAGGTCGTGCTGGTGCGCATCGAAACCAGCCCGGAAGACATCCACGGCATGCATGCGGCTGAAGCAATTCTGACGACGCGCGGCGGTATGACGAGCCATGCGGCAGTCGTTGCGCGCGGCATGGGTATTCCGTGCGTGGTGGGCGCGGGTGGTCTGCGCGTTGATCTGCGCAACGAGCTTCTGATCGGCCCCGGCTTCACGCTGAAAAAGGGCGAGATGATCACGGTCGATGGGTCTTCCGGCCAGTTGCTGAAAGGCGACGTGCCCATGATCCAGCCGGAGCTTTCCGGTGATTTCGGCCGGCTGATGGCCTGGGCAGATGAGATCCGCCGCATGACCGTACGCACCAATGCCGATACGCCGCAAGATGCCCGTGCGGCCCGCTCCTACGGTGCCGAAGGCATTGGTCTGTGCCGTACCGAACACATGTTCTTCGAAGGCGGCCGTATCCATGTGATGCGCGAGATGATTCTCGCCGAAGACGAGGCCGGGCGCCGTGCGGCGCTGGACAAGCTGTTGCCCATGCAACGTTCCGACTTCACGGAGCTCTTCACCATCATGTCCGGTCTGCCGGTCACCATCCGCCTGCTGGATCCGCCGCTGCACGAGTTTTTGCCAAAGAGCGCCGAAGAAATTATCGAAGTGGCCGCGGCGATGGATATGGAGCCGGCGCTTCTGTCGCGCCGGGTGGAGGCGCTGCACGAATTCAACCCGATGCTGGGCCATCGCGGCTGTCGTCTTGCCATTTCCTATCCAGAAATCGCGGAAGTACAGGCGCGCGCGATCTTCGAGGCCGCTGCCGCTGCAGCCCGCGAAACCGGCGCACCCGTCGAGCTGGAAATCATGGTGCCGCTGGTCGGTCTTCGTTCGGAACTGGACTACGTGAAAGCCTGTATCGACCAGGTGGCGGCAGACGTCTCAAAAGAAACCGGCCTCCTCCAGATCGGATACCTGGTCGGCACCATGATCGAGCTTCCGCGTGCTGCTCTTCGCGCCCATGTCATTGCCGAAACGGCGGAATTTTTCTCCTTCGGCACCAACGATCTGACGCAGACCACATTCGGCATCTCGCGTGACGATGCGGCAAGCTTCATCCCGACCTACCAACGCAAGGGCATCATCGAACAGGATCCGTTCATTTCGCTGGATTTCGATGGCGTGGGCGAGTTGATCGGTCTCGCAGCAGAACGGGGCCGGAAGACAAGGCCTGACCTGAAACTGGGCATTTGTGGCGAACACGGCGGTGACCCGGCTTCCATCCGATTCTGCGAGCAGATGCGCCTCGATTATGTTTCCTGCTCGCCTTTCCGCGTACCAATCGCCCGGTTGGCGGCGGCGCAGGCCGCGATCGAGCATCGTCTGCGTTAAAATTTTTGCCAAAGTTGCGTCATCAGCCTGTCCGATTGCTGTTCGGATCAGAGACGCTCACTCGCGCAAAAATGTTCATTATTACTGTAACTCCGTTCAATGCTGACTTGGGATGCAACTAAAAATTGTGTTATTTTGCGTGACGGTAAGTTAGAAAAATCGAAGAAAAATCCCATATATCTATTATAGTAGTATTATAATCTCATTTGTCATAAAAATTTCGTTTGAAAATAGAAATTTTTTACATTATTTCCGACGTCCATTCGGTGACGGAATATTTTTTGTACGTAATTTAAGATTGCGAGGCATTCCTTGCGTTTACTCTTTGTGTTTTCTGGCCTTCAGGTTGGCCTGTTCCACGGTCCCGTTATCGTGGCCTTTTATTTGTCGCATGGGCTTAACCTGCAGCAGATCTTTTTGATCCAGGCGCTTCACTACGTGGGCAAGCTGGTGGCCAGTGTTCCCGCCGGTATCTTTGCGGATCGCTTCCGCAGAAAAAGTGCTTTGGCTTTAGGCGCGCTCCTGGTGGCCTGCGGCTATGTCGGTATCGGGCTTGGAGAGGGATTGGTCTTCTTCGCGGCCATGGAAATTCTGGCCGGTGTGGGACGTGCGTTTTTGAACGGTCCGGAATCGGCCTATCTCTTCGATGAGTTAAAGCATATGGGCCGTCAGGCTGACTATGAGAGGCTGGAAGCAGTCAATTTCGCGGTCGTGAACGGTGCGCTCATCCTCTATTATCTGCTCAGCGGTCCGCTCGCCAGCTTCGGTCTGTCGCTGCCCTATTTTTTCAGCGCCGCGGGTCTGTTCATGGCGACGGGCATTGCTCTCGTTTTGCCGGAGCATGCGGAAAGGTTGCACCCAGGCAAACCCATGCAGAGCTGGCGGGCCGGTTTCAGACAATCCGCGTCTTCGCTCAGTGCAGCGATGCGGGAAGTTCTCCGCTCGGATACTTTGCTGTTTGCGACCGTGCTCAGCGGCATCTTCCTGTTGATCCGTGAGCTGAATTATTTTGCGGAGCAACCTTTGTTGAGCGCCTTGCAGGTCAAGCTGGAATACTATGGCATTCTGCCGGCGGTTGGTTCAATGCTCTGGGCCGGTGCCTCCTGTCTTGCGCCCCTGGTCTTGCGCCGTTTCGGCAGATTGGCCAGCAGTCTGCTTCTCGCCAGCAGTGCTTTTGCTCTGGCCTTTGCTCTCACAATCCTGCCCATCTCCTACGTATCGATCGGGCTCTACGCCGCCTTCTACGTCTTCTACGGCGTGGCCGATCCGATCCTGCGCATCATCAGCAATGTCAGCGTGCGCGATCCGCGACTGCGCAGTACCGTCCTCGCCTTGCAATCCAGCCTCTCGCTCTTGCCATTCTGCATCATTGCGCCAGGCTTTGGCCGCTTGCTGGATGAAAAGCCGCTATCGGCCGGTTTTGCGACCTTGACTATCATGGCGTGGTTTTCGCTGCTTGCTGTCAGCCTGTGGTATGGTCGAAGCCGCTTCTCGGCGTTGTTGCGCAAACCTGTCTTGTTCTCCTCGCGAAGAGAGCGTTTGCAGTCGGCGCGCTAAGCCTTATTGGGTGCCAGCCAAGTCAAGCGAAAGTCAAGGCAAAGTCACGGGCGGGAGCCATCCCGCGCCGTGGCCGGCCGTCGAATTCCGTTCAGCCATGCGTCCATGCCGGTAAATGTCGCGGCCCAGCTTGGAAGTGTCTGGCCAAATGTCCAGGCAAGGTCGCCAAACTCCCGTAACAGGGTCGGCGCGGACATCAGCCGGTCTATCTCCTGTGCCATTGCCTCGGCATCTTCCGCGGGCGCTGAGGTTACGCCAGCTTTGGCCCAGGTGGACACGGCGCCCGATGCGGTGCTGACCACCGGCACACCGTGGCGAAGTGCTTCGGCAATTGCCATTCCATAGCCTTCGTAGTGGGAAGCTGCGACATAGAGATCGCTCGCCTGCCACAAGGTTTCGAGCTCCTCGTCCGCTACATCGCCCAGAAAGCGGAAGCGATCCGAAAGTCCGAGATGCTCCACCTTTTCCTGAAGGCGCAGCAGATGGCCGGGATAGCGCGATGGATCGCCCACCACGTTCCAGCTCCAGTCAGGGTTCTTCAGGTGACTGGCAACGTCCAGAATGTAATCATAGCGCTTGCGCGGGATTATGGCGCCGATGGAGATAATGCGCGGTCCGCCATTGGCTGCAAAGTCGCCGACCGCGGTTCGCAGCACGGGGTCATTGCCCGGAACGGCTACGTGAATCGGAGGAGCTGAAAATCCATACTGCTCCCGCACATAGCGCGCGGTTTCGTTCGAGGTCACCAGAAGCGCATCGGCCCTGCTTAAGCTCGCTCTTTCCGCCTCGAACAGGCGTTTGCCTTTCTCGTCGCTGCCCGTGCCGTGTTCCATAACGTCCGAATGATGGAAAATAGCGGCAATCGGATGCGGCATCTGGCGAAACAGTTCCAGCAGGCGCCCGAGATAGACATGGTCCATCAGAAGAAGGGTGTGAGCGGGAAGCGCAGCCAGCCGTCTTGCCAGGGCTGCGCGCTCAGTTTCGGGAATCACGGGGAACCCCTGCCCAAGGCAATGCGTCTCAAGGTCAAGACCCTGCTCGCGCAGCATCTGCACAAGGCGGGAATTGTAAACATATCCTCCCGTCCTGACCGCGTAATCCGAACTGGTGATGTAGAGCACAGGTCTGGCCATGGCGCTGTCCACTTTTCGTGTTTCCTGTTGCAACTTACGAAACCAGGAGGCGCCACGATCAACCACTTGTCAAATATTTATCCGGTGCGGTGGTCAGTTCTGGTTTTGCATGCAGCGCTGCAAGGCGGGGCTGCCCGGCTCGAAACCGTAGCCAAGGCAGGTGCGTTCAGCTGCCGCGCGGCGTGCCTCGGGGCTCAGGCTCTGGCAGCTTGCGGTAAGGCTCAGCGTCAGTCCCAGGCCCAAGGCTTGAACCAGGCGAAACATTGTCTGCATTTGCGATTTCATGATGCGGCTTCCGGATGACGTGCTTGGATGAATGTCTTAAAAGAAAGTAGGCACATGTCGAGCAAAAGCAGCGCGAAAAGATCAGCAGGCGGGACTTCCGGTAAACGGAACGCCCGAGAAGGAAAAATTTCTCAATGACGGTGCGTTTCGTTCGTCCGGTGTCCTCTTCGGCCTATCTGGCAAAGAAAATGGCGTGGAGCTCACTGTTGCTGCTGGCCATGGCTTTTGCTGCGCACCGCTTCGGGCCGCTGACGACGCCTAGCTTCCTGGCGGTGGTCATCCTATGCGCGGTGCTGGGTGGTCTCAGCATACCGCTTGCACTGCATGGGCTGGCGCAGTTATGGACCACTGGCGCGCAGGGCGGGATAGCCTCCGCCAAGGCCCTGCTGTTGGCTTTGCCCGCCATCGCACTGTTTGCCGTCGGCATGTATCTTTCGCAAACGCGTCCGCCGCTTTTCGATGTGACGACGGATATTGCCGATCCTCCCCCCTGGCAGAAGCAGCCTGTGGCCGATCAGTTGTGGCTGTCTCAGCCCACCTTCGTCAGTCCGGTATCGCGGGAATTACAAGCAGAAATCTATCCGGGCATTACCAGCCGCCGTTACGAAGGCGCACTGGATCGTGTCTATGATGCCGTCGTGAAGGTAGCGGCGGCAAACCGCATCAAGTTCGACAAGGACAAGCTCGCCAAAGGGCAGAGCCAGAAAGCCAAGCCGGCCCCTTCCAGAACGCCTCAGTCGGGAGCCGGTGCCAACGGTGCAGCCGGTTCGGCCTCCAGCCCTGCTGGCAATCCTCCGACAACGGATGCCGCGCCTCCTGTGCCGGATGTGGTGCCGATTCCGCTGCCTCGCCCATCACCTGCGCTCGCCTCCCGGCTGCCTCAGGCACAGGCAAAGGGCGACCTTTCGCTTCAGGGATCGATGCGCACCTTCATTCTTGGCCTGCCCTTCGATGTGGTGATCCGCCTTCGGGAAGAGGAGCAGACGGTGCTCGTGGATATGCGCGTCGCCAGCCGCTACGGCTCGCATGATCTGGGCCTGAGCGCCGGCATCGCACAATCCTACCTGCGCGCTCTGGATGCAGAATTGCTGGGCATCGCGCAGGAATAGGTGAAGCCCGGATAAGTCGATGAGACCGGCTCAGGCAGGCCAGTAGCGTCCCGAAAGGGCAGGCGGGCCTTCCGTCAAAACCTCGCCCCGCTCGACCAGATCTTCCAGATGCGCCAGAACCGAAAGCGCGGCAGCGCCATGCAGCCGCTTGTCCGTCTTGGCATAGATCGCGTCCACCATCGCGGCAATCGTCCGGTCGCCGTTTCGGATACGCTCCAGCACGGCGCGTTCGCGCATCCGTCGGTGGGTGCGCAAGGCCCGCAGGAAGGAGGCCGGCTCCGCAATCGGGCCGCCATGGCCGGGAAAATAGATCCGGTCGGTCGTGCGCTCCATCATCTTATCGACGGAGGCCATGAAATCGCTCATGGAGCCATCCGGTGGCGCCACGATCGTGGTCGCCCAGGCCATGACGTGATCGGCGGAGAAGACGATGCCAGTCTCCTCCAGCGAAAAGGCTGAGTGGTTTGCCGTATGCCCGGGTGTATGGATGGCACGCAAAGCAAAGCCATCGGCCTCGATCACGCCGCCATCGGCAAGCACGATGTCCGGCTGGAACTCCATGTCGGAGCTTTCGGCAAACGGGTTCGTCTCACCCTCGTGCAGCGGGCGCGCTGCCCTGTGCGGGCCTTCCGCCACGGTCAGCGCTCCCGTCTCCGCCTTGAGGCGACGGGCAAGCGGCGAATGGTCGCGATGGGTGTGGCTGATGAAAATATGGCTGACTGTCTTGCCCTTCAGCGCTCGTATCAGCGCCTCGAAATGCGCATCATTCTCCGGGCCGGGATCGAGCACGGCAACCGTCTTGCCCTGGCCGATGATGTAGGAATTGGTGCCGTGGAAGGTGAAGGGCGATGGATTGTTGCAGGTTAGCCGCCAGACCCCTTCGGCCACCGGCACGGCATGCCCGTGCGAGGCCTCGAAATCGAGGGTAAATGCGGGGCCGGGCAGATCTGCGGCCATGTCCATTCCTTGCAAAGTGCGGTCTGATCAGTTGCATGTGGACGCATTCGACCAAAATGTCAAAAAAGAGATGGAAGCTGATTGCGGTGAGGCATGAGCTTTGCTAAACGCAATCCCCGACGCAACTGGTGCTTCGCCCGAAGCAACAAGGCCAGTGCTATTGGGGCGTAGCCAAGCGGTAAGGCAGCGGTTTTTGGTACCGCCATCCCCTGGTTCGAATCCAGGCGCCCCAGCCACACGTTTTACTTTAAGATAAATCGATAGGTGATTTCGTTTAAGTTTTCTGGAAACCGGAACACTTTTACGGTGTAGGCTACCGGCGCGCTTTTGTGGTTTTAGGTGTTGCCGGGAAGTGGTTGATGAACTCTCGGCCTTGCTATCAAAAGCCAGTGGTTTAGATCACATCTTACCCAGCGCAATTAATGTGAGTCGTTAGTGTTCGTGGATTGAGGGAAGAAATGGCAGGCCAATCCGGCAATACGATAAAGCTTGGGAATGCCACGCTCTGCCGAGGGGATTCCTTGAAGTTCTATGACAAATGGGATCCCCCAACAGTGATCATTTCCGATGGGCCATATGGTCTTGGAAAGTTTCCCGGTGAGCCACACACACCTGACAGGTTGGCCGAGTGGTATGCGCCTCACGCTGCCGCATGGGCAAAACACTCCGAGCCATTCACGACCCTGTGGTTTTGGAATAGCGAACTAGGTTGGGCAAAGTCTCATCCGGCGCTTGAAATGCACGGCTGGCAATACGAGGAAGCTGTGATTTGGGATAAGGGAATTGCCCATATCGCAGGGAACGTGAACTCCCGAACCATCCGAGGTGTCCCGGTCGTAACCGAGATTGCTGTTCGCTATACGAGGAAAGCCACTCTACCCAATTTGGAAGGGGACGAGCTTCCGCTGAAAGAATGGCTTCGTTACGAATGGCAGCGATCTGGTTTGCCGATGTCGCAAAGCAACGCTGCGTGCGGTGTCGCGAACGCGGCAACCCGAAAATATCTTACACAATGCCACCTCTGGTATTTTCCGCCGGGCGAGGCCGTTGTCGCTATGGCCAAGTGGTGCACGGAATACGGCTTTAAAACTGACCGGCCATACTTTTCGATAGATGGCATAATGAAGCCTACAGCTGATGCTTGGAATCAAATGCGGGCAAAGTGGCTGCATGTCCACGCCCTTACGAATGTTTGGCAAGAACCGCCTGTCCACGGATCCGAACGGGTGAAGCGGTCCGAGGGCGGTTACTTCCATGCAAACCAGAAGCCGCTCACTTTAATGGAGCGCCAAATAAACGCTTCCAGCGACAAGGGCGATGTTGTCTGGGAGCCGTTCGGAGGGTTGATGTCCGCCAGTGTCGCGGCTGCAAAACTCGGGCGGCGTTCGTTCGCTGCCGAGGTAAATGTCGAATTTTTTGAAGCTGCAACAATCAGGATGCGTAACGCGCTACCGGTTCGCCTACTTAAGGCTGTATCATGACCGCACCCTCCCGAACTAACGGACCCGCTGCCGACTGGAAGCATAGAGAACTTTATGATCGTGTCTTGGATACTCTGCACGCATTGCCTGCACGTTTCCGAACTGCACTTCGGATTGCAGGTATCAGCGCCACCGATCTGTTCACGCTCAATACTCCGTTAGGGGCCGCTATCGAGTCCTCGGTAGTTGAGAATCTTAATGACTTGCGAGAACTGTGGGATCCTGATGGCAAATATGAGATTTATTCATTTGTGAGGCAGGCACAGGTTTTCCCTGATGTGCGTCTGCAGACCTCTGCCCCTAATGTGGCGGAAGAAGAACGCATCATCATGGGGATAGAGCTTAAGGGGTGGTTCATCCTCTCAAAAGAGGGCGAGCCGTCGTTCCGTTACAAAGCCTCACCGAACGTTTGCGCGCCACAAGATTTGCTTGTCGTATTCCCCTGGGGACTTGATGAAGTGATTTCGGGTGCGCCCCGATTGATGCGTCCCTTCGTAGAAGAAGCGCGCTTCGCCGCTGAACATCGAAACCACTATTGGAAGGTTCTGCGAGGCAAGCAGGGTGATGACGCTAAGGTTATCTCCGCAGCGGTTAAGGAGCCATATCCGACCAAAAACCAAAAGTTTAATGACGAGGCAAAAAAGGACAAAGGCAACAACTTTGGCCGCGTTGCGCGCGGTGCGCTAATGACTGACTTTATCAATGGTCTCCTTGAGCAGCATATATCAGGTATCCCAGCTGTATACTGGCAAAGATTCCTCAAAATCTTTTCCGAAGGGGCGAGCGCAGACAGCGTTGAAAAGAAGCTCAAGAGTGTTCGGTCTGATGCCGAAAAGGCCGGATTGTCAGCTGATAGGTCGGAAGTCTTCGACAGCATCCTTGAAGGGCTGCGCGAGCTTGTTGCCAAATGAGGAAAACCTGGCGAGTTTATCGCCAGGCCCTGAAGTAACACTCAATGTGTAAGCTTCGCCTTTTGCTCGCCCTACTTCTCTATGGCTGTAGATAGCTACCAAAATTTATCAGTGCAGTTCCGGCTTAATAAACTGCACACTATATTGCTGTCTTCGTCCTGAACGCAATTTTATCGCAGCATTCTACCCCAGCGGGCAATAGTCTTGTTAACTTTAGGCTGCACCCGCTTGCGCGCTTCCTTGCGATCCATGCCTTCTAGCAACAGCGTATCGTAATCGGTCATGGTGTGTCGAAGCACGTTCTGCATGGTTATGCCGACTGCTCTGCCAATCGAGGCGCCCTTCCAATCTTTCTTTCTGATCTCAGAAACGAAGAAGGCTATCGCGAAATCCGGACAACCGGGGTGCTTCCTCCGTATGTGCTTCTCTATTGTTTCAGCCGTGAATTTTGTCATTGCTAGGTCGTGGTGATGATTTAAGGATTGGGATTCCCAAAAGAGCGCAAATCGGATTCAAAGCTGATTTTGGAG
>NZ_JALJQZ010000007.1 GCF_022968395.1 Affinirhizobium lemnae
GATCTCCAAAATCAGCTTTGAATCCGATTTGCGCTCTTTTGGGAATCCCAATCCTTAAATCATCACCACGACCTAGGTCCAAATTTCGTGAGGTCTCAGGGTAACGGCATGCTCGACCTGCTCCCTCCCTTTGGAGGAGGGTCGGGGAGGGGATCTTGCAATCATGTTGTGTACTGTGGTTTCAGGATTTCGCCGTGCACCAATTGCATTGACCTTTCGGCAGGTTCCGGCTCTACACCTTTCTGCCCCTTGTTCTAAGTCCTGAGGGGTGGAGACATGGCATGGATCAGCAATCCCCTCACCAAACGGTGCCTGAAGATGATGAGCCGGAGCCAAGCGGTTGGCGGCAGATCCTTGGTGCGCCCTATGGTCTGCGCCTTCTGGCCATTTCAGCCGGCATCGGCCTGCATGCCTTCAACGAGGTAGCGATAGCGCCGGTTCTGCCCATTGCGCTGGAGGCGCTGGGCGGCATTGCCTATCTGCCTTTCGTCTATGCAGCGTTCTTTGCCTTTGTCATCGTCGGCGGATTGTCAGCATCGCCATTGCGGCGACGGTTCGGCGCGCGCCTGGCGCTCTCCGGAGCAGGGGTCATCTATCTGGTGGGAATCGTCATCCAGTTCACCGCCCTCAATGCGCCCATGCTGCTGGTGGGGCGTGTGGCACAGGGTCTGGCCGATGGCTGGATTGTGGCTCTGTCCTATTCGCTGATTGCCGATCTCTTTCCGCCAAAACTCGTGCCGCGCATCTTTGCCGTGGAGGCTGTGCTCTGGGCGGCCGCCGCCGTACTGGGGCCATTCGCGGGTGGGTTGACGGTGCAGCATGTCGGCTGGCGTGCAGCGCTCGCGGTCAGCGTTCCGGTCGTTGCCCTGTTCTTCATCGTCATGCCGTTTGCCTTGCCGAAGGAGAAGCGGGCCGAGAAGCCTGTGACGCCGCATCGGCTCATTCCGCCACGCCTGTTCACCGTCTCGTCCACGGTCGGCTGCGGCAGTTGGCTGCTGTTTCTGATGATGTGCGCGCAAAGCGTCTCGACCGTATTCCTCGCCTATACGCTGCATCATCGGTTGGGACTTATGCCGGTCAAGGTCGGACTGGTTCTCATCACGCTTTCACTGAGCTGGAGTGTGGCGGCCATACCCATTGGCGGCATCGATAATCTGGCTATACGCCAGCGTATCATGCGCATTGGGCCACTACTGCAGATCTGCGGCGCAGCACTTGTCTCCACTGGGCTTTACACTCTCGTCCTGCCTCTTGTTCTCGTCGGTCAGGTGTTCAACGGCGTAGGCTTTGCCATGGCTTTTGCCAGCGCCAGCCATGCCGTCATCGAAGATGCCGATCCCGAACACCGCATGACGACAAGTGCCCTTCTGCCCTCGCTGGAAACCAGCGGCTTCGTCTTCGGCTCCAGCGTCATCGGAGGGCTCGCATCCCTGTTTGGAGCGCAGGCCCAGCTTTCGGCACAGACCCCGACATCTGCGATCTTCTATCTCTGGGGTGCATCCGCCTGCCTGTCTGGCCTTGCTTTCTTTGCGGCCAGAGGCGTGACGGTGAAGCTGCGTCAGGACTGACAGTCCGCAATCGCCCTCCACATTTTCCCGGATTCCACCCCATGGACATCGGCTGAATTGCTGTTTATGAGCAAAGTAATTGTATAACATTTATGGTGACTCATGTTCAGAAACCTCATGGCAGGCGTTGCTGTCAGTCTTCTCTTGGCAAATTCATCGGTCTTCGCGGCAGAAGATCGCGTAGTGGATGTGGTCGCGCCCTTCGAGATCACCGGTCTCGATCCGGCGAAATCCGGCGATGTGTTCCTGCGGATGCGCATTGTGGAAACGCTGGTCGAGGCGGATGCGCAGGGTAATCCTGTTCCCGCACTGGCCAAGCAGTGGACTGTTTCGGAAGACGGAAAGACGTGGACTTTCACGCTTCAGCCGAATGTCCGCTTCCATGATGGGTCTGCGCTGATGGCAGAAGCGGTTGCCTCCGCGCTCAACATTGCCCGCGCCAAGCCGGGTCTTCTCAGCAAGGCGCCGATTGAGGCCATCACGGCAGAGGGCGAGGCGGTGGTGAAGATCACGCTTTCCAAGCCTTTCGCGCCGCTTCTGCCTTTCCTTGCCGAAAGCCGTGCCCAGATCCTCGCGCCCGCATCCTATGCTGGCGCGGATGTCAAATCCATCATCGGCAGTGGCCCCTTCAAGCTGACAAAGCTGGAAGCGCCGCAAAGCCTCGCGGTCGAGCGCTTCGATGGCTATTGGGGCGCAAAACCTGAGATCGAGCAGGCCCGCTATCTGTCCGTCAGCCGCGCTGAAACCCGCGCCCTGATGGCCGAAAGCGGTGATGCGGATTACGTCTTCAACCTCGATCCGGCCAGCCGTACCCGCCTTGCCAAGAGCGACAAGGTCAAGCTCATTTCGGTGTCCATTCCCCGCAGCGTGCTGATCAAGCTCAATGCCGGCCATGCTTTCCTGAGCGATGTGAAGGCGCGCGAGGCTTTGAGCCTTGCCATAGATCGTGAAGGTCTCGCCACCGCCATCCTGCGTTATCCGGCAGCGGCCACGCAGCTTTTCCCGCCAAGCCTTGGCATCTGGCATGATGCATCCCTTTCTCCGCTCAGCTACGATCCGGAAAAGGCTGAGGGCCTGCTCGCCAGCCTTGGCTGGAAAAAGGGCGCCGATGGCATTCTGGTCAAGGATGGCAAGCGTTTCGCGCTGACCCTCACCACCTATCCGGATCGCCCCGAACTGCCTCTGCTGGCGGCGGTCCTGCAGGAGCAGTGGAAGGAAATCGGCGTCGAGGTGACAATCAATTCCACCAATTCCAGCGAAATCCCCGCCAGGCACCAGAACGGCACGCTGGAACTGGGGCTGATGGCGCGCAACTTCGCCCTCGTGCCGGATCCGATCGGCACCATGCTCTCCGATTACGGCCCGACGGGTGGCGATTGGGGCGCGATGAACTGGACGAACGCAAGCTTCCAGCAGGCGCTCGACGGGCTGACGCGCATTGCCGATGCCAGCCAAGGCGAGACGCTTCGTCATCAGGCGGTTGCGGCGATCCAGGCAGACCTGCCGGTCATCCCCGTTGCCTGGTATCAGCAGACAGTTGCCGTCTCGCCAAAGCTGGAGAAGGCTGCCATCGATCCGTTCGAGCGCACCTTCGGTCTTGAAACCATGCGGTGGGGCAAGTGATGCGAATGATCCTCAACCGTCTGCTTCAGGCGGTTCTGGTTGCCTTCACGGTGGGGCTTCTGACCTTCATCATGATCCGGCTTCTGCCCGGCGATGTGGCGTATCGCATTGCTGCGGGGCGCTATGGCTATGATGTCGTGGATAGCGCGGCGGCAGCAAAAGTGGCCGCCGAACTGGATCTCAACAGACCTGCCATCGAGGCTTTCGGTCTGTGGCTGTATGATCTGGTGCGGCTCGATCTCGGCACCTCGCTGGTCAGCGGGGAGCCGGTTTGGGATGAGCTTGTGATGCAGCTTGGCCATACGCTGCAACTGGCTGTCTCGGCCATTCTGCTATCGCTGTTGATCGGTCCGCTACTTGGCATTCTTGCCGGTCTCAATCGCGGCGGCTTTCTGGATCGCGGCCTGATGCTGGTATCGACTGCATTGAGGGCGCTGCCGCAATTCGTGGTGGGTCTTGGGCTCATCGTCATCTTCGGGCTTATGCTCAACCTGTTGCCGACGGCTGGTCATGCCCATGGCAGCCATCTCGTCCTGCCTGCTTTCACGCTGGCGCTCGGGCTTGCGGCTGTGTCCGCTCAGGTGGCGCGGGATGCCATGGCAGAGGTGGCGCAATCGCAGTTCTACCGCTTTGCCCGCACCAAGGGCCTGCCGGAATGGCAGGTCTTTCGCCGCCATGGCCTGCGCAATGTGGCGGTGCCCATCGTCACCTATCTCGGCGTCCAGTTCATCTATCTGGTGGAAGGCGTCGTCGTGGTGGAAACCCTGTTCGCCTGGCCGGGCATCGGCCATGCCCTGGTGCATGCCATCTTCGGGCGCGATGTGCCTGTCATTCAGGGCGCCGCCCTGGTCATGGGGCTGATGTTCGTGGTTCTGAACGCGGCAGTCGACGGGTTTTGCTACATCATCGATCCGCGTAGGAGGGATGCATGAGCAGTCTCGTTTTCGCGCAAACTCCCGCCTTGCGGTTCTCCCTGCGCAAGTCGCTTGGCCTCTTCATACTCGCAGGTCTCGTGGTCTTTGCTTTCCTGCCGTTGATCATTGGCGGCGCCGATCCGCTGAAGCAGAGCCTGCGGCATTCGCTACAGCCGCCATCCTCTGCCGCATGGTTCGGTTACGATCATCTGGGCCGCTCCATGGCGGCACGGCTGGCTGCGGCTTTGCGTCTCTCGCTCGGGCTGGCGCTGCTTTCGGTCGTCACGGCCATGGTCCCGGGCATCCTGCTGGGCGTTCTGGCAGCATGGCGCGGCGGCTTCATCGATCGGGCCATCGGTGCCGTGTCGGAATCGCTTCTGGCACTCCCCGGCCTTCTGCTTGTCCTGATGCTCACGGCCATCGTGCCGGATAATCCGGCCATGCTCTACCTCGGCATCTCGCTGGTGCTGTGGATCGAATATTTCCGCGTGACGAGGGCACTGGCTCGGCCCATCCTCAATTCACCTGCGGTGGAAGCCTCGCGCCTTCTGGGCTTCGGTCCGGTCTACATTCTCAAGCGACACGTCTGGCCGGAAATCTCGGCTATCCTCCTGCGGCTCGGTGCATTCGGTGCTGCTTCCGCGATCATGGCCATTGCAGCCCTTGGATTCGTCAGCGTCGGCGTTCGTCCGCCCACGCCTGAACTCGGGCTCATGATGATCGAGCTTCTGCCCTATTACGAAGAGGCACCGCATGCGCTGTTGCAGCCCATCGCCGTAATTTTCCTGATGGTTCTGGCCCTGCAATTGCTGGCGGGCAGGCAAAATTCCGGAAAGGAAACGGCATGAGCACGCTGATGGAAGTGCGGGATGCAGCCGTCCATACGACAGAGGCGCAGTTGGTACAGCCCTTTTCCTTTTCGCTGGAAGCGGGCCGTCCCTTCACCATTCTGGGCGAAACCGGATCGGGCAAAAGCCTGCTGGCGCAGGCGGTCATGGGGCTGCTGCCAGAGGGTTTGATGGCGTCCGGCCAGCTCGGCATCGAGGGTGAGACGCTCGATCTTGGCCGTCCCGGCAGCCAGAAGCGGCTCTGGGGACGCAAGGTCAGCATCCTGCCGCAGGAGCCGTGGCTGGCGCTGGACCCCATCATGGCGGCGCAAGCGCAGGTGGAGGAAGGCTATCGTTTCCTGCGCAACGAAGAGAGTGATGTGGCCCGTCAGTCCGCCAATCGGGATCTTCAGCAACTGGGTGTCGCGGAGGCGAGGCGAAAGCTTCCGGGCCAATTGTCTGGCGGCATGGCTCAGCGCGTCGCCTTTGCCGCAGCCCGTGCGGGCGGTGCGCGCATCGTCATAGCCGATGAACCGACCAAGGGGCTGGATGTCGCCCGCCGCGATGAGGTGATCGAACTTCTGATGCGGGAGGTGAGGGCAGGCGGATGCGTTCTGGTGATCACCCATGATCTGGCCCTTGCCCGCCAGATGGGCGGCGATCTCGCCATCATGCTGGAAGGCCGGATCGTGGAGCAGGGGGAGGCGCTGGAGGTTCTGGCGAATCCGGCGCATGACTATACCAGGCGTCTGATCGCCGCCGATCCTGAAAACTGGCAGACACTGGATGTCGAAATATCCAGCGCAGGCGCGCCCGTTCTTGAGGCGACAGGCATAGGCAAGACACGTGGCGGCAAGCAGCTGTTTTCCGGCGTCGATCTCACGATCCGTCCGGGTGAGATCATCGGCGTCACGGGACCGAGCGGGTCCGGCAAAAGCTCGCTGGGTGACATTCTTCTTGGCCTCCTGAAGCCGGATGCGGGTCAGGTGCAGCGGGCAACCGGGATCTCGATCCATCGCTACCAGAAGCTCTATCAGGATCCACCAGCGGCCTTTCCGGCGCGGGCCACACTCAAGCAAAGCCTTGCCGATCTCGTGGCTCTGCACCAGTTGGAAGAGGTGCGCATCGCACCACTGATGCAGCGTTTGCGGCTTGCAGAACATCTGCTGGATCGCCGGCCGGATCAGGTCTCCGGCGGCGAATTGCAGCGTTTCGCCCTGCTGCGGGTGTTGCTGCTCGATCCCGTTTTCCTGTTTGCCGATGAACCAACGTCGCGGCTCGATCTCATCACCCAGCAGGAAACCGTGGAGCTTCTGGTGGAACTGGCGCGTGAACGCGGCTGCGCTCTGCTGCTCGTCAGCCACGATACGGCGCTGATCGAAAAGACCTGTGATCGCACCATCTCGATCGGCTGATAAAGTCATGGCCGCCGAACGCGTTCGCGGCGGCCATGGTTCGCCTTACGATCCGGCAGACACCAGCGAAAAATGCGCGCCTTGCGGGTCGATGGCATTAATGATGAAGCTGCCACCCGGCACTTCCTGTGGCCCGAAGATGACCTTGCCGCCAGACGCTTCGATGGTGGTCACGGCCTGCTGCACGGAAGGCACGTTAACGTAATAGGCCCAGCACGGCACCGGCACCTGCGGCGGCCTTGTCATCATCCCGCCGATCGGCTGGCCGTTATGGGCAAAGATCAGGTATTTGCCCATGTCGCCCATATCCATGGCGTGATCCAGCGTCCAGCCGAAAACCTTGCCATAGAAGGCGAGCGCCTCGTGCGCCTCGCCCGCATAAAGCTCGTGCCAGCCGAATGTCCCCGGCGTTCCCATGGCGGCCATGGGCGGCGGGTTGTCCATTGGCTTCGGTGTCATGATGCAGATCACCGCCCCGTGCGGATCCGCAACCACGGCGAAGCGACCGACATCGGGAATGTCTTCTGCTGGCCGGCGAACGGAACCGCCTTCGGCTTCGAATTGCCGGACAGTCTCATCCACGTCGTCCACGCCCACATAGCCGGTCCAGTTCGGCGGCATATGGCCTGCCATCTCGGGTGGGATTGTCATGAAGCCCGCAACACCGCAGTCCTTGTCACCTGCGCGTGTGTCGAATATGCCGTATTCGAAATTGTCCGCCCCCGGCATGGGCATGCGTTTGGCACTCCAGCCCACGACCTTTGCATAAAAATCGCTGGCGGCCTGCATGTCGGTGGTCATCAATTCGCACCAGATGAATTTTCCATGGGCTGTCGATGGCATGTTGGTCTCCTCCCGTATTCTGTTAATGGCAGCAGCCACCGGTTTTCGGCGCCGTCTCATATTCGTCATGGCGCTTGATGAAGTTCATCGTTTCGCTTTCATTGCGGCCAAGCGGCGCGGTATCGAGGATCATCATGGTCGCCAGCCATTCTTCGCCGCCGCGCGCATAGGACGAATAGGTATGGAAAATCTGGCCCTGGCCATCGCGATAGAAGGCGGATTGACCGGGCAGTTCGTCATGCGCCTGCGGCGTCGGGGTCTCACGGAAGTTGTAGAAGACAGAGCCTGATGCTAGCTGTTCGGGCGTGAACGAAACGCCGAAATCATAGTTGAAGCGTGACCCGAAGGATGAGACCCACGGAAATTTCCAGCCCATGCGGCGCTTGTAGGCTTCGATCTTCTCCAGCGGCGCGCGCGAGACGCACACCAGTGTCACATCGTGATGGTTGAGATGCGCAAGCGTGCCGTCCAGATGATCAGCGAGGAAGGAGCAGCCCTCGCACCCTGCCTCCCAGTCCGGCCCGAACATGAAGTGATAGGTGATGAGCTGGCTGCGTCCGTCGAACAGGTCGCTGAGGCTCTTCTCGCCCGTCGGGGTCTGAAAACGGTAATCCTCCTCCACCTTCACCCAGGGCAGCGCCATCCGCTCGCGGTTGATGGCATCCCGCAGACGCGTCATTTCCTTCTCGCGAACCAGAAGCTGCTTGCGCGCCTCCAGCCATTCCTCACGGCTTGCCACTGCATGCTCCATCGCTGCCTCCTCAGACTGGATCATCTTGACAAATAGGTTGATATCAACATATATAAGCCATGTCAAATGAAGTTGTGATTCCTTTTTCGACAACCATTCATGTTCGCGATACCTGCCTGTGTCTGCATGCACAGCGGGCAGCGCGTGCCCTGGCGCGCCGGTTCGATAATGCTCTGCGGCCCGTCGGTCTCACGAACGGGCAGTTTTCCATGCTGATGTCCCTGAACAGGCCGCAACCGGCAACGATGAGCTCAGTCGCCTCGGTGCTGGATATGGACCGCACGACCCTGACGGCAGCCTTGAAACCCCTGCAGAGGCGAGGGCTGATCGATGTCTTAACCGACCCTAAGGATGCCCGCAGCCGCCTGCTGAAATTGACGAAGGAGGGGCTGCTGCTTCTTCAGCGCGCTTTGCCGATCTGGACGGCAACTCATGCACAGGTGGATGAGGATCTGGGTGAGGGCGGCTCCGAGGCGCTGCGGCAGGGAATGGCAAGGATCAGGTGAGGCGGGTAGCGATCCGCGGATCCTGCGCGAAGTCATCCAGCCGAAAGCCGATGCGCTGGCGCGGGAAGTCGCAGAGCGCCTGCACATGGCGGGCGGAAAAATGAATGCGCCAGCTCTGGCGCTCCACTGGCTCGCGCTTCGCAAAGCCTTTGGCCGTCAGGAGCGCGATGTTCATGCCACGGGCCGGATCGCGAACCGAGCGGTACAAAAGAGCCTCGATGCCTGCCGTCCGCGCGCTATCCGCCAGCGTCTGACAGGCGCTGTATTCTGTCGGATGCGTCCAGAGCAGATCGTCATCGGACAATGGTGGCGCCGAAAGGTCGAGACCTGCCTGCGTGCTGATCTCAACTGCGAAGGCAGTATAGTCGGCAGCATTCGCCGGAAGTGGCGTCAGCGGAGATTCGGCAAAGAACAGCAGTCGGTAAAAGGCCATTTCTGCCACGGCGGTCGACACCGCTTTGGCCGCGTAGAATACGCCCGGAGTTCGGCCCGCACGGCGAAAGCGGGAGCCATGGGGGTAGATCGCACCATAGCGAAACGGCGTGGCCAGCAGATAGTCCAGTCCGATCGCGTCTGGCGGAAGAACAGGCTTTGTATCCTCCAGCAGGCTTTCCAGAAGCGCCTGTTCATCCACCGTATCCACCAGTTTCATGGTCGATACCTGATGCTGCGCCTCCACCACTCGCCAGAAGCGGCCCTCGATGGGCTGTGCTTCAGACGAGAGCGCGTCGGGCGTCCAGATAGGCAAGGACATCGGTCAAACCTGCAATCGTGAGAATACGGTCGATCGGCACGCCACCGAGCGCGCTGTTTTCGTTGCGCATCCAGGCTCGGGCAACGCCCTCGTCGCCCCCGGTGATGGCATCCAGCGAGCGGAAGAGACGGATGAACAACAGGGCCAGTTCGAACGATTTCTCTTCAGGAGAAAGTGTCAGGTCACCGTGCTTGAGGCGCGAGATGGAGGCCTCTGACAGGCCCAGAATGCGACCCAGTAGACGCCCCCGTATCTCCAGTCGCTCGCAGGCGCGCAGCACCGCTTTTGATACCACGACACTGGCGTTTGACGAGTTTGCTCTTTCTGGTGAAACCATTGTGCTCAATCCTTTCTAATGAAAGGTAGTGTGACTTCCAATCTTTGGCAAGTCCCATCGTCAGGGGCAATCACCTTGCAACGCCTTTCATCACCCTCTAATGCGGCGGGGTCATTCTTTAAGGAACTCCCATGCTGCGCAAACTCTACGCCTGGACCATGGCGCTCGCTGCCCGCAGGGCTGCCGCGTGGTGGCTCGCCATCATCGCCTTTGTGGAAAGTTCCTTCTTCCTCGTGCCCGCCGATGTGCTCTTCGTACCCATGGTACTGGCGAGGCCGAAGCGCGCCTATCTCTATGCGGCCATCGCAACGGCGGCATCGGTGCTGGGCGGAATCCTGGGCTGGATGATCGGCCATTATGCGTTCGAGACGATCGCGAAGCCGGTTCTCGTCCTCTACGGCAAGCTCGATACCTTTGATGAACTGGCCGCGTCCGTGAACTGGGAAACGATCCTGCTGCTGCTCGTCACCTCCGGTGCCGCGCATCTGCCACCCATCAAGGTGGTGACCATTCTTTCAGGCGTCGCAAATTTCAGCCTGTTCTGGTTCATCGTCTCGGCTATTGTCGCTCGTGGCGCGCGCTTCTTTGCGCTGGCCTGGCTTCTGAACCGCTATGGCGAGGAAATGCGCCACTTCATTGAAAAACGCCTCAGCCTCATCACTGGCATCGCGGCCGTTCTTCTCATCGCAGTGTATCTGGCCTACCACTTCCTGCGTTGACGTGTTGCCATAATATATGTACAGATTTATGTACATAAAAAGGTGACCTATGCCCCACGTTCGCTTCACGGAATTCCGACAGAACTTCGCCTCGCATTTTGATGCGGTGCTTGAATCGCGTGCGCCGCTTCTGGTGACGCGTCAGGGAGCGGAATCTGTGGTCGTCATCGCGGAAGGCGAGTTTGAGAGCATGCAGGAAACGCTACATCTTCTTTCCAACCCTGCGAACGCGGATCGTCTGCGTGAGAGCATGGAGCAGTTGGCTGGGGGCAAGGTGATCGAGCGGGATCCGGCCGGCGAATGAAACTGGTCTGGACCGAACATGCCTGGGCTGATTATGAATTCTGGGTAGAGAGTGATCAGGCAGTAGTCCTGCGCATCCATCAACTGATCAAGGACATGAAGCGGTCGCCATTTTCCGGCATAGGTAAGCCGGAACCCTTGAAAGGCAGTCTCTCCGGTTTCTGGTCCCGCCGCATCACTGCGGACCATCGCATTGTTTATAATGTTGCAGGCGCCGGAGAAGACCAGCGCCTGCAGATCATTCAGTGCCGATATCACTATGTGAAGTGAGATCGACTGCTCCCCCGCTCAATCCCAATGCGGCGGGCGCAGGTGACCGGGGTTGACGATGCGGCCGTCAGGCTTGGCAAGCTTTGAAATCTCGCCCATTTCCGCGTCCGTCAGATCGAAATCGAAGATGTCGAAATTCTCCTGAAGGCGCTCAACGGTTGCCGTCTTGGACAGCGCGATGACATCCTTCTGCTGTACGGCCCAGCGCAGCGCCACCTGTGCCGCCGTCTTGCCATGGCGCGAGCCGATGTCTTTCAGCACCTCGTCCTTCGGCACGCGGCCATCCGCCATCAGATAGTAAGCGGTCAGGGAAATACCGTGCTTGCGGGCCGCTTCCAGCAGTTTCGACTGGTTAAGATAGGGGTGGAGTTCCACCTGGTTGGTGGCGATCGGCGCATCCGAAAGCTTTGCCGCTTCCTCCATCATGGCGATGTTGAAGTTCGAAATGCCGATATTGCGCACCTTGCCCGCCTTTTTGACGGCGTTGAGGCTCTCCATGCGGCTGGCCAGCGGCACATCGCTTTGCGGCCAGTGCAGCAGAAGCAGGTCCACATAGTCCGTCTTCAGCTTCTTCAGGCTTTCATCCACGGATGCGGCAAAGGCGTCGGGTGCGAATTTGTCGACCCAGACCTTGGTGGTCAGGAAAATGTCGCCGCGGGCCACGCCGGATTGCTGAATGGCAGCGCCGACCTCGGCCTCGTTGCCATAGATCTGCGCCGTATCGATGTGACGGAAGCCAAGTTCGATCGCCTTGGGAACGACGCGCATGACATCTTCGCCCGGCATGCGGAAAGTGCCCAAGCCGAGCGCCGGGATATTGGCGCCATTGGCGGTAACGGTGGGAATCATGTGTACCTCGTGAAACATGGTGGTGAAAAAGGGCCTTTCGGAAAGGCGGGATTGGGACCAGTCATAACTTGGGTCCGCGCAAGGCCAGTTCAAGTCGTCGCACTTGTGTTCGCTGTTGCGGAATTGACGACAATTGATGCAGCGCATAGCGCCTACCGCATTTGAGCCTTATAAAAGTGTAGTGAGTAAATCTTCCTCGTGCTGCCCGGCGAACAAGAGAAGAGGTCTATGCGTATTACCTGGTTCCTGTTGCTTGTCGTTCTCATCGCCATTGTGCTGAGTATTCCGATGATCGACCGCCAGTTCAGTTCGGCAAGAGCGCCTGGCCATGGCTCCGGGCAGGATTCTCCGCTCCTGCCGCAGCCGCAACAGCATCAACGTCAACCATAGCGATGATTAATCACTCGGGCTGATAGGTTTATTTATGCGCCTGAATGATGGAGGCGGGAAATTTCCGGATTTTCCGCTTTGGCGCAATTTTCTTTCAATCAAAAAATCAGCGGCAAAAAATTCTTGACCCTCCCGTCTCACGGGCATTCAGTGGCGTGAAAACGGTATCCGAGGAGAAGAAAAATGTCCGTCAACACAGCGCCCCGCAGCACCACCTGGACCTTCGTCGATGGCGAATGGATCAGCGGCAACCCGCCGCTCATCGGCCCGACATCGCATGCCATGTGGCTGGGCTCCACGGTGTTTGACGGCGCGCGTTGGTTCGACGGCATCTCGCCGGATCTCGATCTGCATTGCCAGCGCGTCAACCGTTCCGCCATCAACATGGGCATGAAGCCCACCAAGACGCCGGGAGAAATCGAGCATCTGGCGCTGGAAGGCGTGAAGAAGTTCGATGGAAAGACCGCCATCTACATCAAGCCCATGTATTGGGCCGAGCATGGTTCGCCCTTCTCCGTCGTCGCTGCCGATCCGGAATCCACCCGCTTCGCGCTCTGCCTGTTCGAAGCACCCATGCACACCGCCCAGCCCAGTTCGCTGACGGTATCGCCCTTCCGCCGGCCGAACCCGGAAGTCGCCATGACATCCGCCAAGACCGGCAGCCTCTACCCCAATAGCGGGCGCGCCATCATCGAGGCAAAGAACCGCGGTTTCGACAATGCCTTGATGCGCGACATGAACGGGAACGTGGCGGAAACGGCGTCCTCCAACATCTTCATGGTCAAGGATGGTGTCATCATGACGCCGGTTGCCAATGGCACCTTCCTCTCAGGCATCACCCGTTCGCGCGTCATCGGCCTGTTGCGCGCCGCCGGTCACGATGTGCGCGAATGCACGCTCACGGTCGAGGATTTCAACGCCGCCGACGAGATCTTCACCTCCGGCAACTATTCCAAAATCGTGCCGATCAACCGCTTGGACGACCTGCAGTTCCAGGAAGGCCCCATCGCTCGCAAAGCGCTGGAGCTTTACATGGACTGGGCAAAGTCGGGCAAGAAAGCCGCGGCTTGAGCAAGAGTTTGGAGGCGCATGCGCGGCGCCTCCGATCCCTCTGTGGTCAGTAGTTCAACGCTCTGCGAGCGGCCGGCGGGTCATTGACCAGGAAGCCTGCAATTCCGGCATCCTTCATCTTGCGCAAGTGAGTGGCATCAAAATCGCCAACCTCGCGGTCCGTGCCCCACCCGCCGACTGTCATCCAGAGCGTGCGATGACCGGCCCGCAGCCGTGATATTCGTTCCAGCGAGGTCATGCTCTCCCAAAGACGCAGAATATCGCCACCTTCCTCAAAAAAGGGTATGTCGTCTTTTTCTTCACCGCTCAGAAGGCCAAGAATGGTTCCGGAAAATCTCGTCCGACAGCACCGGATCGCGTTGAGGCTATGGAGTCCGAGCGTTATGTTATCGCGGCTGCCATTCTTTATCTGCACCAGCAGATCATGAAGCGCGTCGGGACGTTCATCCTTGATATCAAGAAGTATTTCCGTCGTCTGCGGTATCATCTTGAATGCAAGATCGAGCTTCGGCGCCGCTGGCTCGCCTGCTGCCTGATACGCTTGGATCTGTTCTGAAGTCATATCGTTTATGAGGCCGGTGTAGCTCGCAAGTCTGAGATCTGGATCATGGGCGCAAACAAAGACGCCATCCCGGCTCCGTCGGACATCGATTTCAATCCCGTCTGCGCCCGCATCGACTGCCGCAATCCATGCCGAAGGGGAGTTCTCTCTGTAGAGAGCCGAATACCCACGATGTGACAGAAGACGGGTCATTCGTATACCTCCCCATGGATAGATGACGCTACCACGAGTCGCCTCCCTCGCTTTCAGCAATTGACACGCCCAAACATATCCATTAATCTGGATATATGGATGAAAAAAACGTAATTGATGCGCTTGGTGCGCTGGCGCAGTCCACGCGGCTGCAAACCTTCCGGCTCCTGGTTTCAAAAGAACCGGAGGGCATGGCGGCGGGTGAAATCGCCAAGGCGCTGGATGTGCCGCAAAACACCATGTCCGCCCATTTGTCCACGCTGTCGCAGGCTGGTCTGGTTCTGGCCGAGCGTCAGGGACGCTCCATCATCTATCGCGCCGATCTCGATGGATTGCGTGCCGTGACGCTGTTTCTGCTGAAGGATTGCTGCGGCGGAAACTCCCAGATCTGTGCTCCCATCATCGCCGAACTCACGCCCTGCTGCGCGCCGGGTGCAAACACCAAGACCTGCTAGGGACCGGATATCATGACCGAAAAAATCTATAGCGTGCTGTTTCTCTGCACGGGCAATTCCGCGCGCTCAATTTTGGGCGAGGCCATTCTCCAGAAAGAAGGGCAGGGGCGCTTCCGTGCCTTCTCAGCGGGCAGCCAGCCCAAGGGCGCGGTGCATCCGCTGGCTCTGAAAACACTTTCGGTGCTGGATTATCCGCATGAAGGGTTTCGCTCGAAAAGCTGGGATGAGTTCGCCGAACAGGGCGCGCCCGAATTCGATTTCATCTTCACTGTCTGTGATAATGCAGCAGGGGAAGCCTGCCCGGTCTGGCTTGGTCATCCGGCAACGGCCCATTGGGGCATCGAGGATCCGGCGGCCGTGGAAGGCACGGAGGCTGAGAAGCTGCAGGCCTTCGCCAAGGCCGCCCGTTTTCTGAAGAAACGCATTGCTGCCTTCATCAATCTGCCTCTGTCCTCTCTGGATAAGCTCGCGCTTCAGGCGAAGCTGAAGGAAATCGGTGCCTTGGAAGGCGCTACCTCCGGTAACGGCAAAGGCTGAGCATCGTGTCGACCTTCGAAAGATATCTCACCCTCTGGGTCGCCCTGTGCATTGTTGTCGGCGTGGCGCTCGGACATGCTTTTCCGGCAGTTTTCCAGTTAATCGGTGCGCTGGAAGTGGCAAAGGTCAATCTGCCGGTTGCGGTTCTCATCTGGCTGATGATCATCCCCATGCTGTTGAAAATCGATTTCGCCGCCTTGAGAGAGGTCGGCCAGCACTGGCGCGGTATCGGCGTTACGCTCTTCATCAACTGGGCGATCAAGCCCTTCTCGATGGCGCTGCTGGGCTGGTTCTTCATCGGCTGGCTGTTTCGGCCTCTGCTTCCGGAAACCCAGATAGACAGCTATATCGCGGGCCTCATCCTGCTGGCGGCGGCTCCCTGCACAGCCATGGTGTTCGTCTGGTCGAACCTCACCAAAGGTGAGCCGCATTTTACGCTGAGCCAGGTAGCGCTGAATGACGCGATCATGATTGTCGCCTTTGCGCCCATCGTCGCCCTGCTGCTGGGGCTTTCGGCCATTACCGTGCCGTGGGATACGCTGGTCCTGTCGGTCGCGCTCTACATCGTCATTCCGGTTGTCGTTGCGCAGGTTATCCGTCGTGCGCTGCTTGCCCGGGGTTCGGCGGATCCGCTGGACAGGCTGCTGGCACGTCTTGGCCCGCTGTCGCTGGTAGCGCTGCTCGCTACACTCATCCTGCTCTTCGGCTTTCAGGGAGAACAGATCATCGCGCAGCCGGGCGTCATCGCGCTGCTTGCCGTGCCGATCCTCATTCAGGTCTATCTGAACTCGGGTCTTGCTTATCTTCTCAACAGATGGTCGGGCGAGAAGCACTGCGTAGCCGGCCCCTCGGCGCTGATCGGGGCATCGAACTTCTTCGAACTGGCGGTCGCCGCCGCCATCAGCCTGTTCGGCTTCCACTCAGGCGCCGCACTTGCAACGGTCGTTGGTGTGCTGATCGAGGTGCCGGTCATGCTGACCATCGTCTGGATCGTCAACCGCTCCAAGGGCTGGTACGAAGCCTCGCCCCGCGTCGCGAGATGAATCTCTTTCCCCGTCTGCCGTCGTGACAGGCGGGGAAACGGTGTTCACTTAGCCGAGCGAGTTCTGGATCGTCTTCAGCATGGCAAGATGCGTTTCGATGGCCGGTACGGCCACCGTCGAAGCACCGCGCGCCATCTCGTCCTTGCCGGAGCGGGCGTAGTCCTTGTGGATCGCCATCAGCTCCTCATGGCCCGTAATCTGGCCTTCGATGTACATCTTGTCGAATTCCGCACCCTTGGCTGCCTGCAGCTTTTGCAGCATGGCCTTGTGCTTGTCGTCGAGGCTGACTGCACCGGGTTTCGAGCCGAACGCTTCGGCGACCGCCGCCTGTTCGCGAATCTCAAGCTGGGCGAAAGTCTTGACTGCCGGGGAAGAGGCGTTCTGAGCCGCCAGCTTGCTGGTTTCAGTGGCGAATTCGCCGCCCATCAGCGCCTTCATCTTGTCCTTGCCCATGGCGCTGCCCTTCGCGCCTGCTGCCTGACCTGCGCCCTGCGCAAGCACATGGGTCGCAAGCGGGAAGGCGCTGGCAACTGCCATTCCGGCCAGAATGTTGCGTCTGTTCATCATGTCTCTCCTGAGTTTTCCCGCTTGCGCAACAGGCAGCAGGCCCCAAGAGTTCCATCGGTTTCTGTACGGTAGCAGACGGTATGCCTACCGCTTCGGCGTAACCTTCATCTGGTCTGCGGAAAGCTCTGAGCCCACTTCTGCCTTCTTCGTCTTCTTGTCGAACACGCAGATGGTGGAAATGGTCTGCTTGGCTCCCTTGGCCTTGCCGCTGACGAGCGCCAGGCCATAGCTCTCGCTGCCATAGGGATCCACCACGCTCACCGGTTTCTCGATGAGCCGCGATGCCGCCTTGCCGCAGGCCGCCTCCACCTCCTTTGCAAAGCCCGCCCAGGCATCATCCGAGGAGGCATGAGCCGCAAGCGTCGACGCGCACAGCAGGAGGCCGGTTGCGAAGACGACGGTTGGTTTTGTCATAAGAATCTCCTGAAAATTTTCCGGCGTGACGAAGCCTGAGGAGGGAGCAAAACTTTGCTTGAGTCAAATGGCGGATGTGCCGAATTTTCCCCTCTGGCCGGTTGCCTATGGCCGCGCGGGAACCTATGTTCCCGCTCAACCTGATATCCAAAGGTTCTGCCGAAAAAGGAGTAAGATTATGGCCTTCGAACTTCCTGAACTCCCTTACGACTACGAAGCCCTGCAGCCCTTCATGTCGAAGGAGACGCTGGAATACCACCACGACAAGCACCACAAGGCCTATGTCGACAACGGCAACAAGCTGGCTGCTGAAGCCGGTATGGCAGACCTGTCTGTCGAGGAGGTCGTCAAGAAGTCCTTCGGCACCAATGCCGGTCTCTTCAACAATGCTGCCCAGCATTACAACCACATCCATTTCTGGAAGTGGATGAAGAAGGATGGCGGCGGCAACAAGCTTCCGGGCAAGCTGCAGGCTGCAATCGACAGCGATCTCGGCGGCTACGACAAGTTCAAGGCAGATTTCATCGCTGCCGGCACCACGCAGTTCGGCTCCGGCTGGGCATGGCTGTCGCTGAAGGATGGCAAGCTCGTCATCTCCAAGACACCGAACGGCGAAAACCCGCTGGTGCATGGCGCGTCCCCGATCCTCGGCGTCGACGTCTGGGAACACTCCTACTACATCGACTATCGCAATGCGCGTCCGAAGTATCTGGAAGCCTTCGTCGATAGCCTGATCAATTGGGATTATGTGCTGGAAATGTACGAAGCCGCTTCCAAGTAAGGGCTATCATTGAGAGTTCGAAGCCCGGTGAGAGCCATTGTTCTGCCGGGCTTTTCCATGGCCTGTGCGCGGATTGTCCATGGCGATTATATAAGATTTCGCTACATTTTGGCGCAGCGGTTCACAACTTTGTGTGCGCCGAAAAACGCCTTTCTTTCAACGTTCTGGCGTGTAATCTGCGGCTGTTGTCGAGACGCTTCGGGGATGGCCTGTCGCGTCACAAGCGAGAGGGAAAATTCATGAAGTTCCGCACAGCCATTGCCGCCACCATGGCCATCTGTCTTGGCGCCGCTGCAGCCATTGCAGCCGATGAACCGCAGGCCGTCCGCCAGGCGCAGATGAAGCAGATCGGTGCATCGGTCGGCGCGCTCGGTGCGATTGCCAAGGGTGAAAAGCCTTACGACGCCGAAACGGTGAAGAAGGCACTTTCCACCATTGCCGCTGACGCCAAGGATTTTCCAAACCACTTCCCGGCCGGTTCCGAAACCGGTGGCAACACGGCTGCAGCGCCTGCCATCTGGCAGAACATGGATGACTTCAAGGCGAAGTCTCTGAAGCTTGCCAAGGAAGCTGAAACAATCCTCGCTTCCATGCCGGCTGATCAGGCAGCGGTAGGTGCTGCTCTGAAGACGCTCGGCGGCGAGTGCAGCGCCTGCCACCAGACCTACCGTCTGAAGCGCTGATTGAGTTAATTCGCCATGGCCTGATCGTGATGTTCAGGCCGTGGCAAGCTTGCCTGGCTTTAACCAGGCCAGTTATCGGAAATTGAGAGAGCGTTCATGGCGTCCACCCTGACAAAGATTATTCTCGGCTGTCTGGTCGTGGTGGCAGGCGGCGGTGCCGCGGCCTACGCTCTCACCAAGCCAAAGCCGCATCCGGCCGAATATTGGGCCAATCTCGGCAGCCCGGATGTCGCCAATGGCGAGAAACTGTTCTGGGCAGGCGGCTGTGTCAGCTGTCATGCCGCAACGGGTGCCAAGGGCGAGGATCTCAAGGTCCTGTCCGGCGGTCACGCACTGCCGACGCCGTTTGGCACCTTCAATGTTCCTAATATTTCGCCGGACCCCAAGGCGGGCATCGGCAACTGGACGCTGGCACAGTTCGGCAACGCCATGACGCGCGGTGTCGGTCCGGAAGGTGAACATCTTTATCCGTCATTCCCCTACAGTTCCTATGCGCGCATGACGCGACAAGATATCAACGACCTCTTCGGCTATATCAAGACGCTGCCCGCCAGCGCCAATGTCGCGCCCGCGCATGATCTCGGCTTCCCCTTCAATATCCGCCTTTCGCTCGGCGGCTGGAAACTGCTGTTCCTCGATGACAGCCCACGCGTTCAGATCGCCAATGCCAGCGATCAGGTCAAGCGCGGGCAATATCTCGTGGAAGGCCCGGGCCATTGCGGCGAATGCCACACCCCGCGCAATGCGCTAGGTGGTCTGGAAACCGGCAAATGGCTGGCCGGTGGCCCGAACCCGGAAGGGCAGGGCAAGATCCCCAACATCACGCCCGGCTCCACCACCATGGGCAAATGGAGCGAGGATGAGATTGTCAGCTATCTGGAAACCGGCTTCACGCCGGAATTCGACAGCGTCGGCGGCTCCATGGCAGAAGTGCAGCAGAACATCGCGCATCTGCCCAAGCAGGATATTCAGGCCATCGCCGCCTATCTGAAGGCCGTGCCGAAGCAGCAATAGCCCTTCCGCCCGGTCTTCGGATAATCCGATGCAGACAAAGCCTGTTGTCGGAAGAATACGGTGCGACGAAAATCACGCCAAGGCCTGCATATAGCGCATGCCGGTCACCGGGCGCGGCACGAAGTCCATCTGCTCGTAGAAGCGATGGGCGGCGAAATTGCCGGTCGCCGCCGAAACGGAAAGATAATCGCAGCCCTGCGCAATGGCGCAATCGCGCGCGCGGCTCACAAGGTGCTGGCCGATGCCGTGGCCGCGATGCCCATCCCGCACGAAGAGGTGGTGCAGGTCCATGCCGCGTTTGCCTTCCTGTGCCCGGTAGAGCGGCACAAGAATGGCGTAGCCGATCAGTTCTTCGCCCGTATCAGCCACCAGCGCCTGGATCCAGGGCATGGGGCCGAAGAGATCGCGCCGCAGCTTGTCGGGCGTCATGGCCGCCGCATCGCCGTGATGGGCTGCGAGAAGCGCAATCATCTGATTGAGTTCGGGCAGATCACGCGGTTTGGCAACGCGGATGTTGACGACGGCGGGGCGGACGAGGGAAATTTCAGTATCTTCGGTCATTGCGGCATCCTCTTCTAGGGTGTGGTGCCGTCAGGTGCCGTTATCTTACAACAAAGCCGCCTGACGGCGGCTTGTTGACATTGTGATCTGTCGAGCCGCCCGTTACCGGTAGGCCCAAAAATAAATGGCAGCGATTTGTGCGTGTACGATCATCATGCCAGGATCAGTGCGATACAATCGGTTCAAAGTCAAGCGGCTTTCAGTCTTTCAATGCTCGTGATCGCAAAGACCGTGATCCGACAGAGAGCGAATGACATAGCATTCCTCCACCGTATGGCCGCCGCTGCAATGCGAGACGATGCGCTCCAGCTCGCTCTCCAGCTTTTTCAGCCGGGCAATCTTGTCACGCACATCGTCAAGATGTGCCGCGGCAATCCGGTCTGCCCCTTCGCACGGCGCCTTGGGATGCTCGCTGAGCGCAATCAACTCACGGATCATGGCAATCTCGAAGCCGAGATCGCGCGCATGGCGAATGAAGGCAAGCCGCTCCAGTTCGTCGCGCCTGTAGCGGCGCTGGTTGCCCTGTGTGCGTTCTCCTTCCGGCATCAGCCCCATCTGCTCATAGTAGCGGATGGTCGGAACCTTGACGCCCGTGCGTCTGGACAATTCGCCGATGGAATACATGAGCGCTCAAAACCTCTAGGGTGAAGACCCCATCATCTTGTTGAAATGGTGTGAGGCGATCCGGATGAGATACGAGGCGAAAAACGCAGGCGATACTGAAGTATCGGCGAGGCTTTTCACCGATGTAGATCGCCGGATCGACCACATTCGAAGAACGCGTGAACGGCTTCGATCTGCTGTGTCGAAGCCCTTGAATGGGTCTTGAACCCATCCATGCGTGCTTCTCCTTGCATATCTTTGCCGCTCATCGCGCCATTTCAAAAATATGATGAGGTCCTCACCCTGGTCTCTAGAGGATGCATAAATGCTTTCTCACGAAATGCAAGATCGCCCTCGCAAAGTGCATCATGACCTGATAGGGTACCCCCCTATCTTATGGGATCCATCATGTCGCATACCCATCGCAGCAAGGACAAACTGGTTGCCCGCATTCGTCGGCTGAAAGGTCAGATGGAGGCGGTGGAGCGGGCGTTGGAGAGCGAACAGCCCTGTGGGGATGTGTTGCAACTTCTCGCCTCCATTCGTGGCGCTTTATCCGGCCTGACGGTGGAACTGATGCAGGAGCATCTGAGCGAGCACGTGGTGCAGGCTGAAACGGATGCGGAGCGCCGTCAGGCGGCCAGCGAACTGGCGGAGGCACTGCGCACCTATATGCGCGGCGAATAGGAAACGAGAGGCGGACAATGGCTGTTCACTTTGAAGATGCGAAGCACGACCACGTGTTTCTGGGTCAGAACCATGCGCGCAACGAACGCAAGGTCTGGTGGGTCATTGCGCTCACCGCCAGCATGATGGTGGTCGAAATCGTGGCGGGCAGCTGGTACGGGTCGATGGCGCTGCTGGCCGATGGCTGGCACATGTCCACCCATGCCGGCGCCATGCTGATTGCGGCACTTGCCTATTGGTATGCGCGGCGCGAGGCGCGCAACAGCCGCTACACGTTCGGCACCGGCAAGCTGGGAGATCTCGCCGCCTTTGCAAGCGCCATTGTTCTGGCGCTGATTGCGCTGCTGATCGCTGCGGAGAGCCTCGTTCGACTTGCCAATCCGGTGGAAATCGAATTCACGCAGGCCATCCTGGTTGCTATCGTCGGCCTTGCCGTCAATCTGGCAAGCGCATGGCTGCTGCGCGACGAGCCGCACCACCATGGTCACAGCCATCATCACGATCACCACGATCACCATGGCGATCACGCCCATGATGGTAACTCGCATCACGGCCATGCGCATCACGGCCATGCGGAAGATCATAATCTGCGTGCCGCCTATCTGCATGTTCTGGCCGACGCCCTGACATCCGTCCTTGCCATCGGCGCACTTCTCTTCGGTCGTGCCTATGGCTGGATCTGGCTCGATCCGCTGATGGGAATTGTCGGCGGTCTGGTCATTGCCCGCTGGTCCTACGGGTTGATCCGCGATACCTCGCGTGTGCTGCTCGATGCCGTTCCGGAAAAGACCGAGCTTGCCGAGGAAATTCGCGAGCGGCTGGAAACGGACGGAAACCGCATTGCCGATCTGCATTTGTGGCAGGTGGGGCCGGGTCATCACGCGGCAATCCTTTCGATCGTCGCGCGGGAGCCGGAAGAGCCGATGACCTACAAGGAGCGCCTGCGCGATCTCACGACGCTCTCGCACGTCACGGTGGAAGTGGCGCGTGCCGCATGAACGCAAAATACCCGAACCACGCCGCCACGGTTCGGGTATTGAATATCTCCGATTCCGATAGGATCAGAATTCGGAATAGATGTCTTCGATCTGCGAAACCGTATGCGTGCCCGTCTGGACCAGTGGCGCCGCCGGTGCCTTTGGCGGCTCGTCGCCTGTCTTTGCACCCTCAACTGCCCAGAGTGCATTAGCAAGCGAAGATGAAAGCAGCGTGCTGCTGCCGGTGATGCCGCTCAGGGAAATCCGGCTCGTTTCCGTAGTTTGGGGGAGGGCTTCCTCGGCCTTCCGCTCTGCCTTGTAGGGGCGAGCTGAATAACCGTAGCCATTCATTCCGCTGTCGATCTGCATCGCGTTGACCTGAAATATGGTTAGCTAAGTTAACCACTTCTTAATACGCGAAGCTTGCGCGAGGCTTGCGTGGTGCGCGCGGAGCAGGTTTGGGCAGTTGACTTCACGCCAAGCTTGCCGGTTGGTGCTTCGGGTTTAGCGTCAACCCGCCAGACTTTTCCTGTCTGCATGACCCAGACCGGCATAGTCACCGAAGGTTACCATTCGGTTTCGACCGGCAGCCTTTGCCGCATAAAGTGCCATATCGGCAGCCTTCACGGCCTCCTCCATAGTCACTTCGTTCTTGAGCGCCATAAACAGGCCGCCGGAGAATGTCAGGGCCAGATCCGTCACGCCAGGAATCTCGGTCGCAGACAAGCGTTGTTGCCAGCGGGCGGCATGAGCCAGTGTCTCTCTTCGCGTACAATCCGGCAGAATGACCAGAAACTCCTCGCCACCCCAGCGGAATGCCTGACCTTGGGCGCCTAGATCTTCCGTCAGCATGGCGGCAAACAGCTTCAGCACGGTATCGCCGGTTTGATGACCATAACGGTCGTTGAACAGCTTGAAATGGTCGATATCGACTACGGCAACGGCCACACGCTCCCTGGCCAGATCACCCTGGAAGAGGGCCGGGAGAATGTCCTGCGCATGGCGGCGATTGTACAGCCCGGTCAGGTGGTCGCGAGATGCTTCTTCCTTCAGCAGGGTCTGCAACAGGACATTTTCGTGCAAGCGCGCTTCGAGATCGCGGGAGAGGGCGGCCATACGCTCTTCCGCCGCCTTGCGCATTGAAATGTTCCGCATCGCGATCATACGCCCGCCGCGGCGGCCCCACGGTGTCAGGGAGTGCGCTGAGATCTCAAAAATGCCGTAGCCGCCGAGTGTCAATTCACTGCGCTCGCCCTCGCCCTCGCTGGAAGCCAGTGCTTCAAGAATAGGCTGAAATTCCGGCTGTATGGACAGCGAGCTGCCAATCGCCTGGCGTGGCATGCCGGGCAGGGCGGAAGCGGCAGGGTTGAGTTCGAGAATACGATTTTCGGCATCGAGCACGATCACCGGATCGGGCAAGACCTCGAAAATCGCATCGCGGCCGATGGGCGGTAGCACGAACAACTGTCCGAACAGTTGCGCACCTAGCATGAAGGCACCGGTTGCCGCAAAGATGAAGGGCGTCGGATCATCGTTGAAGATGGTAAAGCCGTAAGCGGTATGCGAGACATTGCCGACGAGCGGAAAGAAGGCCGAGGTCAGAAGCGCCCACAATTGCCAGCGATGAATGCCGCGCGCGCGGATCGTCAGCGTCAGGCCCAGCACGAAGGCAATGGCCATGGCCGAATAGGCAAAGATCATGGCGGCCGGATAAAGCCAACCATGCTCGAACAGCATCGTCGTCTCGTCGATCAACCGGATGTACATCCAGTTGTGCCAGTCGTTGGTAAGCGCCAGGATGCCGAAGGCGGTACTGATCAGGCCGATGGCCAAAAGCTGCCATGCCTTTTCCACGCCGCGTCCGCGCGCATAGGTCAGGAAGCTGAGCGACCAGTAGAGCGGCGTGCCGATGATGCCGAACCAGGCAAACTTGCAGGCCCAGATCTTGAAGTCGAGATCGCTGGAAGAGTGCCGCGCAAGAACCGCCGCCGTCCAGGACAGTGCGAAGAGAATGGAGAGGGTAAACGCCTTGCGTCCCGGCGCATCCGGCGCACGGATGGCACCGAGAATAATGAGAACGGCCAGCACCATCACAGAGATGAGTAGCCAGATTGACGTCTCCAAGTGTCCACCTCATGTCGACCGGAGCCTCGGCTCCTGCCGAGGCTCATGATATCGGAACCAAAATATAACGTGTTTGCTTAACGACTCGTTGTTGATCGACCAGAATCGGAGCGTCGCATTACCAATCGAGGCCACATTTATTTACGTGCTGATAGGCTAACCAAAACCGATAGACACGAAAAATGTCAAAAATTGCTATTTATATTTGTTGGAAAATTAAATTAAATTTTACTTAATAATTAATATCTGGATATATTAGAATAATTTAATTAATACAGCGAGGCCCAACTGGGTTAGATCAGGTCCGATAACAACGAGACACCGCTCACCGGAAGCCAGGATGCCTGAGAACAAAGGTTATTCTCAGGCCGCCCAATGCCCTGCCAAAATGTCGCGGGGGAAACGTCTGAGCATTGGATGACAGCACGCAGAGCCTGTGGCAAAGCTGCACGCCATGAGGATTGAAGATAAAGCACCGGCGGGTCTGCTGGGCAGAAGCCTGACTGCGCTTCTGCTCGCCTATGCGCTCGTCCTGCAACTCTTCATCGGGGCCTATTTCCAGCAGAGCATGGTGGTACAGGCGCTGAACGGCGACTTTACCATCTGTTCCACCCATATCGGCTCCGCTGCCGGAGAAGATCCGGCAGGGTCCGAGGGGAAAGCGCAATGTCTGTCGCTCTGTCAGCTGGCCTGCGGCATCGCGCCCGGTCTGGCCAGCTTCCTGCGCATTCTTCCGCCGCATGAACCCACGGCTCAGGCCATCGTCTGGCAGACTCAGGCAGAAACACCGCTCTCTGCCAAGCCCTTCCATGCGCCGCATGCCAGAGGGCCACCGCAGCTTTCGTGATGCCTTGAACGCGGGGTTTTCCCGTCTCTTTTCAAGCTCATGGAGCAAATCATGTCATCTTTTCCGTCAGGCGGATGTGCCAGTCCGCGCGCGCAGTTCTGCGCCAGTCTCGTTGAAACCATCTTCCTTTCTGCTGGAGGTCAGCCATGACCGCAGCACAGTCAAGAAAGATTGCGCAGAAGCCCGTGGCATCTGCCACAGGAGGCGAGCTTCGCGCCTTCCTCACACGCCTGCATTTCTACATCGGGCTCTTCGTCGGGCCGTTCATTCTGGTCGCGGCCTTGTCGGGCACGGCCTATGTGCTGACGCCGCAGCTTGAGAACTACGTCTACAGAAACTACCTCAACGGCGTCTCCTCCGGCCAGCCGCAGAGCCTTGAGGCGCAAGTGAACGCGGCGCGTGCCTATCATGGCGCGGACAAATCCCTGTTCGCTGTTCGCCCTGCAACCGAAATGGGCAAAACGACCCGTGTGATGTTTGCTGATCCGACGCTCGGCGAATCCGAAACGCGCGCAGTCTTCGTCGATCCGGTCACGCTGGATGTGAAGGGCGATCTCGTCGTCTACGGTACCAGCGGCGTGCTACCCATTCGCTGGATCATTGATGTCTTCCATCGCAACATGCTGCTGGGGGATTTCGGTCGCAACTACAGCGAACTGGCGGCCTCCTGGCTCTGGATTGCGACCCTCGGCGGGTTCCTGCTCTGGTTCTGGCGCCGCAAGTCAGACACCGCGAAAACGCGGGCGAAGGAAGGCGCAACCGCCAGCCTCCGTCGGGTTCACTCCACTATCGGGATCTGGATCGGAATTGGTCTTCTGTTCATCTCCGCAACGGGTCTGACCTGGTCGAAATATGCGGGTGATAACATCGATGCGCTTCGCCAGTCGCTGAACTGGGTCACGCCATCGGTGTCGCTGAAGCTGGAAGCCGCTGCGGCGCCCGCCGCAACCCACGCAGATCATTCCGCCCATGCCGATCATGGCAAGGCAAGCACTGCGCCAGTAGGCGCGGGGCTGCCCGATCCTGCTACGCAGATCGATCAGGTTCTGGCAGTGGCAAGATCCTCCGGCATCATCGACAGTCCGCTGGTGGAAATACGGCCGTCCAAGTCCGCCGACAAGGCCTGGATGGTGCGCGAATATGATCGCTCCACGCCCACGCAGGTGGATACGGTTGCCGTGGATCCACGTTCGATGACAGTAACCAGCCGCGCCGACTTCGCCAGCTTCACCATCGTGCCGAAGCTCATCCGCTGGGGCATCGATCTGCACATGGGCATCAAGTTCGGACTGGTGAACCAGATCGCGATGGTGCTGATTGGCGCGGCCCTCTCGGTCTCCATCGTCTATGGTTACATCATGTGGTGGAAACGCCGTCCCGCCGCCGGTGCGCCAGCCCGCACGCTCGCGCAATCCTGGCTCTATCTCGGCTGGCCTGCAAAGCTCGGCGTGCTGGTCGTGGCTGTCGCGCTTGGCTTTGCCTTGCCGCTGATGGGGCTCAGCCTGCTCGCCTTCGTGGTGATCGATCTTCTGCGCTGGAAGCTTGATAAATCCCGCCGCGCGGGCCGCCGCCTGCAAGCTGCTCCTGCCGAGTAGGTTGAGGGAAGGGGCTTCATTGGACGGCTGAGGCCCTGAGACCCCCCTCTGGTCTGCCGACCATCTCCCCCTCAAGGGGGGGAGATTAGCAAGAGGAGCCCGCTCGACCTATCGCACCTTATACTTTCTCCACAATCGGCAGCTTCGCCAGATGCTGAAGGAGAGCCACGAGTCGATCTCCCCCCTTGAGGGGGAGATGTCCGGCAGGACAGAGGGGGGTGAAGCTCCTCGCTCCAAGTAAAAAAAGCGGCGGTACTCAAAGCTGAAAATAAAGAAAACCCGCACGGGCTGGATGGCTATCGTGCGGGTCACATTCTTTAACTAAGCGAAACTCTCCCGGCAGTTAGCGCTGTCGGGAGAACTCCTGAAGACTGGCGCGGAACGAGTAATTCCGCAAGATACTAGAGAATTCCCAGGAAAAGTGAATTTGCGGTTTTCCGTCCGGGAATTCGTAGAGAAAAGCCTCACATCTTGCCCGCAACCTTGATGGCGAAGGCATATTCGAAGGCGATTTCTTCCAGCCGCTGGAAACGGCCGGATTTGCCGCCATGGCCTGCCGCCATATTGGTTTTCAACAAATATGGCCCAGCCTCCGGAGCTGTCGCCCGCAGCCGCGCAACCCACTTCGTCGGTTCCCAGTAGGTCACGCGCGGATCGGTCAGGCCCGAGATTGCGAGGATTGGCGGGTAGGGCTTGTTCGCCACATTGTCGTAAGGGGAATAGGCGGCAATCCAGTTGTATTCCTCTTCCGATTCGATCGGGTTTCCCCATTCCGGCCATTCCGGCGGTGTCAGCGGCAGCGTGTCGTCCAGCATGGTGTTCAGCACATCCACGAAGGGAACGGCGGCAATGATGCCGGCGAACTTTTCCGGCGCCATATTGGCAATCGCCCCCATCAGCATGCCGCCAGCCGAACCACCTTCGGCGATGATGTTGTCGAAGCTGGTGAAACCCTCCTTCACCAGATGATCGGCAGCCGCAATGAAGTCCTTGAAGGTGTTCTGCTTCTTCTCCATCTTGCCGTCTTCGTACCAGGCAAAACCCTTGTCCTTGCCGCCACGAATATGCGCAATGGCATAGACGAAGCCGCGATCGGCAAGCGACAGCGCATTGGTGGAGAAGGAGGCGGGGATCGTCACGCCATAGGCGCCATAGCCGTAGAGAAGGCAGGGTGCGGAGCCATCCAGAACCGTATCCTTCCGGTAGAGAAGCGAAACCGGCACCAGTTCCCCATCATGGGCAGGCGCCATGACGCGGCGCGTCACATAATCATCCGGGTTGTGGCCGGAGGGAACCTCCTGCGTCTTCAGCAGCACCCGTTCACGCGTTGCCATGTTGTAGTCGAATAACTGGCTCGGCGTCGTCATGGAGGAATAGGAGAAGCGGATGACGTCGGTATCATATTCCGCCGCACCGTGCAGGCCCAGCGAATAGGCCTCTTCGTCGAAGGCAATGGCATGCTCTGCACCCGTTGCCCGCTCGCGCACCACGATGCGCGGCAGCCCGTCACGCCGTTCCAGCCAGATCAGATGACGCGCATAGGCGGCGTGGGAAAGGATGAGGCGACCCGGCTCATGCGGCACAACCTCGGTCCAGTTTTCCTTGCCCGGTGCCGTCACCGGCGCTTCCACGATCTTGAAATCCTTGGCATCGCCGTCATTGGTCAGGATGTAGAACACATCGCCGCCCTCGGTCATCGAATATTCTACGCCTTCCTCGCGCTCGGCCACCAGCATGGGTTCCGCGGTCAAATCCTTGGTGGAAAGCAGCCGGTATTCGGATGTCTCGTGGTCGTGAATGTCGATGAAAATGAAATCGTCGAGCAGCGAGCCGCCGACGCCCATGAAGAAGCCGGGATCTTTCTCTTCGTAAACGAGGCGATCTGCCGATTGTGGCTGGCCGATCATATGGTGGAACACCTTGGAGGGGCGGTGGTTTTCGTCCTGCAGCGTGTAGAAGAAGCTCTTGCCATCGGGCGCCCAGACCCCGCCGCCAGAGGTGTTTTCCACCACATCGGCAAGATCTTCCCCGGTTTCGAGATTGCGCACCCGCAGCGTGAAGTATTCGGAGCCCTTGTCGTCATAGCCCCAGATGCCGTGGCTGTGGTCGCGGTTTTGCCCAAGGCCGCCGAGCCGGAAGTAATCCTTGCCGGCTGCTTCCTTGTCGCCATCCAGCATCACATGGCGTTCGCCGCCATCGCGCGGGGTCCGGAAGTAATGCGGCTGCTCGCCGCCGGTGACGAACAGCGTACCATAGGCGTATGGCCCGTCCTTCACCGGAACTGAGCTATCGTCTTCCTTGATACGGCCCTTCATTTCGGCGAACAGCTGCTTCTGAAGCTCTGCGGTATCGCCCAGCGCCGCTTCCATATAGGCGTTCTCGGCCTCCAGATGCGAACGAATCTGCGGGTCGAGAATGGATGTATCCTTGAACATCGCCTGCCAGTTGTCGGCGCGAAACCAGGCATAATCATCCGTACGGGTCAGGCCGTGGCGCGTGTCGGTCTGCGGCTTCTTGGCGGCAACGGGGGCTTGCGGAAGGTTGGAAAAGGCTTTGCGGTTATAGGCCAAGGATCATCTCCGGCATCAATGTGAATGTGCCCCAGAGATAGGCGGAACATCGCGTCATAACAAGCGGGCATCCCGCGTGCTTTCAGCTGACGCCCGCGCCAAAACCTGATCACAATTTACATTTTTTCAGTCTGATGGGTAGCCAAGCGGGGGGCGCCTGCCTAGTTTCCGGCCCGTCCGAGTCATATTGGATGGAAACCGACATGATAAAAACCATGACTGCCGCGGCACTGGTTCTGACCGGTGCGGCGGTCCTGCCTGCCTATGCCCTGGATGACAGCATCATCCGCCAACTGGACCGCCTGACCCCGGAAGAGCGGCGGGAACAGCGCTGCGATATCGAAGCCATGAGCCGGATTGCGAAGCAAGGCGAGGGCTACAAGCCCGACAAGGTGATTGCCTATACCTTTGCCGATACCGAAGAAACCGAAGGCCTGCTGAGAGCCCCCGGTGCCGTGTTCCGCAGCGCAGGCGATTGGTATCGTCTGAAATACAAGTGTAAGACAGCGGAGGATGGTCTGACCATCCAGTCCTTCGATTACAAGGTCGGCTCCAAGGTCCCGCGCGAAGAATGGGGCGAGTATTATCTGTATAATTAGGAAAAGCCGGGGTTTGTGTGCCCCGGCATTCTCCCATTTACAAATTCATCCCGGCAGCTGCGGCACCGTTTTGCGTTCGGGGAAGAGTTCCTGCGCAATCGTCATCACGATCAGCGAAAGCGGCAGGGCCAGCATGGCGCCGATCGCGCCCCACATCCAGGTCCAGAACAGGATGGCGATGAAGACGAGGAAGGGGTTGATCTCCCATTGCCGACCCATGACGGCCGGAAACAGCAGGTTTTCCATGATCAGGTGAATGGTGAAGAAGGCAAAGGCCGGAAGAAGCCCGATCAGCAGTGTATCATGCGAAAGGACGCCCGCCACCGCAACGGAAAGCGTCATCAGCGTAATGCCGAGATAGGGCACGAAGCTGGAGAGGAAGGCGAAGATTCCCCACAGGATGGGCATGGATAGCCCGCCAAAATAGGCAATCAGCGTCATCACCACGCCGAGGCCGAGATAGATCAGGCTGGCTGTCGCGAAGTAATAGCCAAGCACTTCCTCCACCGCGTTGAGAATGCGGATCGTCAGCAAACGCTGGCGGCGCGAGGGAAAAGCCATGATGATGGCCCGGCGCAGTTTAAGTCGACCGTACAGAAACAGAAGAAGACCGGCGAAGAAGATGAGCGCCTGAATAATGGCCGGTGTGACGCTGGAAGACAGGACCCCTAATATATTGGTGCTGTTTTCCATCAGCTTTTCCATCGACATAGGACCGGTCTCGAAGGTCGCTGGTGTAATGTTCAGCCAGTGATGCTGCTCGAGAAAGGGCGTGATACGCGCCAGCGCCTGTTCCACGATCGTTGGGCCTGACTGGACGAAGGTGGCGACGGGTTCAGCCAGCGCATTGGCGATCAGGAAGATCGACACCATCACGAGGCTGGACAGAATGAGGGCGATGCCGAAGCGGGGAATGCCATATTGGCCCATGCGCTCGGCCACCATGCCGAGAATCATGCCGACCACGATGGCGAGCGTCACCGGCTTCAGAATGAGCGAGAGGTGCTGCACAACAGCAAAGCCGATGATCAGGAAAATGCCGATCACCGCCCAGGCCTTGGCCACTTCCAGCGCTTCGCGACCTAGCGGGGAAAACTCGGTCGTGTCATTGTTGTAGACCGCAAGCTCGTCCTGGCGCGCAGCCTCGTGTTCCAACACCTGACGCTTGTGCCTGGCATTCTGCCGGTTTTGACCGGCGATCGTCGTACCCATGGAAGACCCCCTGAATGATGGCCGACAACGCGCGAACAGGAGACAGGTTCCAACTTGTGGGTGAGGGAGGATTAGGGTGCGGTTTACCTCAATAATCCGCCGAATAACCCCCCTCTGCCCTGCCGGGCATCTCCCCCTTGAAGCGGGGGAGATTGGCAAGACGCACTCTCTCTTCCCCTCTCACAACCTCAAAGACTGCGCTTTTCTAATTCGTCGAGAAGGGCAGGTCGGTAACCGCGATTCGATCTCCCCCCTTGAGGGGGAGATGTCCGGCAGGACAGAGGGGGGTGTTGAAAGGGATCGATCAAGACCGGGACATGCCATGTCTTGCGGTTACCCTTAAGCCACGAGATTGAGCCCGATGCCCCAGGGGTCTTTCAGCGCCCAGCCGGAGGCCGTCTTGCGGGTGGCAATTTCCAGTTTCTCAAGCGCAGCCAGAGCATTTGTCAAAGCGGCCTCATCGGCAAAACGCAGGGTGTAATCGGAAAGGCCGCTCATCGCATCCTGTCGAGCCGCCGCACCCCGGCTGTTCCAGATATTGGCCGCCACATGATGGTGATAGCCACCCGTGGCAAAGAAGCTGGCGCCCTGATAGCGGGCCATGATCTTCAGGCCCAGAACGTCGCGGTAGAAGGCATCGGCTTCCGGAATATTGCCCACCTGCAGGTGAATGTGGCCAATGGCCGTGCCAGCCGCCATGCCGGCGAAACGCTCCTGCGGTGCGCTGTCGTAAAGCGCCTGGAGATCGAGCCGACCGGTTGCCATTTCGACCGTGCCATCGTCATGATAGGTCCATTCCATCGGCGAGCGATCCCGATAGATCTCGATGCCGTTGCCCTCCGGATCAGACAGATAGATTGCCTCGCTGACGAGATGGTCTGATGCGCCCTCTAAACGGATACCGCTATGAGCGGCATGTGCCAGCCAGGCGGCAAGCTCCCGGCGGTTGGGCACCAGAAAAGCGGTGTGAAAAAGCCCGGCTGCATTGCGGGGCGCGGCCTTCACCTGTCCACTGGTGGAAAGGGTGAGAAGCGGTGTGCCATGGGCACCGAGAACCATGCCGCTCGAGGTCTTCTCCAGCACCGACAGGCCGATTGCCTGCTGGTAGTAGCCGCTCACAAGGTCCAGATCGCGCACCACCAGATGCGCCGCATCCACATGCGCGGGTCGGGTCAATGCAAAGGGCAGGGTCGTATCGGACATCGGATAAGCCTTGGGCCGTGTTCAAGATGAACTGAATATGCGCGCACACGTTCGTTCAAGAAAGATGGTTGATTGGCGAAACTTCGTTCACCAATAGCGAACGATAGTCCGTAGAGCCGACTTTGATTTCCATCAAGGCGCCTTTCACTCTCAAGACGGAGAATGGCTTCATCAAATCTCGGGAGATCACGCACATGTACGCATCCATCGTCGTCGCCATCGATATCGCCCAGCTGGATCGTGGCGAACAAATTCTGAAGAAAGCCGTCGCGCTTCTCGATCAGGGTGGCAAGATCGCTCTCGTCAACGTGGTGGAAGAACTGCCGAGCTATCTGGCCATTGATGTTCCCACGGATCTTCTGGGGTCGGCACGGCAGGAAGCGATGACCAAGCTTCAGAACCTGCGCGAACGTGTGGGCACCTCAGCCAGCATCGATGTGCGCACGGGCGCACCGGCCCACGAAATTCTGGCCGCAGCGCAGGCTTATGGCGCAGATCTCATCGTGCTTGCCTCGCACAAGCCGGATTTCTCCAACTATCTCATCGGTGCGACGGCGGACCGCGTCGTGCGCCATGCCAAGTGCTCGGTTCTCGTAGACCGCTGATCAGGAGGACCCTAATGGATACGCAACATTACCAGCAGGTGCTCGAAGCGCGCCGCAACGAACTCGACCGCCGTCTGCACAAGATCGAGGCGGACCTCGATCAGCCCGGCAATCCCGATGATGACGACCGGGCAATCGAGCGCAGCAATGACGAGGTGCTCGAAGGTCTGGGCGAGGCGGGTCAGAAGGAGCTTGCCTCCATAGAGGCAGCCCTTGCCCGCATCGAGGCTGGAACCTTCGGTGCCTGCGCCAAATGCGGCGAGCCGATCAGCGAGGCGCGCCTTGCAGCGGTTCCGCATGCGGCGCTTTGCTGTACCTGCATGAAAGAGCAGTAAGGGAGAAACTGACGCTACCGTCAGTTTTGACGATGTTTGAACGCGCATGATACAAAGTGATGCGCGTCTTCATATTTCCTCCGTTGCATCATTTTATGCTCTTCGGCATCTTGAGGGCTGATTTGAAGAGTGTTGGGACGATATGACGGAACTGTTTGCCTTCGGGCGCAGATATGATTTTCATGAAATCGTGGCCGATGGCGTGGTGCACGGCATTGGCATCGTGCTGGCCCTGATCGGGGTCACCGCGCTGATTTTCTATGCAACGCTGTGGGCAAGCCATGGCGAACTGGCTGCCGCCTGGGTCTATGGCATCGGCCTGCTGCTCTGTCTTTCGGTCTCTTTCACCTACAATATCTGGCCGCACACGCGCACCAAATGGATATTGCGCCGGTTCGATCACTCGGCAATTTTCGTTCTGATTGCAGCCACTTACACGCCGTTCCTGCAAAAGGGCGCGAATGATCCGCTGATCTTCGGCATGCTGATCTTTGTCTGGGCCGTGGCGGCACTCGGCATAACGCTGAAATGCGTTTTTCCGGGGCGGTATGACCGGCTCGCCATCCTGCTCTATCTCGGCATGGGCTGGAGTGGCATCGTGGTCGTGGCACCCCTGTCTCAGCTTTTGCCGTCCATCACGCTATGGCTCATCGTCATCGGCGGTGTCATCTATTCGCTCGGCGTCATCTTCCATGTGTGGGAACGGCTGCGCTTCCAGAATGCCATCTGGCACGGCTTCGTCATCTCCGCCGCCATGGTGCATTATTCTGCTGTGCTCACCTGCTTCAGCCTCACGCCCGTAAGTGCGTGAGGCCTTTGCCAAATTTCATTTGATCAATAATTTTTTGTATGTACAATAATGTTCAAGATAGTTTGGGACGAGCGAAAGCGTCTGGTCAATCTCGAAAAACACGGTCTCGATTTCGAGGACGTTATCGATTTCGAGTGGAGTTCCGCCAAGATCCTGGAAGGGACAACGGACGATTTCGGTCGTCGTCGTCTTAAGGCAATCGGGCGTTTCAGAGACGGTACGACTGTAGTAATTTTTGCACATCTTGGCACGGAGGCGATTTCCATCATCAGCTTTCGGCACGCAGGTTCGCGGGAAAGGGTCTGGTATAATGGTTACGACACCTGATCGATCAAATCACTTCGTCGAAGGGCGAGGGTATAGCCAAGCTGACTGGGACAGTGTCGACTCCGCGCCTCTGACAGAAGAAGAGCTTGAGGCTATGCGTCCTGCACGCGAAGTTCTCCCTGCTCAGTTTTTTGAGGCGCTCGATGTTGAACGCAAACGCAGGGGCCGTCCTGTTTCTGATAGTCCCAAGATCGCAGTGACCCTTCGTGTCGATGCTGATGTTCTCGAAGAATATCGCAAGCAAGGGAAGGGGTGGCAGACGAAGATGAACGAAGTCCTTCGCAAAGCAGCAGGCCTCTGAGATCCGCTGGACGCGTCCCCATATCATCTGATAAGCGAGACGAAACGTTTATCATAGTGGACAATCCCATGAGTGTTGCGCCCGTCCTCCGACAGGCCACCGAGGCCGATCTTCCCGCCATCCTTGCTATCTATAACGATGCCGTGGCGAACACGACGGCCATCTGGAACGATAATCTGGTCGATCTCGAAAACCGGCGCCAGTGGTATGCGGTGCGCAAGGCCAGGGGCTTCCCTGTTCTGGTCGCAGACCGTGACGGCGAGGTCGCCGGTTACGCGGCCTATGGAGAATGGCGCGCCTTCGAAGGCTTCCGCCATACGGTCGAACACTCGGTCTATGTGCACAATCAGCATCGCGGCGCGGGCATCGGTCGGCTGCTGATGAGGGAACTGGTGGAACGCGCGAAAGCGGGTGGCATCCACGTCATGGTCGGCTGCATCGAGGCGGAAAACAAGGCCTCCATCCGCCTGCATGAGGCGCTGGGCTTCCGCCATGTCGGAACCTTTGCGCAGGTCGGCGTCAAGTTTGGCCGCTGGCTGGATCTCACTTGCATGGAACTGAGAACCGGCAGCGGCGATCCGGTCTGAGCGTTTGGAACTCGGTGCCGTGTATTAAGAGTTCCCCTCCCCAACCCTCCCCACAAGGGGGAGGGAGCAGGTTGAGTATGCCGCTACTTTGGTAACCAGTAATTTTCGCAATCGAATGCGAGAGTCGGCCGCATATGCCGGCGGACTACCTCCCCCTTGTGGGGAGGGTTGGGGAGGGGTCCTTCTAAGGCGAAGCCATCCGCATCGCGACATCCTGGACTCTGGAAATCGCGAGACGTTCTCATACTGACGGAACCGAAACTCGAAGCCGCAGCAAGCTGAAGTGTAGCCGAAACGCCTCAATCGACATCCTGCCGGTCAAGGATATCTCGCGCCCGCCGCAGCGCCTCTTCCGGGCTGCTGCCGCGATGATAGTCGTCCGTGATGATCCGGCGAAGCCGGGATTTCAGGTCTGATTGTCCGTCCTCGCCCTGGGGTGCTGTAGGCGCGGGAAGAGAGCGATTTCCGCCGGAACGCAACCCGCTCTGAAGATCGTTGCGCAGATCGATCAATGCGCCGAGCACCTGCTCGCCAACTGGCTCCCCCGGTGCATAGGCCGCAGGCGGTCGATGAATGGCACCTGTGCCCCTGTCTGTGCCCCTGTCTGTGCCCAAGCCTTTGACCTGAAGACGATACCACAGTTGAAGAGCAAGAATGCCAATCAAGCTTGCGGGCGGCGTGAGGATTGTCAGCGCCTTGATCCAGTCGGATGATGCCTGCCACGTATCCAGCAGGTCGCCCAGAAATTGTAATCAGGCATTCCCTCTATCTCCCCAAAGTCACCTCGCAAGACGAAGCGGCCACCGGAGGCGAGAGCCTCTGGTGGCCGGGGAGCTAGAAAAATCGCAACAGAAACGACCGCCCTGACCTTTAAGCCGAAGCTCTGGACATAGTCAGGACCTCCCCGACCATAGAGACTGGTGGGAAGTGGACCTTATAGACATAAGACCACCGCCTCAGCCACGAACCTATGGCTGAGGGGTGTCATTTTGACGATCGACACCGACCGTCTGTTGCGGAGGTTTCTAGGCTCCGGGAAAGGCCCGTTACTGCCCTTCCTGACACAACCATAGGATATACGCGCTCAGCGTGAAAATGAATTTTCCTGACAGCGGATGCTCGCCAGTTGCAGAACACACGGCGGCCTGAACACCTCGCAGTCATTTCAATTGCGCTGCTTGCTCCTTCAGGCGAGCCTGCATGGCGACGGTAAGGCGGCCGCCGATGATGGGGCGATTGTGTTGGTTCGAGAAATAGATCGGTGACCAGGGTAGGATCATGTTGTCTTGCAGATCGAAGACTGTATCGACAGTCAGCCCGCAGGCTTGCTTTTCTGCAATATCAGAAACGTGGAAGCCTTGGGGAGGATCAAACTTGTCGATCTGCTTGGTGCCGTAAACCACATTGACATAGCCTACAACGAAATGCGCCCCTTTGATGAGAGTGCTTCTTGTGAAGGCTTGCCGAACAAGGCAAGGCCGGGCAGCAGGTCCGGGTTCTTTACCGAGTTGGCGATATGGATACTTGCACCACACCATGTCGAAAGCGACCGGAAGACCGGTCGCCTCGATATCGAAAATGTCATTCGGCCCAAGTACAGGCAATGTTTACCAGCCAGCGTCACCGACTGGTCTGAGGTCGTCCGGCGCTGGGCCAAAACGCTCTTCAACATCCTTGTGCAAAGCAGATTTCCACTCAGACAGAGGCATGCCGTTGTAGTCATCGAAGTCTGAAACGGAGCCCGCGATCTGCCCTTCACCATTGCTCGAATTCTTCGGGCTCTGGTGCGTAGGTCCGTTTTTGCGTGCGGGAACTCCCATTCGAAACTCCAGTCGGTTTTTCAACCAAAACAATCCATGAACATACTATCTGTTCCGGACCTACGTGGCAATGGTCGCTCCCGGCACGACCGGCTCACACCGGCTCGAACACCATCGAGTGACCGTTGATGCAGTAGCGCAGGCCGGTCGGTGGCGGGCCATCGGGGAAGACATGGCCGAGGTGCCCGTCGCAAGATGCGCAGCGGATCTCGATCCGCACCATGCCATGCGAGGTGTCGCGCAGTTCACGCACGGCATCGGGCTTCACCGGCTCGAAATAGCTCGGCCAGCCGCAGCCGGAATCAAACTTGGTATCGGAGAGAAACAGCGGTTCATTACATCCGGCGCAGCGATAAAGTCCCTTGTCCTTGGAGTTCCAGTAGGGGCCGGTAAAGGCGCGTTCCGTACCCTGCTGCCGCAGAATGCGATATTGCTCAGGCGTCAGCTGCTCGCGCCATTCGGCATCGCTCTTTTCGACCTTTGTCTTGACGTCGCTCATGGGTTTCTCCTTCTCTTTGCCGCTAAGATAAGAATGTAAAGGGCGATCACAAAGACGCCAGACGGGTGTTTTTTGCCTAAAATCATTGAGCCAGCTGTTGTGTTGTCGTAAGAAGTCTGCTCCCGACCCAAGGGATTCTCGTCAATAGTGTGCCGTCCGGCGCATGCACAGCAGCACTTTCCAGAAAGGAAGCACACACAGTGATCACCCTGTTTTGTCTCCTGCTTCCCGTCCTGGCCGCCGTCGTTGCTTCGCCGTTGACCCGGAAGTTCGGACACAATTCTGCGTGGTTTCTGGCGCTGGCGCCCGCCTGTTCGTTTTTCTACTTCGCCTCCCATCTGCCGGAGATCGCCAATGGTGAGGTCGTCACGGGTGGCTATGCCTGGGTGCCGAGCCTCAACCTGTCCTTTTCGTGGTTCATCGATGGGCTTTCGCTCACCTTCGCGCTGCTGATCACCGGCATCGGCACGCTGATCGTGCTCTATGCGGGGGGGTATATGAAGGGCCATCCGCAGCAGGGGCGCTTCTTTGCCTTCATCCTGCTGTTCATGGGCTCCATGCTGGGCGTGGTCGTGTCGGATAGCTTCCTCATGCTGTTCGTCTATTGGGAGCTGACATCGATCACCTCCTTCCTGCTGATCGGCTTCGATCACACGCGGGAAGCGGCGCGGCGTTCAGCCCTGCAGGCACTGGTCATCACCGGCGGCGGCGGTCTTCTGCTGCTGGCGGGCCTGCTGTTTCTCTGGAACATCAGCGGCATTACCCAGCTTTCGCTCCTCATCCATGGCGGTGATCTGGTGCGCGAAAGTCCGTTCTATCTCGCGGCACTGCTGCTCATTCTGGGCGGCTGCTTCACGAAGTCGGCGCAGTTTCCGTTCCATGCCTGGCTTCCCAACGCAATGGAAGCGCCAACACCGGTTTCGGCCTATCTGCATTCGGCAACCATGGTAAAGGCGGGCGTCTATCTTCTGATGCGGCTCAACCCGGTTCTGGGACAAACGCCCGCCTGGGAAATCCTCTTGCCCTTCTTCGGCGGCATTACCTTGGTTGTGGGAACCTTCTTGTCGCTGCGGCAGACGGATCTGAAGCTGATGCTGGCCTATACCACCATGGCCTCGCTCGGCCTTCTGGTCATGCTGACGGGCTTTGATACGCAGCATGCCATTTCCGCCGCCGTGCTGTATCTGGTGGCGCATTCCCTGTTCAAGGGCGCACTGTTCATGGTGGCGGGCATTGTGGATCACGAGGCCGGGACGCGCGATGTCACGAGGCTTGGCGGTCTGGGCTCGGCCATGCCCATTACTTTTGGCGCCGCGCTTCTGGCTGCCCTTTCCATGGGTGGTTTGCCGCTGTTCTTCGGCTTTCTCGCCAAGGAAGAGATCTACTACGCACTTGCGGGCGGCAATCCTCGCGCCATCCTGTTCACCGCTGTTGCCGTTGTCGGCAATGCCCTGATGTTTGCCATTGCCTTCGCCGTGGCGCTGAAACCATTTCTCGGCAAGCCGGTGAAGACGCCGAAGCACGCGCATGAGGGTCCGGTTCTTCTGTGGCTTGGCCCAGTCGTGTTGGCGGGCCTTGGCCTTCTCGCGGGCCTGTTTTCCAGTGTCGCCCATCGCTTCATTTCGTCACCCATGGCCAGCGCCATTGAGGACAGGCCGGTGCAGGTGACGATGTCCACCGTGCCGCATCTGGGCGTGCCGCTTCTGCTCTCCGTCGTCACCGTGGCGCTCGGCGCTCTCGTCTTCTGGCGGCTGGCCCAGGCGCGCATGCTGATGACGAAATTCATCGATGCGCTGGGGCCGGGACCGGACCGCGCGTTTGATGCCTTCATCGCCGGTCTGGTGAAGTTCTCCGGTGCCGTTACCCGTTTCGTGCAGCCGGGCCGGATGGATGTCTACGTGACGGCCACCTTCGTTCTGGTTGCCGTAACCCTCCTTGTTCCGCCCATCGTCTATGGCGAGCTTCCGGCGCTGCCGGCATGGCCTGCCGATGTCATGCTGCATGAATGGGTCTTTCTTGCCATTGCTGCCATCGGTGTCGTTGCCGTGCTCACCGCCAGCAACCGCCTCACGGCCATCGTCGCGCTCGGCATTCAGGGCTTTGCCGTCGCCGTTCTCTTCCTGCTGTTCGGTGCGCCGGATCTTTCCTTCACCCAGTTCATGGTTGAAACGCTGTCGGTCGTCATCCTCGCACTCGTCATGACGCGACTGCGGTTGATGCCATCCGATCATCGCCCGCTTTTAGAAAAACTGGGAGATGGTACAGTCGCCGTCGCCTGCGGTCTGGGCTTCATGCTGTTGTTGCTGAAGGCAACGCAAGGCACGTTCAACAACAGCCTGACGGAATTCTTCAACGCCTATTCCAAGGTCATCGCTCATGGCGCCAATGTGGTGAACGTCATCATCGTCGATTTCCGCGGCACCGATACGCTGGGCGAAATCGCTGTAGTCATGATCACCGGCCTTGCCATCCTGGCGCTGATCCGCATCCGCTCCGGTTCCTCCACCCTCAAGCCTCGTGATAACGATCCCGATGCACCGGAAGGAGAGGGCGCATGAATACGCTGATTTTCCGTACTGTCGCCCCTTTCTTGACGGCGCTGATGATCGTCTTCTCGATCTTCGTGCTTCTTCGCGGCCATAACGAGCCGGGTGGCGGCTTCATCGGCGGGCTTATTGCGGCATCGGCTTTTGCGATCTATGGCATCGCCTATGGCGTGGCGGCGGTGCGCCGTGCGCTGTGGTTCCACCCGCTTTCAATTGCCGGGGCAGGGCTAATGCTGTCGGTCGTCTCCGGCCTGATTTCGGCTTTCGCTGGCGTGCCCTTCATGACAGGCTTGTGGATTTATCCGAAACTCTTCGGTGTGGAAGTGCCGCTCGCCACCGTCATTTCCTTTGATATCGGCGTCTATCTCGTGGTTGTTGGTTCCATCACTTCCATTGCGCTTGCTCTGGAAGAAAAGGATGATGCGTGATGGAAACACTTTTCGCGATTCTTGTCGGCATCCTGTTTTCCGCTGCCATCTATCTCCTGCTGTCAAAGCAGTCCGTGCGCGTGCTGCTCGGCATCGCTTTGCTCGGCAGTGCGGTCAACCTTCTGCTGTTCACCTCTGGCAGGCTCACGCGGGAAATACCGCCCATCATCGCGGCAGGGCTAGATGCGCTGCCCAATAATACGGCCAATCCGCTGCCGCAGGCGCTTATCCTTACGGCTATCGTGATTTCCTTTTCCTTCTTCGCCTTCCTGCTGGTGCTGACCTATCGCGCCTTTCAGGAACTCGGCACGGACAACACCGACGAAATGCGTCTGGCCGAACCGAAGAACGAACCCATGCCCCCAACCGGTTATTGAGGACGGACCATGGCCTCTCCATCCTCTTTGTCCGTCGATCTGTCGCAAGCCTTCGTCATGGCTCCTCCGGGCCTTGGCGAGTGGCTCGTCATCCTGCCGCCTGCGCTGATGATCACCGCAGGCGCTCTGCTGATGATGATGCGGCACCGCGTCGACCGTCACGGCTTTATCGCCATTCCGGCGCTTGTGGCTCTGGTGCTCATCGATGCAGCGCTCCTATGGAAGGTTTCGACCGGCGGTCCCGTAACCATGATGATGGGGCGCTGGCTGCCACCCTTCGGCATCGCTTTCACGGTGGATGTGCTGGGCGCGCTGATGGCGCTCGTCTCTGCCCTTGCGGGCCTGGCGGCGGGTATTGCGGCACTGACAGACATCAGCGATAGCGGCCGCCGCTACGGCTTCTTTCCGTTCCTGATGCTGCTGATGGCCGGTGTTTCCGGCGCCTTCCTGACCGGGGACATCTTCAACCTTTATGTCTGGTTCGAAGTGCTGCTCATCTCGTCCTTCGGTCTGCTGATCCTGGGGTCCGAAAAGCAGCAGATCGATGGTGCGCTGAAATACGCCGTACTCAACCTGATTGGCACCACGCTGTTCCTCATCTCGGTCGGCTATCTCTATGCCATCTTCGGCACGCTCAACATGGCGGATATCGCGCTGAAGGCGCGGGAGATCAACGGCGCGCCGCTGATGACTTTGTCGGCCCTGTTCATTCTCGCCTTCGCCATGAAGGCAGCGGCCTTCCCGGTCAATTTCTGGCTGCCCGCCTCCTATCACACGCCGCGCATCACGGTGTCGGCGCTTTTCGGCGGGCTGCTGACGAAGATCGGCATCTATGCGCTGCTGCGCGTCATAGTCATGCTGTTTCCGGTGCAGCGGGAAGAGTTAAGCCTTGTGCTGGCGATTGTTGCGGTCCTCACCATGGTCCTGTCCGGGCTTGGCATGCTGGCCCAGAACGATCTTCGCCGTATGGCGGGCTTTGCCGTCATCCTCGGTATTGGCAACATGCTGGCAGGCATAGCAACCGACACCATGGTCGGTCTGTCCGGTGCCGTGCTCTATGCGCTGCATTCCATTCTGGCCATGACCGCGCTCTACCTCGTAATCGGCCGGGTGAAGGCGCTGACTGGTTCCTGGACGCTGTCGGCGGGCGGCGGTATTTATAGCATGGCGCCCGGCTTTGCCTTCGTATCGCTGGCGTTGTTCCTGGCGGTGGCGGGCTTGCCGCCATTCTCCGGTCTCTGGCCGAAGATCATGCTGGTCAAGGCATCGGTTGATATCGGCGCCTGGTGGCTGGCGGCGGGCATTCTCATCTCCGGTTTTCTGGCCACCATCGCGCTTGGCCGCACCTTTCTTCTGGCCTACTGGCGGCCTGCTCCGGAGAGCGCTGCCTCTGTCATCGCTGGACCGCTCAAGCAGGACCGGCTGGCGGCTGTCGCCATTTTGGGGCTGGCAGCTCTCATCGTGCTGTTTGGCCTGTTTCCCGAAGCGCCATTGTCCCTGTCGCAACAGGCAGCGACCGGTCTACTCGACCCGCAGTCCTATGTCCGTTCGGTCTTCCCGCAAGGAGGTGCGCAATGACGGCCCTTGGCCTCAACCTGCTTCTTGCCGTATTGTGGATTGCCTTCAGCGGCAGCGCTACCTTCGTCAACTTCCTGTTCGGCTTTCTGGTGTCTGCGCTCGCTATCGGCTTGATCCGCGAACAGGCTGAAGGCGTCAGCTATCTGAGGCGTGTGCGCTTCATCCTGTCTTTGACGATCCTCTTCTTCAAGGAACTGGCGCTGTCCGCCTGGAAGGTCGCAACACTCGTCCTGCGGCGGGATATGGACCTGAAGCCCGGCATCTTCGCCTTTCCGCTGACAGTGGATCGCGATTTTGAGATCACCCTGCTTGCCAACCTCATCACACTGACGCCGGGAACATTGTCGGTGGATGTTTCCGAAGATCGCCGCACCCTCTATGTCCACGCGATCGATTGCTCCGATCCCGAAGGCACCAAGCGGGATATCGCCGAAGGGTTCGAGCGCAAGATCATGGAGGCGTTCCGCTGATGATGGCAGCAACTCTGTTCAATTTTGCAGTATGGCTGGGTCTGGCGATCCTGAGTGTCGCCTTTCTTATGACGGTCTATCGGGTGGTGAAGGGGCCGACGCTTGCCGACCGTGTTGTCGCTCTGGATATGCTGGTTGGCATCGTCATCGGCTTCATCGCCATCATTGCGGCGAAAACCGGCTTCACGCTTTACATCGATATTGCCATTGCGCTCGGGCTCGTGGGCTTTCTGGCAACAGTTGCCTTCGCGCGCTTCATCCTGTCGCGCCAGACGGCGGATGAAGAGGGCGGCAAGTCCAATGGCGAGCGAGCAGCAAAGAGAACTCATGCTACCGCGAGGAAGGTGCGTTGATGGCCGACCTTTTCAATTTCCTGTTTCTGTTGGTAATTGCGGTCCTCATTGTCGCAGGCAGCCTGTTTTCTCTGGTTGCAGCAATCGGTCTCAATCGCCTTCCCGATGTGTTCACGCGCATGCATGCCGCCTCCAAGGCGGGAACGGTGGGCTCCGGCCTTCTGCTGCTTGCGGCAGGCGTTCACGCAGGGGAACTGTCCATCCTCTTTCGGGCCCTTGCCGGGTTCCTGTTCTTCATTTTGACGGCACCCATTTCGGCGCATCTTCTGGCCCGCGCTGCGCATGAGGTGGGCTACAGGTTGAATGAAAAGACGGTCATAAACGAATTGCGACGGGACAGGCCTCTTGAATAAAGGGGGTAGCGTTCCAAATAGAGGGGCCATTTGCGCTGGATCGCATTGAACATGAAATACTATAACTTCTCTATTGGGTGAGATCAGAATAAACACATGCAAATTGTATTTGGACTTTGTTCGGATCGGTGTTATTCGCATTAACACAGAGTACGAATATTGACATCCGCTTCGCTCACCTGGCCATCTGCCCCTTCCAAGAACTGTATTCATGGTTGTGGCATTCTTGTCTTGGCTGAGTATTGCGTATGCTAAGTAATCCGATCTCGTTCTATGGTTGTCCCTGTCGAGCCTAGGGGTGGGTTCGGTTCATCTTCAAACAGGTTCAGCACATTGGGTGAGGTCGCTGTGAAAATGGCGGGCGGCTTGCCGTTTGCCGAGCCAACAAAAAAACAGGAGATCTAAGATGACTGAACTTGCAGCAGGCAAGGCGCCCGATTTTCTGGTGGAACTGACCGCCGATATCGTGGCCGCCTATGTCAGCAATCATGTCGTGCCGGTGGGTGATCTTTCCAACCTGATCGCCGACGTGCATTCCGCCCTCAGCAACACCACGTCGCCCGTGCCGCAGCCAGCCGCTGTCGAAAAGCCGAAGCCACCTGTTCCGATCCGCAAGTCGATTGAAGACGACTATCTGATTTGCCTGGAAGACGGCCAGAAGTTCAAGTCGCTGAAGCGCCATCTGATGACGCACTACAACATGACGCCGGAAGAATATCGTGAAAAGTGGGGTTTGCCCGCCGACTACCCTATGGTTGCTCCGGCCTATGCTGAAGCCCGCTCGCGCCTTGCCAAGGAAATGGGCCTCGGTCAGCGCCGCAAGCGCGCCAAGTAAGTGTCCTGTCCCCGGGCCCGATCCATCGGGCGCCGGGAGATATGCCTCGGCCCGCGCGACCTGCGCGTTCACAGCCGCCAGTTCCAAAGGGTGAAGATCCGACCATTGTGCGACCGCGCAGTAAGAGTGCGTCAGCTGCATACGGCGTGACCGGTTTCGCTTTCAAGCAGACCCCTCCCCAACCCTCCCCACAAGTGGGAGGGAGTTCCCTCTCATCTTTCCGCAACCGCCCGTTTCCTCGTTGATAGCTCTTGTAGGCTTGATGGTCGCGGTACGTTCCATCTGCAACCTTCCTCCTGTGGCGAGGGCGTTCGCCTGCATTCGCGATCAGGGTCGCTTTCTCTTTTCTGACTTTTGGGTTTTTGTGCTGGCGGCATGCTCGACCTGCTCCCTCCCCCTTGTGGGGAGGGTCGGGGAGGGGATCTTTGACGTTGCATGCACCGATATCCGGTGATCACTGTAACTCTGCGGTGGCGCGGGGCTCGCATATCGACTGCTAACCTCGAAATAGGAAAAAAATCGTATATCTTGCGCAGTGTTAGGCCTGAAATCCTAAAAAAAAGTGAAGGACCCCTTCCCAGTCCGGATTGGATGGCGCTATGGTGTATGAATTAATTCCTAATTTGAGGAGTTGTTCATGTTATTCGACGATTCAATTTCGGCCTCTGCCTCCGCATTTTTCAGCCACGATCGGTCACAGGCCTTTCATTCGGGCAAGAGGGCGCGTTCACATTTACCATCGCCATCGCGCTCCCGTCTTCTGCACCATTGCCTGCAGATGGAACATACGGTGCTCGCCATCGAGGATCTTCTGCCCATCATCAGCCGGTCCCGTCATAGCGTCCGCGAGCGCAACAGCCGACTGATCACGCTCTATCTCTGCCACGTCGTGCTGGGCCTGTCGCAGGTCACTGTCGCCCGCATCTTTGGCATCTCCCGAACGTCGGTGCGTGAGGCCTGCCAGGCAGTCGAGAACAGTCGCGATGATCACCATCTGGATGTGGTGCTTGAAATCGTCGGCCGTCTCGGCGCGCGTTTTGCGCAACAGCAAGAGATCCAGCCGGAGGTCGATGCAGATGAATGATGGCGTTCAATTACTCAGGCTGCTGCGCACTCTGCTGGCTGCACCGGTTGGGCTTGCCGCGGCGCTTGGTGCAGACGGACTTGTTTTGACTCTGGGGCAGGGCGGAAAACGCAGTTTTCCCGGAACGGTCTACGACCTTGCGCTTTCTTCCGGCCTCATTGGGTGGTCCGGATCCATGCTCCAGGCGCGACCCGAGGCTCGCGCCTATCTGCGCCGCGCCATGGCTGAACGGGAAGAGGAAAGCTTTGTCACCCAGCACCGGCAGGAGGTGTGCGGCGAGGTGGAGATCGGCGGCGAAAGACAGGCGGTGACCCGCAATCTGCTGGAGTCGCCGCTCGGACATCTTCGCCGTCTGAAGGATCGTACCGGCGCACCGTTCCTGCCGCAGGAGGCGGTGGATGCGGGCGATCGGCTGGCCGCGGATTTCGAGCGCGGACAATTACAGCCCAGCATCACCTCCACCTGGGAGCCTCGACTGGCAACGCGTAGCGCAGGGCAGGGCGGCGGCAAGCAGGATCTGACTGATAGCGCAATGATGGCGCGCGACCGCCTTTGGCGCGCGGTGGACGCCATCGGGCCGGAACTTGCCGGTGTGGCGCTGGATGTCTGCTGCTTCTACAAGGGGCTGGAACAGGTGGAACGCGAACGCGGCTGGCCCACCCGCTCCGCCAAGCTCATGCTGCGCACAGCGCTTCTGGCGCTTGCCCGTCACTACGCGCCGCCACCGGCCAATCCCCGCCGTCACCAGTGGGGCGCCCAGGACTACCGGCCCGCGATCGATCGCTGAAAAGTCATGCTGCCGCGCGGGCTGCCTCGTCGCGAATGCGCTTGACCATGGAGCGCAGTCCGTTAGCCCGCTGGGTGGATAGGTTCTCCACCAGACCGATGCGGTTGAAGATGTCGATCACATCGGTCGCGGCGATCTCGGAGGCGCGCTTGCCGGAATAGGCGGCAAGAACTATTGCCACCAGGCCGCGCACGATATGCGCGTCGGAATCGCCCTCGAATGTCATGAGAGGGTCCGAGCCTTCCTCTGTATGGGAGACGAGCCACACCTGGCTGGCACAACCGTTGACCTTGTTCTCGGCGGTCCGCTTGTCTTCGCTTAAGTCAGGCAGCGCTTTGCCGAGTTCGATCACATAGCGATAGCGATCTTCCCAATCGTCCATGAAGGCAAAATCGTCGATGATCTGGTCGATGCTGGTCATGCTGTCTCCGCCACGCGTGTGATACTTCCATATAGGAACTTCACCCGGCAACGGAAACGGAAAAAAAACGCCGCAGGAGCATGATTCTTGCGGCGTCAGCAAAGCTGAAAGTCAGGGGCAGTAACAACCTTTACCGGGATTGCCCGGTGCAGGGATCGGTGAAATTCACTCCGGTTAGTGGCTAGGCTTACCGGTCTGGCCGCTTCATTGGCAGGGGAACCACGGTTCCGGTCACGACGGCATCGGAGGAAGCGCTGGTTCTGTCGGCGCTGGGTTTTGGCGGCATTGGCTGCAGGTCAGGTTTGGCCACCGTGTTCGTCACGGTGTTTGCAGCGGCATTGGCGGCCAGTTTCGGCTGCGCCGCCTGTTCTTCCGCCAATTGCTTGTCCAGGAATTCGAAGGCAACGCGGGCACCTTCCTTGGCGCGGGCGGTCAGGGCAACGAAAGCCTCTCCGCCTTTCTCGCATACCTCGGGTTTTTCGGTGCAGAGCGAACTGATGTAGCTATAGGCGCCGCTCGCTGCCGAGATGGCTTCGGCCAGCTGGAGCTGGTTCGCTCCGGCTTCACCGGCGTCGGGCGTGTGGGTGCTGAAGTAGGATAGCACCACCAGCCCCATGCCGAAAACCACACTCGTCTTGAAGAGGAACCACATTGCTGTTCATCCGCCCGTTTGCTTGCCACCGGCTTGTTCTCGCCGGATCTGTTCTGACACCCACACTAGAACGCAGGCAGAAAAGTCCCGTTGCGGTAAAAGCCAGCATTTGGATCAATATTATCTCGAATTTTAGTGATCACGTCACAACGCACCGATTTCGCCAATTTGAAGCGCATTTTAGGCGTCGGTGTTAAGCATAAATGTGGCAAAGGCTCACAGTTATCGGGCATTCCACAGGTCATTGACGCCCCACTGGTTAACGAAACCGTGAAAATTGAGGGAATTCCGATGCTTACCCTCGGTTAACCACGACCGGAATTGCACCGTTCCGAGACATTCAAAACCGCTTTTCGAGCCTCTTAAAGGGGGTTTTCGGGGTCTGCTTTTATAGTTTCCTTAAACCCCCGAGGCCTATGGTCGCTCCATCGAGATTCGCGATTAGGTATTGGTGTGCGCGTATTCAGAAACATCGGCGGCAAGGCTCTCCAGACGGTAGACCGTGCGGCCCGGCATTGGCTGCATCTGGTGGCCGATCGCGATGACGTGCGCGCAGCCGATGTGGTCGCGCTCAGGCTTCTGGCGCTGGTGTGCCTGGTCAGTCTCTTCGTTCTGCCTGTTCTTTCGGTCCTGCTGTTCAGCCCCGCTCTCGCCTTGCCGGTAGCCGCGGCGCTGATGCTCGCCTGCCTCGTCTGCATCACCGCGGCGGGCCTGGTGCTCGTGCGCGACCGCACGCATTATAATGACACTGCCGAAGAAGCCCTGCCGGAATTCTCTGCTTTCGAATGTGGACCGGGCATTTCCTTCCTCTGCGATATGCAGGGCAGGATCAGCCGTACCGGTGGCCGCGACCGGCATCTTCTGCCCGCCTCGCGCGCGGAACCAAAGGGCCTGACCCTTGCCGAACTCGTGCATGTTTCGGATCGCATCGGCGTGGCCCAGGCGCTGGATCGCCTGCGTCAGGGTGCCGAGAGCGCGACCGTGGAAGCGCGGCTGGAGCATGGCCTGGATCAGCAGGGCGGTCGCCAGTTCCTGTCCACCATCCTCGATATGACGGCCATCTTCAATGGCGATGGCGAGTTGAGCCAGGTCTATGTCCAGATGCGCGATCAGACTGACGCGGTGACGCTGCGCGAACAGGTCGCCTTGCATTCGGCAGAGGCACAGTCGGCCAATGAGGCGAAGTCGCGTTTCCTCGCGGCCGTCAGCCATGAACTGCGCACGCCGCTCAACGCCATTCTCGGTTTCTCGGATGTTCTGATCGGCGAGTATTTCGGCAAGCTCGAAAACGATCGCCAGCGGGAATATGTCGGCCTCATCCGCCAGTCCGGTCACCATCTGCTCGGCGTCGTCAACGCCATGCTGGATATGAGCCGCATCGAGGCAGGACGCTATGAACTGCTGACGGAAAGCTTCGAACTCGCAGAGGTCGTGGAAAACTGCCGTGCCATGCTGGATCTTCAGGCCCGCAATCGCGGTGTCACGCTCGCAACCCGCGTTCCCCGCAATCTCGGCGAACTGGTGGCAGATCCGCGCGCCGTGCAGCAGATCCTCATCAATCTTGCCGGCAATGCCATCAAGTTCACCGAAGCAGGCGGCGTCGTCACCATCGATGCCCTGCGTGAAGGGCATGAGATCAAGCTCGTCGTCAGCGATACGGGCATCGGCATTCCGGCGGAAAAGATTTCGCTGCTGGGCCAGCCTTTCTGCCAGGTTCAGGATGGTTACACCCGCAACTTCGAAGGCACGGGTCTCGGGCTTTCGCTGGTCAAGGGGCTGGTTGGCCTGCACGGTGGACAATTTACCATTGAAAGTCGCCTGGGCGAAGGAACCGTGGTAACGGTGGTTTTCCCGGCAGAAGGTCCGTCGATGGACGCCAACGCGCCATCTCATGAAAATGCCGTCCGGGCTGCGGTAGAAGAAGCCGTCGAATTTCCTCCCCGTTTGCATGCAAAGGCAAACGTGGCTGTAACGAGTAGACAGGGAATTGCGCATGACCGCGCGGAAGCGAAAAGCGCCTGATCGCAGAAAGGCGCCGGTAAAACAGCCGGGCCTGCTGGTGCAGGCTCTCACGGCACTCAGCCGTGCGCTCACCCGGCATCCGCGTCGCGTGGCGGGTCTTCTCAGTGTCTGTGTGGCGTCCAGCTTCGTGGCGGCCAATGCGCTATGGTATCAGCCGGAAGGCCACCCCGCGCCCTTCTTCAGAACGCGCGATGCAACGGACCCGAGCGGCATTGCCGGTTATCGTCCGCTGTCCCGTCCGCACGATAGCGATGTGACGACCATCCGCATCCAGCGCGCGACGGATGAGGATCTGCGCCAGATCATCCGCGCAGAAGCGCCGGCTCCGGCAAAACAGTCTGCCCCCGCCCAGGCCGCTCAAGCTCCCGCAATACAGGCCCCAACCACGCAGCCTGTCGCGCAGCCCATGTCGATTGCCGCAGCCATCCACGCCGCCGAACCGCAGGCATCTGCCCAGAATGCACAGGCGAATGGAAGCCCAAATGTGGGGCATCCCGTTCCGGAACAGCCGGTCGGCTCCATCAAGGGCCCCATTGCGGTGCCGGTGCAGCGGCCTTCCGGCAGCCTGAAGGGTGAGGATCCCGTGGCCGCAGCCATTCGTACCGCAGAACGTGGCGCCCCTGCAGCGCAGGCCATGCCGCGACCACCGACGGACATTCCAGCTGCGTCAAAGGCTGCGAAGCCGGATCAGGCGCCGCTGAAGCCGCAACCGGTCTCAGCCACGCCGCGTGTACCGGCAGCCAACGGCCTGCCTCCGGCCACGGTGCAATCCCCGGCCAAGCAGGCGGCCAGCGCCCAAAGTCTCCCTGGCCAAAGTCAAGTAGGCCAGATGCCCGCTTCACTGCCTGCGGGCGAAAACGCCAATCTTATCATGCAGATCCAGCGTGGGTTGCTGAACATCGCCTATACGGATGTCACGGTGGATGGCGTAGCGGGAGCGCAGACGAAAGCTGCCATCCGGCACTTCCAGAAGCACTACCGCCTGCCGGAAAATGGCGAGCCCTCCGAGCTTGTCCTGCGCAAGCTCAAATCCATCGGCGCGCTTTAAAGTATTTCGTCCAAACTTTCCGGTGATCAGGTCGCGAGATCCGGTCTTACTTCGGATGCTCCTGCGCAAACACCAGCAGGTTCCAGGTCACGGGGCCTAGTACGATGTGTTCATGATGGTGGGTCGGAATAGCTTGTCCCTTGCCAAGAGCAATCTCGTTGCCGCAGGCCTTGCAGCGATAGATGCCACTGTTGAACACGATTTGTCCGGGCTTGTAGGTCTGGTCAAACGCCCCGACATCGCTCTGGCACATGTGGTGGGCATATTTGTACTTCGCCATTGGATCTCCGTCATGGATTGCGCTCGCCGGTGACAGAAGCTTAGGCGTTTATTTCTTAAGCCTTTTCAAAATCATCCGCTCAATTGCCCCGGATTGGTGCGAATTTACGCGTCCTGAAGCGAAAACCGCCGCGCATTGTCTCATTCCGCGTCGGTGGGTCATGATCCGATCAAAAATTTCCCCTCCCCAACCCTCCCCACAAGGGGGAGGGAGTTTGCTCGCATTCTTGGTAACCGCCTGTGTTCCCGTTCAGGCGAGCAAGGTAGCGGCGTACTCGACCGGCTCCCTCCCCCTTGTGGGGAGGGTTGGGGAGGGGAGGAATTTCGTGCAAAAGCTTCAGGTCCTGGATATCCCGCGATTTCCTTCCAGCCGGATGTGTTAGAAAGCACCCATGAGACTGAAATCGGAAATCTTCATCGCGGCCTTGACCCGGCGCGTCTTCGGGCAGGGCGGTTTTGCCGCCATCGAGCAGCGCGGCGCGGACGAGGCAGGCGCCATCTTCATTCGCCAGCGCCATCGCGATGGCCGGGAAACGCTTTATGCACCCGCACCACAGATGATGGTGGAAGAGCCGGGCGAGCGCCGGTTCGAAAAGCGTCTGGAAAAGGTTGATCCCGCGACGGTCGACGAAGCGCTCGCCCGCGAGCGCCGCTTCGACAGCGATCTCTGGCTGGTAGAGCTTGAAATAGACGAGATCGGCGATCTCATTTCGGTTGTCGAGGGTTAGTAGAACCGTTTATGCCGCGTCCTTCTTCTCATCGAGATAGGGCTTGGCGAGAATGGCCTGCGGTGCGGTGGTGCTTTCACCAGTCTCCTGTTGAGCGCCATCCAGAACCAGCGTTTTCACCACATCTGCCATGGCCTTCAGCTTCACCGCTTCCGGGTCTGGCGTCTCCGCCGCTTCTTTTGCGGCAACGGCATCGTCATAGGCCTTCTGCTTGGCTGCGACATCCTCGGCAAAGCGCGCGAGCTTTACATCCTCGGCGGAAGGTATTGGGTTGATCAATGCGCCGCCACCCGGAAGGTCCGTCCGAATTGTAAATGCTTCGGGCGGGAAGGCGTCCCGGTTGGTCATAATCACTTCAACAAGCGCATTATGACTTGCATTGTTGGGATGCACACGAGAGCCGTCCGGGGCAGTCCGCTCCATGACCTTTTTATACTCTTTGTTGAATTGCTCAACAAAGTTGGGGTTTTCGGCAAAGGCAGTGAGAATGCCTTTGAACACAGCGGGCGAACTCGCCTTGAAATTCGATGAGCCGAGAAACCCCTCGACGGAGGATGCATTCTGCCCTGATCGCAAAACAGTCAGCGCAGCAGTATTATTGACAGTTGAAATGGATGTCATTCTTGTCCCTCCCGGAAGCGCCATGCGCCATTCATGGCAAGACGCCCGAGCTGGGGGAGCGAGCCTCATGCCTCTCCGGTTTTAACCAGACGAGAGTAATAGAGATTCGGATTCGATACAACCAATGAGATGCATCAATAAATTTGAATACTCTATAAGTAGAAACTCATCAAGCGCGGAATGCAAGACACCGCGCGTCAGGCTCGTCTGACTTTGGCAGTCACCTGTTCGGCACCATCGTTGGCGGCTGCCGTTGTCTGTTCGGTCTCCGACATCTCATGCTTGTCCGCATAGGTGTAGCGGTCGGCGCGGCACCAGGCTTCCAGACGGCGAATGCATTCGTCGTCCTGCAGACTGTCCCACAGGATTTCGCCGCGGGAAACGCCACCGACGGATTCCTTCAGGTGTCCATAAAGCCGTTCGAGAATGAAGAAGGCCTCCTGCGCATCCATGCCCAGCGCCTTCAGCGTCGTCGCCAGTTGCAGGCCGGAAATATCCATCATGATGCGCTCTGCCAGCCACCGACTGGCGCTCAGCGTATCGGCAAGGCAGGTGGCGAAGGCATCCGCATCCCGGCTGCGGGCAAAGCGCACCATCAGCGCCTCCTGCACATCGGTTGCCGTGCGAAGCCCCAGCCTATCGCTCGTCGGGCGCGCCTGCATGGCCGCCAGCTGCTTGATCTTCTGGCGCAGCGCCTCATCGCGCTGTGCCGCTTCCGCCGCCTCTGTGGAAAGCGGTTGCTGCGTCGAAGGCACAGCAGCGGGCGTCGCGGGCTGCTCTGCGATCGGTGTCTTGTCCACCGGTGCCTTGTCCGCTTTCGCAGGCAGGCGGGCATGGCGCATGCTGACCAGCGCATCGATCACGGCGGGCGAAAGGGCAGGGCGGCGCACGATGGCGCGCGCGTGTTCGGCACCCTGGCAGCGGGCGATCGCGATCAACTGGTCATCGTCGAGACAGGGCGATGCCATCAGAAAGGGCGCGGCAATCGCAATCGGCTGGCTGGCGATGAAAAAGGCAACGCTGGACGGCACCTGCTCGCACTGCGAAAGGGCTGCAACTGCCTGGCGCCGTGCCTCTTCGCTGGAGGCGGTGTAGAGCGGCGAGAAAAGCTCGGCGAACTGGCGCAGCTCCGATTTCGTCGGATGTTTCAGGTCCTCGAAACTGGTGACCGTAGCCATCAGCACCACATCCTTTTTACGCAAAGCCTGCGGCTTCTCAAGTTCCCGATAGCGGTCCACGCTCATATCCACCGACGCATGACTAACAACAGACGTTTCAAGCTTATGCCGCAGCGCTTCATGCGCCGGGAAAGTCTCAGGAAGGGCAGGGAAAGGCCGTCGCTCCACCCGCTTCATGGTTAAGGCATCGTAGGGCCAACGGGGTTAATGGCTGGTGAAGATTAGCAAACTGTGCCGAACTGTTGCACATCTGTCTCGCGTGCTCTATGCGCGAGCGGACACAAGGTCTTGCAGCCTGTGGAGGGAAAGTTTCGCACAAGCTGGGTGCCAAATTCTTGCATCTGCTTGTGTATTAACGGAACGTCAACAATCTTATGTCTGAAATGAGACTAGACCGCATGAACCGCCCCTCGGTTGCAGGGAATCGAGAATGTAATTCCGGTTTGAACCCGGCCTTGGCATTTCGGAAAGGTGAAGAAAACCACCTGCGGATTTCCTGCGTAACAAATGTGTCGGCGCCCAATGAATGTGCCAGGCCGACACTGAACAGCTTTGCCGGACGGACCGGCCAAACGGCTCTTTCCGGCAGAACAGAGAACGGCGCAAATGCCTCGCAAGAGGTTGCGTCAGCCCCGATCAGGGGCAGGGTGAAACTGTCTGGTCCTTCATCCGTCTCATCCCCTCAATGGAGACGAGCATGGCAGAGATAGTCGTATTGAAGAAATGGCGTGAAACCCATCCGGGCAAGGCCCCGCTGCGCATGCAGCCGACGGGTCTGGCTCAAAACCCGGCACAACTGGTCTTCTTCATGGGCGTGCGTTACGAGCGCATCGAAGACCTGACCCACCGCAAGATGGACGAGATGGCGCTGGCCTTCGAAAAACATTGAAGCGGTGTTTAAAGCATGGCGCGCAAAAGTGTGCAGCGGTTTTGCGATAACGGCATGCGACAAGAAAACTCAAAGCGTCAGGAGCGAATCTGAAAAATCGCGACACGCTTTAAGCCAGCATGCGCCACCTCCTGCCTGAGGATGGTCATGCCATGTGTGGCAAAAAGAGAAACGATCTATTCCCATTCCATCGGGCTGCAATCAGCCTTCGTCAGGAATTGAAGGGCCGCCTCGCGAAAACTCTGCTGAGGCACAAGTGCGCGCAGCACGGCATAGCCCTCCACCTGCGCCGTCTCCACAATGATTGGCTGAACCTGCGTCGACGCAAGCGCCTTTCGAAGCGCCGTCGCCTGTACGGGCGTTGCCAGGATCACATCCAGCGTCCGGTCGGCCGCCGTACGGTCATTGATGCTGAAGGTCTCGTTGGAGGCACTGTCGAAGGTCGCCATGGACCAGAACGGCACGCCATTGGCGGAGGTCAGGCGCACCGGCTGATCCGTGATGTCGAAAGCGCAGACGGCGATTTCCAGAAACGGATCCTGTTTGGCAAGGCCTGCCCGATCCGGCTTGGCACCCACGATGTGAAAGCGAAATTCCGGCCCCTCGTTCATCACCTGGCTATGGGCATCCCGCTCGCTGAAACTGGGCAGCGAAAAGATGATGACGAGGTGCAGCAATGCCGCACCGACAAGTCCGGTCAGGATCGCCAGGAGAACTCTAAGCATGGCTGCAACCGGTCTTTGTCAGCTTCGGCATGGTGAGGTCGATCAAGCCCGAGCTTCCCGCCGTTGGCGTGTCCAGAAGCGTCAGCACCAGGCGAAACGGCTGGTTGGGCGTGGTGGAAAGCCAGTTGCCGGGAAAGGCGGATGGTGCAACCGTGACCTCGAAACTGCCATCGGCCCGTCTCAGAACGATGCGCGAATTCAGCGCCTGCGGCCGCTCGGCATCCGGGGAGGGTGGCAGACGGTCCTCGCCGGTCACGAAAAGCGTCCAGGCGCGGGTGGGCGGCGTCTGGCCGGAAATCACGTAGGTGCAGTTACCGTCCAGGCGCGCGCCTGCATCATCCACGCTGGCCGTAAAGCTCAGGCCCTCGGCGCTGCCCAGAAGCAGCTTGCCACCATTGGCCCGATGCGCCTTGGCGTAAGGGTCGGCATCGATGGTCTGCGCCTGCGGAAAGGCTTCCCACGCGCCAAGCTTGATTGCGCCGAAGCCAACCGTCGCATCCAGCGCGACAAGGGTTGACCATATTCCGCCGCCGAAGGCGATCAAAAGGCTCAATGCGACAAGGAGAGGGAGGCGGAACAAGCGGAAGGTAACCTTTGAATTTCAGGCCTGCATCCTACCACCCATCGCCGGTGAACAAAATGCCTTTTTGGCCGCTGCCCAGGAAGGGATGCTGACCCGATCACAAAATATTGAATGCTACACATTGCCGCCGTTCGAGTGAAAGAGGGGCGTCAAGCAAGAGACAGTCATACATTTTAACGCGCGTATAAAGTGCATTTCTTATGAGCTCAAGTATAATTCCTGTGCATGTGATCGCGACCCATTTTTCTCAATCCCTTGGTTCCAAGGGTTTGCACGAAACATCTAACGTCAAATATAAAAATATGCTTTTGGATATAATTGATACATAACCGTTTTTATGAAAAATATAACCGTCTATATTTTGGTATACAGATCGTTCACTTTGCGCCTATTGTGCGATTAATACTTATACGATTAGCAAATTTTATTTTTAAAAAGATCTTGAGGAGAAAGTAATGGCAGACCTTATGTCGCATTCTGCTGCCCCAGAAGTTGTATTCGAGGGCCTTCCGCCCATTCTTGGTCAGGGCGATGTTTTAAGCACCTCGCTTCTGGCCTCCCTCAATTGGCAAGATCGGCAGCGTTTCCTGTCCTTTGGCTGGGGCGAGGCGGCATCCCCGCGTTTTCCTACGGTGCTGGACGCCATCGCATTCCAGTTCGCCCACCAGCCGCATGAACGTGCCGTGATGTGGCAGGGACGCGCCATGACCTATGGCGAGCTGGATCACGCCTCGAACAAACTGGCTGCGGCGCTGCAGGCAAAGGGCGTCGGTCCCGGCAGTGTTGTCGGTCTCTATCTCAAGCGCTCCATTCCCATGGTGGTCGGCATCGTGGCTGTGATGAAGCTGGGAGCGGCCTATGCTCCGCAGCATGTTGGCGTGGCACCAGACGAAATCCTCACCCACGTCGCAGCCGTTTCGGCAGCCCCGGTCGTACTGACCATGCGCGATTGCTTCGCGGCACTTCCCGCCTTCGAGACGGCAAGCGTCCTTGTCATCGAGGATGTTCTCGAGGCGGAAGCTCTCACATCTGTTCCGGATCTGGCGCTTCGTCCGAAGCCCGAGGACCGTTGCATCCTCCTGTTTACCTCCGGCACGACGGGGCAGCCGAACGGCGTGCAGGTTACCCATGCCAATCTGGCCAATGTTCTGTTCACGGCTCCGGGCGATCTCGGCATCCGTCCGGGCCAGAAGGTCGGGCAGATCCTGTCCATCGCCTTCGATATGGCGGCCTGGGAAACGCTGGGCGCGTTGGGCAATGGCGCAACGCTGGTCATTCGCGGCTCTTCCATTCAGGAAACGGCGGAACAGGTGGATGTGCTCATCGCAACGCCCTCCATCCTCGGCAAGCTGGATGTGGACCGCTGCCGCCAGATCAAGACAGTGGCCGTGGCCGGTGAGCCATGCCCGCGTCCGCTGGCCGATCTCTGGGGCAGCTTCTGCACCTTCATCAACAGCTGCGGCCCGACGGAAACGACCATCATCAATACCGCCGCCGTGCATCGCCCGGAAAAGCCGGTGCTTTCCATCGGCAAGCCCACGCCCAACAACACGGTCTATGTTCTCGATGAAAATCTGATGCCGCTGCCGATTGGCGAGGTGGGCGAAATGTGGGCAGGCGGCGAGTGCGTCAGCCTCGGCTATCTTGCAAACGAGGCCCTGACGGAAGAGCGCTATCGGCCGGATCCCTTCCGTCCCGGCCATATGATGTTTCGCACCCGCGATCTGGGACGCTGGACGGAAGATGGAGAGCTGGAGCATTTCGGCCGCGTGGATGACATGGTGAAGATCCGCGGCTTCCGGGTGGAGCTGGACGGTGTTTCCCGCACCATCGAAACGACGCAAGGCTGCCAGCAGGCCGTTACCCTCAAATATGATGACCGCAGCCTGGTCGCCTTTGTCACGCCCGCCAGCGTGGATGTCGAGGCCGCGTCCCGCGCGGTGGGCGATCATCTGCCTTACTACTGCGTGCCCGCCGCCATTCTCCCGCTTCCCTCGCTGCCGCTCACCCCTCGCGGCAAGCTCGACAAGCGCCTGCTGCTCTCCATGGCACGGGATCATATCGAAGCACAGGCCTCGGAGCTGAATTCATGACACTCGAAATTACTGAAACTCCCCAGGCCAGCTTCAACCTGCGCCGCATCACCCGCCATCCGCTGGCCATGGAATACCACCGCCTCTATGCGCTGGTTGCCATCGTCAATCTCGTCCTCGCCGTTTTGTGGTGGCAGGATGGAAGCCTCCTGCAGAACGGGGTGGCCAACCTCGAACTGCTGGCGAATATGGCGCTGATCAACTTCAGCCTCGGTATTCTCATTCGCCAGCAGCGCCTGGTGAATTTCCTCTTCTGGCTCGCCACCCGCATTCCCACCAGCTGGCCGCTGTGGATCCGCTGGCGTGCCGCCAAGGTGTTCCACTTCGGCGGTCTGCATTCCGGTGGCAACACGGCAGGCAGCCTGTGGTTCACCCTGCTTCTGGCGGGCATGGCGTATAATCGCTGGCAGGGTCAAAGCCTGCCTTCGGATCTGACGCTCGGCCTCACTGGTGTCATGCTGGCGCTCATCGCGCTGATCGTCACCTGCGCATTGCCATCCATGCGCGCCCGCTATCACAACCTGTTTGAGAAGACGCATCGCTTTGCCGGCTGGACGCTTCTGGCCTTCTTCTGGGCGCAGACGCTCTCGCTCATCCATGATCAGGGGCAGCCGGTTCTTCAGCAGCCGTCCATCTGGGCGCTCGCCGTCATCACACTGTCGGTCGTTTCGCCCTGGCTCACACTGAAACGGGTGAAGATCGAGGTGGTGAAGCCCTCGAACCATGCCGTCACGGCGCGCTTTGATTATGGCGATACACCTTTCCCGGGCTCATCGAATGCCATCAGCCACACGCCCTTTGGTGAGTATCATGCCTTCGCAAACGCACCGAAACCGGGTGAGAGCGGTTATCGCCTCGTCATCAGCCGCGCCGGCGACTGGACGGGCCGGTTCATCGATAATCCGCCGAGCCATGTCTGGGTCAAGGGGATCACCACCTCCGGCGTGGCGCGCATCGAAGTGCTGTTCAAGAAGGTCGTCTATGTCGGCACCGGGTCCGGCATCGGGCCCATCCTGCCGCATCTTTTCGCAGGAGAGGTTCCGAACCGGCTGATCTGGTCCACCCGCTCGCCGCGCAAGACCTATGGTGCGCTGGTGGATGAGGTGGAGGCCTCGACCGAAAACCCGCTGATATGGGATACGGACCTGCGCGGTAAACCCGATCTCGCAGCGCTCGCCCTGCAGGCTGTGCAGGAAACCGGTGCCGAAGCCGTCATCGTCATCGCCAACCAGAAGGTTACCAGACAGGTTGTCTATGCCATGGAATGCCAGGGCATTCCGGCCTACGGTGCCATCTGGGATAGCTGACAGGAGAGAATGCGACTACGGCCGCCGGAGCCAGAACTCCGGCGGATTTTTCAAATCAATCCATTTTTCTCAGGAGAAGCCCATGAATGCCCCCCATGCGCCTAACCATGCTTTGAAACTTAATGGCCAGACGGAACAGCAGCCGGAAGACGACCTGATCGTTTCCGTGGAAGGCCGTGTTGCCACCATTCGCATCAACCGTCCGCAAGTCTTGAACGCCCTGAACAGCCGGTTGATGCACCGCATTCTGGAGCTTGCCACAGGCTTCGACCGCGATCCGGAAATCCGCGCCCTCATCATTGCTGGCAGTCGCAAGGCCTTTGCCGCCGGGGCCGATATCGCCGAACTATCCGAACACACCCACGCAACCATGTATGAGGCCGATTTCTTCCACGAATGGGACCGTTTCGCGGAACTGCGCCTTCCCAAGATCGCAGCCGTCAGCGGCTATGCGCTGGGCGGCGGCTGCGAGCTGGCCATGATGTGCGATATCGTTCTGGCTTCGGAAACCGCGAAGTTCGGTCAGCCGGAAGTCAAGATCGGCTGCATTCCGGGCATGGGCGGCTCCCAGCGTCTGACCCGTCTGGTGGGCCGTGCCTGCGCCATGGACATGATCCTCACCGGCCGCATGGTGGATGCGAACGAGGCGCTGCGCATGGGGTTGGTCAGCCGCGTTCTGCCGGTTGATGAGTTGGAACGGGAAGCAGCGACCGTTGCCGCCACCATAGCGTCTTACGCCCATGACATCGTGATGATGGCCCGTCAGGCAGTAAACGCCGCCGAGGAAACCACGCTGTCGGCGGGACTGCGTTACGAGCGGCAGATCTATCACGGGCTCTATGGCAGCGCCGCCCAGCGCGAAGGCATGGCCGCTTTCCGCGAGAAGCGTTCTCCGAATTTTTGAGGCAACCCCTTCAAAATAAAAGTTCCCCTTCCCAGCCCTCTCCACAAAGGGGGAGGGAGCAGGTCGAGCAAGCCGCAAGCAGCCTAACTCGCCAAATTGATAATGGGGAAACAAGTGGTTGCCGAGAATGCTGACGAACTCCCTCCCCCTTGTGGGGAGGGCTGGGGAGGGGATCTTTTAATTGAGTTGTGTATTTGACATCTCAACTTTTGATCGAAAATTCAAGAGGCGGTGTGCCTGAAGCGGCGTGCCTTACGGCAGTCTCTTTGCCGTCTGGTTCGGCTTGTCCTCTATACTTCCGCGAACGCTCACTTCTGCCACTTTCTGCGCGGAGGGCAGGGGTGCGGCGTCACTCAAATCCTTCGAGATCCGTCGCAGGATACGGGTGCTGTCGGCAGAAAGCGAACGGGGCCGCACCAGCTGCGCCATGCCGTTCGGCGTGGCGTTCGTGCCGTCCTTGGCACTCGCCAGCGGCAGGCCAGGGGCATGGTTGCCACGCGGAAGCGGGTTTTCGATGCCGGGAATAGGCTTCAACTCGATGCCCTGATGGGCATAATCCATCAGCTTCTTGAAGGTCATGGCCGGAAGCGATCCGCCGGTCATGTTGTTCATGGAGGTGAAGTCGTCGTTTCCGAACCAGACAGCAGCCGTGTAATTGCCGGTGAACCCGATGAACCAGGCATCGCGATAGCTCTGGGATGTTCCAGTCTTGCCGCCGGTCACGATGCCGCCCTCAAGAGCGGCGCGCTTGGCGGTGCCGATGACCGGGATCTGCGTCAGGATGCGGTTCATGGAAGAGACCGCCTGTTCCGAAACAATGCGCTTTGCGGCAGGCTCGTCGCGGTTGAAATCATAGAGGATTTCGCCCTCGTAGTCGCTGACCTGCGCAATGGCATGGCGGCGGGCTTCCACGCCCCCGGCGGGCATCACTGCATAGCCGGTTGCCTGGTCGAGTACCGTGACTTCCGATGTGCCGAGCGGCACGGTCTTGTCGCTGCGCAGGGGCGTTGCAACACCCATGGTTCTCGCCAGTTCGACAATGGGTTTCACGCCCAGCTTCTCCTTGGCAAGGCGAACGGGCACGGTGTTTAAGGATTGCGCCATGGCAGAGAGCATGGTCACGCGGCCCTTGTAGGAGCGGGCATAGTTCTGCGGCGACCAGTTGTTCCAGGTAATCGGCGCATCCGAAATCATGGTGTCGGGCGTGAAACCGTTCTCCATGGCCAGCGTGTAGGTGTAGAGCTTGAACGAGGAGCCGGGCTGGCGCAGTGCCTTGGTGGCGCGGTTGAACTGGCTTTCGCCATAGTCACGTCCGCCGACCATGGCGCGCACATCGCCGCCATTCTCGATCATCACCAGCGCGCCCTGCTTGACCTTGTAGCTCTCGCCATATTCGCGAAGCGAACTCTCCACCGCCTCCTGCGCCGCCTGTTGCAAGCCCATGTCGATGGTGGTGCGCACAATCAGTGAGCGCTTCTTGATCTTGCCTTCATCCGCCAGCCGCTGCACTTCGTCAAACGCCCAGTCGAGGAAATAGTCAGGTGCGGCCAGTTCCGCGCGGTCGATCACGCTTGCCGGGTTGCGCCGTGCCGCCACCACCTGTCCTTCGGTCATCATGCCGCTCTGCACCAGATTGGTCAGAACTTCGTTTGCACGGCCGCGGGCGGCAGGCAGGTTCACATGCGGGGCATATTTGGCAGGTGCCTTGAAGAGGCCCGCCAGCATGGCCGCTTCCGCAAGGTTCACATCGGTGATGTTCTTGCCGAAATAGAACTGGGCAGCCGCCGCCGCACCAAACGTACCAGCGCCCATATAGGCGCGGTCCAGATACAGCCGAAGGATCTCCTTCTTGGAAAGGTTCGCCTCCAGCCAGAGCGCCAGGAAGGCTTCCTTGATCTTGCGTTCCAGCGAGCGCTCATTGGTGAGAAACAGGTTTTTCGCCAGCTGCTGCGTCAGCGTGGAGCCGCCCTGAACCACGCCGCCTGCACGGGCATTTTCGCTCATGGCACGGGCGAGACCAAAGAAATCGATGCCGAAATGGTCGAAGAAGCGCCGGTCTTCGGTGGCCAGAACCGCCTTCACCAGATGGTCCGGTAACTGGTCTATCGGAACCGCGTCTTCGTGAATGATGCCGCGATGGCCCACAACATTGCCGTAGCGATCAAGAAAGGTGACGGCGAAATCGCCGCGCGAGCGCCAGTCTTCCTTGGTTTCCTCGAAGGCGGGCATGGCCAGCGCCAGAAGCAGCACAAAGCCCGCAGTGCCGAAGGTCAGGCCCTCATCGGCAATCTCGACAACGACGCGCTTCCAGCCGCGAACCCGGAAACGGCGCGAAAAGATGGTGATCTCTTCCCAGATTTCGCCAAGCTTGAAGCCCAGGTTCCAGACAGTGGAATCGATCCAGCTGTCTATGCGCAGCAGAAGGTGGCGTCTGCGGCGACGCTTCTCTTCTCGCACATCTGGCTGTCTCGGATCGGGATCGTCCTGCACGTCGGAATTCCTGTTGAGCAACCGTTTTGCTTGACGCCTTCCTCATGAAGGACCAAAAGCCAAGGGCAATGCCTTTCGCCAGCAATGGCCGACAAATGGTGAATGCACCCTTAACTCGACTGTCAAACCGATCCTTATCGGCTAAATTATGCCCGTCGTGGCCAAGAAAAGACAAGATGGAAAATCCGTTCTGGAAAGTGAAATCGCTGGATCAGTTAACGCAAGGCGAGTGGGAAAGCCTGTGCGATGGCTGTGGCCTCTGTTGCCTCAACAAGCTGGAGGACTGGGACACCGGCGAGGTGGCCTTCACCTCCGTTGCCTGCCGCCTGCTGGATGGCGACAGCTGTCGTTGCTCGGACTATGAGAACCGTCAGGCCACGGTGCCGGACTGTATTCAGCTCACACCCCAGAGCGTACGCGAAATCCACTGGCTGCCACCCACCTGCGGCTATCGGCTGGTGCGCGATGGGCTGGATCTCTACTGGTGGCATCCGCTCGTCTCCGGCGATCCGGAAACGGTGCATCAGGCCGGTATCTCCGCGCAGGGCCGTACCATTTCCGAGGAGGAGGTGGATGTGGACGATTTCGAGGACTACCTCGTCGAATGGCCGCTGACCGTGGGCGAACACGCCAAGACGAATTGATGGGGTGGGCCGGGAATATGCAGGAGCTTACAGACACTGATACGTCGAAGCGTCGCGAAGTTCGAGTGCTGCATGCCAGTGAGATTGATGACGATCTTCTGGCGGAAATTGAAACCGCTCAATACGGTGTGATCTCAGCTTACACAAACACCCCCGCCACAACTTCGCCAAGAAATCTGATCACTGCTCCCATCGCAAATGGGAGTAATGAAACATGCATAAATGTCGTCTGGCGTCGGTCACTCTTGCCGTGGCCTTTACCTCGGCGTCCCTCGTAAAGGCCGATGACTTCAAGGCAAAGGCGGCAGCAGCGTTCCAGCCGGTCGTGAAGCAGTATGATATCCCCGGCCTCATCGTCGGGATTACCCGCAACGGCACCCACGAATTCTACGCGACCGGTCTTGCCTCCAAGGCCGACCGCCGCGAGGTGACGCCGGAAACACTGTTCGAGCTCGGCTCCATCAGCAAGCTGTTCAATGTCACGCTGGCGGCTCTGGCGGAGCAGCGCGGCACGCTGAAGCTGGAGGATAAGGTCGCGCATCACCTCTGCGCCGATAAATGCCGGATCGGCGATGATCTGACGCTGATGGATCTTGCCACGCACCACACCGGCGGCATGCCCTTGCAGGTGCCGGATTCTGTTTCCGATGTGAACGGCCTTGTGGATTGGATGAAGGACTGGAAGCCAACCAACCCCGGCGCGCGCAGCTATTCCAATGTCAGCATCGGCATGCTGGGCCATATCAGCGCGAAAGCCATGGGCATGCCCTATGCGAAAGCCGCCGAAGGTACGCTATTCCCGGCTCTCGGGCTGAAGAACACCTTCGTCACTGTTCCGCAAAGTGAGATGAAGCGTTACGCCTACGGTTACAACAAGGCAAATGAAGCGATCCGGGTCGGCAAGGGCGTGCTTGATGCAGAGGCCTATGGCGTGAAGTCGAGCGCGAGCGACATGCTGGCCTTTCTGGATGCGGAACTCGGCACCCGCTCCGTTTCCGGCGAGCTGCAAAAGGCGTTCGAGCGCACCAGGACTGGACAGTTCAAGACAGCCTATTTCTCTCAGGCCATGGTCTGGGAAGAGTATCCCTGGCCGGTGAAGCTCGATCAGATGGTGGCGGGCAACAGCCCGGATTTCATCCTGAAGCCGCAGCCGGTCGAGAAGATCGCTGAGCCCGCAAAGCCGGGTGAAAGCACGATCCTCAACAAGACCGGTTCCACCAATGGCTTTGGCGGCTATGTGGCCATGATCCCGGAGAAGAAGCTCGGCATCGTGGTGCTCGCCAACCGCAACTATCCGAACGAGGCCCGGATCCGTGCAACCTATGCGCTGATCAAGTCGCTGGGCGAGTAGCCGCACTCTCGGCAGCGGGCACCGCAATCCTTAAGGACCGCAAGGCGTTGAGGATTGTCGCAACATCGATTGCCTCCTGCAACAGCGCACCCTGAACCGGCTGGAGATAGCCGAAACCGGCGGCCAGCATGGCCAGAACGGAAAGGCCAATGCCCACCACCACGCTTTGCAGCGCAATGGTGCGGGCGCTTTTTGCAATCACAAGGCCGGTGCGCAAGCGGTCTATCCGGTCCACCAGCAGCACCACGTCCGCGGCTTCGGCAGAGGCTGCGGCACCCCGCGCGCCCATAGCAACGCCCACATCCGCAACGGCAAGGGCGGGCGCATCGTTCACGCCATCGCCCACCATCATCACCGGACCCAGCTTGCGCTCTTCCAGCACCACGTGAACCTTCCGGTCGGGCGAAAGCTCCGCGTGAATGGCGTCGAGCCCCAATCCGCCTGCAATGCGCTCCGCCACGGCGGCGCGGTCTCCGGTCGCGAGAACCAGCCGCTTCACGCCGTCGTGCCGAAGTCCCGCCAGCATCTCGCCCACATCGGCCCGCACCGGATCGGCCATCAGAATAGATCCTGCGAACTGTTTTTCCACACCCACGGCCACCAGCACGGAACCCGCTTCCGCAGCCGCAATGGCAGAGCCCGCATTCCCCGTTCGCGCCGTCACGAAACCATGGCCGCCCACGAAAACGGTTTTGCCCTCCAGCTTGCCGGCTACGCCTTCGCCCGGCACTTCTTCTGTCTGCGCGGGTAGGGGCAGCGCCAGTCCGCGCGCCTCAGCGGCCGCCACCAGCGCCTGCGCCATCGGGTGTTTTGAAAGCTGATCCACCGAGGCGGCAAGCTCAAGGACCTCGGCCTCGCTGAACCCCGGTTCTGCATGAATACGCGTAATCTGCGGCCGCCCGTCGGTCAGCGTGCCGGTCTTGTCCAGCACCAGCGTGTGAATGCGCGCCATGCTCTCCAAGGGTTTCGCGCCCTTGATGAGGACGCCGAACTGCGCCGCGCGCGAAAGCCCCGCCACCAGCGCCACGGGAACCGCCAGAATGAGCGGGCAGGGCGTGGCGACAACCAGCACGGCGACGGCGCGAATGGGATCTCCCGTGACCCACCAGGCGGCAAACGCAATCAGAACCGTGATGGCCAGAAAGCCGATCGAGAACCGGTCGGCCAGACGCGACATCGGCGCCTTCGAGCGCTGGGCCTGTTCCACCAGCCGCACAATACCCGCATAGGTGCTGTCCTTCGCGGCCTCTGTCGCTACCATGTCAAAGGCGTGGCCCGCATTGGTGGAACCGCTCAGGATCTCGGCTCCGGTTTCAATCGAAACAGGCAGCGATTCCCCGGTCAGCGCCGCCATGTTGAGATAAGCCGAGCCTGCCTCCAGCCGTCCGTCCACGGGCACCACATCCCCCTGACGGATCAGCAGCCGGTCTCCGGGGATCACCTCCTCGACGGGAATCTCCTGCAGGCCGCCATCGCGGTGGCGCGTGGCCGTGCGGGGGGCGCGTGAGAGAAGATCGCGCATCTCGCGCCGCGCCCGTCCTTCTGCAAAAGCCTCCAGAAACGTGCCGCCCGTATACATGATGGCGACAATAGTGGCCGCCAGCGCCTCATCGAACAAAAGCGCCGCCGACATGGAAAGCGCGGCCACCACATCCAGCCCCACTTCGCCGCGGACAAGGCTGCGGATGATTTCCACCACAAGCGCCGCCAGCACCGGAAGCGTGGCGGCGCTCCAACAGAGCCGCGCCAGATCCGCTTGGTCCAGCAGGAACTGCAAGGCCAACCCGCCAATCAGACCCGCCACCGCCACACACAGCAGCAACACCTTCATGCGGTCTTCGGTTGTGCTCTCCATGCGCCTTGGTCTCCCTGTATCCTGAGGAACACCCTAGCGGATGAACAGACGCGGCGACATTGATTTCCGTCATGGGGCGGGGCGATGGAGATTGCGGTCTCTTCGCGAAAAATAGCAATTGTTTTCATCTGTTTACTACCTATGGTGAAGCCCGAAGGGGAATCAGATGCCAGCAATCTCATTGGATAGTGTCGTTTCGGCCTTTGGCCATGCGGTCTCGAAGAAGCTGTCGAGCCCGGTGGTCAGCGGCGCGCCGGAGGATCAGCTTCGGGGACCCTTGGAAGTGATGATCGGCGGGCTGGTTGAACTTCTCGGCTATCCTGAAAATGCGGTTTCCCTCATCGGCGAAACCAGCCTGTCCGACATCATGACGAGGCCTGATTATGCTGTCACTTTCGGCAAGGCGCTCACCGGCTTCATAGAGGTCAAGGCACCCGGCAAGGGCGCTGACCCACGCCGCTTTCAGGGCCATGACAAGGAGCAGTGGAACCGGCTGAAATCCCTGCCGAACCTGCTTTATACCGACGGCATGAGTTTTTCCCTCTGGCGCGATGGAGAGCTTCAGGGCTCAATCGTGCGGCTGGAGGGCGATCTGGAAACGGATGGCAAGGCGGTGCGCGCATCCGGCGCTTTGCTGACGCTCTTCTCAGACTTTTTCACTTGGACGCCGCAGGCGCCGAAGAACCCGCGCCGCCTCGCGGAGGTCAGCGCAAGGCTCTGCCGCCTCCTGCGCGACGAGGTGAGCGAACAGCTGGCGCGGGGCAACGTCGCGCTCAGCGGTCTGGCGCAGGACTGGCGAAAGCTTCTGTTTCCGCAGGCCGATGATGCGCAGTTTGCCGATGGATATGCGCAGGCCGTGACCTTTGGCCTGCTGATTGCCCGCACCCGCGAAATTCCGCTCAATCAGGGCATTGAACACGCGGCATCGGATCTGAAGAAATCCAATTCGCTGATCGGCACGGCGCTGGGGCTTTTAACCGACAATCCGGATAATCGTACAGCACTGAAAACCTCGCTGGATACCATGGCGCGGGTGCTGGACGCCGTGAACTGGCGGGAGGTCGGCAAACGAGACCCGGATGCCTGGCTTTATTTTTACGAGCACTTCCTTGAAGTCTACGATAATACACTGCGCAAGCGGACCGGTTCCTATTACACCCCGCCGGAAGTGGTGAATGCCATGGTGCGCATGGTGGATGAGGTGCTGCGCGGCCCTCTGTTCGAGCGCACCAGCGGCCTTGCCTCGCCGGATGTGACCGTTGCGGACCCTGCCGTCGGCACCGGCACATTCCTGCTGGGTGTGCTGCGCAAGATTGCCGAAACGGTGGCGACCGATATGGGCGAGGGGGCGGTGCCGGCTGCCATCAGTGCCGCCGCCCAGCGGTTGATCGGCTTTGAACTGCAGTTCGGCCCCTTTGCCGTGGCGCAGCTTCGGCTGATCGCCGAATTTCAGGAGCTGATGGTCGTGGGCGATGGCAAATCCGCCAGCCTGCCGCCGCTCAAGCTGTTCATTACCGATACGCTGGGCAATCCTTATGTGGAGGATGAATGGTTGCCGCAGGTCATGCAGCCCATTGCCACCTCGCGCAAGGAGGCAAACGCCATCAAGAAGGGCCAGCCGATCACGGTTGTCATCGGCAATCCGCCCTATAAGGAAAAGGCGGAAGGGCGCGGCGGCTGGATCGAGGCAGGCTCCGGCGGCAGCATGAAAGCGCCGATGGACTGGTGGCGTCCGCCTGTCGAATGGGGGGTCTCAGCCCATGCCAAGCACCTGAAAAACCTCTATGTCTATTTCTGGCGCTGGGCCACCTGGAAGGTCTTCGGCACGGGCAATTATGCCGCGACCGGCATGCCGGATAGGGATGAGGAAGGCGTGATCTGCTACATCACGGTGGCCGGTTTCCTCAATGGTCCGGGCTTCCAGAAAATGCGCGAGGATCTGCGCCGCACCGCCACCAACATCTGGGTCATCGATTGTTCGCCGGAAGGCCATCAGCCGGAAGTGGCGACGCGTATCTTTCAGGGTGTGCAGCAGCCGGTCTGCATTGTCATTGCCGCCAAGAAACTTGGCAAGGATTTAACAAAACCCGCCGATGTGCGCTACATGCCGCTGCCAGCGGGGCGGCGTGAGGGCAAGTTCAAGGCACTGGAAAGCCTGTCATTGGAGGGGCCGGACTGGGTGGAATGTCCGGATGGCTGGCGCGATGCCTATCTTCCGGCAGCGACCGGCGCCTGGGCGGATATGCCGCCGCTGAAAAGCTTCTTTGTCTATGATGGCTCCGGTGTCCAACCGGGGCGCACCTGGCTGATTGCGCCGGACAGGGAAACCCTTGCCCGCCGCTGGGATGCGCTGGTGGCCGAGAAGGACGAGGCGCGCAAGGAAGTGCTGTTTCATCCGCATCTGAGAAACGGTCAGCCGGGTGACAAGCACATTCGGAAAGAGCTGAAGGCGGGATTGCGCGGCCACCCGGAGCGACTGAGCCCGATCATTGCAGAGACCGGGCAGATGGTGCAGCCGATACGCTATGCTTTTCGCACCTATGATCGGCAATGGATCATTCCCGATTCACGCCTGATCAACCAATCCAACCCCGCACTCTGGGACGGCTACTCCAGTGAGCAAATCTTCCTGACAGCACTCGAACGTGCAGCTCCGTCGTGTGGACCAGCGATCTCCCTGACATCAAACATTCCTGATTACGACCACTACAAAGGTTCGTTCGGCGGTCGCGTCATGCCGCTGTGGCGCGATGCCGGGGCCAGCCAGTCCAATATCCGCCCGCAGCTTCTGGCTTTCCTGGCCGATGCCTATGGGCAGGAGGTCACGCCCGCCGATGTCATGGCCTATATTGCCGCCACGCTTGCGCACCCGGCTTTCATCGCCCGTTTTAAGGACGATCTCGTTCAACCGGGTCTGCGCGTTCCGCTGACGGCGGATGTAGAGCTGTTTTTCGAGGCTGTGGCGCTGGGCCGCGAGGTGATCTGGCTGCATTGCTATGGCGAGCGCTTTGCCGATCCGGCAGCGGGCCGACCCAAGGGGCCGCCGCGTTTGCCGCCTGCGGACGCGCCGCGCATTCCCGCCGGTGGCGCCATTCCCGGCGCGCCGGAGCCGCTGCCGGACGTGATCGATTACCAGCCGGAACACCGCAGGCTCATCATCGGCAAGGGCTTTATCGACAATGTGCCGCCGGACGTCTGGAGTTACGAGGTTTCCGGCAAGCAGGTGCTGCGCCAATGGTTCAGCTATCGCAAGCTGGACCGCTCCCGCCCCATCATCGGCGACCGCCGTCCGCCATCGCCTCTGGATAAAATTCAGCCGGATCACTGGCTCGCCGAGTATACGACCGACCTCATGAACCTGCTGCACGTGCTCGGCAGGCTGGTTCGGCTGGAGCCCGCCCAGGCCGACCTTCTGCAACGGATACTGGATAAGCCAATGCTCGGCCTTGAAAACGCCGGGGCGGAGGAGGACAATGATGCTTCGGCAGAGACTGAAACGGCATGAGTGATGAGCAGAACGCAACTTGACTTGTTCGGTACGCAGACGGACCTGCTTCCGCAGGAGCCCGCCTCCTACAAACCCAATCCGGATAGGGTTCGCAGCAAGTTGAACGCTGTTCTGGCAGAAATGCGGGCAGCGCAATCCATGCCATGGGACCGTAAAAAGCGCGCCTATCACCAGATGCTTTTCCCGCAGATGACCCGTTCATTGCCGGATGACGAGGCGGCTGAACTGCGCTTTGCCTTCGACACCGAATGGCAAAGATTGACAGGCGGCTGATCCAGCCATTCCATTTCCGCTCGCCACACCCTATCTCTGTCCCCGCATATCAGCGGAGGAATACTTATGGGCAAGCGGATCATCTTCACCGGCGGCAGCGGCAAGGCGGGGCGTCACGCCATTCCCTACCTGCTTGAACAGGGCCACACGGTTCTCAATCTCGATCTGAAGCCGTTTCCGGATCAATCCGTGCCGACGTTGATCACCGATCTCACCAATTCCGGCGAGGTGTTCAATGCGCTATCCCAGCATTTCGGCTTCGAAGGTCTGGAAACCGGCGAGGGGGTGCCGAAGGTGGATGCGGTGGTGCATTTCGCCGCGGTGCCTCGCATTCTCATCCAGCCGGATAATACCACTTTCGCGGCCAATACCGTTTCCACCTACAATGTCATTGAGGCGGCCATGAAGCTCGGCATTCGCAAGGTCGTGGTCGCCTCCAGCGAAACCACCTATGGCGTCTGCTTTGCGGAAGGCGATAAGGACTACCACGAATTTCCGCTGACCGAAGACTATGACGTGGACCCGATGGATAGTTACGGCCTTTCCAAGGTGGTGAACGAAAAGACGGCCCGCGCCTTTGCCATGCGTTTCAAGGCCGATGTCTATGCGCTTCGTATCGGCAATGTCGTCTCACCGGAAGACTACGCGAATTTCCCGGAATATCTCGCCAATCCGCCCATGCGCAAACGCAATGCCTGGAGCTATATCGATGCGCGCGATCTCGGCCAGATCGTGCATCTGTGTATCGAGAAGGACGGCCTGGGCTTTCAGGTCTTCAACGCCGTCAATGATACCATCACCGCCAATGAGCCGACGCGGGAATTCTTGCGCAAATATGCGCCGGGAACGCCCATTACCGGCGAGTTGGAAGAATTCGGCGCGCCGATCAGCAATAAAAAGATCCGCGATCTGCTGGGCTTCCAGGAGCAACACGACTGGCGCAAGTATGTGAAGGTCTAGCCTTACCGCCTCACGCCGCACTCCCGCTCCAGAACCTGCCATCTTTTCTCATCCGCCATCTGCGCCACGTTGAAGCGCATGAAGCGGCTGGCGGTCTGGGCGGCGCTGAACACATTGCCCGGCGCCAGCACCACGCCTTCAGCCATCGCTGCCTGCGCGAGGGCCGTGGAGGATGTGCCGTCGGGCAACTGGCACCAGAGGTAAAAGCCGCCGCGTGGTTCAAGCCATGGCTCGATGCCGAGCGTCGTCAGTCTCGCGCTGACACCACGGCGGGTGCGGTTCAGGCGGCGGCGCACTTCTTCCATGTGTTTGCGATAGCTTCCGCCGGTCAGAACCTCACCGATGACATGGGTGACGATGGGGCTCGGGCCGCCAAATTGCGCCGCGATCTGCAGGTCCACCAGCCCTTCGATCCACTCAGCACGCGCCGCAATGTAACCGCAACGCAGGGAGGCAGACAGCGTCTTCGAAAAGCTGCCGATGCGGATGACCCGGTTCAACCCGTCCAGCGCCGCCAGCCGTACGGAAGGTTCCGGTTCGAAATCGGTGAAGATGTCGTCTTCCAGAATGAGCAGATCATGGGCTTCCGCCAGCTTCAGCAGCCTGTGCGCCACGGGCGGCGAAAGCGTGGCCCCGGTTGGATTGTGCAAGGCGGAATTGGTGAGGTAGAGGCGCGGCGCGCTTGCCTGTAGTGCATGTTCGAACGCGGTGAGATCCGGCCCCGTGGGTGTCATGGCAACGCTGATCACCTGCACCTGATGCGCCTTCAGCAGGGCGCGGAAATTGAAATAGCAGGGATCGTCGACGAGAACCGTATCGCCGGGCTTCAGCAGCAACCGGCAGATAAGATCGATCGACTGGCTGCCGGAGCCGGTCAGCATGATATTGGCGGGATCGAGCGCCAGCCCTTCCTCCGCCGCACGCCGTGCCAGAAGCCGCCGCAGATCGAAATCACCCTGCGTGCGGCCATAGTTCAGGAGAACGGCATCCTCGGCGCGCGCCACATTGCGAAGGGCACGCCGCAGCGCCGCCTGCGGCATCCAGTCGGCAGGCAGCCAGCCGCAGCCGGGCTTCGGGCTTTCGTCATCGGCATCGAGAGACTGGCGCGAAACCCAGAAAGGGTCCACCTCCCGCAGTTCAGGCGATTCACCACGGGTCGAAAGCGCAACAGGCGTCAGCGTATTGGCCGTCACGAAAAAGCCGGACCCGGCACGGGCGCGGATCAGCCCCTCAGCCGCCAGCCGGTCATAGGCTTCCACCACGGTAGATGGCGATACGCCAAGGCTTGCGGCAAACCCGCGAATGGAGGGCAGGCGGTCGCCATGGGTGAGCGCGCCAGAGGCGATACGGCTGCGGATCTGCGCCATCACCTGCGCGGTGCGGCCTGAAGCGCGGGCGTTTGTTTCATCGGTCATCGGTTCATCCGTATGGGTGATGCATGCAGTACAGTTTGGTTGAATTGTATGGCTGTGTGCCTGTCTGCGCCAGCCCCGCCGACCTATGATCCAAGCAAAAAGGATGAGACGATGAAAGCAGCAGCGCAGACAATTCGAACTGGAACCATGGATGGCTTGATCAGCGGGCTGATCGGCGTCATCATTTTCAGCGGCTCTCTGCCTGCCACCCGTCTTGCAGTGCTGGGCCTGCCGCCGCTCTTCGTCACCTCGGCGCGTGCCGCCATGGCAGCCGTGCTGGCGGCGATACTTTTGCTGATGTTGCGGCAGAAGCGGCCGCACCGTTCCGATCTCCTGTCGCTTGCCGTCATCGCGCTCGGTGTCGTGATCGGCTTTCCGCTGCTGACCGCGCTGGCACTGCGCTCCATTTCCTCGGCCCATTCCATTGTCTTCATTGGCCTTCTGCCGCTCGCCACCGCCGCCTTCGGCGTGCTGCGCGGGGGAGAAAGGCCAAAGCCTCTGTTCTGGCTGTTCTCCGTTCTCGGCAGTCTGCTTGTTGTGGGCTTTGCCCTGTCGAATGGCGGGCAGGCCTCGCTGCACGGCGATCTTCTGATGATCGCCGCCGTCATTGTCTGTGGCCTTGGCTATGCGGAAGGCGGCAAGCTGGCCCGCAGCCTGGGCGGCTGGCAGGTCATCTGCTGGGCGCTGGTGCTATCCATGCCGCCTATGGCTGTGCTTTGCCTTTTCACCTGGCCGCAGGATCTGGCAGCCGTGCCTGTCACGGCCTGGGCTGGGCTCTCCTATGTCACCGTGTTCAGCATGCTGGTTGGCTTTATCTTCTGGTATCACGGGCTGGCGAAAGGCGGCACAGCCTCCGTCGGGCAGTTGCAACTTCTACAACCCTTCTTCGGGCTTCTTCTGGCGGCACTGCTGCTGGGCGAGGCGGTTTCCTGGTCCATGCTGGGTGTAACCTTCGGCGTCGTTGCATCCGTCACACTCGCGCGCCGCTTTGCCACCTGATGACGGGCGGGAGATTGCAATCACACACCTATATGGCGGATGACGATGAAATTCATCGCCGCATGGAAGAAGATGGGCAGCCCGATGCCGCCGCTGAAATAGCGGATGAGGCTGAAAGCGAATGCCATGAACAAGTAGTTTGTGAGGGCATCGAGGCTGTTTGGCAAATGCACCGCTGCAAACAGCAACGCGGTGCAGATGGTGATTAGACCATCACCATATCCTCGCGCCTTAAGCCTTGCCCAGAGATAGCCGCGCCAGAAGGTTTCCTCTGCAATGGGAGCAAGAGCACACCCAGCCAAAACGCGCAAAATTGCGCTCAAAGACGTATCGAGGTCTACATCGGGCTTGCCATATTGCCCCAAGAGGTTCACCGCTAGCCATAAAGCTCCGATCGCAACGGCAGCAATCATCGAGCGTGGAGAGCGAAGGGATTGCTTGATTGCCTCAAGGCGTATCAGGCATGCTGCCAGCATCGCAAAATAGGCTACAACCCCGGCCGTTACATGGGCGCCCCGTTGACTGACGATGAGGCTGAAGTTTTCACCGGACAGGATAATGCCCATGAATACACCCAGCGTTTCAGCGACAACCGTGACGATAACGATGAATACAATCGGCACAGCGCAATCGATGACGATCATACGCAGAAGCAGGATAGCATTCTCTGCGGCCTTCTGAATTTGAATTATCATTGCCGCCGACATCCCCCATTTTTAGATATTCAGAATGAATAAAATAAAAGTTCAGTGATCCGAATTTTTATTTTTAATTTTCTTTAAAAGGAAAATCAAAAAGTCCCATAATGCAAATGATATAATTGGAGATATAAATGAAATATATGAAATATCATAGTAATCTGAAGATTTTCCAAATGGTAAAGTGAATAATATAATTGGATTAATGATAGCTAAAGGAACGATTAAGTTTATGATTTTCAACGTTATTCTCCTGTATTTGACCACAGACCTAAACTTAATTAAGGTCTGTGGGTTGGTTAATCAAATGTAGGTTAAAAATTTACCGATCGTCAGCGCGTTGGCCGCCGTTGTAATCCCCCATTGCATTAAAGTTGTCGTAGTCCGCGCTGCCATTGATTATGTTGCTTTCAACAGCGTCGCCGGCGTAATAGCCGACAAACCCGCCAATTGCTCCACCAGCTCGCGAGCCTACAGGACCTCCCAGCGCACCAATAGATGCTCCGGCAAAGCCCCCTACCGCCGCACCTATGCGTCCGCCAACGCCGCTAGTTTCAGAATTGCTAGAACCACCCATAAAACACTCCTATTGATTGAAAAAATAAACTGCGGTAGACCGCGAGCTGCATTTACGCAAAAATTTTCATTGACGCAATTTAAAAGTGTATATTAGATGAAAAATCCATCTGTGGGTGAAAAGCCCGCTGCTTTTTCGTGGTTTACCCAGACAACAGGCCGGTACACCGGGCATATTGCCGAAATCGCAGTCATATCAGTGGTTCTGCGTCTTCTTGGTTTGGTGCAGCCTTTCGTTTTTCAAGCACTCATAGATCGAATCCTGCCATATCAACGACAGGAAAGTCTATATATTGTTGTCGGGCTTCTGACTCTGGTCGCTATATTTCAAGGATCTTTCAAAGCTATTTCAGTTTATCTTGGAGGCGATCTGGTAAACCGGCTGACCCGCGAGTTCAGCAATCGAATATATCAGCATGTACTTCACCTGCCTCTGCGTACATTGCAGACATGGCAGGCTGGCGAATTGTTCGCACGCATGCGAGAAATCGAAGTGGTTCGGCGGTTCCTGACCGGTACGGTTTCCGGCGTCGTGATTGATATCCTGTTTTCATTCATTTATCTCGCCGCGCTCTTTTCGATCAGCCCGTCACTGACGTTGATTATCATTATTCTACTACCCAGCCAGATGGCGGCCATGGCTGTTGTCGGCCCCTTTCTGCGCCGCAGCCTCAAGCAGTCTTTTGTAGCAAATTCGGCGCATCAATCGCGAATGATCGAGACCTTCCGCAACGTGGAAACCGTGAAGGCGCAAGCCGGAGAGCATCGCTATGTCCGAAGGCTGGACGCCACTATGGCCGCCTCATTGGCCCTGAGTTTCAAGATTACCAGACTGCATGTCGTCAATGGCTTGATTCGCGATGTGTTCAGTAATGCCTTCGACATCATGATTCTGTTCTTCGGCGCGATGCTGGTTCTCGAAAACAGCATCACGCTTGGCCAGTTGGTGGCTTTTCATCTTCTGGCAGGCCATGTTTCGGGGCCTATTCTGGGCCTTGCATCCCTGTGGGAGCATTGGCAGGGCATTCAGGTATCCCGCATGCGGCTTGGCGATGTGCTGAATGCGACGTCGGAAAACGAAATGGGCAAGCAGAAGCTCTCACTGATTAAGCCAGCCGTTCTGCGCATGGAGGCCGTGTCCTTTGGATATTCCGCTGACCGACAGGTCATCGATAAGTTGAGCCTGACGGTTTCCCCCGGTCAGCCTACGGTGATTGTCGGGCGATCCGGCTTCGGCAAGTCCACGGTCGCTAAGGTTTTGGCAGGACTTTATCCACCGGATGCCGGAAGCGTTCTGATCGATGATCAGCCGATGACGAATTTTTCACCTGGCAGTGTCAGGGCCGCCATTTGCTATCTTCCGCAGGAGCCTGCTCTTTTTAGCGGGACGATCCGGGAAAATCTCCTTCTGGCTAATGAGAATGCGACAGAAGACGAGATAGAACGGGCGCTGGAGAATAGTGCCAGCGTCGACATCATCAAGCGCCTTCCAGAGGGCCTGGATACGCAAATCGGTGAACACGGCTCATCCCTTTCGGGCGGCCAAAGACAGAGATTGGCTCTCGCTCGTCTGCTACTTTGCAACCCGAATGTTCTGATTGTCGATGAACCGACAAGCGCACTGGATGAGGTTTCTGCATCTATCGTCACGCACACATTGATGCGGCTTGCTCAGTCCCGGGCCGTTGCGATCATCACGCACCGACCAGACGTGTTCGGCCCTGACGCGCGCATTTTTGATCTTGAACAACTGCAGGGACAGAAATGACCTCTACAATACCTGCGAATGAAAGCGCGGTTTCGCCCACACTACGCATCACTGTCTGGCTTCTCCTGCTTCTCTTTGCTGCCATTCTTGGCGGTAGCATTCTAGCCAAGACTGAGGTGGTTGCTCGCGGTGCCGGAAAGTTGGTGCCGGTCGCGCGCGTTCAAATCGTGCAGCCGCTTGCTGATGGCAAAGTCGTCGAGTTGGCCGTAGCCGAGGGGCAGTCTGTGGCCAAAGGCGACATTCTGGTGCGCCTTGACCCCACATCTGCGCAGAGCGACATCCAGCGTATACAGGCCGAAATTGATCAGCAATCACTCGATGCCAACGTTGCAGCAGCCGTTTTCTCGTCGCTGATGGCGCGTGATCCTGCTGCGGCAGGGTTCATGGAGTATGGGATCGCGGAGTTCCGGGGAAGACGCGGTATCAATCCGGACGGAAGTGCAGTCGGCGAAGATCTGGTGCGCGCTGCGCTAGCATCCCTGCGCGACCAGGTGCTGCAGCTCGACGCCAAGCAAAAGCAACTGGAGTTTCAGCAGCAGGCACAAGGAGCGCGGGTAGACAAGGCAAAAGTTGACCGCGATATCGTTTCGCAAAACCTCGCAACTGCTGAAAGTCTGATGAGCCAAGGCATTCTCAGTCGAACCGCTCATCTTGAAAGGCTGCGCGAGCTTAGATCCATTGATGGAGACGCGGAGGTCAGCGCGCGCGAATTGTCGGCACTTGTAGCGTCGGGAGAAGCCACCAGGCGCCAACGTATCTCAATCATTTCCGACAACCTTGCAACACAAAGTCGGCGGCTGCGTGAGGCGGAGATTGCCTTGAGTAGTTCACATGCTTCGCTGAGAGCGGCAGAAGACAAGTTGCGGAATCTCACGCTCCGTTCTCCTGTCCATGGTCGGATCGAAAACCTCAGCATTCACACCATTGGTGGATTCGTATCAGCAGGAGCAAGTCTGATGACTGTTGTCCCGACCAACGGAGGTCTGGAGATCGAAGCATTTTTCGATAATCGAGATATAGGCTTCCTCAGAAACGGACAAAGCGCCTACGTGAAGCTAGACGCGTTTCCCTCTGAGCGTTTCGGGGTTATTCCCGCTACCGTGATAAATTTGGGAGCGGACGCGCGCCAAAGCGGCGGCACGAACTGGGTATATGCGGTTCGGCTGAAGGCAAACAGATCCCACATGCTGGTTGATGAAGCGCCGGTGCCATTTTCTCCCGGCATGACTGCCACAGTTGACGTGGTTACATCCGAGCGACGCCTAATATCATACTTTTTTGAACCGATCACCAAAGCATTTCAAAATGGTCTCAAGGAGCGATGAAGCATTATGAACGACACATTGGCCGTAAAGAAGCTCGGTGCCATGGAGGCCCTCGGGAGCATGACAGCTCTAGCGCTCCAGTCTCCGCTGCATCGATATTGGCGCATTAGTGATATCCAAGCTAATTTTCTGCCTGCGCTAAAATCGGGGCAGTGCAAAATCTACTTTGATGGACCGAATGACCCAATTGCCTTCGTCACCTGGGCGCTTCTGGATGATGCTGCACATGAGAAATTACTAAGCGATGGGGTAACCCCCAATGCCGGGCAATGGTCATCGGGGAGTTATCTTTGGTTCATTGATATCGTAGCGCCATACGGTGACGCAGCTAAGGTGATCAGAGATATGCGGAAGAACTACTTTAGCGGGAAAAATGGCTACTCTATAAAGCGTAATCTCGATGGCTCGATCAACCGTGTTAAGCAATGGCGAAACATCCGCTGATTGGGCCTGCCCGCTTCAAGCGGATGGAAGCAAAATAACCGTGGCTCACCTCTTGACCTTCCCATGATGGGAAGCCCTATCTGTGGATGGAAGACAAGGATTCCATCCCATGAACCAGACCGTCAGAACCGACCATCTCCATGAGCCGCTCATCATTCCGGTGGAGGGCATGAGCTGCGCATCCTGCGTGAAGCGCGTGGAAAAGGCTGCGGCAAAGGTGCCGGGCGTGGCGACGAGCGCGGTGAACTTCGCGACTGAAAGCCTGACGGTGGAGCCGTCCGAGGGCTTTTCCGCGGCCACGCTGGCCGAGGCAATCCGCAAGGCAGGCTATGAGCCGAAGGCGGAGACGCTTGTGTTTGCGCTGGAAAAGCCACTGAAGGAAGGGGATGCGGAGCGCCTCAACGCGGCGCTCTCACATGTTGCCGGGGTCGTGTCCGTCACGACAAGTGAGGGCGAACGGCATGTGAGCGTGGAAGCCTTCGGACGCGATGCGAAGCGGCTGGTTTCCGCTGCCATCCGCTCCGCAGGCTTTGCACTGGAAAAGCAGAAAGCTTCCACGGGGCATGATCATGAGGGTCACGAAACCCATAACCATCATGAGGAGGATGCGGGCGTTCTAGAGCGTCGGGCGACTGATCGGAAACGGCCCGCCGCTCTAAATTCTTTGTTGACGCATCGGTTTAGCGAAAAACCAGATTCCACTTTTTCGCCCGATGCTCTGAAGCGCGATCTGGCGATTGCCGCCGTGTTGACGCTGCCGCTTTTCGTGCTGGAAATGGGTGGTCACCTCTACGCTCCCTTCCATCATTGGCTGATGGGCGCGGTGGATATGCAGTGGCTTTACTACGGATATTTTGCGCTCGCGACGGCGGTGATCTTCGGCCCCGGTTTCCGCTTCCTGAAAACGGGTATTCCTGCGCTTTTGCGCGGCCATCCGGAAATGAATGCGCTGGTCGCCATCGGCGTTCTGGCCGCCTATTCCTATTCCACCGTCACCACCTTTGCGCCGCAGCTTTTGCCGGAAGCCGCCCGCTTCGTCTACTTCGAAGCCGCCACGGTGATCGTCACATTGATCCTGCTGGGCCGCCTGCTGGAAGCCCGCGCACGGGGGCGAACGGGGGCTGCCATTCGCCGCCTGCTGAACCTTCAGGCCAAGACCGCACGGGTGGAGCGCGGCGGCCAAGCCATTGATATTCCAACCGATGAGGTGGAAGTGGGTGATGTGCTGATCGTGCGTCCCGGCGAGCGTATCGCAGTGGATGGTGTGGTGCTCGACGGCTCTTCCAACGTGGATGAATCGATGATGTCCGGTGAGCCTCTGCCCGTGGAAAAGCATGCGGGGTCTCAGGTCGTGGGCGGTACCATCAATGGCAGCGGCAGCTTCCGGTTCCGGGCGGAGAAGGTGGGTGCCGATACCATGCTCTCGCAGATCATCCGGCTGGTGGAACAGGCGCAAGGCGCGAAACTGCCCATTCAGGCCGTGGTGGATCGGGTTACCTGCTGGTTCGTGCCCGCCGTGATGGGCGTTGCACTGCTCACTTTCCTCATCTGGCTTCTTGTCGGGCCGGAGCCGGTTCTGCCGCACGCGCTGGTGGCGGCGGTTGCGGTTCTCATCATTGCCTGCCCCTGCGCCATGGGGCTGGCAACGCCCACCTCCATCATGGTCGGCACCGGTCGTGCCGCAGATATGGGCGTGCTGTTTCGGAAAGGCGATGCGCTGCAGGCCCTTCGCGATGTGAAGACGGTGGTGCTGGACAAAACCGGCACCGTGACCAAGGGCCAGCCGGAACTCACCGATGTGCTGACCGCGCAAGGCGTTGACGAAACGCAGCTTCTGCCGCTCGTAGCCGCCCTGGAGGCGCGCTCGGAACACCCGGTGGCGGAAGCCATCGTGAAGTCCGTGAAGGCGCGGGGGCTTTCCATTCCCGCTGCCGAAAGCTTTGCGGCTCGCGTGGGTTATGGCATCCAAGGCAAGGTGAACGGTAAGTCGATTGCTGTCGGCGCAGACCGGCTGATGGCGGAACTTGGCCTGTCGGTCGAAACCTTCGCGAGCGATGCGGCACGGCTGGCGGATGAGGGCAAGACCCCGCTTTACGTGGCACTCGATGGCAGACTTTCAGCCATCCTGGCTGTCGCCGATCCGCTGAAGGAAACGAGCCGGGACGCGATCCGGCAGCTGAAGGCCATGGGCCTCAAAGTGGCCATGGTAACGGGCGATAATGCCCGCACGGCAAAAGCCATCGCCGCGCAGGTTGGCATTGATGAAGTGGTGGCCGAAGTGCTGCCGCACGGCAAGGTGGAAGCGCTGGAACGGTTGAGAGCGGCTGGACCGGTAGCCTTTGTTGGCGATGGCATCAATGATGCACCGGCACTGGCAAGCGCCGATATTGGCATCGCCATTGGCACGGGCACCGATGTGGCGATTGAAAGCGCCGATGTGGTTCTCTCTTCGGGCGCGCTGACAGGCGTTGCAGATGCCATCGCGGTTAGCCATGCGACAATGAACAATATCCGCCAGAACCTGTTCTGGGCCTTCGGCTATAACGTGGCGCTGATCCCGCTGGCGGCCGGCGCGCTTTATCCCGCATTTGGCATTCAGCTTTCGCCAATGATCGGGGCGGGCGCCATGGCGTTGTCCAGTGTCTTCGTTCTGACCAATGCGCTGCGGCTGCGCAGCATGAAGCTGGGAGCAGTCCGATGAACATTGGCGAAGCGTCCAAGGCGTCCGGCGTTTCATCCAAGATGATCCGCTACTATGAGCAGATCGGCCTGATCCATCCGACCGCCCGTTCGGAAAATAATTACCGGCTTTACACGGAGGACGAGGTGCATGTGCTGCGCTTCATCCGCCGTGCCCGTTCACTCGGCTTTTCGCTGGAGGAAACGCAAAAACTGCTGGCGCTCTGGCAGGACAAGGCGCGCGAGAGTGCTGCCGTGAAGGAGGTGGCCACCCAGCACATCGCGGATCTTGAGCGACGCATTGCCGAAATGCAGGGCATGGTGAAGACGCTGAAGCATCTTTCCCATTGCTGTTCCGGCGATGGCAGGCCCGATTGCCCCATTCTGGAGGATCTGGCGGCAAGCGCCGCGCCGCCGGTGAAACCCACTCGTCGAAAACACTGACTTATCAGCATAAGGAGACTGACCATGACCACATTCTACGTTCCCGACATGACCTGCGGCCATTGCGAAAAGACCGTGAGTTCCGCGCTTAGCAAAGCGCTGCCCGGTGTGCCGGTCGCCATCGATCTTGCCAACCACCGCGTCACGCTGGATGGCGGCAACGCGGCCAAGGCGGAAGAGGCCATTCGCGATGCAGGCTATTCGCCGGAGAAGATCGGCCTGGCGTGAGGGCTTGCATTGGCGGCGATGATTACCCCACCCGATGCTGCCGCATCGACCTCCCCCTCAAGGGGAGGTGGGAATCCATATTTCTATCGTCTTCCCATCCTCTTCTATTGCCAGCAGAATGATCGGCAAGGGGGCGGCAAGCTCCCACCTCCCCCGGGGGAGGTGGGAGCGAAGCTGCGGGTGGGGTGAAGCTTCTCTCGTGAATATCATGGCATCAAAAACAAAAACCCCCTCCCGTTGGCGGGGGAGGGTTTCCTGAGACAGCCGAAACTGTCGATGATCAGAACTTTACGCCGATGCCGACATTGACGACATGCTGGTCGAAATCGGCATTGATGCCGCCGATCGTCTTGTCGCCGTAATCGTTGTAGCGATATTCCAGACGGCCAAACACGTTATCAGTGAAGGCATAGTCTACGCCAGCGCCGAGCGTCCAGCCGTTGAAGGTCTTGCTGTTATCACCAATCGGCGTATCAACGTAACCATTGGTGCCGGTATAACCGCCTGCCGCAAACAGCAGGGCGCGGTCGAAGGCATAGCCGACGCGGCCACGAACGGAACCAGACCAATCTGTTCCGGCATCGATGCCACCCGCATAGGAATTCTCATTCCAGTCATAGTTTACATCGCCTTCGATACCGACGACGAAACCGCTGGCCATGGCCCAGTTATAGCCGACGAAGGCGCCCATACGGCCGCCATCGAAATCGTCGCTGGCGCTGATGCCCGGTGCGGACGCATCCGCATTGCCCCAGCCGTAACCGCCGAGCAGACCGACATAACCACCCGTCCAGGTGAAGGACGGTACGGCAGCCTCAACAGCCATGGGCGCTTCCGGAATTTGCTCCACGGCATCTGCAGCAAGCGCCGCAGAAGAGCCTGCGAAGCCCAGAGCGGCGGCGAGAAGAAGAACTTTTTTCATGGATGCACTCCTTTAATTCAGTAGAAGCTCAGTTAGGTAGTGCGCCGCGCTGGGAAGGCTGTAGCGGAAATGCAACAAAGTATCGCATTTTCAGGAGCGCTTGCCGGTGACACGTCAGACTGCGCCCATAACGCACGAGACCGGTTCTGGTTCATCCCTTGCGAATAAAGCTTTTCACCCCATTTGCGATGGAAGACATTGGGTGCAGCGCAGCGTCTGCCGCCGACACGATTTCGGGAGTTAAGATATTGTTTCCATTTGATAACAGTTATGCGCGTCTGCCGGAGCGATTCCATGCGTCCGTCTACCCGGAAGCGGTGTCGGGGCCTGTTCTCATCAAATTCAACGAGGCGCTTGCGAAAAATTTATCCCTCGACCTTGACCCGAAGGACACCAATCGGCTGGCCGCGATCTTTGCAGGCAATGTTTTGCCACCGGGAGCGGAGCCGCTGGCCATGGCCTATGCCGGTCATCAGTTCGGCAACTTCGTTCCGCAACTGGGTGATGGTCGCGCCATTCTGCTGGGCGAGGTGGTGGATGTGGCAGGTGTGCGCCGGGATATCCAGCTGAAAGGGGCAGGGCCGACACCGTTTTCAAGGCGGGGCGATGGGCGTGCCGCCCTCGGGCCGGTTCTGCGCGAATACATTATCTCGGAAGCCTTTGCCGCACTTGGCATTCCCGCCACACGGGCGCTGGCTGCCGTGCTGAGCGGCGAGCCGGTCTATCGCGAGCAACCGGTGCCCGGTGCCGTGTTTACCCGCGTCGCTGCAAGCCATGTGCGCGTCGGCACTTTTCAATATTTCGCGGCACGCGAAGACCAGGAGGCGATCCGCATACTGGCGGATTACGTGATCGACCGGCACTATCCGGATCTGAAGCAGGAGCCAGAACCCTATCTGGCGCTGCTGCAGCGGGTTTCCGACCGGCAGGCTGCGCTGATTGCCCGCTGGTTGAGCATCGGCTTCATCCATGGCGTGATGAACACCGATAACATGACGATCTCGGGCGAAAGCATCGATTTCGGCCCTTGCGCTTTCCTTGATGAGTATGACCCGATGAAGGTGTTTTCCTCCATCGACCGGCAGGGTCGCTATGCCTATCGCAACCAGCCTGGCATCGGCCAGTGGAACATCGCGCGTCTGGCGGAATGCCTTCTGCCGCTTTTGGATGCGGACGAGGAAAAGGCCGTCGGCAAGGCGAACACGGTTCTGAAGAGCTTCGGCGAAACTTTCCAGACCCACTGGATCGCCGCATTCCGCCGCAAGCTGGGGCTTGCCACAGACGAGACGGGTGACGCGGAACTGGTGCAGGATCTGCTGACGGCCATGCACGAGGGCAGGGCGGACTTTACACTGACCTTCCGGCGTCTGACGGATCTGGCCGGGGCGGAAGAGGGGCCGAAGGCGGTTGCTGCAGAGGCCGCGTTTACGGAAGGTTTCATGCCATGGGAAAAGGCGGAACAATGGCTGCCGCGCTGGCGCGCAAGGCTGACGCGCGAGCCGGAGCGCCATGATGCAGCATCGCTCATGCGCAGCGTCAACCCGGCGATCATTCCGCGCAACCACCGCATCGAGCAGGTGATCCGCGCCGCCATGGAAGGCGACCTTAAACCCTTCGAGCGCCTGCTGGAGGCTCTGGCCGAGCCCTATGCAGACCGCGCCGAATTTGATGAGTATCGCGAAGCACCACTGGACGAGCAGAAGGTGCGGCTGACGTTTTGCGGAACGTGAGCGATTTCAATCCGGGAAAAGTGGAAGCCGGTTTTAGGCAAACCCGATGCGCTGGGAACCTTCTCTTGTGAGGATATTCTTTCGAGGATATATTCATATTCAACAAAGGATATCCCATGGCGCTCTACATCAAAGACCCCGAAGTCGATAGGCTCGCAAATGAGCTTGTCAGCCTGACAAAGACCTCCAAAGTCGACGCGGTAAAGGCCGCTTTGAAGCGGGAAATCGCTACCCGAAAGGGTAGCTTGCCCATTCGTGAGCGACTTGCAAAATCCCTCAAGATGGCACGCGAGGCAGGTCCCTACGCGCCAGGCGACCACAAGCAGGAAGCAGACGAAATGTGGGGCGAGGCCTGATGCTGTTCATCGATGCCTCTGTGGTTGTTGCCATCCTTGCGGGGGAAGAGGATCGTGATGACTTGCTGGACCTTCTTGCCGAGCATGAAGGCCCATTCTACGTGTCACCGATAGTACGTCTTGAAGCATGCTTTGCACTGACGCGCCGCAGAGCAGAAGCGACCGGCCGCGACAAGCCGGCAACACCTGAAATGCTGGAAGAGTCGCGGCGGGTGGTCGATCAGTTTTTCCTGGATCTGGAGGCGAAGGAGATCCTGATTTCGGCGGATGTGGGGGCAAAGGCACTGGATGCAGCGCAACAATTCGGCAAGATCGTCAATCATCCGGCCAAGCTGAACATGGGTGACTGCCTGTCTTACGCATGCGCCAAAGCCTATCAAGCGCAACTGGCCTATAAAGGCAACGATTTCGCTTTTACCGATATCGGTTGGTAGGATTTGACCTTATGGCCGATCTATATTGAGCTTGATAAGGACATACGAAAATAATTTGAAGTAGAGCGCAATAAACTTAACTCCATTATTATCGTGCTCCTTAATCGGCCCGCACCGCTGCGCCCTTCCGTACAGCAGGAATGACATAAGGGGCAAAAGATCTTCAAAGATTATTTAAAAGGACCGGTTTGAGTGATCAATGAAGTCGCTCAAATGCTTGATGCCGATCTCCCTGCCCGATACGTCAAGGAGACTTCTGCCAGAGCCGTGTTATTTTCCCGGTGCTGTCTAACTCGTCAAAGTGATGAGTTAGGGCAGTAGCCATTTCTTGTATGTCGTTGCGACCGTACCCTTTGAACATCAGTGAGCCATTGGGGTCAAACGCTAAGATGGGTTTTCTTATCTCGCCGTTGTTTTGCTTCATCTGCCGAAACCCCTCGTAGGCAACAATATCCGCACATTGAAGAGGCGGGAAATCTTTCTTTGAAGCAAATGAAAATGAAGTGTCCATCTCCGCTACAAGCGCGACTTTACGCTTGACATAGTCATAAGTGTCTAATGCCTGCGAGCGGTATTGGTTTTGTTCGTGCAAGAACGCAACGCGATTGTGGCCTTCTGCCTGGGCTCTTTCGCAAACTGCTGGGATAATCCAGTGTAAGCATGCCAAGTACGGATGACCGAACCAGTGCAAAATTTCGGGTCTGTGAACGAGAGAATCTCTCAGGCCTTTCCAGTCGATACCGGAAAGAAGCAGTCCAATTTCGTGCTTTGGAATGATTGGAAGGAGTGCCTTCACCAAGTCAGTACGCTTGTCGACGCTCCATCCCTCAAACTCGCCAGCGCAATTGTGGACATCCACCGCGTGGAATATTTTGACCTGACCTTTCGTTCGGTTCCAATCTTTAGTCCACCTATGCCAAACAGTTGGTTTCGCAAAAACTGCCGAGACTGTCACTACTGGTGAGTCTTCGTGGGTGCCGGATTCGTCTAAGAAAACCTTCAGCATACCGAGAATTTCCTCGCCGCTGAACAAGAACTCACACTGTGCAACAACTCCATCTACTCTGACATCCTGAAAGAGGGTTGATTCGTGGGCTTCATCGTCCAGCACGTTATCGCTACTTTGATCGGTGCGCAAAAAATAATAATAGGAAAATAATCCTTGACGGCGTTACGGTCGTTTGATAGGGTTTGGGCATAGTCGAAGAATTGCGACTGGCGCGATGGTTTACAGAGGCTCGTTAAAGAGCGCTGGGAACGGCTGAGGCGCTGGGTCGCACTATCAGTTTTATGAAGAGCTTCCAGTCGGCGGCCTCGGTTTTACAAAAACCGGGGCCGTTTCTTTTTGGCTGGCAGCATGAAGGATTTTCGCGAGGTGGCGGATATGGACGCGCTGGAAGATATCGATCTTTCGCTCTTCGGTTTTCCAGGGGCGGGCAGCGGCCTGCCGGACGCAATGCGCGCGCAGGCAGATGCGGTTTTGCTGGAGCTGAAAAGCGCCGATGCGGCAGCGGGGGCAGAGGAGCAGCGCGCACTTCTGGCCGAGATGATGCGCGAGATGCGGGCGCAATTCATTGCCTTTCGCGATCTTCGTGCCAAGGCGGCAGAGCTTTGCGAGGGTGGCGACGAGGCAGTCCAGAAGCTGGCGCGAGCCGACCTGAAGGCCGCCACCGATGCCATGAGCCTGATTGTCCGCACGATCGAGAAGGTGGACAGCCTTCAACGTCAGCTGATGCTCGACCTGGAGCGCGAAGAGGAGCGGGCGGCGACCGAAAACGGCTATCCGGAGGCAGTTCATGAGGTTTCAAAGCTTATCGAAGACCGCGCCCGCGAACTGTTTGACGACTGGAAGCGCCGCGAATGCGCTGGCACTGGCGAGGGGAGTGCGGCTGGGGCAGATCCGCCCGCCGATGACGCAGGAGGCAGTGGAGATTGCGCAGACATTCGAGCAGGACATGAACCGCATTCTGGATGAGCGCATGGCGGGTCTTGCTTCTGGCCGCCACCTGTTTGGACACATGCAGGCTTCGCAGGCTGCGATCGTGAACCAATCCATGCCGGACCGGCGCGGCGATGAGATGGTGGCAGATGGACCCTTATGGCAGCGGCACGCCCTTCGTATGCGCCAAAGCTGGGCTCTGCAGGGGCGGCTGGACCAGCAGCCGCCGACGGGTGACTGGCGCACCTGGCTGATCATGGGCGGACGAGGGTCCGGCAAGACAAGGGCCGGAGCCGAATGGGTGCATGCGCTGGCCAGTGCCGGGCAGCGAAGCGAGCTTCGGATTGCGCTGGTGGCGGAAACGCTGGGCGATGCCCGTGAGGTTATGATTGATGGCGTTTCCGGCATCTGCCGGATTGCCCGAAGACAAAGGCCTAATTTCGAACCATCGCGGCGTCGGTTGGTCTGGCCGAACGGCGCGATGGCGCAGATCTTCTCCTCCGAGGATCCGGAAAGCCTGCGCGGGCCACAGTTTCATTTTGCCTGGTGCGACGAGTTGGCCAAGTGGAAATATGCCGAGGACACGTTTGACATGCTGCAATTCGGTCTGCGACTGGGCGATGATCCGCGCCAGCTGGTGACGACGACGCCAAGGCCGGTGCCGATTTTGAAGCGATTGATTGCTGAGGAAGGCACGCGACTGGTGAAGATTTCCACCCGCGACAATGCGGCCAATCTTGCGCCCGCTTTCGTGAAAGGGCTGGAAGCGCGCTATGGCGGCAGCCGTCTGGGGCGCCAGGAACTCGACGGCGAGCTGATCGACGACAGGCCAGACGCGCTGTGGAAGCGGGCCGACCTCGACGCGCTGCGCATTCGTTTCACCGGCGCTCTGCGGCGGATCGTCGTGGCGGTGGACCCGCCGAGCGGTTCCGGTCCCAACTCCGTCTGCGGCATCGTGGTCGCAGGGCTAGAACAGACAGGCCGCGCCGTGGTGCTGGCCGATTGTTCTGCCGAGGGCCTGAGCCCCGCCGGATGGGCGCAGGAGGTGGTGAGGGCCTACCGCCGCTTTTCCGCCGACCGGGTGGTGGCGGAGGTGAACCAGGGCGGTGAGATGGTGGCGGCCATGCTGAGAAGCATAGACCAGACACTGCCGCTGACTGAGGTGCGGGCAACGCGAGGCAAGTTTACACGCGCCGAACCGGTGGCCGCACTCTATGAACAGGGGCGGGTGGCCCATGCCGGACGGTTTTCTGCGCTCGAGGACCAGATGTGCGATTTCGGCCCGGACGGACTTTCCGGCGGGCGCTCTCCCGACCGGCTGGATGCATTGGTCTGGGCGCTGACGGCGCTGATGTTGGAGGGAAGCAGCGAGCCAAGGGTGCGGGGGTTGTGAGGGGGAGGATTGCATCAGGGCATGATCATTCTACAACTACTTTTCTCGGTCTGGATTTCCCGGTAGCGTGAGTGACTTTCTGATTTCGTCTCAATAAGACTTGCTATTATATCTTTAAATATATATTTTTTTCAGATAGCCAGTGTCATACAAGGTGAAATTCCATGCGGATTTCGTTCCGGAATGGAAAGAAATGCAGATGGGCTTGAAAGAACTGGTTGGCGAGGTGCTGGACCACCTTGAAGACGACGGCCCATTTCTGGGTCGTCCAGAGGTCGATACGCTATCAGGTTCCCGGCACGCCAATATGAAAGAGATCCGGGTCAAGTTTGGAAGGCAGGTCTGGCGTTTCGCCTTTGCATTCGATCCCGATCAGGCTGCCATCGTCCTTTGCGGCGGCGAGAAGCAGGGAATGAGCCAGACGCTTTTTTATAAGAAACTGATCGCTAAGGCTGATCTACGCTTCGATGCATGGTTGAAGGAACACGGATATGGACACTGACTGGAAGACCTTGAGAGCGGAACTTCCGGAGGACGTGCGCGCGCGCCTCGACGAAAAGCGCGGTACACGGCGCTTGGGCAAGGCACTTGCTGAAGTTCGCAAATCCATGAACGCGACACAAAACGATGTCGCCGCCCGCGCCGCCATGACGCAGAACACTGTTTCAAAGATAGAGAACGCCGAGGACGTGCTCGTTTCCTCCATCGTGCGTTACATGCACTCCATCGGCGGGGGCGTTGAGCTTGTGCTCAAGACCCCGGACGGCAAGGCAAAACGCATAGACTTCGACCCGGAGATTTACGTGAAATGATCAAGACAAGCGCTCCTCTGGGCGCTGATGCTGCACGATGTAAACGCCGTGCCTGACGTTTTGAACGAAGCGGATTATGCGGCTTCGCACAGCGAGGGGCGCAGGCTCCGTGATGCGGGCAGTGACGGCCTGTTGTGGGATAGCGTGCGGATGCCGGGCGGTCGCTGCATCGGCCTATTCTGGCCCGATGTCATTCCCATTCCGACCCAAGGGCGGCATTATTGCTACCACTGGAACGGTGCGCGGGTGGATTTCGTGCGGCAATACGATACCGGCCAGGTACTGGCGGTGAGTTGAGGTGAGGGGGCATCTTGCCGATGGTGAAGGTTGGGATTATATTGAGACCTGGAGTGGAGACAGGGCGCTAACCCCGCCTCCGTTGCTCTTAGATTATGAAGTTAACCCGCACGTCAGCCTGCCAGCCCGTGCGGGTTTTTCGTATTCTAAGAGTGATGCTAAATGGAAGAAACCACATAGCTCATCTCCAGTTGATGACGAGGCCCTCGCCAAGGCCGAAGTGGCCCATTCCCTTCGGTGCGTATGGCAGTACGCGTCTGCTTTCGTCATCAAACCGTTTCCCTGCATCTTTGAAATCGCAGGGTATCAAAAAAGCCGCGCCTCCGAGGTCGGGGAGGCAGCGGCTTAAAATCTGGATGAGGTGCATCAGTCTGCCTTGAAAGCCAGCTTTCTTCTCAAAGCGGCGCAGCCGATGTTCTTGATGTAAAAGGGATTAGCGCTTGACCGGGATAGAGATGACCGGCGCGGAAGCGGTTTCGCGCATCTGGCGCCATTCGGATTCCAGGCGATCGACCAGATGCTGCGGAATCTGCTGCTTTGGTGTGGTGACAGCGGGTTGAACCGGTGCTGGCTGCTGCATGATCATGATCTCCTTGCGATACTCGCAGGCCCAATAACTGCGTTGTGAACCGTTGGTTCCATACAGCTAACGCGAAGTAAATAGGGGGCTAACCATCTAAACCGATTAGCAATTTTTAAAATCGATTGAAACATTTGCATAAGTTCTGCCAAGAAGATGCCGTTACGGTTAATCCCGGTGCTGCAGCTTCAACGCGCAGACGCTGACGGAGAGATTCGCATGAGAGTTGAACGGGCCCGCTATTTCGATCAGGTGCGGGCAAGGCTGCATGAGGGTAGGCTGACGGATGGGGCGAGGGCGGGGCACGAGGTGCTCTTAAGCGCCTGGGAGGCCAGGTATGCAAAGCACGATCCGCGCTTTCTGGCCTATTGCCTCGCCACCGCCTTTCACGAGACCGGCGGGGCCATGCAGCCGGTGGAGGAGAACCTCAACTATTCCGCCGAGGGTCTTCGGAAAGTCTTTCCGAAATACTTCCTGCCGGGTGAGGAACATGAGTTTGCCAGGAAGCCGGAGCGCATTGCCAACCGTGTCTACTCAAACCGCATGGGCAATGGACGCGGCGAGAGCGGCGATGGCTGGCGCTTTCGCGGGCGAGGTCTTGTGCAGATTACCGGGCGCGACAACTACCGCACCTATGGCATAGACGATGCGCCGGAAAAGGCCATGGAGCCGGAGAGGGCAGTGAAGATCCTGTTCGACGGCATGATTGCCGGGAAGTTTACCGGCCACGCTCTGTGCGATTTCTTCAACGATCACGCCAGCGACTGGGTGGGCGCACGGCGTGTGGTGAACGGCCTGAACCGTGCGGAAGAGATCGGCCTGTTCGGCGTGATCTTCGCGACCGCCATCGGTCTGCGCCTGGGTTGATTTCCCATTGGGCTGATTTCCCACTGAACTGAATTTAGGGAGACATCGATGAATCTGTTTCGATGGCCGTGGGCTTCCACGGACAAAGGCAAAGCCGTGGCCGCTTCCGAGCGGAAGGCGCAAGGATCGGGGGCGGGGCTGGGAGCAGGCGGGGGTCTGGCGCTGCTGACCGGCGAGAGGGGACATCCGGGTGGTGGGCGAAGCTATGCGAGCCTTGCCCGCCATGGCCTGATGAGAAACCCCGTGGCCTATCGCGCCGTGCGCATGGTGGCGGAGGCGGCGGCAAGCGCCCCGTGGCTTGTCTATTCCGGGGAGCGGGAGCTGAAGGAGCATCCCGTACTGACCCTGCTGGCGCGCCCCAATGCGCGACAGGCGGGCCCAGAATTTCTGGAAATGCTGTTCGGGCACCTGCTTCTGTCCGGCAGTTCCTACCTGGAACCGCTGATGCTGGCAGGAACGCCGCGCGAACTGCATCTACTGCGGCCGGACCGGGTGAGCGTGGTGGCAGGAAGCGATGGCTGGCCGGTCGCCTATGACTACCGGGTGGGGCCACGGGCGCGTCGCATTCCCGCCTTCTCGGAGGACGGAGCAGGGCTTCTGCACCTCAAGCTGTTTCATCCGCTGGACGATTACGGCGGGCTTTCGCCGCTGGGTTCCGCAGGCTCTGCCATCGACCTGCACAATGCCTGCGCCCGCTGGAGCAAGGGGCTGCTGGACAATTCGGCGCGGCCATCCGGTGCGCTGGTCTATCAGCCCAAGGAGGGCGGCAATCTTTCGCCCGACGCCTATGACCGGCTGAAGGCGGAACTGGAGGCGGGCTATCAGGGAGCTGTGAATGCCGGGCGTCCGCTGCTTCTGGAGGGTGGGCTGGACTGGAAGGCCATGGGGCTTTCGCCGAAAGACATGGATTTCGAGGCCGCTCGCAACGGGGCCGCGCGCGACATTGCCTTGGCACTGGGCGTGCCACCGATGCTGATGGGCATTCCCGGTGACATCACCTATGCCAATTATCAGGAGGCGAACCGTTCGCTCTTCCGCCTGACGGTGGTGCCGCTGCTGACGCGAACCGCGGCGAGCCTTTCCGCCTGGTTCTCCGATCTCTATGGCGAGCTGCTGCGACTGCAGCCGGACCTCGACCAGTTGCCGGGTCTTTCTGCCGAGCGCGATGCGCTGTGGAGCCGGGTCGGCTCTGCGAGCTTCCTCAGCGACGAGGAAAAGCGCCAGGCCGTCGGCTATTGAATCAATCTGTGAAGCGGCTGAATCAGAGTGCGAGGCTCTGGGGGTAAGGGGTTGGCTCGACTGAGGTTTCGCCAACGTCTGTGGCCGCTTTACCCCCTCTGTCCTGCCGGACATCTCCCCCTCAAGGGGGGAGATCGACTCGTGGCTCGCTCTTTGCACCTGACGAAGCTACCGATCGCGGTGCGCGTAGAGATGAGAGAGGTCGAGCGCTTGCCTCCTGCCAATCTCCCCCCTTGAGGGGGAGATGGTCGGTAGACCAGAGGGGGGTGCTTATCCTCCAATATCCAATCCCAAAAATTCCAACTGAGGTGAACGACGATGGCTGACCTTGGCCACGATGGCGGCATGCTGGCCGCGCGCATGGTGGGAGCGACGGCGGGGGCCTGGGTGTCGCTCGTCTATCTTCTGCCCGAAAGCTGGAAGGAGGCGGTGAGCCGCTTTCTGACCGGTGCCTGCTGCGGCGTGATGTTTGGCGCGCCGGTCGGCATATGGCTTTCCGAACGGCTGGGACTGGTGGGCCAGCTGACCGCGCTGGAAACCGCCCTTTCCGGTTCTGCCGCGGCCAGCCTTTCCGCCTGGTGGGTGCTGGGTGCCTTGGTGCGCGTGGCCGGACGGTTCGGTGCGAAGCCGGACGGCGAAAAACAATCCTGAAGCAATTTCATTTTTGCAGGAGACCTTCATGCACGCTTATCGCGGGCCACGCCCGACCGTGCGCAAATTTGCGAGCCTGACGCTGTCCGAACTCGGCGGTGATGGCAGCTTTTCCGGCTATGCCAGCGTGTTTGGCGAGGTGGACCTCGGCAAGGACGTGATCGAGCGCGGAGCCTTTCTCAACAGTCTTGTGGAGCGGGGGCCGAAGGGTGTGCGCATGCTCTACCAGCACGACCCGAACGAGCCGATCGGCGCGTGGGAAAGCATTCGCGAGGACAGTCGAGGCCTTTACGTGGAGGGCAAGCTTGCCCCCGGCGTGGCCCGCGCTCGCGAGGTGCACGCGCTGATGAAGACCGGCGCACTGGACGGGCTTTCCATCGGCTTTCGCACCATACGCGCGAGACAGGACGCGAAGACGGGCGTTCGCCGTATTCTGGAGGCGGACCTCTGGGAAATTTCCGTTGTGACCTTTCCGATGCTGCCATCGGCCAGGATTTCCAACGTGAAGCAGGCGCGGTTCTTCCGCGACCGTGACACCGAGCTTGTGCGCGCCCTGCGCCGGGCCAGCAAGACCATGTTGACCAGCCATATGAGAGGACGAATTTGATGCAGGATATTGCCCTTAACGCTTCACTGAGCGCTTCACCGGAAACCAAGGCGCTGCCGGAGGTGAAAGCCGTGCCAGATACGATGATGGCGGCCTTCGACGAGTTCATGGAGGCCTTCGAAAGCTTCAAGGACGTGAACGACCGCCGCCTTTCGGAAATCGAGCAGAAACTGACCGCCGATGTGGTGACGCGGGAGAAGCTGGAGCGCATCAACCGCAGCATGGACGAGCAGAAGCGGGTGATCGACCAGCTGGCGCTGAAGAAGGCGCGACCGGCGCTGGGTGGCGCCCGTGAGGCGGGGCCTGAAGTTGCCGAGCACAAGGCGGCCTTCGAGGCCTATGTGCGCCGTGGCGACGAGGGTGCGTTGCGCGAGCTGGAGGCTAAGGCGATGAGCGCAGGCTCGACCAGCGATGGCGGCTATCTGGTGCCGGACGAGACGGACACCGAGATTGGCCGCCGCCTGAGCGTGGTTTCCCCCATGCGTGCGCTCTCCACCGTACGCACCGTTTCCACCACGGTGCTGAAGAAGCCGTTTGCGCTGAGCGGCCCGGCGACGGGCTGGGTTTCCGAAACGGCGGCACGGCCGCAGACGACATCGCCGCAGCTGGCGGAACTGAGCTTTCCCACCATGGAGCTCTACGCCATGCCCGCCGCCAGCCAGACGCTGCTGGACGATGCGGCGGTGGACATCGAGAGCTGGCTGGCGAGCGAGGTGGACACAGTGTTTGCCGAGCAGGAGGGCGATGCCTTCATTCGCGGCGAGGGTGTGAACAAGCCGAAGGGCTTTCTGGCCTATGACACCGCAGCCGACAGCGCCTGGGCCTGGGGGAAGCTGGGTTATGTGGCGACGGGTCAGGCGGGAGCTTTTGCCTCATCCGGTGCATCGGATGTTCTTGTGAATTCGATCTATGCGCTGAAGGCCGGACACCGCCAGAACGCGACCTTTCTGATGAACCGGCGCACTCAGGGCGAAATTCGCAAGCTGAAGGATGCCGATGGTAACTATCTGTGGCGTCCGCCGGCAACGGCAGGCCAGGCTGCGACGCTGATGGGATTTCCGGTGGCGGAGGGCGAGGAAATGCCGGACATTGCCGCCGGCTCGCTTTCCATCGCCATCGGTGATTTCAAAGCCGGATATCTGGTGGTGGACCGCGCGGGCGTGCGCATTCTTCGCGATCCCTATTCCGCCAAACCCTATGTGCTGTTCTACACCACCAAGCGCGTGGGCGGCGGCGTGCAGAACTTCGAGGCGATCAAGCTGGTGAAGTTTTCCGCGAGTTAAGACGGGGTGAGGGAGCTTCTTCCGCTTCCACAGTACACGAAGCGGTGAAAAGATCCCCTCCCCAACCCTCCCCACAAGGGGGAGGGAGTTCGTCGGCATTCTCGGCAGCCACCTGATTCCCCATTATAAATTTGGCGAGCTAAGCTGTTAGCGGCTTGCTCGACCTGCTCCCTCCCCCTTGTGGGGAGGGTTGGGGAGGGGTCTGTCAAGGGCGGAATCATTCGCGTTGTGTCCTGTGTTCCGCTTCAATCCTTGACTTGCCCTCTTGACGCGTCGGACGGCTCTTACCTTTCCCAAAAAGGAATTTTCCATGACCTATGCATTGATCGATCCGCCAGCCGCGGAGGCGCTGACGCTTGCCGAGGTAAAGGCGCATCTGCGGCTGGATGGAGCGCAAGAGGATGCGCTTCTGGCGCAGCTGATTGCCATTGCCCGCGAGCATCTGGAGCGGGAAACAGGGCTTTGCCTGATCGAGCAGACGCTTCGGCTCTACCTCGACCAATGGCCGAAGGACGGCGTGATTCAGATTGCGAGAGGACCGGTGCAAGCCATTGAGGCAGCAACGGTTTACGCCGAAGACGGAACGGCATCTCATCCATCGCTTGAAGACCATCTGCTGGATGGGCAGGCACGCCCGGCCAGACTGTGGCTGCGTGATCCGCCAAAGCCTGGTCGAGCAATCAATGGCATCGAGATCGATTTCACCGCCGGTTTCGGCGAGGCGGGCACGGATGTGCCGGACCCGCTGAAGCGCGCCATGCTGATCCATATCGCGCTGATGTTTGCCCATCGTGGTGTCCTGTCCCCCGATCAGCAGCCGGGGGCAATGCCGGACGGCTATGACCGGCTGGTGGCGTCCTTCCGCATGAGGAGGCTTTGAAATGAGCACCCTGCCGCTGGACCCCGGCCAGTTGACCCACCGCCTGACACTGGAAGCGCCGAACGACGAGAGCGACGGACAGGGCGGCAGCCTTGGCGGCTGGGTTCAGGCGGGTGAGGTATGGGCGCGCATCGAACCGGTTGCGAGCCCCTCCTTCACCGACATGGCAGGGGGCGAACGGGCCGTGGTGACCCACCGGATTCTCCTTCGTCATCGCCAGGGCATCGGCGCCGGTCAGCGGTTTCGGGAAGGCGAACGGGTCTTCCGAATTCGACTTGTGCGCGATCCAGACGAGACCAAATGCATGCTTTCGTGCCTCTGTGAGGAGGAAGCACAATGAGAGGTGGACAGGAACTTCTGAAGGCAATCCACGAGCGTCTCGCAAACGATGTGCAACTGCGTTCAACCGTAGGAATCCAAGGCTTCAGGGACCGGATTGCAGGGCGTGTAAGCCTTCCTGCAATTACCTACGGGACACTGGAGAGCCGAGACTATTCCACCGGGACCGAAGTTGCGGAGGAGCACCTCCTGACGGTGGAAATCTGGTCTGATGGGAAGGGACGCGCTGAAGCACAAAGGCTGGCCGCTCAGGTGGCGATATTGCTGGACCGCACGGAACTGGCGCTGGGGGAGAACCAGCATCTGGTAAACCTGACGGTGACGGGTATCCGCTACAGGCAGGACGCGAAAACACAGGCTCAGGTTGCGGAGGTGAACCTGCGAGGCGTGACGGAAGAGACGTGAGACTTTTTTCAGAACCAGATCGTTCAAAAGGGATTTATTACAATGGTGGCACAGGCAGGACGTGACCTTCTGTTGAAGGTGGAAAATGGCGCAGGCTGGCAGACGGTGGCGGGTTTGCGTTCCAAACGCTTGGCATTCAATGCCGAAACTGTGGACATTACAGATGCCGAAAGCGCCGGACGCTGGCGTGAACTTCTGGGTGGGGCAGGCATTCAGCGCGCCTCGTTGAACGGGGCGGGCCTCTTCAAGGACCAGACCTCCGATGCAATGATCCGCAGCGCCTTCTTCGCCGGCAGTATTCTGAATTTTCAGGTGGTGATCCCGTCCTTCGGCACGATCAGCGGACCCTTCCAGATGACCTCGCTGGAATATTCCGGGGAGCACAATGGAGAAGTGCGCTTCGAGATCGCGCTGGAATCCGCCGGTCAACTGACGTTCGGAGCGATCTGATGCAGACGACAGAGACGACGGGCAAGGGACTGGGATTGCATCGCCGTGCCAACCGGCAACGCGGCGAGGTGGAGGCGATGATCGATGGCGAGCGGCGCATTCTGTGCCTGACGCTGGGCGCGCTGGCCGAGCTGGAAACCGCTTTCGGCGTGGCTGATCTTTCCGAACTGGCCGCCTATTTCGCCAAGGGACGATTGAAGGCGGTCGATCTGGTGCGGGTGATCGGCGCCGGACTGCGCGGCGGCGGCAATCTGTTTCCCGACGAGGAAGTGGCCGACATGAATGTGGAAGGCGGCGTGACCGCCTGCGCCCGCATTGCCACGGAACTGCTGGAGGCGGCCTTTAGTGACGGAATGACGACTGGCGCGCGAGGGAACCCGATTCCCCGCCCTTGAGCGCCGCAACGGGCGCCCCGCATGACGGCGCGACGGCTGGATGGCCGGGCGTGCTGCATGTGGGGCTGTGCCTGTTGCGGCTTCCTCCCGACATCTTCTGGCAGCTTTCGCCACGCGAGTTCATGGGGATGGCAGGGGCCTTTCGTCCCCGCCCGCCCGGACTGGACCGCGCAGGGCTTGCTGCGCTGATGGCCGCCTTTCCCGACTTGCCACTTTCTTCCGACTGAGGTGACCGATGACCGATACTGTTTCCACAGGCCGTGGACTGGATGACGCGCTTTCTACCAGCGAGGCGCTGTCACGTTCGATGCAGGATCTGCAGGCACGTTCGCAAAGCTTCGGCTCGGCGCTTTCAAGCGCTTTACAGGGAGCGGCTCTCAACGGCAAAGGCCTGGACACTGTGCTGCGTGGACTGGGGCGACGCCTGAGCGACATTGCCCTTGCCGCTGCGCTGAAGCCGCTGGAGAACGCAATGTCCGGCATTGCGGGAAGCCTGCTCGGCTCCCTCGGTTCGGGCGTGGTCGGAAAGGTGACGCCCTTTGCCGATGGTGGCGTGGTGCGAAGTCCGAGCTTCTTCTCCATGGGGGGAAGTGCGACCGGCCTGATGGGCGAGGCGGGGGCAGAGGCCATTCTGCCGCTGAAGCGCGGCGCCGATGGCGCGTTGGGCGTGGCGACGTCCGGCGGCTCTGGGGGAGCCTCAGGGCAGATCGTGTTCAACGTGACGGCGACGGATGCGGCCAGCTTCAAGCGCAGCGAGGGCCAGATTACCGCCATGCTTGCTCGCAGCGTGGCGCGCGGACGGCGGGGTGTGTGAGGGTCGTTTTGACGTTGAAAATGTTACCCCCCTCTGGTCTGCCGACCATCTCCCCCTCAAGGGGGGAGATCGACTCGTGGCGGGCTCTCGGTCCCCAGTAGGGTTACCCTTTGCGGCAACCGCTATTGGTAAGGAATGCGAGCGGATGCGTCTTGCCGATCTCCCCCCTTGAGGGGGAGATGGTCGGCAGACCAGAGGGGGGTGAGTTCCCGCATGAAGCTTTTCAAGAATAGAAGAGACTTAAACCATGACCGGATTTCATGAGGTGCGCTTTCCGCTGCGGCTGGCGCTGGGCACGAGTGGTGGGCCGGTGCGGCGTACCGACATCGTGAACCTGTCCAACGGGCGCGAGAACCGCAATGCCCGCTGGCGCAATGCAAGGCGGGTCTACGATGCCGGTTCCGGTGTCCGCTCGATTGCCGATCTCTATGAGGTGCTGGAATTCTTCGAGGCGCGGATGGGCGAGCTTTACGGCTTTCGCTTTCGCGATCCGCTGGACTGGAAATCCTGCGGGCCGACGGGAAATGTCAGCGCCGAGGACCAATGGATCGGCACCGGCGATGGGGTGACGCGCACATTCCAACTGATCAAGACCTATGGCGACAACGGCGGTGAAACGCGACGGACCATTGCCAAGCCGGTAGCTGGAACCGTGCGGGTGAGCGTGGACGGCGAAGAGATCTCCTCTGACCGCTTCACGCTGGAAGCGGCCACGGGGATCGTGACCTTCCACGCTGCCCATGTGCCGCCGGAGGGAGCCGAAATCCGCGCCGGATTCGAGTTCGATGTGCCGGTGCGCTTCGACACCGACCGGATCGACGTAAACCTTTCCGCCTTCAATGCCGGTCGAATTCCGGCCATTCCGATCAAGGAGATCCTGCCGTGAGACACATACCGGCGGAACTGGCGGCCCATCTGGCGGGCGATGCCACGACGACCTGTCATGCCTGGCGGGTGACGCGCGCCGATGGCGTGGTGCTGGGCTTTACCGACCATGACGAAGACCTGGAGGTGGATGGTACGTTCTGCCGTGCGGCAAGCGGCTTTTCCGCCAGCGACAACGAGGCCGAAAGCGGCATGGCGGCCAATGCAGGCGAGGTGCAGGGCGGCTTTTCCAGCGACACCATTGCTGCAGAAGAGCTTGCCGCAGGCCGGTTCGACCATGCGCTGGTGGAGCTGTTTCTGGTGAACTGGGCAGACCCTTCGCAGTTCACGCGGCTCGATGTGCGGGAAATCGGTGAGGTGACGCGGGCAGGCGGTGCCTTTACCGCAGAACTGCGCAGCATGGCGCATCGTCTCGACCAGCCGCAGGGCCGTGTCTATGGCCGTCGCTGCGATGCAAGCCTTGGCGACGGACGCTGCCGGGTGTCTCTTGATGCGTTCCAGTCTGCTGCGACGGTGAGCGCACAGCGCGACCGCAGCCATCTGACCGTGACGGGGTTGGTCGAGCGCGAGAGCGGCTTCTTCGATCAGGGGAGTTTGCGTTTTGCCGATGGCTCGACCGCCATGATCGAGCGGCATGTGGCGGAGGCAGGCGGCACTGGGCGGCTGACGTTGTGGCTGCCGCTGGAGCGCGACGTGGCCGAGAGCGAGGCGGTGGTGCTGACGGCTGGCTGCGACAAGAGCTTTACGACCTGCCGCGCCCGCTTCGCCAACGGCCTGAACTTTCGCGGCTTTCCGCATATGCCCGGAAGCGATTTCAGCTATTCCTATGCTGATGGAGAAGGCCAGCACGATGGCGGCGTGCTGTTTCCATGATGGGGCCGCGCGTGGTGGCGCTGGCGGAAGGCTGGATCGGCACGCCCTACCGGCATCAGGGCGCGACGAAGGGTGTGGCCTGCGATTGCATCGGTCTCATCCGCGGGGTCTGGTGCGAGCTTTACGGATGTGAACCGCCATTGGCCGTGCCGCCCTATGCGCCGGACTGGGCCGAGCGGGCGGACGAGGAGCGGCTGCTCAAGGCGGCGTTGGCGCTGTTCGGTGCCCCGGTGCCGGTCAGCGACATGCAGGCAGGCGATGTGCTGCTGTTTCGCTGGCAGGCGGGCTGCGCGGCCAAACATGCGGGCATCCTTGCCGATGCGACGAGTTTCATCCACGCATATGAACAGGCGGCGGTGACGCGTTCCACTCTCGTGGCAGCCTGGCGACGGCGGATCGTGGCCGTGCATCGGTTTGGGGTGGGTGATTAGGGACCTGTCACCCCGGCCAAGCGTGCCAGGCGTGAAGCACCCCCCTCTGCCTTGCCAGGCATCTCCCCCTCAAGGGGGGAGATCGGCAGGAAACATTCGCTCGCCTTCTCTCAGCTGCAGTGATTGCCGCGATCTGTCACCCCACCCGGCGCTCTGCGCCGACCTCCCCCTCAAGGGGAGGTGGGTGAGCGCGGCATCTGCTTGTCTATCTCCTGTCCACTGCGGCTGGTGGAAAAGACGGCAAAGGAGCGGCCAGTTCCCACCTCCCCTTGAGGGGGAGGTCGATGCGTTAGCATCGGGTGGGGTGATACTGACATTCTCAGAAGCCTCCCAATAAACCCAAGGACTTCACAACCATGGCTACCATTCTGTTTCAGGCGGCGGGGGCGGCGCTCGGCTCCGTCTTCGGTCCTGTGGGCGCGATGCTGGGCCGTGCGGCAGGCGGGCTGGCGGGGGCAGCTGTGGACCGGGCGCTTCTCGGTTCGCCCACTGTCACGGGCCCACGCCTTGCCATCGCGCGACTGGCCGGAGCCGATGAGGGAACCGGCATCCCCCGGCTCTATGGCACGATGAGGATTGGCGGCACGCTGATCTGGGCAACGCGCTTCGAGGAAGAGGTGCGAAGTGAGCGCAGCGGCGGCAAGGCGACCGGCGGTCAGAAGGTGAAGAGCTTCGCCTACTATGCCAACATCGCGCTTGGGCTCTGTGAGGGCGAGGTGGCGCATGTGCGGCGCGTGTGGGCCGATGGTCGCGAACTGGATCTGACCACGATCCAGATGCGGTTCTACCGTGGCAGCGAGGATCAGCTGCCCGATCCGCTGATCGAGGCGAAGCAGGGAGCAGGAAACGCGCCTGCCTTCCGGGGGCTTGCCTATGTGGTATTCGAGCGGTTGCCGCTTGGCGATTTCGGCAATCGTATTCCGCTACTGCAGTTCGAGGTGGTGCGACCCATCGGCACGCTGGAAGCGCAAATCCGGGCCGTGACGATCATTCCCGGCTCCAGCGAGCATGGCTATGCAACGGTGCAGGTGACGCAAGACACCGGTGAGGGCAGTGCCCGAATTCTCAACCGCAACAACCGCATGGCGGCGACCGATTGGGAAGCATCCCTCGACGAATTGCAGGCGCTTTGCCCCAACCTTGAACGCGTGGCGCTGGTCGTCAGCTGGTTCGGCACCGATCTTCGGGCTGGCGAATGCCGGATCGTGCCCGGCGTCGAATTCCTCTCGCGTGACGGGGAGACCTTGCCCTGGAACGTGGCGGGCATCGAGCGGGCCGATGCACATCTGGTGAGCCGCAGGAACGATGCGCCCGCCTATGGCGGCACGCCTTCCGACGAGAGCGTGAAACAGGCCATCGCCGATCTGAAGGCGCGGGGCATCGAGGTTTTTCTCTACCCGTTCGTGATGATGGATGTGGCGGAAGACAACGTGCTGCCGGACCCTTATGGCGGATCGAAACAGGCGGCTTACCCCTGGCGAGGGCGCATAACCTGTCATCCGGGACCGGGGCAGGCAGGCTCTCCGGACAAGACGGAGGCGGCGGCGAGCGAGATCGACCAGTTCTGCAATCGCGCCGAGGGCTATCGCCGCATGGTGCTGCATTACGCCGATCTGGCCGTTACGGCGGGTGGCGTGGACGGCTTCATCATCGGTTCGGAATTTCGCGGGCTGACGACGGTGCGCGGGGCGGGAAACAGCTTTCCCTTCGTGGCGGAACTGGTTCGACTGGCAGGCGATTGCCGTGCGAGGCTCGGACCATCCGTCAAGCTGACCTATGGTGCCGATTGGAGCGAATATTTCGGCTATCACCCGAATGACGGGACCGGCGACGTGTTCTTCCACCTCGACCCGCTCTGGGCCTCGCCTGCCATCGATGCGGTGGCGATCGACAACTACATGCCGCTTTCCGATTGGCGCGATGACGACCTGATGGGCACAAACCCGGATGGTATGACAAGCGCCGAGGATGTGGCGGCAATGCAAGCTGCGATCACGCGCGGCGAAGGCTTCGACTGGTATTATGCCAGCGATGAGGACCGCAAGGCGCGGCTGCGCTCGCCCGTTACCGATGGGCTGGCGGGCAAGCCCTGGGTATTCCGCTACAAGGATCTCTCCGGCTGGTGGGGGAACCATCACTTCGACCGGACAGGCGGCGCGGAGAGCGCCAGCCCGACCGCCTGGGTGCCGGGTTCGAAACCGATCTGGTTTACCGAACTGGGCTGCCCCGCCATCGACAAGGGCGCGAACCAGCCGAACCTGTTCGTGGACCCGAAATCTTCCGAGAGCGGTTGGCCCTACTTCTCCAGCGGCGGACGGTCTAACGCGATGCAGCGGCGTTTTCTCGACGCGCATCACGCCCATTGGCAGGGCGATGAGGCACCCGTTGGCATGGTGGATGCGGGGCATATCTTCGTCTGGAGCTGGGATGCGCGGCCTTACCCTGCCTTTCCACAGGCGACATCCATCTGGAACGATGGCGAGAACTGGCGGCTGGGCCACTGGCTGACGGGTCGGCTGGGGGCGGGGACGCTTGCCGACACGATTGCCGCGATCCTGACCGATCACGGGTTTAGCGATTTCGATGTGCGCCAAGTCTGCGGCGACCTGACCGGTTATGTGCAGGCTGACATTGCCTCTGCGCGCCAGATGCTGACGCCGCTGGTGGAAGGTTTTCTGCTGGATGTGACGGAAGTGGAGGGGCGGCTGATTTTCCGCTCGCGCAGCAAGGCCAGCTTGGCCGTAACGGCAATCGATGTGCTGGCCGAGCGTGAGGGCGAGGCGGCCTGGAGCGAGACGCGCGGCCACGACAGCGATTTTGCCGCGGAAGCGGTGCTGGGTTTCGCCAACCCGGATCTCGACTACGAGCAGGCAGCCACGCGCTCCCGCCGCATTCCGGGGGCGACGAACCGCGTGTTGCGGGCAGATATTCCGGGCGCAATGGCCGATGAGGCGGCGCAGGCAGCCACGGAAGCGCTGCTGCGTGACAACCACCTGTCCCGCCGGACCATTCGATTCTCGCTTGCGCCGACCGATGTGGCGCTGACGCCGGGGGATGGGGTTCAGATAACCGATGGGCCGGACGGCATCTACCGTGTGATGCGGATCGAGGATGGCGACATGCGGCGGGTGGAGGCACGCAGGCACGAATCGGTTGCGAGTGTCGCAAACCGCCCCGCGCCCCTGGAACGGGTGAGCGCGGTCGCCGCATCCGACGCATTTGCACCGCTGATCGCTTTTCTCGATCTGCCACGCTTCGACAGTGGCGAGGCGGAGAGCTTTGCCCGTGTTGCGGCCTATGCGAAGCCCTGGACGCGCATGCTGGTTTCAAGCTCTGCCACCACGGAAGGATATCGCAGCCGGGTGCTGATCGATCGGCCGGCCCGCATTGGACGGCTGAACGCGCCTTTGGTAGCGGGTGTCTGGGGCCGGTTCGACAGGGTATCGGTGATCGAGGTGGATCTGCCGTTCGGCGGGCTTTCTTCCGCAAGCGAGATTGCCGTACAGGCTGGTGAAAATCGGCTGGCGGTGATGGCTGATAACGGCGTCTGGGAAGTGCTGGCCTTTGCCACAACGCAGGAAGTGGCACCGGGACGCTTTCGGCTTTCCAACCTGCTGCGCGGTCTCGCCGGGACCGAGGATGCCATGGCGGCAGGCGCGGCAAGCGGAGCGCAGGTGGTTGTGCTGGATGAAGCCGTGGTGCCGCTGGGGCTGACGCAGAGCGAACGCGGACTGGCGCTGAACTGGATCGTCGAACCGGTTGGCGCGAAGGCCGGTCGTTACGGGCCGCGTCAGACTGTCGCAGGACTGCGAGCTGAGACGCCGCTGGCGCCTGTTCACCTGAAAGCTGAACGGCGGGCGGCCGGCGTGTCCTTCAGCTGGGTGCGCCGGAGCCGCATCAATGCCGATGACTGGGACGCATCCGACATAGCCCTCGATGAACCGGAAGAACGCTATCGGCTCGAACTGCTGCATGCTTCAACCGGCGCCGTGGTGGCCCAGGCCGAGGTCGATGCCTGCCTTCATCAGTATGATCTTTCTCAGGAATTGAGCGATTTCGGATTTATTCAAACAAGTTTCCGTGTGCGCCTGGCGCAGCTGGGGCGCGCGGTACCGCGGGGCATTGCCCGAGATCAGGTTATTATCGTGAAAAACCAGGGAGTTAATTGAAATGGATAATGCAAAGACATGGTACGAATCCAAGGCTGTCTGGGGCGGGCTGATTGCGCTTTTCGCCTCAATTCTTCAGGCGCGGGGACATCTGTTTCCCTATGAGCAACAGGCGGCACTCGTTGATGCACTGACCAGCGCAGGCGGCGCTTTCGGCGCGCTTCTGGCCATTTACGGGCGGCTCGCGGCCACCAAACCCATTGTCGGAAGCTGACGTATAAGCATTGTCTGCATGACGGCTGAGGGGCACATTCATTTGCCATTCAGCCGTCATTCGATACATAATTTGCCAGTTGGTTTGGGTTATCGGGCCTAGCATTTTGTAATCGGAAGTCGTCGTCATGGCATCACTCAAGGTAATCGCGATGGTCGCGGCAGGTTTGTTCAGCCTGTCTGCTGATCATGCCTTCGCCCGCGACTACCTGATTCTGGTTGCCGGAGATTGTGGCGACGCCGCATCCAAGGTTGTGCGGGAGACCGGCGGCGAACTTCTGTCGGCGCAACCGTCGAAGGACGGAGCGACCTGCATTGTGACCGTTCTCGTGCAGGGTAGCGGAGAGCGCCCGCGCAAGGTGACTGTTCGGGTGCCGATGTAGTAGAAGGCGACGAGCCGCTTCTCGTATTTCATCGAATCAAGGATTTCCATGCGCATTCTCGTGGTCGAAGACGACAGCAACCTGAACCGCCAGCTGACCGATGCGTTGAAGGAGGTCGGCTATGTGGTCGATCAGGCCTTCGACGGCGAGGAAGGGCATTTTCTGGGCGAGACCGAACCCTATGACGCGGTCATTCTCGACATCGGCCTGCCAGAGATGGACGGCATCACGGTGGTGGAAAAATGGCGTGCGGCAGGCAAGGCCATGCCGGTGCTGATGCTGACGGCGCGCGACCGCTGGAGCGACAAGGTGGCCGGTATCGATGCCGGTGCCGATGATTATGTGGCCAAACCCTTCCACGTGGAGGAAGTGCTGGCGCGCGTTCGCGCCCTCATTCGCCGTGCCGCAGGACATGCCTCTTCTGAAATCACCTGCGGACCTGTGAAGCTCGACACCAAGGCGTCCAAGGCGACGGTCAACGGCGTGGCGATGAAGCTGACCTCGCACGAGTTTCGCCTGCTGTCCTATCTCATGCACCATATGGGCGAGGTCGTCTCCCGTACCGAACTGATCGAACATATGTACGATCAGGATTTTGACCGCGATTCCAACACGATCGAGGTGTTTGTCGGACGCCTTCGCAAGAAGATCGGTGTCGACCTGATCGAGACCGTTCGCGGTCTTGGCTACCGCATGCAAGCACCATCCGATGTACGTTAGATCGGTCACGGCGCGCGTTCTGCTGCTGGCGACTGCCTGGTCGGGCGTGGCGCTGGTGGTGATCGCGCTCGTGATCTCGGCGCTCTACACGAAATCCGCCGAACGCGCCTTTACCGATCTGCTGCGTGCGCAGCTCTACAACGTGGTGAACTCCATCACCATTGGCGACGACAACGCGCTTGCGGGCAATCCGCAACTGGGCGACCTGCGCTTCTCCCAGCCCGAAACCGGCTGGTACTGGATCGTCGAGCCGCTTGGCACCTTTGCCGCGACGCCGCTGTCATCTTCGTCGCTCGGCACGTCGAATATCAAGGTGCCGTCTATCCTCAACGTACCCTTCAACAATCGCTATGAGCGCTTCTATCCTGCCATCGACGCCTTCGGGAACAATGTTCTGGTGGCGGAAACAGAGGTGGTGCTGGACAGCGAGGGCAGGGCGGCGCGCTTTCGCGTGACAGGCAACCTGACCGTGGTAACGGAGGATGTGCAGGCCTTTACCCAGAGCCTCTACATCGCGCTGGTGGTCTTCGGCCTCGGCAGCCTTGTGGTCAACGGTCTTGCCATTCTCTTCGGTCTGCGGCCGCTGGACGAAGCGCGCCGAGCGCTGGAAAAGGTGCGACGCGGCGAGGCGGAGCGTCTGGAAGGCGAGTTTCCCCGTGAGGTGCATGCGCTGACCATCGAGATGAATGCGCTGATCGACAGCAACCGCCGCATTGTCGAGCGTGCCCGTTCGCAGGTGGGAAATCTGGCGCATTCACTGAAGACGCCGATTGCTGTGCTTCTCAACGAATCACGCCTCATCGACAAGGGCCATGGCGAAGTGGTACGCGGGCAGGCGGAAGCCATGCAGAGCCAGGTGCAGAGCTATCTGAACCGCGCCCGCATTGCTGCCCAGCGCGAATCCATGCTGGCGCGAACCGATGCCGAGCCGGTGCTGGAGCGCCTGATGCGCGTGATGCGGCGCCTCAATCCCGAGAAGACATTCGAACTGATCGCGACACAGGCCAATCTGGCGCTTGCCATGGAGCAGCAGGATGTCGAGGAAACGGTCGGCAATCTTCTGGAGAATGCGGCGCGCCATTCCAAGAGTGGCGTCTGGCTGACCATCATGCCGTCACTGGCACCCGAGGGGGAAGATCCGGCCCGGCGCAACTGGGTGGAAATTGCTGTTGAAGATGATGGGCCGGGCCTTAACCCCGACGAAATCAAGGAAGCCATGAAGCGTGGCCGCAGGCTGGATGAAAGCAAGCCCGGCACGGGCCTTGGACTTTCGATCGTTGGCGAAATCGCCCGCGAATATCAGGGTCGTTTCCGCCTTTCGCGCGGGCGTCGCGGGGGCTTGCGCGCTGTGCTGACACTGCCGGGAATTTCACGCGACGCAGCATGAGTTGGAGCCTGGGACTGACGCAGTGCGATATAAATGGCACAGTGATCGCTTTCCGGCTCGACACTTTGTGCCTACACGCTACAAACAGAGTTCAAACCTTCGCGTGGTTTCGCCACAGTTGACGGCTCGGCCGACGACGTAAGGGGCAAAGTTCAGGTTTGAAAATCAGGTGCGTAGATACCAGATATCTGTCTACGCAAGCACGAAACGGTTGGAGTAGAATGGAAGTCCGCGCTGTGAAATTCGTCGTTTGGCCTGTTATTGCTGCAAGCCTGCTTTCGGCCTGCACATCGACTGGCAGCAATCGTGGCGGGCTCTTTGCCAAGGCTCCGCCAAACAATTTCATCGTGGCGCTTCAGGGCGGTATCGTCAGCCGTGCCGGGACCCAGCTCAGTGAAAGCGACCGACAAAGGGCGCTGGAAGCGGAATATCGCGCGCTGGAGTTTTCCGAGGTCGGACAAGCGACTGAATGGAAGGGCCGCAATATCAGCGGCGAGGTGGTGGCAGCAGCGCCCTATCAGGTGGGTTCACAGAACTGCCGCAGCTACACCCACACGCTGACGATCAACGAACGCGAGCTGAAGGCGCGCGGCACGGCCTGCCGCAATGCCGATGGAGCCTGGACTCCGCTGAGCTGAGTGGCCTCGGCTCCCTCATTGAACCAATTCTGTTTCGCGCCCTTGCTTGACGCAAATCAAGGCCCGTGTCAGGCAGTCCGTCCATAGGAGAGAGGAGACTGTTCACGAACTTGCGGCCAAACGCCTCAAATTCGTGTCATCGTCCCCGATCCGATTGGAATAGTGGTGCGCTTGACGTAATTGGCTTCAATGATTTTCTGGATTCTTATCGCAGTACTGACGGCTGGAGTGGCAGGTCTTCTGATCGCGCCGCTGATGAAGCCAAGGCCGCAACCGACAACGGCCCGTGAAGACGAGGCTGCGGTCTACCGTGACCAGATGAAGGAGATCGATCGCGATCTCGCGCTCGGTCTTCTCGGCGAGAAGGAGGCCGACTACGCGCGGGCCGAAATCGGACGCCGTTTGCTGGCCGCCACCGACGCGCCGCAGCGGGGCCTGACGCCCGCGGCTTTGCCGCGCCCGCATCGCATCACCACGCTGCTGGTCATTCTCTGTCCGCCTATCGTGGGACTTGCAGGCTATCTGATGCTGGGAAGCCCCGGCATGCCCGACCAGCCGCTGGCGGCACGCCTTGCCAATCCGGGTAACAATATCGAACTTCTGATCGCCAAGGCCGAACGGCATCTGGCCCAGAACCCCAATGACGGAGCCGGTTGGGATCTGCTGGCGCCGATCTACATGCGATCCGGCCGCTTTGCCGATGCGGATCAGGCGTTTCGCAACTCGATCCGTATTCTGGGCGCGACACCGCAACGACTGGCGGGCCTGGGCGAAACCATGGTCGCCGCCAATCAGGGCATCGTGACCGACGAGGCACGCGGCTTCTTCGAGAAGGCTGTGGAGCTGGAACCCGGCAATATGCGCTCGCGCTTCTATGTGGCACTTGGGCTGGAGCAGGCGGGCCGCAAGCCGGAAGCGCTGGCCGCGTTCAATGCCATCAAGCGCGACTCGCCTCCCGGCGCCGCATGGGAAAGCCTCGTGAACCAGCACATTGCCGCCAATAGCGAGAATGCGCCCGGGAATCCGAGCGCTGCCGATGTTGCCGCCGCCCAGAACCTTTCCGGGCAGGACCGGCAGGCAATGATTGCGGGCATGGTGGAAAGCCTTGCCGAGCGGCTGAAGTCTGACCCGAAAAACATCGAGGGCTGGCTGCGGCTGGTGCGCTCCTACATGGTGCTGGGCCGCGAGCAGGACGCCCGCAATGCTCTCCAGACAGGGCTGAAGACATTTCCAGCCGAAACGGACGAGGGTCAGCGGCTTGTGGCGCTGGCGCGTGAGATTGGACTGGGCGAGGGGATCGTGCAATGACGCGCAAACAGAAACGCATGGCGGTGATTGCTGGCGGCATGAGCTTCATCCTGATTGCCGTGCTGCTCGTGATGTTCGCCTTCAGCCAGTCGGTCGCCTATTTCTTCATGCCGAGCGATCTTGCCAAGAACGAGGTATCGCCGGGAACGCGCATCCGTCTGGGGGGGCTGGTCGAGGCTGGTTCCGTTCAGCGTGGGGCCGGATCGACCGTGAGCTTCAAGGTGACCGATGGCTCGGCGAGCGTACCTGTGAGCTATACCGGAATTCTGCCGGACCTGTTCCGCGAGGGCCAGGGCGTGGTGACCGAAGGCGTGTTCACGTCTTCCCGTGCCTTCGTTGCAGATTCGGTGCTGGCCAAGCATGATGAAAACTACATGCCGAAGGAAGTGGCGGATCGCCTGAAAGCGGACGGCGTCTGGAAGGAAGGCGAAGGCAGCCCGACCACCGGCGCCAAGGGGAGTGTGACGCGATGATTGTCGAGATCGGCCATTATGCGCTGGTTCTGGCGCTTGCGATTGCCTTGATCGTCTCCATCGCGCCTCTTGTGGGTGCGCGGCGAAACGATGCGGCGCTGATGGCGCTGGCACCCTCCGGCTCCATCATCCTCTTTGGCATGGTGACGCTCTCATTTCTGGCGCTGACCTGGGCCTATGCGGTTTCCGATTTTTCGGTGCGCAATGTCTGGGAAAACTCCCATTCGCTGATGCCCATGGTTTACAAGCTTTCCGGTGTCTGGGGGAACCACGAAGGTTCCATGATGCTGTGGCTGCTGATTCTGACGCTGTTCAGCGCACTCGTTGCATTCTTCGGGCGCAACCTGCCGGAGACATTGCGGGCCAACGTGCTGGCCGTGCAGGCCTGGGTGGCGGTCGCCTTCCTGCTGTTCATTCTGCTGACCTCCAACCCCTTCATCCGCCTGATGCCGGCACCCGCCGAAGGGCAGGATCTGAACCCTATTCTGCAGGATCCCGGTCTCGCAGTGCATCCGCCGTTGCTCTATCTCGGCTATGTCGGCTTCTCCGTCTGCTTCTCCTTTGCGGTGGCGGCCCTCATCGAGGGGCGTATCGATGCGGCATGGGCGCGCTGGGTTCGCCCCTGGACGCTGGCCGCCTGGACCTTCCTGACGGCTGGCATCGCTATGGGGTCCTACTGGGCCTATTACGAGCTTGGCTGGGGCGGCTGGTGGTTCTGGGATCCGGTGGAAAACGCTTCCTTCATGCCGTGGCTTGCGGGAACAGCACTTCTGCACTCGGCGCTGGTGATGGAAAAGCGCGAGGCGCTGAAGATCTGGACCGTGCTTCTGGCGATCATCACCTTCTCGCTGTCGCTGCTCGGAACCTTCCTCGTCCGCTCCGGCGTTCTCACATCCGTGCATGCCTTCGCGACAGACCCGACGCGCGGCACCTTCATTCTGGCCATCCTTTCGATCTTCGTCGGCGGAGCTTTTGCACTGTTTGCCTGGCGCGCACCGCAGTTGAAAAGCGGCGGCATCTTTGCGCCAATTTCCCGCGAAGGCGCCCTGGTTCTCAACAATCTGATCCTGACGGTATCCACCGCGACGGTGCTGACCGGCACGCTTTATCCGCTGGTTCTGGAGACGCTGACGGGTGAGAAGATTTCCGTCGGCGCGCCTTTCTTCAACCTGACCTTCGGCCTGTTGATGATTCCGCTTCTGCTGATCGTGCCCATGGGGCCGCTTCTGGCCTGGAAACGGGGGGATCTTCTGGGCGCGATGCAGCGGCTCTATCTCGTTGCGGGGCTGGCGCTGGTTGTAGGGCTCGGGCTCTACTACGTGGAAAATGGCGGCCCAGTTCTGGCCTTCCTCGGTCTGGCGCTCGGCATCTATCTTATTCTCGGTTCGCTGGTCGACCTCTGGTACCGCGCCAACTTCGGCAAGCTGGCTTTTTCCATTGCATTTGCCCGGTTGAAGGGGCTTCCACGCTCTGCCTTCGGAACGGCGCTGGCGCATATGGGCCTTGGCGTTACCGTGCTGGGCATCGTGGCAGTGACGGCTTTCGAGACCGAGCATGTGCTGGAAATGAAGCAGGGCATGACAGCGGATGCAGGCGGCTATACGCTCGTATTCGATGGCATGAAGGAAGCGGTCGGTCCGAACTTTACCGAAGAGCGAGCGCATTTCACGATCAGCAAGGCGGGCGTTGCCGTTGCCGACGTCTGGTCTTCGAAGCGCATCTACACCGCACGCCGCATGCCGACGACGGAAGCCGGTATCGTCAGCTTCGGTCTCAGCCAGCTTTATGTGTCGCTGGGCGACCCGATGGCCGATGGCGGCATCGTGGTGCGTATCTGGTGGAAGCCGTTCATTCTGTGCATCTGGCTTGGTGGCTTGATCATGATGATTGGCGGCTTTGTTTCGCTCTCTGACCGCCGCCTGCGCGTTGGTGCGCCGAGCCGCAGAGCAAAGGCAGCAAAGCCGGCCAAGCCCGCCATGGAGGCTGCGGAATGAGCAAGCGGTCTCGCTGGTCAACCCCTCCCCAACCCCTCCCCACAAGGGGGAGGGGCTTAACTTGCCGCACTCTCGCAGCCCAAATCTGGCGGAGACGCAGCCGCGAGTCTTCTCCCCCCTTGTGGGGGAGATGGCCGGCAGGCCAGAGGGGGCTCTTTGCGCTACTGATCCTTCTGCTCCTCGCTCCCCTGCCAGCCTACGCCGTCAATCCCGATGAGGTTCTGAAGGACCCGAAGCTGGAGCAGCGCGCCCGTGACCTGTCCGCTCAGCTTCGCTGCATGGTCTGCCAGAACCAGTCCATCGACGATTCGAACGCCGAGCTTGCCAAGGACCTGCGCGTCCTGGTGCGCGAGCGAATCACGGCGGGTGACAGTGACGAGCAGGTGATCAACTATCTCGTGTCGCGCTACGGTGAATTCGTGCTGCTGAAGCCGCGGCTGAGCGCCCAGACGATCGCACTTTGGGCAACGCCTGTTGTTCTGTTCATCATCGGCGGAGTGGCTGTCTACCGGCTGTCTCGTCGCTCCCGTCCCGCGACGGGTGCCGAGAAGGCCCTGACGGCGGAAGAGCAGGCTCGGCTGGCGGAACTGCTGCGCAAGGAAGAGGGCTGAGCGGCGCTAACCCGCTCTCCGCAACATTACAAACATTTCACCCGTCGGACACGTGCAGTTAAGGTCGCGGCACCTATATCTTCTGTCATCCACCGCCGCCGGACCTCCGGCAAACAGTCTGAATGAAGATAAAGGTATCGAACCATGAGCAAGATCGGACGCCCCTCCCTGAAGACCATTCTCAAGGGAACCACTGTGGCGGGCCTCGCAGCCGTAATGCTTTCGACCGGCATTCCCGCGCAGATCTATCAATCCTATGCTGAGCCGGTGACAGTTGCCTCGCCGCAGGTTCCAAGTTTCGCAGACGTCGTTTCCGCCGTATCGCCCGCCGTTGTTTCTGTCCGTGTAAAATCCGATACGACGCCAGCCTCTGACGATGCGAGCAACGGCTTCTCCTTCGGAGGGCGCGGCTTTGATGAACTTCCGGACGATCATCCACTGAAGCGCTTCTTCCGTGAATTTGGCGGCCAGATGCCGAACGGACGGAACCAAGAGCACGCCGAGCGCAATAACCGTAACCGCCAGCATTACATGCGTCCTGTCTCACAGGGCTCCGGCTTTTTCATCTCGGAAGACGGCTATCTCGTCACCAACAATCACGTCGTGGCTGACGGTTCGGCCTATACGGTTGTCATGAACGACGGGACCGAACTCGATGCGAAACTGATCGGCAAGGATAGCCGCACGGATCTCGCTGTCCTGAAGGTCGATACCAAACGCAAGTTTACCTATGTGAAGTTTGCCGATGACGCGAAAATTCGCGTTGGCGACTGGGTCGTTGCTGTCGGTAACCCCTTCGGTCTCGGTGGCACAGTCACGGCCGGTATTGTCTCTGCCCGCGGCCGTGATATCGGTTCCGGTCCCTATGACGACTTCATCCAGATCGATGCGCCGGTCAACCGCGGTAACTCCGGTGGCCCGACCTTCAACCAGAACGGTGAAGTGGTCGGTATCAACACGGCGATTTTCTCGCCCTCCGGCGGCAGCGTCGGCATCGCGTTCGCGATTCCCGCCTCCACAGCAAAGGATGTGGTGGCTGACCTGATGAAGAGCGGCAAGGTGGAGCGCGGCTGGCTTGGTGTCCAGATCCAGCCGGTGACGCAGGAAATCGCGGAATCGCTCGGTCTTGCCGAAGCCAAGGGTGCGCTGGTCGTGTCTCCGCAGAACGGTTCTCCGGGCGCCAAGGCTGGCATCAAGCAGGGTGATGTGATCACCGCCGTCAATGGCGAGCCGATCAAGGATGCCCGTGACCTGGCCAAGAAGGTTGCAGCCATCGGCCCGAACAAGAAGGTGGATGTTTCCATCTGGCGCGGCGGCAAGGCGCAATCCGTTGAAGTGACGCTCGGCAATCTCGCAAGCGACGAAGCCTCCAAGGCCGAAACGCAGCAGAGCCAGCAGCAGGCGCAGCCTTCGAGCGAAAAGGCGCTGGCCAACCTTGGCATCACTGTCGGCCCTTCCGATGATGGCACGGGCGTTGCGGTGACCGATGTCGATCCGGACTCGGAGGCTGCAGCCAAGGGACTGAAGGAAGGTGAGAAGATCACCGCCGTCAACAACCAGCAGGTCGCAACGGCAGCCGACATTACCAAGGCCATCGCCGCCGCCCGCAAGGATGGCCGTACCCGGGCGCTGTTCCAGATCGAATCGCAGAGCGGCAGCCGCTTCATCGCGCTTCCGATCAACGAAGGCTGATAGCTCGGCAAGGGTCCATTCTTGGGCACCGAGCCAGCGATGGTTCGGTGCCTTTCTTTTTGATGGAGGCGGATATGCAAACGCAGCAGGAAAGCATGGAGAAGCCCGCTGAAACCCCTTCCACCGGGCAGGGTCGCGAAGCTATTGTCCCGCACATGAAGATTCTTGTGATTGAAGACGATCTCGAAGCCGCCGCTTACATGACCAAGGCCTTTCGCGAGACGGGTATTGTGGTCGATCACGCCAGCGATGGCGAAAGCGGCCTCTTCATGGGTTCGGAAAACGCCTATGACGTGATGGTCATCGACCGCATGTTGCCACGTCGTGACGGGCTTTCCGTGATCAGTGAATTGCGCAAGCGCGGCATCAATACGCCCGTTCTCATTCTCTCCGCGCTTGGACAGGTGGACGACCGCGTGACGGGCCTGCGGGCGGGCGGCGATGATTACCTGCCCAAACCCTATGCCTTCAGCGAGCTTCTGGCGCGCGTGGAAGTGCTGGGTCGGCGAAAAGGTACGCCCGAGCAGGAGATGACCTACCGTGTCGGCGATCTCGAGCTTGACCGGCTTTCCCATGAGGTTCGCCGCCAGGGCAAGGAGATCCTCCTTCAGCCGCGCGAGTTTCGGTTGCTGGAATATCTCATGAAGAATGCCGGTCAGGTTGTGACCCGGACGATGCTTCTGGAGAATGTCTGGGACTATCATTTCGATCCGCAGACGAATGTCATCGACGTGCATGTTTCGCGCCTGCGCTCGAAGATCGAGAAGGATTTTGACAAGCCGCTGCTGAAGACCATTCGCGGTGCCGGTTACATGATCAAGGACGAAGCTTGAGCATGAGCCGCCTTCGCCTGCTGTTTCGCTCGACCAGCGTTCGGCTGTCGGCGCTCTACATCATCCTGTTCTCGCTCTGCGCTGCTTTTCTGGTCGTCTATGTGACGGCAATGTCAGAGCGAATTCTGACGCAGCAGGTTCGAGAGAGCATCAATCAGGAAGCCGCAGATATTCGTGCCGCCTATGATCGCGGCGGCATCAACCTGCTACTGAGGACCATGGAGCGGCGTGCACGGCAACCGGGCGCCAACCTCTATGTCATTGCCAGCCCGACCGGCGAAATGCTGGCCGGGAACGTGGCTTCCGTCGAGCCGGGCGTTCTGGATCAAGAGGGCTGGACGCGGATGCCGTTCCGCTACGAGCCCTTTACGGAGCAGGGGCCGCCGCGTCCGCATGTTGCGACGGCGAATGTATTTTTCCTCGACAACGGCCTGCGGGTGATGGTGGGACGCGACCTGGGCGAACCGGGGCGTTTCCGAGGCATTGTGCGCCGCGCGCTGATGGTGGCGCTGGCCATCATGGGTCTCGGTGCACTGGTGATCTGGTTCGGCATCGGGCGAAACGCCCTGCGGCGCATCGATCGCATGTCGGCAGCAAGCACTAAGATCATGGCGGGCGATCTGTCACAACGGCTGCCGGTCGGCGTTTCTGGCGACGAATTCGACCGGCTTTCCGAGTCTCTCAACGCCATGCTCGAGCGCATCGAGAAGCTGAATGAGGGGCTGCGACAGGTTTCCGACAATATCGCCCACGATCTGAAGACGCCTTTGACGCGGCTGCGCAACAAGGCAGCCGACGCGCTGGATGAGGATGACGGAGAGGTTCGGCGTGTGGCGCTGGAAGGCATCATCAGCGAGTCAGACCAGCTGATCCGGACGTTCAACGCGCTTCTGATGATCTCCCGGGTTGAGGCCGGTTCGATTGCAGCCGAAATGACGCCGGTGGACATCTCCGCCATCTGCGCCGATTCCGCCGAGCTTTACGAGCCGGTTGCGGAAGAGGCCGGACTTTCGCTGGTGACTGAAATCGAGCCCGGCCTGGCTGTGCAGGGAAACCGGGAGCTTATCGGGCAGGCAATGTTCAACCTGCTCGACAATGCCATCAAATATGCGGCCGAAGGCGAGCAGGACCGCCCGATCCTGATGCGTCTGAAGCGACAGGGCGAGGAATTGCATCTATCCGTCTGCGATCACGGGCCGGGCGTGCCGGAGGACAAACGCTCCGAGGTGGTGAAGCGCTTCGTGCGGCTGGACGAGAGCCGCTCAAAGCCGGGAACCGGTCTTGGCCTATCGCTCGTTGAGGCGGTCATGGAACTGCATGGCGGGCGTCTGGAACTGTCACAGACCAATGCCGGGGCAGATGTCCATCCGGGTCTGACCGCGACCATGGTATTTCCGGCTTCAGCGCGAAGCATGTAGCCTATTTATGCAGCATATGCCTCTTTTGTGGTGAGAGCGGGCTGACAGATTGCTATCCCCGCGCTACAGCCTGAACATGTGCGGCAGAATTGGGAGGTTCGTATCGTGGCTGAGCAGGTACACTCTCTGGGCGAGCTTCGCGACAACCCCTTGCGCGCCTTCAACCAGACGGAGGCGAGGGCTGCCAATGCGGTTCTGAAAGAGATCGCCGGACAGGAGCCCGTTGTCGCCGAGATGCTGAAGGATGGCGGCGTACTGAAGGAATTCCTGGCCGCCGCACTTTCGCTTTCTCCCTACCTGCGTGAGAGCCTTTCCATCCGTCCCGCGATGCTGGCGCGCTACCTGTCTGCACCGGTAGAACAGCTGCTGGCGCAATCCGTGGAGGCCGCGCGGCAAAGTTGGGAACCGCGTTCCGATGGATCCATGCCCACAGAAGCCGAAGTGATGACGGCGCTCCGAAATGCCAAGAGGGAGGTCAGTGTTCTTTTGGCGCTGGCCGATCTGGCGCGTCTGCACGATGCAACACAGACGACCCGCTGGCTGACAAGGCTGGCGGATGTGGCCGTCGCCGCATCGATTGATCATCTGTTGGTGACGGCGCACCACGCAAGCAAGATGACCTTGAACGATCCCGCACGACCCAGTGAAGGGTCCGGGCTGATCGTGCTCGGCATGGGCAAGCATGGTGCGGAGGAGCTGAATTACTCGTCAGACATCGATCTGGTTGTCTTCTATGACCCGGAAAGCGGCATCCTGCCGGACCCGCTGGAGGCGAGCGAGCTTTACGGTCGCATGATGCGCCGGATGATCCGCATGCTGCAGGAACGCACGGGCGATGGCTATGTGTTCCGCACCGATTTGCGTCTGCGGCCTGATCCAGGCTCGACCCCACTGGCCGTCTCCGTCGAGGCAGCGCTCGTCTATTACGAAGGGCGGGGGCAGAACTGGGAACGTGCCGCCTACATCAAGGCAAGGCCCATTGCTGGCGACCTTCAGGCAGGCACCGATTTCCTGCGCCAGCTGGTTCCTTTCGTTTTCCGCAAATATCTCGACTACGCAGCGATTGCCGACATTCACTCGATCAAGCGCCAGATCCATGCGCACAAAGGCCACGGCGCCATTGCCGTGAAGGGCCATGACGTAAAGCTCGGTCGCGGTGGCATTCGGGAAATCGAGTTCTTCGTGCAGACCCAGCAGTTGATCGCGGGAGGCCGCATGCCCCCCTTGCGGGCGCGCCGCACTGATGACGCACTTTCCGCTCTTGCCGATGCGCAGTGGATACGGCCCGAGATCGCCATGGAACTCACGGAGGCCTACTGGTTTCTGCGGGATGTGGAACATCGTATCCAGATGGTGCGCGACGAGCAATCGCACCGCTTGCCCGAGGGCGAGGCGGAGCTGAAGCGGATTGCCTTCATGATGGGCTTTGCCGATACCAAGGCGTTTGGCGACAGGCTGGAAGAGATCCTGCGCACCGTGGAGAAACGCTATGCGCGGCTGTTCGAGCAGGAGACAAAGCTTTCCGCCGCCGATGGCAATCTGGTTTTCACCGGCCAGAACGACGATCCGGAAACTCTGAAGACATTGGAGCGAATGGGCTTCGAGCGGCCTGCCGATATGTCCCGCATCATCCGCACCTGGCATTACGGACGATACCGCGCCACGCAATCGGTCGAGGCCCGTGAACGGCTGACGGAACTGATGCCGGAACTGCTGATGGCCTTTGGCAAGAGCAAGCGCGCCGATGAGGCGCTGCTGCGGTTCGATGGCTTTCTCAAAGCGCTGCCAGCCGGTATCCAGCTTTTCTCGCTTCTCGGCAACAATCCCAACCTGTTGAGCCTGGTGGTGACGGTCATGTCGGCGGCACCTCGTCTTGCGGATATCATTGCCGCGAGGCCGCATGTTTTCGATGGCATGCTGGACCCGGGCCTTATGGCCCAGATGCCGACGCGCGATTACCTGCAGGAACGATTGACCACCTTTCTCGGCGGTGCGCGGCACTATGAGGATTTGCTTGACCGACTGCGCATCTTTGCCTCGGAGCAACGCTTTCTGATCGGCATAAGATTGTTGACGGGCAGCATCAGCGGCATTCAGGCGGGGCATGCCTTTACCGATCTTGCTGACCTGATTATCGCCAAGGCGCTGGAGGGCGTGCGCAGCGAGATCCGGCAGGCGCATGGGGACTTTCCGGGCGGGCGGATCGCGGTGGTCGGCATGGGCAAGCTTGCAAGCTTCGAGCTGACCGCCGGTTCCGATGTCGATATCATCCTGCTCTACGACTATGATGACGGCGCCCTCGAGTCGGACGGAGATAAGCCGCTCGATTCCCTCCGCTATTTCACACGCATCACGCAACGGCTGATCGCAGCGCTGTCCGCTCCGACTGCGGAGGGCATCGTTTTCGAGGTGGATCTGCGCCTGCGGCCATCCGGCAACAAGGGGCCGGTTGCAACGCGGATCAATTCCTTCCGCAAATATCAGGAAGAGGAAGCCTGGACCTGGGAGCACATGGCGCTGACGAGAGCACGGCTGATCTGCGGCGACGACAGCCTGATGCGGGAGGCGGATGATGTGATCGCATCGATCCTCAACCGCCCACGGGAGCGTGACAGAATTGCAGCCGATGTGGCCGAGATGCGCGCGCTGATCGAACAGGAAAAGCCGCCACGCGACCAATGGGATCTGAAGCTTATACCCGGCGGCCTGATCGATATAGAGTTTCTGGCGCAGTTTGCCCGGCTGATGAACGGGCAAGCCAGCAGCCTGACCGGTGAGGAGCGTCAATTGACGGGCACCGGCAGAAGCCTGATGCTCTATGCGCAGGACATGATCAGCCGTGACGATCTGGATCTGTGCCTTCAGGCACTCGCCGTCTACACGGAACTTTCGCAGATCATCCGGCTGTGTGTCGGCGGCGAGTTCGACCCGAAGGATGCGCCCGCAGGTCTGATCGAGCGGCTATCCACGGCTGTGGACGCCCCGAACCTCAAACTTGTGGAGGCAGACCTCAAACGGCTGTCGAAGGGCGTGCGATCGGTTTTCCAGTCGACGACGCGCCGCCGTCCCCCGGGATCGTAAGCGCGACGACCGTGCCGTGCTTCATGCGGGAACGGATGCGCATGGAGCCGCCATGGAGCGTGACCAGCGAGCGGGAAATGGCAAGGCCAAGGCCCGAGCCTCCCTTGCTCTTGGCATACTGGCTCTGAACCTGCTCAAACGGCTGGCCGATCTTCCCAAGCGCCGCCTTCGGAATTCCAATCCCCGTATCGGCAATGGTGAGGCGCAGGCCCTTGGCCGTTTCCCGGGCGCGCAGTTCGATCCGTCCGCCTTCGTTGGTGAACTTCACGGCATTGGACAGAAGGTTCAACAGGATCTGCTTCATCGCGCGGCGATCGCCCACCATGCGCAGATCCGGGCTGAGGCGTTGCGTCACGATAATCGATTTTTCCTCAGCCGGGATTGAGGTGAGGCGAAGGCTCTCCTCGATCAGGGGCGCCAGATCAATCGACTCGCAATGGATCTTCATGTGGCCTGCTTCGATCTTCGACATGTCGAGAATGTCGTTGATGACGTTCAGCAGATGCTTGCCACTTTCGTGGATGTCCTTGGCATATTCGCTGTATTTCGGCGAGCCGACCGGGCCGAACATGCCGTTCAACAGGATTTCAGAGAAACCGAGAATCGCGTTCAAGGGTGTGCGCAACTCATGACTCATATTCGCAAGAAATTCGGACTTCGCCTTGTTCGCGGCTTCCGCTCGATCCTTCTCGGCCAGATAGTTGGCATTGGCGACGGACAGCTCTGCCTTCTGGCGCTCCAGCTTTTTCTGGGATGACGAGAGATCGCCGATGGTTGCCATCAGCCGACGCTCGGATTCGCGCAGGCGCCCCTGATGCCGCTTGAGCAGTGTGATGTCGGTACCGACAGACACAAGACCGCCATCACGCGTGCGCCGTTCGTTGATCTGCAGCCAGCGTTCGTCGGCCAGTTGCACTTCGATTGTGCGCGAAAAGCCGTTCTGGTCCGGATCCGCAATCCGCCGCTCCACCACCGGCCGAGAGGCCGCAGCCGTCACGATGGCCTTTTCCGTGCCGGGGACGAGAACATTGTCCGGTAGACCGTATGCCTGTTGGAAGTGCGTGTTGCACATGACCAGACGGTCGTTCTTGTCCCACAGGACAAAGGCTTCCGAGGTGCACTCGATGGCGTCCGCCAGACGCTGATCCGCCTCCGCATAGCGCTGGGCAAGACGGTGCTGTTCCGTCACGTCCATGGCGATGCCGATGACATGAGTCCGACCCATGCCTGTTTTCACCACCTGCGCGCGGGCCCTCATCCAGACGTAATGGCCGGCCGCATGGCGCATGCGGAAAACCTGATCGACCTGTTTTGCATTGCCGCGACCGACCGCGCGGGCAAGCGCAAAGAGATTGCCATCCGCCGGATGCATCATCCGGGCAGCCTCGCTGAAGGAAAGCACATTGCTGCCGGGGGGAAGCCCCAGCATTTCATACATGGAGCGCGACCAGAACAGCTTGCGGTTCGTGAGATCGAAATCCCAGAGACCGCAGCGTCCACGCGAAAGGGCCGTTTCGACGCGCATGTTGGATTCGAGAAAGATCTCGTCGGCTTCGCGGGCACGTTTGGCCTGCACGTAGTAAGCGTAGAGGATGACCAGCATGACCGAGGAAATGCCGGTGAAGAGCGTCACATTCAGTGAGACCTGCTGGCGCCAGTATTGATCGATCTCATCCAGAGAATGACCCGCCACCAGCAATCCGCCGCCGATGCTGCGAATGGCCGCATAATGGGGCGCGCCCTCAAAGGTGGTTTCGATGATGCCATTGCCTCCGCCGAAGCGTCGCAGGGCCACCATTTCCGGCAAAAAGGAATCGAACCGCGCCCCGATGAACGACTTGGCGCTGCCAGTCGCGCTGAAGATCCGACCCGTGCTGTTGACGAGAAGGATGAAGCTCTGCCGATCCAGATCCTGCGGCAGTGTTTTGAGGCGCTGCTCAGCGGCTGCCTGATCGGCGGCAACAAAAATCTCGTCGTGACCCTGTAGGGCGGAGGTGCCGATGGCGGCCAGAAGCGCTGTGGTTTGCCGGGCATCCTCTTCCATCCGGGCACGTTCGGACACGAGACCCATCAGTCGGGAAATGGCAATGACGCTGAGAAAGGCGATGATGAGGACGGGGATTGCGCGTTTCAGCCAGACATCGAGGTTCGGAATGGCCTGCAGACGCTGACCAATGCGCAGCGATCGGTCTCCGATGGCCAGCAGCCACAGCAGCACCCGATCCCAGAATTTGAAAAACAGCCGCCCTTCGGCCGCGGTTTCCCGCTGCACGTCCGCCATCGCTTTGCTTGATCCCTCGTGATTGATTCGCAAATCATGTTGCGATCCGAAGGCAGTGAATCATTGCTGATTCGCCTTGTCCAGATGCGGTTTTAAGAAAAATTTAACCATATTGCGGAAATGGCGCCCCGCGATCCGGCAGGGGCGCCAGACTGGCTGATCTCAGCTGTCTTTCAGCATCCGCTCGATAAGATCCCGAACATCGGTCGAGAGCTTTGGCGCGCGATCGATTTCCAGCAGTGCCGCACGTGCATGGTCGGCGCGGCTGGCATCCAGCGCCCGCCAGGAGCGCATGGCCGTCAGCAGTCTCGCAGCAAGCTGCGGATTGCGCGGATCGATCTGCGTGACCTGAGCGCCAAGCAAACGGTATCCTTCGCCATCGGCGCGGTTGAAGGCGGTCGGATTTGCAAATGCCAGCGAGCCGACCAGCGAACGAACTCGGTTCGGGTTCGTCGCAACGTAGAGCGGATGCTCCATCAGGGCGTTGACACGGTTCAGCGTATCTCCGCCCGGAATGGTGGCCTGCAGTGCAAACCACTTGTCCAGAACAAGCGGGTTGTTCTCGAAACGTTTGACGAAGGTTGCCAGCGCTTCTGCCGTTGCCGCATCCTCCGGGAAGCGGTGCGCCAGAACCGTCAGGGCCTGAACCATATCGGTCATGTTGTCCGCATCCGCGAAGGCCTTGGCGGCCCGCTCGGTGCCGCCCGTGACATAGGCTAGATAGCCGAGCGCGCTGTTGCGCAGTGCCCGTTTGCCAGCGCTTGCCGCATCAGGGCTGAAGGCGCCTTCCGGCTTCATCGTGTTGAACAGTCTTTCGAAAACAGACTGGCCGCTTTCGGCAATGGCCTTCAGGATAGCCTGACGGCCCTTATGGATGGCGTCAGGATCAATGTTGCTGCCAAGCTCACGGGCAATGTCTGCCTCGCTGGGAAGAGCGAGCGCCTGAGCACGGAAAGCCGGCTCGAGTGCTTCATCGGCTGCCGCTTCCAGCAAGGTGGAGATGAAAACCGGATCGCAGCTGATGGCCTTGCCCTCACGCGCATCCTTGGCCGCCTGCAGGAGGTTGGGGAGCGCCAGATCCGTCAGCGCCTGCCAACGGGCAAACAGGTCCGTATCGTGGCGGGCAATGCGCACCAGATCCTCGGTGCTTTGCTTGAAATCGAGATTGATCGGAGCAGAGAAGCTGCGGTTCAGCGAAAGCACCGGACGTGTCGGTACATTTTCGAAAACGAAGACCTGGGCCTTTTCCGTCAGGTGCAGAACATCGCCCGTGACCTGACCGCCGCTGACCTTGGGTGCATCAAGCAGGGCGCCATTGTCCTGAATGAGGGCATAGGACAGCGGGATATGCATCGGCTGCTTGGTGGATTGCCCCGGCGTGGCCGGGATCATCTGCTCCAGAGAGAGCGTGAAGGTCTTGGCCACCGCATCATAGATGCCGGATGCCGTCACCAGTGGCGTTCCCGCCTGATGGTACCAGAGCGAGAACTGCTTGAGATCGACGCTGTTGGCATCTTCGAAGGATTTCACGAAATCCTCGACCGTCGCCGCCTCGCCATCGTGACGCTCGAAATAGAGGTCCATCCCCTTCTTGAAGCCATCCTTGCCAAGAATCGTCGCGATCATCCTCGTGACTTCGGAGCCCTTCTCGTAGACGGTCGTCGTGTAGAAGTTGTTGATCTCGCGATAGGCTGTCGGACGCACCGGATGCGCCAGCGGGCCGCCATCTTCCTGGAACTGTTCGGCCTTCAGATGGCGCACTTCGGCAATCCGCTTGACTGCCCGCGAGCGCTGATCGGCGGAGAACTCGTGATCGCGATAGACGGTCAGGCCTTCCTTCAGGCACAGCTGGAACCAGTCGCGGCAGGTAATGCGGTTGCCCGTCCAGTTGTGGAAGTATTCGTGGGCAATGATGGCTTCGATATTGGCGTAGTCCTGGTCCGTTGCCGTTTCGGGATCTGCCAGAACATACTTGTCGTTGAAGACGTTGAGGCCCTTGTTCTCCATGGCCCCCATGTTGAAATCCGATACGGCGACAATCATGAAGATGTTGAGGTCGTATTCGCGACCAAAGACTTCCTCGTCCCACTTCATCGACCGCTTCAGCGCATCCATGGCATAGGCTGCGCGATCTTCCTTGCCGTGTTCGACATAGATCTTCAGCGCGACCTCGCGTTCCGACATCGTGATGAAGGTGTCTTCCACGACACCGAGATCACCGGCGACGAGCGCAAACAGGTAGCTTGGCTTGGGGAAGGGGTCGAACCAGGCGGCGAAATGCCGGCCTTCGTCGTAATTGCCGCCGCCCAGGAAATTGCCGTTCGATAGCAGAACCGGATTGGCTGCCTTGTCGGCAATGATGGTCACCGTATAGGGCGCCAGTACGTCCGGACGGTCCGGGAAATAGGTGATGCGACGGAAACCTTCCGCCTCGCACTGCGTGCAATATACGCCATTGGTGCGGTAGAGACCCATCAACTGGGTGTTGGCTTCCGGATTGATGGTCGTGATGACCGTCACTTCGAACGGTTCGCTTCCCGGCAGGTCGCGGATCACCAGCTGATCGGGAGAAAGATCGTACTGGCTGGCAGGCATCTCGTTCTGGTCGAGACGCAGTTCGGTGAGAACAAGTTCGTCACCATCCAGAACCAGAGGCGCCGATGCGTCCACGCCCTCACGCCGATGGAAGATGAGCCGGGATTCCAGGCGCGTTGCCTGCGGATCAAGTTCAAAGGTCAGATCGACGCGTTCCAGGACGAAATCGGTGGGGCGATAATCTGCCAGATGTACGATCTGACCCGTGTCTGTACGCAGCATGTTGCTTCCTGAAATGGAATGACCGATCGGTTTTGACGAGCTCTACTTGCCCAGTTTCGCGGCACTATTGCATCCAAAACTGAACGATTGCTAAAGCGGTCCCAAATAAAAACACTAATCACTCAACGCGTCTGCTAACACCTGCGTGTGATTTCCGAAAATGATCATTTTATCAAAAGTCGTGATGAAACGTTTCACCAAATCGGGTTACACTTTTCCCCAGCCCGCCTGATCCCCGAATTTTGCGAATGGCTTGGATCTCCCGAAACAAGCCGCCACGAGTGAAGAATGAGTTCCGAAGCCCCGGATCCCTTGAGGGGGATCCTCATGAAACTATTGTCCGTCATGGCTTTTCTTGGCATGCAGACCTTCATCAAGGCCGCAGGCTCAGGCATTCCGGCAGGACAGATTACGTTCTATCGCTCGTTCTTCGCGCTCATCCCGATTTTCGTCTATCTGGCTATGCGAAAGGAACTGGCCTCTGCCTTCCGGACGTCCAGCTTCACCGGCCATCTCAAGCGCGGCACGCTGGGAATGATCGCCATGGTCATGGGTTTCTTCGGCCTGATCCATCTACCGCTGCCGGATGCCATTGCCATCGGATATGCCTCGCCGCTGATGGCGGTGATCTTTGCCGCGCTGATCCTGAAGGAAAAGGTGCGGATCTATCGCTGGACTGCGGTTGCGATCGGGATTCTCGGCGTTCTGATCATTTCATGGCCGAAGCTGACCATGTTTGAACAGGGCGGAATGGGGGGCAACGAGGCGACGGGGGCCATAGCGGTATTACTCTCGGCAGTGATCGGCGGCCTTGCCATGGTTCAGACCCGCCAGCTCGTGAAGACAGAGAAGACATTTACGATTGTGCTCTATTTCTCGCTTCTGTCTGCGGCCTTCTCGCTCATCAGCCTGCCGTTCGGGTGGAACGGGCTTTCCTGGGAGACGAAATTGATCCTGGTCTGTGCAGGCATCTGTGGCGGACTCGGCCAGATTTTCCTGACACAGAGCTACCGGCTGGCCGATGTGTCGACCGTCGCTCCCTTCGACTATTCGTCGATCATCTTCGGGATCGCGATTGCCTATGTGCTTTTCGGCGATGTTCCGACCTGGCAGATGCTGCTAGGAACGACAATTACTGTCTCCGCCGGTATTTTCATCATCTACCGCGAGCACCAGCTTGGACTGGAACGCAAAGCGGCGAGGAAGGCATCCTCGCCGTCAACATAGCTGCTCAACAGTCGTCGATCAGATCGGGATACCGGCGAGCGGAGAATGGTCGCGCCCGCGGCTTTCCGCGCTCTGGCCGGCAGAACGGGTGTATTCGTGGCTGGCACGAACAGCGACAGAGATCGAGGCGAGCTTATCCCGGATCTGGCGAAGTCTGTACTTCATTGGCTCACACTCCTTGATCAACGTTCACGAAAATCGGTGAAGATTGCCGTCGGGCGAGACAAGCCGCCGCGACGCGCATAGGCCGAAGCCGTCAACTGCTCATTCGTAGCAGAGCCGAAGTTGTGGTAGCCTGCAGTTGAACGAGGCGATAGACCTGCAAGACGAAGCGTCTCGAAGCCGGAATGAATGGGGCGAATGCGTGTGCTCATGGCCTTGGTTCCTAAACGTTCCTCCCAAGACACCTCTGTATATTGCACCGCAATATGATTAATTCAAGAGCAGCTGCCGCTCCGCAGCAATGCAAAATACGCATATCTCATTTCATAAAAGTTTAAGAATTGAATTTAAGACTCGCAGGATAGAAGCCGTTGACGGAAGGTGAGAAGATCCTTCCAGGCAAGCGCCTTGTTAGCGGGTGCCGTCAATAGATCCTGCGGATGCAGGCTTGCAAGGGCGGGGATGATGCGACTGCCGACCTGCACATCTTTCCAGGTGCCACGCATGGCAAATATGGATTGCTCTTCTGCAAAGAAGAAACGCGCCGTGAAATTGCCAAGGATCAGAAGGTGGTTAGGAGCCGCAAGCTCTATCTGCCGTTCGATGAACGGACGGCAGATGTCCATCTCTGCGGGCGAGGGCGGACGATTGCCCGGCGGCCTCCACGCCACGACATTCGTCAGCAGCACCTTGTCGCGATGAAGCCCGATGGCAGCCAGCATCCTGTCCAGCAATTGGCCCTGTCGTCCGGAAAAAGGAATGCCGTCCCGATCGCACTCCGCCGAGGGCATTGGACCGATGACCATGATGCCGGAGGAAGGGTCGCCTGACGCAAACACGGTGGAGCGCGCGCCGTTCTTCAGGTTGCAGCCGGAGAAGCCTTCCAGCGCCGCTTTCAGCGCGTCCAGGCTGTTGGCGGCAGCGCAAGCCTGCCGGGCAGCCGTGACGGCCTCCGCATCCGGCATAGCGACATTTGCGGTGGGAGCAGGTGCCCGTGCCGCGGGTAAGGGCGCTGAACGCCTGCCATTCGCGGGCCGTTCGCTTGTCTGCGGGGCCGACTGCTGGCGATTGCGCATTTGCGCCTCGCGCTCAAGACGCTGGGCCTGGAACTCGGCAATACGATCAACGGCCTCCTCCTCCAGAAGCCAGTCGCATCCGGAATCCGCATAAAAGTGCAGAAGGGCTGCGAGTTCTGCTGGGGCAAGTTCCGATGCTGAGGTCATGACCTCACTCTATCCGAACCCGGTTGCCGGATAAAGCCTCTGGCCTCATGCAACCCACTGCTCAATGTCTTTGCTCTCGCCGATCAGCGACAGGCCGTGCGCAATGGACAGCAACTCGCCGCCGCTTTCGATCCGTTCCGTGCCGAAACGGTTGACGAACAGCTGGCGCACGGCAGGCACGAATGAGGTGCCGCCGGTCAGGAATACTTTGTCGACCTGCTCGGCATCTGTATTGGTTTTGACGAGAACTTCGTCCAGAGCCTCTTCGATGCGCGCGAGATCCTCCGAAATCCAGCTTTCGAAGTCGCTTCGTTTCACGGTTCTGCGACCGGCCTTGCCCAGCGGCGAGAAGTTGAACTCGGCCTCTTCAGCGTTCGAAAGTGCCATCTTGGTGGCCGAAATCGCCTGATAAAGCGGATAGCCTTCATCATGCTCGATAAGCTCGATGAACAGTTCAAGCTTGTCCGGCTCTGTCGCGGAGCGAACAAGCGATTGAAGATCGGTGAACTCACGCGTTGTCTTGAAGATCGACAGCTGGTTCCAGCGCCCGAAATTGGCGTAGTAGCCCGCTGGAACCTCCAGCAGTTTGTCGAAGCTGCGGAAATGGCTGCCCTTGCCGATTTCCGGCGAGACGAGATTGTCGATCAGGCGATAATCGAAGTGATCGCCCGCAATGCCGACACCAGAGTGACCGATCGGGATGGCGCGCAACTGCCCTGCATGGCGCTCGAACCGGATCAAGGAGTAGTCGGTGGTGCCGCCACCGAAATCGGCGACCAGAACATTGGCGTCCTTAGTCAACGACTGCGCGAAGTAATAGGCGGCTGCCACGGGCTCGTACACGAAATGAACTTCCGGGAAATCGAAGCGCTCCAGGGCGGTGCGATAGCGCTGCAGGGCGAGCGCTTCATCCGGGTTGGCGCCGGCAAACCGGACAGGACGCCCCACGACCAGCCGTGAAATCTCGTTCGGCCACGCGTCCCCGGCATAGGCCTTCAGCCTGCGCAGGAAGATCTCCATCAGATCCTCGAACTGCTGCCTGCGCGCGAAAACGAGGGTGGCCTGAAACGCCGCACTGGCGGCGAAGGTCTTGATCGACTGCAGAAAACGGCAATCGCCGGGATTATCGATGAACTGGCGGATGGCGGCCTGTCCCGCCTCAACCTTCAGGGCCTGCGCACCGAGCGCCTTGTCCTTCATGAAGGAGAGGGCGGTTCGCATGCTGTCGCTTGTTCCCGCACTGCTGATGAAAGGCACCGAATGCGTGGCATTGGCACCCGGTTCGCCGAGCGCGAGAACAGTATTGGTCGTGCCGAAGTCGAGCCCGAGCGCACGTGCCATGGCCGCATCCTTTCTGAAAGTGCTGGATACGAATGCGACTGGCGCATTCGATGGAGGCGCAAATGGCGCCGCCGAAAAATAGGGAGGCGGGCTGATCGCACAGGATCGCTCTATTGGCAAGAAGAAAGGGGCAGGAAAAACGGGTCAGCAAAGAGGGGCGAGAAAAACCCGCCCCTCTTTGTAAATGCTACGCGTGATCTGCCTATTCGGCGGCAGCACGGCTTTCGTGCTGGAAGGTGCTGTTGGCCGGATCGCCATGCCCCTTGCGGCGGAACAGGCGGCCAAGGGCTTTGCCCAGGCGATCCATCTCGACGAAGATCACCGGCGTGATGAACAGCGTCAGCAATTGCGAGACGATGAGCCCACCGACAACGGCAATGCCGAGAGGCTGGCGCAGTTCCGAGCTGGCCCCGGAGCCAAGCGCAATAGGCAACGCGCCGAGAAGAGCGCAGAACGTCGTCATCATGATAGGCCGGAAGCGGCGCACGCAAGCCTCATGAATGGCACGCGCGGTCGTTTCGCCCTTGTCGCGGATGAGTTCGACTGCGACGTCAATCATCATGATCGCGTTCTTCTTCACGATGCCGATCAGCATCAGAAGACCGATGAGGGCGATCACGGAAAGGTCGAAGTTCATCACCTTCAAAGCGATCAGCGCCCCGAATGCCGCCGCTGGCAGACCGGAGAGAATGGTCAGCGGATGGATGAAGCTTTCATAGAGCACGCCCAGCACCACATAGATGGTGAGAACCGCTGCAAGGATCAGCATGCCGGTATTGCCCTGGCTCTGCTGGAAGATTGCTGCTGTACCGCCATAGGACGTGAAGACATCGCTTGGCATGTTGATGCTGGATTTGATCTGGTCGATCCGCGCCGTTGCTTCCGAAAGCGCGACGCCTTCAGGCAGGTTGAAGGAGATCGTGGTGGAAACGAGCTGACCGGTCTGGTTGATCGTGACAGGTGCCGCGCGGCGCTCCACCGTTGCGAAGTTCGAAAGCGGAACCAGCGTTCCCGTCTGCTGGGACATGACGTTGATGTTGCGCAGGAACTCGTCATCGTAGGAACGGCTCTGGTCAAACTCGACAATCACGTCATAGCTGTCGCCCGTCGACTGGATCTGTGCCGCCGCATAGCCACCGAATGCCATTTCCAGCGTCTTGCGAAGCTGGTCGTTGGTGATGCCATAGGCAGCTGCCTTGTCCGTATCGATCTGGATATTGGCGGCAATCGCACCGTTCTGCGCATCGGTCGCAAGATCGGTGAACATCCGGTCCTGGCGCATCGCGGCCATCATCTTGCCAGACCATTCCGTGGTCGTGGCGGTATCGAGCGCCTGAACAACCAACTGGTACTGGCTCGCAGTCGAGCGGCCGCCGAAGCGCAGGCTCTGCTGTGGCGTGATGTAGGTCTTCAGGCCCGCTACTTTCGCAGTTGCTCCACGTAACTGGTTGATGGTCTCCGTCAGCGGTGCGCGTTCTTCCTTCGGCTTCAGTTCCACGAACATCGTGCCGTTGTTCAACGGGCTACGCGCGCTGCCACCAACGATGGAGGTGACATGCAGCACCGCCGGGTTCTTGCGAATAATGTCCGCCACCTGTTGCTGCAGGTCTCGCATGGCTTCATAGGAGATATCTTCACGGGCGCGGGTGGAGACCGAAAGCCTGCCGATGTCTTCCTGCGGAAAGAAGCTGGAAGGAAGTGTCTTGAACAGATAGCCTGAGGCCGCAACGCTACCGATGAAGACCACCAGAATCACTCCGCGATGCCGCAGGCACCAGGAAACAGCGCGATCGTAACCACGTAGCGTCCTGTCGAACCCGGCGTTGAACCAGCGGATGATGAGCGGCGGCCTGCCGGAATGATTCGTCAGGCGAGAGCCCAGCATCGGCGTCACCGTCAGCGAAACAACGGCTGAGGCCATGATGGCCATCGTGACGACCATGCCGAACTCGTTGAACAGCCTGCCCACGACGCCGCCCATCAGCAGAATGGGAATGAACACGGCCACGAGAGAAACGGACATGGAGATGATGGTGTAGCTCACCTCCGCTGCGCCCTTCAGCGCGGCCTCCCGCATGGACATGCCTTCTTCCGACAGGCGCAGGATATTCTCCAGCATGACGATGGCATCATCCACCACCAGCCCGACCGATAGCGTGAGGCCCAGCAGGGAAATGTTGTCGATACTGTAGCCCAGGACATACATGCCGCCGAAAGTCGCAATCAGCGAGAGGGGCACGGCAAGCCCCGGAATGAGCGTCGCGGTCAGGTGGCCGGTAAAGAGGTAGATGACCAGAATGACGAGCGCGATTGTCAGAAATAGCGTGAACTGTACGTCAGAAATCGCATCCTTGATGGCGGTCGAGGCGTCGTTCATGACGTTGAGATGCACGGAAGGTGGCAGTTGCGCCTTGAGCGCGGGCAGCTTCGCCTTGATCTCGTTCACGACATCGACGGTATTAGCGTCCGGCTGGCGTTGTACCGCCAGAATGATCGCCTGCTTGCCGTCATACCAGCTCCCGCCCTTCAGGTTTTCCACGCTGTCCTGCACCGTTGCCACGTCGCCCAGGTGGATGGGCGCGCCGCCCTTGTTGGCGATGACGAGTGTGCGGAATTCCTCCGCGTTCGTGCGCTGCGTCTTGGCATCGATGGTTAGCTGCTGGTTGCGGCTCTGAAGCGTTCCGACAGGCGTCTGGTTGTTGGCGTTGGCGATGGCTGTGGTAACTGTATCGACACCCAGATTTCGTGCCTGAAGCTTGGAAGGATCAAGTTCTACGCGCACCGCATAGGTTTGCGATCCATAGACGCTGACCTGCGCCACGCCCGACAGCGTGGACAGCATGGGGGAAATCACGTTCTGGGCGATCTCATCCACCTTGGAGCGTGGCATTTCGTCCGAATTGATGGTGATCAGCAGAATGGGCGCATCAGCCGGGTTTGTTTTGCGATAGCTGGGCGGCGTCGTCATGTTGGACGGCAGCTGCCTTGTGGCGTTTGAGATTGCTGCCTGTACGTCTGCCGCTGCCGCATCGATGTTTCTGTTCAAATCGAACTGCAGAACGATGGATGTATTGCCGAGCGAGTTTGACGCGCTGATTTCGCTGATGCCGGGGATCGTCTCGAACTGCTTGATGAGCGGTGTTGCCACCGAGGTAGCCATACTTTCGGGCGAGGCGCCGGAAAGGGAGGCGGAAACGTTGATCGTGGGAAAATCCACCTTCGGCAAGGCCGCGACGGGCAGTTGCTTGTAACCGGCAAGACCTGCAAGGACCACGCCGATGGCCAGCAATGTGGTGGCGACCGGGCGGCGAATACAAAAGGCCGGGATCATGGCTTGGCTCCCTCGATCAGCGCCGCCTGTTCCGTCAGTGCGGGCTTTGCCGCCGTCTGGCCGCCGGAGAACTGCTCGACAATCGTCTGGCCATCGGCTAGCTGCACCTGGCCTTCAACGACGATATGCTGTCCTTCGGTGAGGCCGGCCGCAATCGCGGCCTGATCGCCGTTCGTGCGCGCAAGGGCGATCTTCGTCGCGTGGACCTTCGACTTGTCATCCACCGTATAGACGAAGGGTCCATCGGCACCTTGGCGCACCGCCACCGTTGGAACGATCAGGCTCTTGGTGTCGGTCACGAAGTGCACCGTCACGTTCAGGCTTTCGCCGGGCCACAGAAGTGCACTGTCATTCTTGAATTCCGCCTTTGCGAGAACCGTTCCCGAGGCCTGATCGACATTGTTGTCGAAGAAGGAAAGCATCCCCTGATCGGCAACGCCACCGGTCGCTGACGGGTCTGCATCGACCTTGACACCCGATTTCAAGCCGGCGTGGAGCTGCGGCAGATAGCGTTGCGCCATGCGAAAATTCACATAAATCGGATCGTAACGGGTGATGGTCACGACGCTTGCACCCGCACTGAGATAGGCGCCGGGGCTGATGGCGATATTGCCTAGCCGTCCGTCGTAAGGCGCCTTCAGTTCGAGATTGCCAAGCGCGATCTGATCCGAAGAGAGGGTCGCCTTGTCGGCTTCCACTTTGGCAGCGGCGGAATCACGCGTCGCCTTGGCCTGCTCGTAACTCTGTTCCGATTGCACATTCTGCTTCAGCAGGTTCTGCGTTCTGGCGAATGCGGCATCAGCCTGCGCCAGGGCCGCCTGATCGCTGGCAAGGTTTGCCTGATCCTTTGCGACCAGCGCCCGTGCCGTGCGGTCGTCCTGTCTGGCAATGACGTCGCCTTTTTTGACCTCTTGACCGTCCTTCGCCAAAATCTCGACGACAGGACCAGACTGGAGTGCTGCAATCGTAGTGGTATCAGCCGCTTCCGCAAAGCCGGTCGCAACCACATCCATGGGCAGGGTGCCGGAGGTCACGGCAACCGTCTTGACGGAGGAGGGGCCACCGCCGCCTCTTCGGTTCTGACCCTGACCCTGACCACGACCTTCGCCATTTGCCTGCGCTGTCTCGCCCGAACCCGGCTTCTGTCCGCCTTGCCTGCGGCTGCCATCGGCCGCTGCCGGTTCAGGCCTATCCGATTTCAGCCCGGCTGCCAGAGCAAGCTGATGCCAGGTCGGTGGCCTAAGCTGTTCGGGGAGTTGATCCCTATAAAAAACGGCACTGGCGGCCAGTATCGCAAGAACTGCAACGCTCGAGAGAATTTTTTTCATGGGTTTGTCCGCGCAGGGGTAATGACGGGCGTGCTCTGCCGAAAGTCGACAAAGCTTTGATTATCAGGAAACGCCACAACTTACGCAAAAGCACCTTAAACTTCGGTAATGTAGACGTTTCTATTCTGCGCTGCGGGAGGGTTGCACTTTCCCGTCAGGCGGGCGGGAAAGTGCGCGTCTATCAGATTGACTTCGCAGCGCCGCCATCAACGCGAATGGTGCTACCTGTGACATAGGCGGCGGAGCCTGAGCACAGGAAGGCGCCGACCGCGCCAAATTCCTCGACAGTGCCGAGACGCTTTGCCGGAATGGAAGCGATCGAGGCAGTGCGAACCTCTTCCAGCGACTTGCCCTGGCGCTTGGCGTTGGCCCCATCCAACTCGTCGATACGGTCCGTATGAATACGACCCGGCAGGATCATGTTCGCCGTAATTCCGTAGGCCGCGACCTCTGTAGCAAGGGTCTTGTTCCAGCCGACAAGCGCCCCGCGCAGCGTATTCGACAGAGCGAGATTGGGGATAGGCTCAATGACGCCGGACGAGGCAACGGTCAGAATTCGGCCCCAGCCTTGTGCCTTCATGCTGGGCAGCAGAGCATTCGTCAGTGTAATGACGCGCAGGACCATGGTCTGGAAAAAGCTGTCCAGTTTCTCCGGCGTCATGTCCTCCGTCGTGCCCGGCGTCGGGCCGCCGGTGTTGTTGACCAGTATATCGACGCCGCCGAACTTCTCTTCCACCGCCTTGACCAATGCCGTGACTGCATCGTCTTCGGTAAGGTCAGACCAGATCCAATCGGCCTTGCCTTTGCCCAGCGCGTTGATTCGTGCGCAGTTCTCCGCCAGTTTTTCTCCGCTGCGACCACACAGGAGAACATTTGCACCCTCCTGAGCCAGCGCCGTGGCGATGCCAAGTCCAAGGCCTCGTGATGAGGCCAACACCAGTGCGCGTTTGCCGGTAATGCCGAAATCCATGATCAGTTTCCTTGCTGCATGCTTAGTTTGGTGCGGACGTTATCGCCGGACGGTCCGATGGTGAAGGGTTGTGGATAATCTTTTCATCCAATGGTGCCGACAAAGTTGCCCGTAAATCCAGCTCGCCTATAATCCAGCTATGGCATTTCCTCTGACATTCGAAACATACGAACAAGCACCTGTCTTCTTCGGCGCATTTTGTAGATCATCGTCAAATATTGACGTGAACGTAAACGTTATTTATCTTCGCTGCGAGATCTAGGAGGGGCCGGACGATCAACCCCCATGTCATATGTTCGCTCGACAAGGCGCGCAGGTTTTGACAAGGAAGTGGAAACATGGGAACCGGCCGAGGCGGAGTGAGAGAATGAGCGATATGGAGCTTCCTGAGCGCGAAAGCATGGAATTCGACGTGGTCATCGTCGGTGCAGGGCCTGCGGGCCTTTCGGCTGCGATACGATTGAAGCAGGTCAATCCAGAACTATCGGTCGTTGTGCTGGAAAAAGGCGCGGAAGTTGGCGCACACATTCTTTCCGGCGCTGTCGTTGATCCGATCGGGATTGATCGTCTCCTGCCGGACTGGCGCGACGATGCCAGCCATCCGTTCAAGACCCCGGTGACCGACGACCAGTTTCTTTTCCTCGGTCCGGCGGGCTCCATCCGGCTGCCGAACGCATTCATGCCGCCCCTGATGAACAATCACGGCAACTACATCGTGTCGCTCGGTCTCGTCTGTCGCTGGCTGGCCGAGAAGGCGGAGGCGCTTGGCATTGATATCTATCCGGGTTTTGCCGCCACTGAAGTGCTCTACAATGAACAGGGCGCGGTGATCGGCGTCGCAACCGGTGACATGGGCATCGAGAAGAATGGCGAACCCGGCCCGAACTTCACCCGCGGCATGGCGCTTCTCGGCAAATATGTGCTGATCGGCGAAGGCGTGCGGGGCTCGCTCGCCAAGCAGTTGATTTCGAAGTTCAAGCTCGATGAAGGTCGCGAGCCGCAAAAATACGGCATCGGGTTCAAGGAGCTGTGGGAGGTCAAGCCGGAACACCACAAGGCGGGTCTGGTTCAACACTCCTTTGGCTGGCCGCTCGACATGAAGACTGGTGGCGGCTCCTTCCTCTATCACCTGCATGACAATCTCGTGGCTGTCGGCTTCGTCGTGCATCTCAACTACAAGAACCCCTACCTCTTCCCGTTCGAGGAGTTTCAGCGGTTCAAGACGCATCCGGCCATTCGCGACACCTTTAAAGGTGCCAAGCGCATTTCCTATGGTGCCCGCGCGATCACAGAGGGCGGATACCAGTCGGTGCCGAAGCTTTCCTTCCCCGGCGGTGCGCTGATCGGCTGCTCTGCCGGTTTCGTCAATGTTCCGCGCATCAAGGGCAGCCACAACGCCGTTCTTTCCGGCATGCTGGCGGCGGAAAAGATTGCGGAAGCCATTGCTGCAGGCCGCGCCAATGACGAGCCGGTCGAGATCGAGAACGAATGGCGTTCGACCGCCATCGGCAAGGATCTGAAGCGGGTGCGCAACGTGAAGCCGCTTTGGTCGAAGTTCGGCACGGCGCTTGGCGTCGCGCTCGGCGGCATCGACATGTGGATCAACCAGATCTTCGGCACCTCACCCTTCACCATGAAACATGGCAAGACCGACGCCGCATCGCTGGAGCCCGCAGCCCAGCACAAGAAGATTGAATACCTGCGGCCAGATGGCGTTTTGACGTTTGATCGCCTGTCATCGGTCTTCCTGTCCAACACCAACCATGAAGAGGACCAGCCGGTTCATCTGAAGGTGAAGGACATGGACCTGCAGAAGCGTTCCGAGCTTGGCGTCTATGGCGGACCGTCCGCACGCTACTGTCCTGCAGGCGTCTATGAATGGGTGGAGAAGGATGGCGAGCAGGTCTACGTGATCAACGCGCAGAACTGCGTTCACTGCAAGACCTGCGATATCAAGGACCCGAACCAGAACATCAACTGGGTGCCGCCGCAGGGCGGCGAGGGGCCGGTCTATCCCAGCATGTAGCGACTGCGGAACCGCACGTCAGCGATTTCGTTGGGCGAACAGCCGTTAGCAGGGAAAGCGGTCAACAGGCATCGCTTTCCTCTTTCGGCTAAGGGGTAACCACGCTAAGACTGACGCAATTGTGTTGGAAAGTGCACTGGCAAGACCATGAACGCACCCGTCAAGCGGAAACCGAAGTCCTTCTGGTCGAGAGCCTGGAGCCGTATCCGCCGAAGCAAGATTAAGATCTTTATCCCGATCATCGTGATAGCGGGAGGGCTGGTGTTGCTTTTCCCAAACAAGCATACCGGGTTTGGCGGCGGCCACTGCCGCGCTGATGCAGGCCCGGAGGTCAACTGGGCCGACTGCAAGAAGCGGATGCTGATGCTGAAGGACAGTAACTTCGAAAAGGCGAAGATGGCGGAGGCGGATCTCAGCAATTCCGATTTCAGCCGCAGCAAGTTGGTTGGTGCGGATCTGAACAAGGCGGCCATCATTCGCACATCCTTCGTCAAGGCTGATCTCAGCAATGCCTCGCTTCTGAAGGTCGAAGGCTATCGCAGCGACTTCGGAAGCGTCGTAGCGACACAGACCAAATTCACCATGGCTGAGATGCAGCGCGCCAATTTCACGGAAGCAACGCTTTTGGGAGCAGATTTCACCAAAGCGGAACTTGGACGGGCAGTGTTCAAGGGTGCGGAACTGGGCGACACGCATTTTGCCATGGCAAATCTTGCACGAGCCTCGTTCAAGAACGCCTCCATGAAAGGTCCGGTCGATTTCGCCAATGCCTTTCTGTTCCTCACGCGTTTCGAGGGCGTAGACCTCAGCCAGGCGACGGGTCTCAAGCAGGATCAGATCGCTTTGTCCTGCGGAAACAGCAGAACGAAGCTGCCCCAAGGGTTGACCATCCCTGTTGAATGGCCCTGTGAAGATGATTGATCCAAGACCTGATCAGCCTCCTTTTCGTAATCGCAGCAGCAATTCTCAATCGGCGTTGATCGCCACTCCCGTGGGCAATCGTCGGGCTGATTGACTCAATTACACTTTACCGGCGAAACAGCGACAGTTTCCGCTGTTTAAAGCTTGTGTTCATGTCGCTCGATCGTTTTCTCGCCTTCGTTTCCTCGACCTGCGTTGGCCTCGTCCTGCTTCTCGGCGGTTGGCTGATGATTGCCGACCAGCAGGCACTGCTCACCGATGCCCGCCAACGCGAAATCGATCAGACCTCGGTGGTTTTTTCGACCACGATGGATCAGGCCGCCATTCTTTCCGCAACACATTCAGAGCTTCTGGCCGCTGATCCTTCCATCCGCACGCATCTTGCCGCGGGTTCTCGCAACGAGCTTCAGGCCTATGCCAAGCCGATGTTCGAGCGACTTGCGCGGCTCGCGGGCGTCAGCGTGGTGCATTTCCATGATGCGGCCATGAAGTCCTTCCTGCGCGTCTGGGAACCGCAGAATTTCGGGCAGGATCTTTCCACCTTCCGGCCCATGGTGGTGGCTGCCAATCACGACCGGCAGACACAGAAGGGACTGGAGCTTGGCGTGCGAGGCTTGAGCCTTCGCGCGGTATCGCCAGTCTTTGACATGAGCGGAAGCAACTTCATCGGAACGGTGGAGGTTGGCGTCGATCTGCAGGCGCTTGCCGATCTTGCCAAAGCTGCCAGCGGCAGTGATTTCGCGCTTGTGCTTGATCGTCGCTATCTGAAAGACGTGGGCAATGCTGCCGTGTCCGCCAATGGTCTTGTTCTCGATGCCGCCACCGACAAGGGTCTGTTCGAAAGCATTCTCGGTGCGGGCAAGGTTCAGCTTTCCCGCAGCGAGCTTCTTTTCTTCCATCGGCTGGGGGACCGGGATCTGACAATTCAGGGTCGCCCGCTGATCGACTATAGCGGCAACATGATCGGAACGATCCTGACTGTCAGTGATTTCGGATCGCTGGAAAGCTACTACAACCGTTCACTGGTCACGATCGGGTCAGTGTTTCTGGCCGGTCTCCTGATCGTGACCGCGATTTTCATGAGCGCGTTGCGCGCAGCCGTGATCAGGCCCCTGAAGGATCTGGCGGTCCGGGTGAAGGCGTCGCCTGAAGATGCCGCCAAATCGCAGGCGACCAGCGGACTGAGGGAGTTCCGCGATCTGCAAAAAGCCGTCTCCGATGCCGTGTCCACGAGGCGGGACCGGGCCGGGGAGCCTTGAACCATGCGCAATGTGTTTCTTCGGCTTGTCGTTGTGTGTCTCGTCATCCTGCTCGGATCGTTCGCTGCCTCTGCGCAGGAGGGGGCTGAACGTCAGCCGCTTCCGCAAGGCGTGCAGCGTCCCTTGCAGATCCATCTGGTTGTCCGTGTTCTCGATATTCTCAAGATCGATGAGACTACGGGCGATGCGCAACTGGTCGTCGAAGTTCAGCAGCGCTGGAAAGATCCCGCTCTTCAGTTCAATGCCATCCAGTTCGGTCGTGATCGGCAGGATTTCACCGGCGCTGAAGCTACGGCGAAGCTCGCCTCGATCTGGAACCCGGCTGTCGAGATCGAGAACCGCAGCGGAGATGAAACGCTTCAGCTCGAAGCCCTGTCGATCCGCAGCAACGGGGAAGTGACGTCGATGCGCAGGCTTGAGGGGAGCTTCCGTTTTGCCCGCGACCTCTCGGCCTTTCCCTTCGATCAGCAGCATGTGAGGCTAGCCTTTGTGTCCCAGTACTATCCGGCTGATGATGTGGTCTTCGTGCAGGACTTTCAGGATCGGCAGCTCTCTGGATTGCCGCCCCAGCTTTCCGCCTCGGACTGGAGCGCCAAGAACCTGTCCTTCACGACCGCCCAGTTTTATGGGTGGAGTGCAAGACCCTTTGCGAAGCTGACGGCAGAGGTTGCCATCGATCGCAAATGGCCGCGTTATTTCCTGCGCATTTTCATTCCGTTCATTGCCGTCCTGTCCGTATCGCTGTTCATCCTGTGGCAGCCGAAGGGATTGATCGGCGACAAGACGGGTGTCACCTATTCCGCGCTTTTGGCGCTAGCGGCGTTGAGTTTCACTTTCGAGGCAAGCTTCCCCGGTAGCATGTCGGTCACGTCGCCGATCGCCTTCATGATCTCGATCGGATATTTCTATCTGATCCTGGCGCTTTTGGTCGACCTCTTGATGGAAAGTGAGCGCTTTCCGGGACGCACGGCCTATCCCTTCCTGTCGAGCGAGGTTCGCCGGGTGGTCCGGTACGTCATGCCACTGATGTTCACCATTATCTGCATCTGCGTCACGCTGCGGTCGCTTGCGTGAGCCTGAATTAGTGCTTCATTAACCATAATGTCCGTAACGTGCGACTCATCTCAAGATGACCGCAATAAGGACACATTCATGTCGATCTCGCGCCGTGGACTGCTGATCGGGCTTCCGCTTCTCCTTGCCGGATGCGCCTCTACCTCCGGAACCCAGCAGGCAGATTACTCAGCTCGGCCGAACGAATTGCATCCCCTGAAGGAAGTGCCGCTCGACAAGATCAAGCCGGAGCTGCGCCGGACCGAAGTGGCCTATGCGACGGAACACAAGCCGGGCACGATCGTGGTGGATACGCCCGCGCGTCGTCTTTACTACGTGCTGGATAACGGTCGCGCCATGCGTTACGGCGTCGGTGTGGGTCGTGCTGGTCTGGCGCTGGCCGGAAATGCCTATGTCGGTCGCAAGGCCGAATGGCCAACCTGGACGCCGACCGCCAACATGCAGCGCAGGGAAGCCCGCTACAAGAAGCTTGCCGGTGGAATGCCGGGTGGCCCCAATAATCCGCTCGGTGCACGCGCGATGTATCTCTACCGGGGCGGTGCCGATACCCATTTCCGCATCCACGGCACCAACCAGCCAGAGTCGATCGGTCATGCCATGTCGAGCGGCTGCATCCGCATGATGAACCACGATGTCGTGGATCTCTATTCCCGCGTGAAGGTGGGCGACAAGGTTGTCGTCATTCAGGAAGCCCGCGCCTGATTTTCGCAAGCTGGAACAACATTGCGCTGCGAAACGGTTTAATTGGCGAATCGCAAACGGATTGTTCGGCAATGTGCTGGTCGGGCTTGTCGCATCCATAAAAGGCAACCATTTAACTCTGGCGCCGTTGTGGTGCGGATTTGAGATGGAACGCGGGCTTCAATGAAACTCATTGCGATCTTCAACCGTGACGGCGGTACCTTCAAGACGACCGACATGGACGCCTATTGCGATCATGCCGCGCGCATCTTCGCAGAGCAGGGGCATGACATCGAATGCCGGGTCGTGGCCGGAGATGATGTTGTAGGCGCCATGGAAAAGGCCGCGAAAAGTGGCGTCGATGGCCTGATCGCTGGTGGCGGTGACGGAACGATTTCAGCCGCTGCTGGCATTGCATGGAAAAGTGGTCTCGTGCTTGGCATTGTGCCCGCAGGCACCATGAACCTCTTCGCGCGCACTCTGAAGCTGCCTCTCGATATCTGGCAGGTGATCGATGTTCTGGCGCGAGGCGAGGTGGAGAACGTGGATATTGCCAGCGCCAACGGCCACAGCTTCGTGCACCAGTTTTCCGCCGGTTTGCATGCCCGCATGGTGCGATATCGCAACCAGATGAGCTATGCCTCGCGCCTTGGAAAAATGCGAGCCAATGCCAGGGCAGCTTTGGGCGTGATGTTCAATCCACCTGTTTTCGAGGTGGAGTTCAACGCCGAAGGCCGCCGCGGTCTTCGCAAGGTCTCCGCCATTTCGGTGTCCAACAACGAGTTCGGGCAGGATGCGCTTCTCTACGCCGACAGTGTCACGGGCGGCCACCTTGGCTTCTATATCGCAGATGCCTTGACGCCGCCGGGCGTTGCCAGGCTGACGATCGATATCCTGCGCGGCAGGCTGAAGGAGAACGAGGCCGTAACCGCCATGACGGCAACAGAACTGGAACTGCATTTTCCCAAGCGGCGGCACGATGTGCGCTGCGTCATCGATGGAGAACTGCTGCCCATGGCGAGAGATGTCAAACTGCGCATTCACGCCGGGGAGCTTAAAGTGCTGGTGCGTCAGCCGCAGCAGCCCACCCTTCAGGTGCAGGACCAGGAAGGCATGGTTGAACAGCAGCCGTCTATTTAGATTCGGGCCAGATAGGTCTGGTAATCGAAATCGGACACCGTGCGCAGGTAGGCAATGGCCTCCTTGCGTTTCGTATCCGCATAGAGGCGCTGATAGCCTTCGCCGAACGTATCGCGAATGAAATTCGACTGCGCGAAGTCCTCGACGGCGGTGAGAAAGTCATGGGTCAGTCTTCGGCCACTCGTGGCTTGCTGGCCCGCCTCGGTTGCCGGACCCGGATCCAGCGTCGAATCAAGCCCTCTCAGAATGCCGCCGAGAATCGCCGTCAGCAGCAGGTAGGGGTTGGCGTCTGCGCCTGCCACCCGATGCTCGATACGTGCGCCGGGTCCATCGGTTTCCGGAATACGGATTGCCGTCCCGCGATGGCCGACACCCCAATCGATATCCACGGGAGCAAAGGAGCCCGGCTGGAACCGACGGTAGGAATTGGCAAAGGGTGCAAAGACGAGCTGTGCTTCCCGCATCGTCTGCAGCATTCCGGCACAGACAGATTTCAAGGCGGTCGGTTCTCCACCTGCCGCATCCAGCACATTGCGCCCTGATCTATCGATGACGCTGGCATGCACATGCAGGCCGGAACCGGCATGGTCGCCATAGGGTTTGGCCATGCAGGTTGAGCGAAGGCCATGCTTGCGTGCCGCCATCTGCGCAAGACGCTTGAGGTAGATGCAGTCATCGGCCGCCGCCAGAGCATCCGGCCGATGGTTGAGGTTGATCTCGAACTGGCCAGGGCCGAATTCCGCTGTCGTGGCGTCCGCTGGCAGGCCCTGCAGATCCGCCCATTCGCGCAATGTATCCAGATAGCCTTGCAGGGCATCCACGGCGCTCATGTCGTAGAGCTGAAATCCGTTCGGTTCACCCCGGTAGGTGAGAGATTTTGGCGGGCGCGGCTTGCCGTTCTCACGCCAGTCGTCCTCGATCACGTAGAATTCAAGCTCGGTCGCAACAACCGGCGTCAATCCCCGCTCTGCGCACCGGGCAAGCATCGAGGACAGGATCGCCCGCGGATCCATGAAGCTCGGTTCGCCCGTCAGTTCATGCATGGTGGAAAGTACCTGCGCCGATCCTTGCGGCGCCCAGGGCATGGGTGCCAGACTTCTGGGATCGGGAATGCAGCAGCCGTCGGGATCGCCGAGCGTCAGTGAGAGGCCCGTGATATCGTCATTGTCGTCGCCCCAGATGTCCAGCGATTGCGTGGATGTCGGCAGGCGCACCTTGCCATCCCACACCTTGTTCTGCGCGCTGAGCGGAATCTGCTTGCCGCGAAGATCGCCGTTCATGCCGACGAGCAAGATTTCGATTCTCGGTTCCTGGGTCTCGACCGGCATCCGCGCCTCGCTGCTTTTTGTATTCATCAATGGCCATCAGTCCGGATGGACCTTGCTTGCCAAGCCTGTTGCTGTTGGTCCATGTTCGTAGCGGATCGAACAGGGGCTTACAACGTGGCGGCCTCTGTTCACTCGCCAACATCGTAAACAAGTCAGACGGGGGAAGTCTTTGGACCCGGTTCGTAACTCCGAGAACATGAGCGCAATCGACCTGGCGCATCACATCCATCCCTTTTGCGACATGAAGGACATGGCGCGGCATGGCGCGCAGATTATGGCGCGAGGCGAGGGAATCTGGATCTTCGATTCGCAGGGCAATCCCTACATGGATGCCTTCGCCGGTCTCTGGTGCGTGAATATCGGCTACGGGCGCAAGGAAATCGGCGAAGCCGTCATGCGGCAGATGAACGAGCTGCCTTATTACAATACCTTTTTCGGCACATCGACCCAGCCCGCGACCCTTCTAGCCCAGAAGGTCACGAGCTATACGCAAGGCCTGATGAGCCATGTCTTCTTCACCTCGTCAGGGTCCGAGGCAACAGACACCTGGTTCCGGCTGGCCCGGATCTACTGGAAAGTGTTAGGCCAACCTTCCAAGAAGCAGGTCATCGCACGGCGCAACGCCTATCATGGGTCCACCGTGGCTGGCGCATCGCTCGGCGGCATGAAGCATATGCACGAACAGGGCGATCTGCCGATCGAGGGTATTCACCACATCGGCCAGCCCTATTGGTACGCAGACGGCGGTGATCTGACGCCAGCGGAATTCGGGCTCAAGATGGCGCGCGAGCTTGAGGCCAAGATCGATGAACTGGGCGAGGAGAATGTGGCGGCCTTTGTGGGCGAGCCAATTCAGGGCGCAGGCGGCGTCATCATCCCGCCGGATACCTATTGGCCGGAGATCGAGCGCATTTGCCGGGCGCGCAACATTCTGCTGATTGCGGATGAAGTCGTTTGCGGCTTTGGCCGCCTTGGCAGCTGGTTCGGCCATCAGCATTTCGGCTTCAAACCCGATATGGCATCGATCGCGAAGGGGCTTTCATCCGGCTACCTGCCGATCGGCGGCGTGTTGATCAGCGAAAAAGTCGCCGCCGTGCTGGCTGAGGCCGGCGACATCAACCATGGCTACACCTATTCCGGCCATCCGGTCTGCGCCACGGCGGCGCTGGAAAACCTTCGTATCGTGGAAGAGGAAGGACTTGTGGAACGGGTGCGCGACGATATCGGCCCCTACCTCGCACAGGCCCTCAAGACCCTTGAGGATCATGAGGTGGTCGGCCAGGTCGAATCGGTCGGATTGCTGGGCGCGGTTCAGCTGGCCAAGGACAAGTCCACTCGCCAGCGGTTCAAGGATCCCGACCGCGCCGGACGCGTGGTGCGCGGCTTCTGCTACGACCACCAGCTCATCATGCGCGCGACAGCGGACCGGATGCTGATCTCGCCCGCCCTGATCATCAGCCGCGAAGAGGTGGACGGGCTGGTTCAATACATCCGGCACGGCCTCGACCATTTGCGAGAGCAGAATCTCGATTGAAAGCTGTCTCAGCGCTGGGGCAGGGCGACCTGCTCCAGCCAGACATAGCCGAACCGCATGGTATCGCCATCCTGCGCGAAGTTGTACGGAACATCGACATAGGTGATCTTCAGCGATGCGGGCGACACATCATTCGCTTTCAGGAAGCCGGCCAAGTCGTCCGAGAAACCTTCGCGGCCGTCCCGCAGTGGCCAGACGATGAGGCCGGGACCGCGCCGCACGGCATCGGCAAAAGCGATAGGCTGAAGCTGCGGCATCAGCACCGGAACGCTGGTGAACTCCAGCCGTGCATTGCCAGCCATCATCAGATCGTCGGTGAGAATGAAGGCAGGCCGCTCATTGCGTGCGCCCACGACTTGTTCCAGCATCGGCTGGTAAGGCGTGTGCTCCTTGCTGTAGCGGCCGATATAGGGCGCGATGATATTGGCGACTGCGAAATACAAGACGCTGACCGTCACGATGGCCATGACGGGAATGCCCATACGGGCCACGCTCTCCCGGGTGTCGATCCTTGCCGCTGCAATCTTCAGGGTGAGGTAAAGAGGAAGCAGCATCTGGAAGGGGGACAGCCATTTCTGGCGGATGCTGGACGCGCCGACGCCGAGGCCGATCAGCGTAACCAGCACAAGACAGACCACGATCATCCATCCGATGACCCGGCTCCAGCGATCGCTGGCTCTCAAAACCGCTCCCAGATCCCTGTAGAAGATGACGGCAAAGATTGCGATGACCGGCAAGGTGCCCTTCAGGGTCGATAGCAGAATGGAGATGAGGCCGCGGATACTGTCACGTGCCAAATCTCCGGACGCACCCTCGCGCATGGCTTCCACTGTACCGGTGGTCGCCATATCCAGGTTCATCAGCGCCCAGATCAGATGCGGCAAGGCAATGGCCGCCGCAACCAGCATGGCTGGAATCATGCGCCAGTCTAGCAACCGCTTGCGAAAATCGGGTTCCGGCAAGACGGCGATGATGGCCGCAATCGGGATGATGACAAAATTGTATTTCGTGAGAAAGCCAAGCCCGACCGTCAATCCGAGCAGGATGTACGAGCCGAGACTTGGCCTGTCGAGCGTCTTCAGGAATGCAAGCAGGAACAGCGAGACGAAGCAGAGCGTTGCGATGGCATGCGTCAGATCCCGCTGCGCCAGAACGCTGATGGAGGGAACCATCAGCAAACCCAGCATCGCAATGAGCGGCAGTCTTCTGTCTTCCATCACCTGACGCGCGGCAAGCCCGTAGAAGATGCAACAGAGAAACAACAGGCTGTTCTTGAGTGCCGAGAGCGTCGCAACCGACAGGCCGAACAGCGCATTCATGCCGATCTGCAGCCAGTCATACAGCGGCGGTTGCCGTCCATAGCCCAGCAGCAGCATCTGCGACAGAAATGCCTGCTCCGCCTCGTCATTCTGCAGGCTGTCGGAACGCAGAACCCGCATGATGACGCAGAGAATGAAGTAGGCGAGGACTGCCCACACAATGACGCCCGGCTGGCGGACGAGAAGATTACGGGTTCTGCTGATCACGGCTATAGATTTCCCTGACCACATAACTCAGGCTGCTGTCATCCTTGAAGTAAACGCGCGCCAGCATTTCCGCCAGAATACCGGTGGTGATCATCTGAACCGAGGAGAGGAACAGCATGATCCCGACGAGAAAGAGCGGCCGTGTGCCGATGTCATTGCCTAGAATGAACTTGTCGATGAACAGGTAAAACAGAATGAGCGCCGAGAGCGCGCCGATGCCAAGGCCGAGCGAGCCGAAAAAGTGGCCCGGCCGCGCCTTGAACTTCATGAAGAACAGGACCGACAGAAGATCGAGGATAACCCGGAACGTGCGCGAAATGCCGTATTTGGAAACGCCGTGCTGCCGCGCATGGTGCGTGACGGGCATTTCTCCGATGCGGGAACTCGGCACCACGTTTGCGACCCAGGCAGGGATGAAGCGGTGCATCTCGCCCATCAACCGAACCTGCTTGATCACCGACCCGCGATAGATCTTCAGGCTGCAACCGTAGTCGTGCAGGCGAACGCCGGTAATGCGCCCGATCAGGCGATTGGCGATCCAGGAGGGAATCTTGCGAAGGACAAGGCCATCCTGCCGGTTCTTGCGCCAGCCAACCAGAAGGTCCAGTTCGCGGCGCTCCAGTTCCGCCACCATGGCCGGAATGTCTTTCGGATCATTCTGCAGATCGCCATCGAGCGTTGCGATCAGCCGTCCGCGCGCCTCGGTGATTCCCGCCTGCATGGCGGCCGTCTGGCCGAAATTTCGCTGCATGGCGACGATGCGAAGCTCCAGCCCCTCGCGCCCGATGGCGGAACGTGCGGCGGTCAGCGTGGCATCGGTGCTGCCGTCATCGACGAGGATCAGTTCCCAGCGTCCGGCATATCCAGCCATTGCCTCCTGAACGCGCGCAATCAGCGGGCCGACGCTTTCCTCTTCGTTGAAGACAGGCACGACAAGCGAAAGTTCAAGCCCGCCTGTGCCCCCCGTATCCGCGCCGATCAATTCCACAGTTGTACGCACCTGGTCTTTCTCCTAAACCTCGGGGGCTTGCCTTGATGGCCAGCGACCCGGCCGGGTGATATCGCGTGGCGACACTCCTCCGGGAATTGCCGAAGTGGATCTATTGCTGATGGACGCGTCCTCTATATGAAGAACGAAAGGCTTGCCAGCCAAAAGCCATGGATTCTCCGCCATGCGACCACACTTGTGACACTTGTTGCGGTGGTGTGTTATGTCGGCTTCATCCAGTGGGTATGGGGATGGGCGCAAATCGTCGGCATCTGGAGAACAGCCGGTCTTGGCATTGCAAGCACCGCGCTCCTGCTTTTGCTGATGACCTATGTGCTTCGCACCTGGCGGATCTACGATTATTTTCCGCGAGAAACGAAAGGCAGCTTTCGCCGTCTGTTTCGTGTCGTGCAGGTCCATAATCTCCTGAACGTCATGCTTCCTTTCCGCAGCGGTGAACTGAGCTTTCCCTTGCTGATGAAGCAGGAGTTTGGCGTCTCCATCACACGGGCCAGCGCGGCACTGCTGGTCATGCGGCTTTTCGATCTGCATGCGCTCTTTGCGGCAGCGGGGTTCGGTCTGGCTTTGGAACACCGCAATCTCTGGCTTTGGCTTCTCTGGGCACTGTTCGCGTTCAGTCCGGCGATTGCCTTCGCGCTCAAGGAAGGTCTGCTGAGGCTGGCGCGCAAGATCTCTCACCCCAAGCTTCAGCACATGATGGCGGAACTCGAACAAGGACTTCCGGCCCACACATCGTCATTCATCCGCGCTTGGGGTGTAACCCTCGTCAATTGGTTCGTGAAGATCGCAGTCATGGCTTGGGTTCTGGTTCTGCTCGCAAACATCGGCCTTGCCGCAGGCTTCGGCGGCGGGCTTGGGGGAGAGCTCTCCTCAGTGCTTCCCTTGCATGCGCCGGGCGGCATCGGAACCTATCCGGCAGGAATAATAGCCGGAGCCTTAACTTTCGGTGCCGAACGTTCGGAAAGCGTATTGGCTGACTTGGGGCAGGCCGCCATCAACGCGCACCTGCTGATCATTCTCAGCTCCGTCATTGGCGCCGGTCTTGCGATACTGGTTGCGGGGCGTTCGAAAACACCCCGCTAAGCATCGGGCGAAAAAGTGGAATCCGGTTTTTCGCTCAACCGATGCGTCAACAAGGAATTTAGAGCGGCGGGCCGTTTCCGATTGGTCGCCCGACGCTCGAATCTCTCGGGTTACTGGAACGCCGTCTCGTAGAAGCTGCGCAGCTTGCGCGAATGCAGCGTTTCCGTCGGCATGGCGGCGAGCTTCTGCACGGCACGGATGCCGATCTTGAGATGCTGGCGAACCTGCGTCCTGTAAAATTCGGTCGCCATTCCCGGTAGCTTCAATTCCCCATGCAAGGGCTTGTCGGACACACACAACAGGGTGCCATAGGGAACGCGGAAGCGGAAACCGTTGGCCGCAATGGTGGCCGATTCCATGTCCAGCGCAATCGCGCGTGCCTGCGACAATCGCTTGACTGGTCCTGCCTGGTCGCGAAGTTCCCAGTTACGGTTGTCGATGGTGGCAACGGTGCCCGTTCGCATGATGCGCTTCAGCTCAAAACCTTCGAGGCCCGTGATTTCCTCGACCGCATCTTCCAGCGCCTGTTGAACTTCGGCGAGCGCCGGGATCGGCACCCAGACCGGCAGGTCGTCGTCCAGCACATGGTCTTCGCGCATGTAAGCATGTGCAAGAACGTAGTCGCCAAGCCGTTGGCTGTTGCGAAGCCCGGCACAATGACCAACCATCAGCCAGGCATGCGGGCGCAGTACGGCGATATGGTCTGTGATCGTCTTCGCATTCGAGGGGCCGACACCGATATTCACCAGCGTGATCCCGGCATGACCTTTCTTCTTGAGATGGTAGGCCGGCATCTGGGGCAGGCGCACAGGCGCCTCGTTTGTGCGGCTTCCGGCAGGGGTGATGATGTTGCCCGGCTCGACGAAAGCGGTATAGCCTTCGCCGCCATTCGCCATCAGTTCGCGCGCCCAGGCTGCAAACTCGTCGATGTAGAACTGGTAGTTGGTGAAAAGCACGAAATTCTGGAAATGATCCGCGCTCGTGGCCGTGTAGTGGCTGAGGCGGGCCAGCGAGTAGTCGATGCGCTGTGCCGTAAACGGCGCAAGCGGCGCGGGTTCACCCGGAACCTGATCATATTCACCATTCGCGATCAGATCGTCCGTGTTGTTGAGATCTGGCGTATCGAAGATATCGCGAAGCGGCATGTCCGATACCGTCGCGGACGCGGATGCCTCGATATGCGCGCCTTCTCCGAAGGCAAAATGCAAAGGAATCGGCGTCTGCGATTCGGAAACCGTGATCGGTACGTTGTGATTGCGCATCAGAAGGCCGAGCTGTTCCTTCAGATAATGACGGAACAGTTTCGGCCGCGTGACGGTGGTCGTGTAATGGCCCGGCGCCGTGACATGGCCGTAGGACAGGCGCGAATCGATATGCCCGAAGCTGGTGGTTTCTATGCTCACCTGCGGATAGCACGCCCGATAGCGACCTTCGATCGGCTGGCCCTTCGCCAGATTTCCGAATGCCTCGATCAGGAACCCGGTATTGCGCTCGTAAAGCTCAGTCAGCGCGTCCACTGCAGCGGCTGGATCACTGAAGACCTTGGGCTCATAAGCCGGTGGATTGATGAAGGTGGGGGCAGATTGGGAAAAGATTCGTTTTGTCATGAGCCATTATAGTGTGGACTTGTTGACAAGCCAATTACGGCCGGGAAGCAGATTGCCGAGTTTTGAACTCAGAGCAACGCGCCGCATTGTCCGCCTGTGGTCCGGCAGGAAAAGGCAGAGGCATCTGATAGGGCATTCGCTTTCCGCGTCTGGTTCACGAGTGCCGACATTGAAATGGCAAATACCATCATCGTCAGCGTTATGATTGTCATTCTGCGCGCCAGTCTTGTCATGTCCGTCCACCCCTTTTGCCTTATCCCGGTATCAAAGATGACAAGACTTGCCTGAACCTGCACTGAGGCAACCGTTCATCCGCAATTCAAAAGTCTTAACGAGACAAGAGCGAACAAAAAATCCGCCGGAGTGACCGGCGGACCTTCTGGACGAATCGTGTGAGAGCGAGTTTAGAGGCGCGTCCAGGTCTGCGATTTGCAGAATACCGACATGACGCAGCCCTTCATTTTCAGAGAGTTTCCGCTGACTGCGCCCGAACCGCTGTAGGTCTTGTCGGCTTCGGGATCGGTGATCTCACCGCTGTAATTGCCGCCGGTACCGCTCATCTTGCCGATCTGCTTGCCCGCATGTTTGCCGGTCTTCAGCGTTACACAGAAGGCAGAGCCACACTTGCTGATGGCTGCCGTCTCGCCACTGGCAGTCTTCCAGTTGCCTTCGATCGGTTCCGCGGCCCAGGCAATGCCTGACAACGCCAGCATTGCTCCTGCGATCAGTCCAGTCATGCGAATCATATGTGACGCTCCTCCGCCAAAGTGAAATTCGTCTCCCTGAACGCAGTTCCTCCTCCGCGTTCTCGAGCTGATGTGCTGAGATTAGCTTACGCACACGTAAAGGTAAATAGGTGCCATTTTTGTCAGGCCCGGTCCTGGCATCAGAGTTTGCATGCGAAATCATGGTCAAGAAAGGGTGAAAGCGCCATGGTTGCTGTAAACCTAACGAAACGCGGAATCCACTGGTCCGCAAGGGATGTGATGTTTAACAAAAACTGAGGTTTACCAACTGTTTGGACTTTGTTTGTTTCAAATTAATCATGCATTTTAGGCGAATTTTGAAGCCGCTGCCGCATAGTGAACCCATGAAGACGAGCAGAAAATCTGCCGGTCGGAGGTGATGAGAACCCGGAGAGGTTTCGCACTTTCGATGCCCGCAAGGGCTCTCGAAAACAGGGCAAGAATAACCGGTTCAACAGGGATTAAACCAATGGCACGCTTTGACATTCAGGAATGCGAAATGACGGCGATGGGTGGCGAGGCCCGCGCTGAACTCTTCTGTGACATGGGCCTGATGTATGCCACCGGACGCGGTTGCCCGGTGGATCTGGTCGCGGCTCACAAGTGGCTGAACATCGCCGCCATCAAGGGATCCGATCGCGCCGCAGAATTGCGGGCGGACCTCTCCCACATGATGACCAAGATGCAGCTCGCGGAAGCTCTCCGTGCTGCCCGCGACTGGATTACCACGCACTGACCCATCGCACGCCTATCCCTGAACCGTCAGACCGGCGAAGAGGCTGAAGAGCTTATTAATCTTCAGCCGATCGTCTTCAAGACCTGCGGCAGGGCCTCCGCCAGCAGTGCCATGTCCTGCGGCAGTCCCGTGCTGATGCGGATGCACCGGTTGAGCGGCGCAACACCCGGCATGCGGATGAACACGCCGTGCTCCATCAGGCCATCCACGATGGCCCGCGCATAGACGCCATCCCGACAGCAATCGATCGCGACAAAATTGGTTGCCGAAACCAGCGGCAGAAGCCCGTTCGCTCTGGCGATGTCGGAAATTGCGTCACGAGATGCAGAGATCTTCTGCAGCACATCCGTGAGATAGGCCTGATCCTTCAGGGCCGCCAAGGCACCAGCCACGCTGATCCGCGCCATTCCGAAATGATTGCGAATCTTGTCGAAAGCCTGCGCGTTTTCAGGCGTGGTGATGACATATCCAACCCGCGCCCCGGCAAGACCATAGGCTTTAGAAAGCGTGCGCGTGCGCATCACATTAGGCCGGTCGATCAAACGGGAAAGCGCCGGGGTCGTGCCGTCTGGTGCTGTTTCGCAATAGGCCTCGTCCAGGATCAGCAGACAGGTTTCCGGCAGCGCTTCGGCAAATTCGACCACGGCATCGGCATTCCACCAGCTTCCCATGGGATTGTCCGGATTGGCGAAATAGACCAGTGGCGCATTTTCGCGCTTCACAAGCTCAAACAGACCGGCCAGATCTTCCCGATCCTGCACGTAAGGTGCGGTGACAAGTCGGCCGCCATAGCCGGCGACATGAAAGTTGAAGGTGGGATAGGCGCCGAGTGATGTCACCACCGGCATTCCCGGCTCTATGATCATGCGAACGATATGGCCGAGAAGTGCATCGATGCCTTCGCCCACCGCGATATTGGTCGGGGAGCAGCCAAGATGCGCTGCCAAGGCCTGCTTGAGTTCGAAATTCTCCGGATCGGAATAATGCCAGGTATTGGAGGCAGCCTCTGCCATGGCGGCCACGACGGACGGTGCCGGACCGAAACCGCTTTCATTGGCGCCGATTCTGGCCCTCACTCTCAGTCCACGGTTTCGTTCTATTGCTTCCGGTCCGACAAACGGAACAGTGGCAGGCAGTGAGGAAAGAAGAGGTGTGAAGCGCGCAAAGCTTGGCATGATGTTCCCGGCTTGAAGGGCAGTATGGGCCACACCATAGAGTGCTCTCGCGCATCCGCAAGTATACTTGAAGCGTTAACGGCTCACTCTTCCATCAAACCCGGAACGCCTTATCAGGCGTCTTCAAAACCCCGCCGGATGACGTGATGCAGGAATTCTGGGGCCAAAAGCATGTTGAAGCCGACAACCACATGCTCAGCTTCGCGCCGGATCACCGTGCAGCCAATTTCGTCATGGATGCCGAGAATTTCGAGGAAAAAGTTTTTTGGCATCGTGAGGTTGGGGCTTACATCCAGATCCGCACCGTAAAGGGAGATGTTACGCACGATGCAGCGGAAGTGAGAGGCCGTGCTCAGATGGTGACCAACAAAGATAACTTTGCCCGGCCGATCGATGACATATTTAGGAAATACCTGGTCGCGCGGAATGTTCGCTTTCGGATCAAGGTTGATATTCAAGGACATGACGCCCTCCATCGCTATTGGAACTCGATAATAAGGGATATCACCTACCAAGCGGTAAAGGCGCTCTATAAAATATGACGGGCAGCTCAAGTTTAGACGATATGTCGCGCCAGCCGTCTCCTTCGTTGACGCTGCCGATACGCGGCGCTACCCAAGCGGTCTCTACGCTCGATAGGAAGAGGGCGGAAGACGCGAATGAAGGAGCAGGCGATGACGGTTGATCTGGTGGTTGTTGGGGGCGGACAGGCTGCTTTCTCGCTTGTGGCCAAGCTTCGCAGCCTTGGTGACAGCCGCTCGATCACGATCCTGACCGCGGAGGATGTCGCGCCCTATCAACGTCCGCCTCTCTCAAAGAAGTATCTGCTGGGCGAGATGGAGTTTGACCGTCTTCAGATGCGTCCAGACGGCTGGTACGCCGATCATACGATCGATCTGCGGCTTTCGACGTTTGTAGAGGAGATCAATCTTGCTTCTCGCTCTGTTCGCACGCAGGACGGATCTTCCCTGAATTACAGTAAACTCGTCCTCGCGACTGGAGCTGCGCCGCGACGACTTCCCGCAGCCATCGGGGGCGCTCTCGAAAACGTTTTCGTCATGCGGGACAAGCGCGATGCGGACCGGCTGGCGGCGGCATTTAAACCAGGTGCGCGGGCTCTGGTGATCGGCGGCGGTTATATCGGCCTGGAAGCGGCGGCCGTCGCCAGACACAAAGAGCTTCAGGTTACGCTTATCGAAATGGCGGACCGCATCCTCAAGCGAGTCGCCTCCTCACAAACGGCAGACGTCATACGTGACATCCACGAATCGCATGGCGTTACGATTCGCGAATCGACGGGCTTGCGTCGCCTGCTTGGGGAGGACGGCAAGCTGGTGGGTGCCGAATTGGCAGACGGAACCGTCATCGATCTCGATCTGGCCATCGTCGGAATCGGCGTAACGGCGAATACGGCGCTTGCCCAGGCTGCCGGATTGACGGTGACGGATGGGATAGTGGTCGACTCGATGACGCGGACATCTGATCCGGACGTCCATGCGATTGGCGACTGCGCTAGCATGCCGTGGCAAAATACGATGATCCGGCTGGAATCAGTACAGAACGCTGTCGACCAGGCGGAGGCGCTTGCAGAAATTCTCGCTGGCGGCAACAAGTCCTACGAGCCTAAACCGTGGTTTTGGTCCGATCAGTATGATGTCAAACTGCAGATTGCGGGCTTGAATCTCGGCTTTGACGAAACCTTTGTTCGGCCGGGAGCGCGACCGGGCAGCCAGTCGATCTGGTACTTTCGGGAGAAGCGGTTTGTTGCTGTCGATGCTATCAACGATGCCAAGGCCTATGTTACCGGCAAGAAACTGTTGGATTCGAACATGCCTTTGAATCGATCGATTCTTGAGGATCCGACGCGCGATCTCAAAGAGTTGCTTGCCTGAAGCCGTGTCTCATCGCAAAAAGCTCAAGGATTTCCAATGTTGTGTGGGATTTTGCAGGTACTCTCGCAAAATGCCTTGCAATCGGAGACGTGACAACATAATCACATCGGCAACGGAGAGGTGGCCGAGTGGTCGAAGGCGCTCCCCTGCTAAGGGAGTATACGTCAAAAGCGTATCGAGGGTTCGAATCCCTTCCTCTCCGCCACCTTTGATGCCAAAACGTGCATCGCAAATTTACAAAATATAACAATTAGTCGCGCAGCCTGAGGCTGTGCTGGTGCAATTTCGCAACAGGCTCTTGGCTGGCTTGATTGCGCGTAACACCCTGTCGGAAAACGACTTTCTTAACCATTTGTAAAATTTGAAACGTTCTCCACGGCCTTTTGTGTCGTTTGAGCAACAGGCCTTGGTGAAGCAACTTGGCTTGTTGGATTAGGCTCAACTTCACGATTGCAAGCGCCAGACGACCGAGTATGTTCACCAACAGAAGCGAGGCGGTGGATCGTCTACCTTCTGATTAAACGGGTGTGGGGCAGGGAAGGTCGTTGTTCGATCTAAAAACCCAAACCCTCGTTAAACTTGACTGGAGGTCATTATGAACATCAAGAGCCTTCTTCTCGGCTCCGCTGCTGCGCTTGCAGCAGTATCCGGCGCCCAGGCTGCCGACGCTATCGTTGCTGCTCAGCCGGAGCCGATGGAATACGTTCGCGTTTGCGACGCATTCGGCGCTGGTTTCTTCTACATTCCGGGTTCTGAAACCTGCCTCAAGATCGACGGCTACGTTCGTTTCCAGACGGACTTCCGCCGTGACCTGTCGGGTACGTCTGACTGGAATTCCTTCACCCGCGGTCAGGTGAACTTCGACGCCCGTTCTGACTCTGAACTCGGCACGCTTCGCGGTTACATCGCTCTGCAGGGTAACGCACTGAACAGCGCAAGCCGTGGCGTAAACGTCGACCAGGCCTTCATCGAAGTCGGTGGCCTCAAGGTTGGTTACTTCTTCAACTGGTGGGATGACGGCCTCTCTGGCGAAACCGACGCTCTGGCCAACAACACGGCCTGGAACGCAATCCGTTACACCTACACAGCTGGCGCATTCTACGCTGGTCTTGCTGTAGACGAGCTGGAAAGCGCTTCCTACACGTCTCAGCTTGCTCCGTTTGGTGTTGCTCGCGCTGTTCAGCCGAACAACAACATTGGTATCGAAGGTACCGTTGGCGGCGCATTCGGCTCCGTTAAGGCTGCCATAGTTGGCGGTTACGACATCGACCAGGAAAACGGCGCTCTGCGCATGATCGCAACGGCTGACCTCGGACCGGGCACGCTCGGCTTCGCAGTTGCTTGGGCATCTGGCCAGAACGCCTACTACGACGCGTCTGAGTGGACTGTTGCAGCTGAATACGCTGTAAAGGTCACCGACAAGTTCAAGATCACCCCCGGCTTCCAGTACTTCTGGACGATCGACCAGAATCGCTTCGGCGACTTCGTTGGTTCGCGCGATGCCTGGAAGGCTGGTCTGACGCTTGACTACCAGCTGGCCAAGAACCTGTCTGCAAAGGCTTCGGTACAGTACTACGATCCTGATCGCGCTCAGGAGTCCTGGTCTGGTTACCTGCGTCTGCAGCGTTCGTTCTAATCTGACCGTTAGGGTCTGATTGCGGAAACCCGGCCTTGCGCCGGGTTTCTTGCGTTTGATGGCCACAGGATAGCCCCTTGACCTTTTGCATCTTGGTCGCCAGTTCTCAACCTCCCTATGCTCCTGCATCGGCCAATTGCTGTCTTGGGCTGTTGATCTCAGGCGCATAGTTCGGTGCTTGTCAGCATTTCTGATTGTCCAAGAAGCGATCGAATTCGGCCGACTGAAATTTCTCGTGAGTGACACATCACCTCTTCGTAGGTATGCGTGATTGGAGATTTTCTTTAGTGCGCAGTGGAGACGGGAATCGTTGCGCAGAATCCCGCAGTTTAACGATTCGAATGGTCGTGGCGCGAAAGGGCCGCGCAGTTTTGCGGGCGCACTTTTCGCAATTCCAGTCCCATTCCGCGTTACCGATGCGTGCAGTGATTCTCTTACGCGCAGAAATTAAGGCAATTCTGGTCGAAATAAGGCAGAAATGTGCCTGGGAAGCCGTTGAATTTATTAATATTTCGTTAGTTTAGCGCCTGCTTTGCGTGTGCTGGAGAGACATGATTAACTATTAGATGTTGCTTCGCCACGAATGTGTCACGCTTTCGCAACAATCTAGAATTCAACGGCCGTTGATAGTGACAAAATATAGTTTTTTAATTTTGCGACCGCGAAAGCTGGTGCTTTAATACGCCTACATCAGGTTGACCCAAGCCGACCTGACGCCCGATGGTTTCAATTCTCGAGGGAAAAACATGAACTTTAAGGTTCTCGCCGCAAGCTCTGTAGCTGCGCTTTCTTTTGCTTCGGCATCCTACGCTGCCGATGCTATCGTTGCCGCTCAGCCTGAGCCGATGGAATACGTTCGCGTATGCGATGCATTTGGCGCTGGCTTCTTCTACATTCCGGGTTCTGAGACCTGCCTCAAGATTGGTGGCTACGTTCGTTTCCAGACAGGTTTCGGTCGCGACTCTTCTGGTACGTCTGACTGGGACAGCTTCACCCGTGCGCAGCTTGAATTCGACGCCCGTTCGGACTCCGAACTCGGCACGATACGTGGCTTCATTGGCCTGCGCGGCGATGCCGATAACAGCACCAACCGCGGCGTAAACGTGGACCAAGCCTTTATCGAAGTGGGCGGCCTCAAAGTCGGCTTCTTCTATAGCTGGTGGGATGACGATCTGTCCGCCGAAACGGATCTCCTGTCGTCTAACACAACTCAGTATAACGCTATCCGTTATACTTACACTTCTGGCGCATTCTTTGCAGGTCTCGCTGTTGAAGAACTTGAAAGCGCCTATGCTGGTGGTTCAAATCTCGGCGTAGCGTATGGTTTCGTTCCGAAGGCCAATAACAATGTCGGCATCAGCGGCGCAGTTGGGATTTCCGAAGGAGCTATCCGCGGCAACCTGATCGGTTCATACGATATCGACCAGGAAAACGGCGCTCTGCGTGCGATTGCCTATGCGGATCTTGGCCCTGGCACGCTCGGCCTTTCCGCTGCCTGGGCTAGCGGTGCAAATGCTTACTACGATGAGTCCGAATGGACTGTCGCCGGTGAATACGCCATCAAGCTGAACGACAAGTTCACGATCACTCCGGCTGCTCAGTATCTCTGGAAGGTACAGACCAACCGCTTTGGTGACTTTGTTGGTGGCGATGCATGGCGCGCTGGCGTCACCGTAGATTATCAGTTGGCCACGAACTTGTCGGCCAAGGTTACTGCAAATTACCAGGATATCGACAACGGTCCGGAAAGCTGGACTGGCTTCTTCCGTCTGCAGCGCGCATTCTAAGAGCGCCTGAGGATAAGATATCGAAAACCCGCCGAAAGGCGGGTTTTCTCGTTTAAGGCGGCCCGTCAGATGCGTACTGTCGGAATTGCGCCCTAGGTCGTGGTGATGATTTAAGGATTGGGATTCCCAAAAGAGCGCAAATCGGATTCAAAGCTGATTTTGGAGATC
>NZ_JALJQZ010000080.1 GCF_022968395.1 Affinirhizobium lemnae
GATCTCCAAAATCAGCTTTGAATCCGATTTGCGCTCTTTTGGGAATCCCAATCCTTAAATCATCACCACGACCTAGGCACGATTGTCGACCCGACAAACGAAAAGCCTGACGGGTCGAAAACATATTTCGCAGAAATCCTACATCCCCTGCGGACCGCGATTCATTGCTGCAATCCCGGTGCGGCAAACCTCAATGAGGCCAAATGGCTTCATGATAGCGACGAATTGATCGATCTTCGAGGACTTGCCCGTGATTTCAAAGATGAAGTGGGAAACAGTAGCGTCAACGACCTTGGCGTGGAAAGCATCTGCAAGGCGCAGGGCTTCCGCACGCTCTTCGCCTTCGCCGGCAACTTTCACCAACGCGACTTCGCGTTCAATCGGACGCTCCTGCCCTAACTGCGTTGCACGCACGGTTAAATCAACGACGCGATGAACCGGCACGATCCGATCCAGCTGCGACTTGATCTGTTCCAGAACACCGGGCGTTCCGCTGGTCACGATCGTGATGCGGGACAGGTGAGCCTCATGCTCTGTTTCGGAAACGGTGAGACTTTCAATGTTATAACCACGCCCGGAGAAAAGGCCGATCACGCGGGCCAGAACTCCCGGCTCGTTGCTGACAAGAACCGAAAGCGTATGCCGCTCTTGCTTCGCCGTTTCCTGTTGAATGAAGTAGGCCGAACCGGTGGGTTGAAGATGTGCGTTCATGAGTATTTTCCCTGATCCTGTTCCTGGCAGCACTTAAACGAGCTGCCGCCCCTTCGCGTCAATGGCAGTCGCAACAGCCTCGTCGGTTGCTTCGTCCGGCAACAACATCTCATTGTGCGCCTTGCCCGATGGAATCATCGGGAAGCAGTTTGCGAGATTGGCAACGCGGCAATCGAAGATGACCGGCCGCTTGACCTCAATCATTTCGGCAATCTTGTCATCCAGCTCGCCGGGATTGTCGCAATACATGCCGACGGCCCCATAGGCTTCGGCCAACTTCACGAAGTCCGGCATGGCTTCTGTATAAGAGTTAGACAGACGATTGCCGTGCAACAACTGCTGCCACTGACGCACCATGCCCATATACTGGTTGTTCAGGATGAAGATCTTGACCGGCAGATTGTACTGGATGGCGCAGGACATTTCCTGAATGCACATCTGGATAGAGGCATCGCCTGCGATGTCGATGACAAGCGCTTCCGGATGCGCAACCTGCGCACCGATCGCTGCCGGCAGGCCATAGCCCATCGTTCCCAGACCGCCAGAGGTCAACCAGTGGTTCGGAGCTTCGAAACCGAAGAACTGCGCCGCCCACATCTGATGCTGGCCGACTTCCGTCGTGATGAATGTTTCGCGCCCCTTGGATGCCTCATACAGCCGCTGGATGGCATATTGCGGCATGATGACGTCATTGGAATTCTTGTAAGCAAAGGACTTGCGGGCGCGCCAACGGTTAATCTGGTCCCACCACCCGGCTGTCTGCGCCTTTTCTGGCTTCTTGGGCTGGGCGCGCCAGACGCGGACCATATCTTCGAGAATACGGCCGACATCACCAACGATCGGAATATCGACACGAACGTTCTTGTTGATCGATGATGGATCGATATCGATATGAACCTTGCGGGAGTTTGGCGAGAAAGCATTCAGGCGACCCGTAATACGGTCGTCGAAACGGGCACCGATGCAGACCATGACGTCGCAATCGTGCATGGCCATGTTCGCTTCATAGGAACCATGCATGCCCAACATGCCCAGCCAGTTTTCGCCAGATGCCGGATAGGCGCCAAGCCCCATCAGGGTGGATGTGATCGGGAAGCCGCTCAGTTCAACCAGTTCCCGCAGCAGACGGGTTGCTTCAGGGCCGGAATTGATGACGCCACCACCGGTGTAGAGAACCGGGCGACGCGCGCTTGCCATCAACTCGACAGCGGCGTGGATCGCATTCAGATCGCCCTGAACCTTCGGCTGATAGCTCTTCTCAACGACATCATTCGTCTTCGGTGTATAAGTGCCGGTAGCAAACTGGATATCCTTCGGAATATCGACGACAACCGGACCCGGACGCCCCGATTGGGCAATGCGAAACGCCTCATGAATGATGCCCGCCAGTTCGTTGACGTCCTTCACCAGCCAGTTGTGCTTGGTGCAAGGGCGGGTGATACCAACCGTATCGCACTCCTGAAACGCATCGGAACCGATCAGCGTGGTGGGAACCTGGCCGGTCAGGCAGACCAGCGGGATCGAATCCATCAGGGCGTCCTGCAGCGGCGTGACCGCATTGGTCGCACCGGGACCAGAGGTAACCAGCATGACGCCGACCTTGCCCGTCGAGCGGGCATAGCCTTCGGCAGCATGTCCTGCGCCCTGCTCATGACGAACGAGAATGTGCTGGATGTCGTCCTGCTGAAAGATCTCGTCATAGATCGGAAGCACTGCGCCGCCGGGATAGCCGAAAATGTGCTCGACGCCATTATCTTTCAGGGCCTTCAGAACGATCTCCGCCCCTGTCATTCTATTCTCTGTACCCGTCATGTCCAAATCCGTTTCTGCTGTTTTCGAAGCGGCCGCAGGGCCTGATTGAAGGCATAAAAAAAGGCCCCTTGAGGAGCCTTCGGTAGCGCATGGGTGCTTTCGCCGGATGGTTACACCATCCTGCCCATGCGCCTTCCCACCACGATAAGTGCGTTTGATACGATCATGGGCGAAACTGTTAGCCATAAAATTTCGCAACGTCAATGCAAATGAGCAAGAAATGACCGCTCGACCAGCCGTTTTCGCCGCATTTCTCGCCATTGGGATACGGGCATTCGCAACAAAAAGGAAAGGGTTTTCCGGCCAACTGTCCTGCATTGCGTGATCCGTGATGATGTTCGAAAACGAAGCGTGTGTCACAGAGCGGAAAGGACTTGTTAAGGCTGGATCGCTATGGTCATGGAAATTAAGCATTATTCCATCCGAGGATGATGATATCCGGTCATAGCCCGATGACAGAGGCCATTCGTTGCGCAATCACGACCTTCAACAATCGGCATCTGCTGGAGAGCAGGAACGGCGAGACGGGATGCACCCCGGCAACCGCTTGCTGGGCCGCGTTGTTGCCTGCACAGGGTCGCGCGCTACAATCTCGGCAGTGACCGAAGGCGGCTCCACTGAGCTTTCTGAACTCTGGTCGGTCGGAAGGTTGATTTCAATCAGCGTTGGTACAAACCGCGTAGTTGCCCTTACTTGCTCCATGGCAACGGCCGGAAACCATTGGGGTGAAACGCGCGACAACGAATTTCATGTCGAGGTCGAACTGCTTGGGGAAGTGCGCGTTGGGCCCGATGGGCGCGAGGAATTCAGTGGCGGCATTTCGACCTATCCTTATCTCGGCGCCATCGCTCACCGGATTCGTTCTGCCGACCTCATGCGCATCTATGATACCGGCAAGGCCGATACCTGTGTGATAGGAAAGCTGACCCAGGACGAAAGCATCGACGCAGCAATCCACATCCCTTCTATGCTTTCCAAGCATTTCGCTATCGTTGGCTCCACCGGCGTTGGCAAGTCCACGGCGGTCTCGCTGCTTCTGCAAAAGGCAATAGAAATCGATCCCAAGCTGCGTGTCCTCATTCTGGATCCACACAATGAGTTCGCCGCTGCCTTTCCAGACCGTGCCGTGGTGATAGACACGGACAATCTGGACCTGCCGTTCTGGCTGATGCGCCTGGAGGAATTCTCGGAAATCGTATTTCGCGGCCGCCCGGCCGTGGCAGAAGAGCTGGATGTCCTGCGGGACCTCATTCCAGAAGCCAAGAAAGCCTTTCGCGGCAGCGAATCCTCGCTGATGCGTAGGCAGACCGAACGAAGCTCGGTCACGGCAGACACGCCGGTGCCCTACCGCATGGCTGATCTTCTGGCACTGATTGACGAGCGCATCGGCCGTCTGGAGGGTCGCAGTGAGAAACCGGCGCTCCGTTCACTGAAGATACGCATCACGGCTGCGATCAACGATCCCCGCTATCACTTCATGTTCTCCAACAACACGATCAATGACACGATCATGGAGACTATCGCCCATATCTTCCGGATTCCGGGAGACGATCGTCCGATTTCGACGTTCCAGCTGTCCGGCATCCCCTCGGAAGTCGTGAATTCGGTTGCCTCCATCCTGTGCCGCATGGCCTTCGAGTTGGCGCTGTGGAGCGACGGCGCCATTCACATGCTGGTGGTTTGCGAAGAAGCACATCGTTACGTTCCGGCAGACAGGGACCTGGGCTTTTTCCCGACCCGTCAGGCCATTGCGCGCATTGCCAAGGAAGGCCGCAAATACGGCGTTTCTCTGGGCGTCATCACCCAGCGCCCCGGCGAACTGGACCAGACGATCCTGTCTCAATGCTCGACCATCTTTGCGATGCGGCTGGCGAATGACCGTGACCAGGACATCATCCGCTCGGCGATCCCGAACTCGTCCGTCTCGAATACCAGCTTCATCTCCTCCATCGGCAACGGTGAAGCGATCGCCTTTGGTGAGGCGATCACGGTTCCGATGCGCATGCGCTTTACTCGCCTCAGCGAAGATATGCTGCCGAAGGCAAACGGCGTATCCGACAAGGGAAGCGAGATAACACCAGACAATGTAGATCTGCGGACGATCGTCACACGCATGCGTGCAATCAGCGGTCCCGATATTTCTTCTTTCCAGAAAAGTGTCAGTGCTTCCGAACATAAAGATGGCATGCGCCTGGATACTCTGGCCGCAGAGCCGGAAGTGGAAAGCTGGGAGCGGGAACTGAAGGCCCATGTCGAGCGACGGTATTCAAGCCCGCCTCCTGCGCCCCCGCCGCATCCCGGTACGGAACGCTTTACGCCCGTCGAGGCACGGCTGGAACCCTACCGGCCGGATATGCTTCCAGGCGCGCGCAGTGAGCAGCCTGCTCCCAACGAATCTCGGATCCTGCGACGCGAGCCTTCGCCGGAGCCCCCGCCTACCTATCCGCCGCAGCCGCGTTCCTACGGAAACGAGGATGTGCAGGCCGTTCGCAATACGCTCCTGCGCCGCGAAGGTTCTCTGCGGGAGTCGCTTCTCAGAAAACCGCTGAGCAGCCTCTACGACAAGGATTGAGTCGGGGCGTAGGGGTCAAATCGCTCCCAGCTTTCATCCATCTGATTGCGGAACCAGGTCATTTGGCGCTTGGCATATTGTCGCGTGAGGGTAGAGCCTCGCTCGACAACCATTTCCCGCGTCATGTCTCCACGCAGATGCGCAGAAATTTCCGCAACACCAATCGCTTTCATTGCCGTCGCATCCGAAGGAGGATCAAACGCGAGAAGTCGCTCGACTTCCTTGATCGCGCCTGTCGCCAGCATGATATCGAAACGCCGGTTGATACGATCATGCAAAAGGCCACGGTCCGGAAGAACGACGAGCTTCCGGCTTTTGTCGGGATCGACGATAACCGGCCCTGATTGCTGCTGGAAATGGGCAATGGACTTGCCCGTCGCTTGGAATACCTCCAGCGCCCGTAAGATCCGGTGTCCGTCAGTCGGGTTGAGGCGCTCGGCAAGCGCGGGATCACAGGCACGAAGTTGCGCATGCAGAGCTTCCGGCCCTTCTTCGAGGAGACGCGGACGCAAGTCTTCCCGGATCTCGGTTGGAATCTCCGGCATATCGGAGAGGCCGCCCGTCAGGGCCTTGAAGTAAAGCCCGGTCCCACCGACGAAGACCGGGAGACGGCCTTCCGCGCGTAATTCGGGTAGCAATGCCTGCACATCTCTCAGCCAGTCGCCAGTCGAATAGCTGCGAACAGCCGGAACATGACCGTAGAGATGGTGCGGGATTTCCTCCATCTCCTCTTCGGAAGGGCGCGCGGTCAGCACGCGCAGCGTATCGTAGACCTGCATACTGTCTGCGTTGATCACGACACCGTTGTGTTGACGGGCAAGCGATAGCGCAAGCGCCGACTTGCCGCCCGCCGTTGGCCCGGTTATCAGGATGGCCTCGATATCTTGCCGAAGGTTGTTCATCATGGCTCTCGTTGCCACGCTCATTGCCCATCCGTCAAACCCTGTTCTTGATGCCAAGGCGGGAGAACGCGCAGCCGAAGCCGTCAATGCTGCCGGTCTGTACTGGCTGGCCGATGGCATTGCCTGTGATGTGGCGCTTCGCAACGAAGCCGATGCGGCGGTAAGCGAGCAGCAGTTGCGCCACGCTCTCTCCGACCTTCCGATCGATGTCGTCGTTCAGCATGTCGAGACACGCCGGAAGAAGATCCTCATCGCCGACATGGATTCCACCATGATCGGCCAGGAGTGCATTGACGAGCTTGCGGATGTCGTTGGGCTGAAGGAGCAGGTCTCTGCCATCACAGCCCGCGCCATGAACGGCGAAATCGCGTTCGAACCGGCACTCCGGGAACGGGTGGCGCTGCTGAAAGGTCTCCCGATCACGGTCGTGGATGATGTCATTGCCAAGCGCATCACGCTCACCTCCGGCGGGCCGGAACTCATCGCCACCATGCGCGCAAAAGGCTTCTACACGGCACTCGTATCGGGCGGTTTTACCGTCTTCACCAGCCGTATCGCGGATATGCTGGGCTTCCATGAAAACCGCGCGAACCTTCTGCTGGAGAAGGATGGCATCCTGACTGGGGAAGTCGCCGAACCGATTCTCGGCAAGCAGGCCAAGGTCGACGCACTGAACGACATAGCTGAGAAGCTTAGGATCTCCCCGGATGAGGCGATGGCAGTCGGTGATGGCGCGAATGATCTCGGCATGCTCGGGCTCGCTGGCTCCGGCGTTGCGCTCCACGCAAAACCCACGGTATCGGCGCAGGCGAAGATGCGCATAGACCATTCGGATCTGACAGCGCTTCTCTACATTCAGGGCTATCGCAGAAGCGATTTCGTTACACCATGATGGCCGGTGGAGCACCGCGGATCATTCTGGAGACGGAACGACTGGTTCTGCGCAGCTGGCTTGAGCGGGACCGCGATCTCTTTCGAGAGATCAACGCAGATCCGAAGGTGATGGAATTTTTTCCCTTCCGCCGCAACCATGCCGAAGCCGATGCGCTGTTTGATCGCGTCAACGCGATGATCAAGGAAGACGGCCTCGGCTTCTATGCTGTCGAATTGAAGGAGACGGGCGAAGCCATGGGCTTCTGCGGTCTGGCTCCAGCCAACATGCCCGGCATCTTTCCCTCGGAGACGATCGAGATCGGCTGGCGCCTTGCCACCCGTTTCTGGGGCAACGGCTATATCACTGAAGCGGCCGCCGCACTGATCGGCCACGGTTTTGTCGCTATGCAACTGGCTGCAATCGTTTCCTTCGCAGTCGAGGGCAATCACCGGTCAACGGCCGTGATGAAGCGCATCGGCATGCGGCGCTGCCCGGAAATGGATTTCGACCATCCGCGCGTGCCGGAAACACATCCGCATCTCCGGCGGCATGTCACCTACGCAATCGTTAACGAAACGGCCTTGCCCGGACTGAACGATTGAAGTCCCGCTCTATTCGAGCGGGATTGCAACAAAGCGCAGTTGGCCATCCGGTCCTGCAATCATCATGTGCGCGTTGCGGCGCCCCTCGCCCTTCAACTCGTTGATCCTGTTGATGACATCATCCGGCGAAGATGTGAAGCTCTGGCCGACCTCCACGATGACTTCACCCACCTTCAGGCCTTTTTCTGCCGCAGGGGAACCGGCCTGCACGGCGGTGATAACAACGCCTTCGACGCTGTCGGCGATGCCGAAGTTCTTTTGACGTTCGTCTGTCAGATCGGAAAGAGTGAGGCCCAGAACGGAAACCGTATCCTGTGGCGGCTGGGGCGCCTGGTTCTGGCCGTCCTTTTTCTGGTCTTTCTCAGCAAGGGCAGGTGCATCGTCACCCGTCTCGGCCTCGGCCCCATCCTCAAGCCGGCCAAGGGTGACCTTGACTGTCTGTTCCTTGCCATCACGCATGATGATGACGTCCACAGCCTTGCCGACAGGGCTTTCGGCGACCGCGAGCGGCAGATCGCGCATTTCCTTCACCTGCTTGCCGTCGAAAGTGATGATCACATCGCCGGCCTTGATGGTGCCGTTGTCAACCGGACCACCCTTGATCACGCCGGAAACGAGCGCGCCGCGTGCTTCCTTCAGGCCCAGGCTTTCGGACACTTCATCGGTCACAGGTTGGATGCGCACGCCGAGCCAGCCACGACGCGTTTCACCGAACTCGATCAGCTGCTGCACGATATTTTGCGCCAGCTCTGTCGGCACGGCGAAGCCGATCCCGATCGAGCCACCGCTTGGGGAAATGATGGCTGTGTTGATGCCGATCACCTCGCCATACATGTTGAACAGCGGACCGCCCGAATTGCCCTTGTTGATGGCAGCATCGGTCTGGATGAAGTTGTCGTAGGGTCCGGCATTGATGTTACGGCCCCGCGCCGAGATGATGCCGATGGTCACCGAACCGCCGAGGCCGAACGGATTGCCGATGGCCATGACCCAGTCGCCGATGCGCATTTTCCTGGAATCGCCGAACTTCACAGCCTTGAGAGGCGCCTTTGGCTCAACCTTCAGGACAGAGAGGTCAGTCTTCGTATCCGTGCCGACGAGCTTTGCCTTAAGCTTCGTTCCATTCGGGAAAATGACTTCAATATCGTCAGCGCCCTCGATCACGTGATTATTGGTAACGACATAGCCGGACGGATCAATGACAAAACCGGAGCCCAACGAGTTGACCTTGCGGTTCCCCTGACCCTTTTCCTGACCATCGAAGAAGTCGTCGAAGAATTCCTGGAAGGGCGATCCCTTTGGCGATTGCGGACTTGCGCCCTCGCCCTCGCCCTTTACGCTTTGTGACGTGGAAATGTTGACGACGGCATCTAAAAGACCCTCCGCCAGATCCGCCACCGAGGCAGGCCCGGTCTGCGGCATCGCGACCTTGGACACAGTTGTGGGTGTATTTGGCACCTGTGCGAAAGCTGGAAAGACTGGGCCGGTGATTGGCCCAGTGGCCAGCGCCACAGCCAGAACGGATACCATCGAATACCTCAAGGACAATTGGAAGGTGTTCACAATCAGGCTCCTCGTTCCGAAATGCTTTAGCTATGCGTTAATTGTGCAAGACGCTTTATGAAAGATAAGGCGGAATAACGACAGGGGAAATTATCTTTTTGTGAGCCCACAGCGAAGTTACTGAACGTTCGCAGGCGATCACCAAAAGTCATAACCTCCACCAGAGGTGGAGGTTTGAAACGCTGCGCTTGAACCGCTAGAAGCGGTTTTGCTATAAGTTA
>NZ_JALJQZ010000081.1 GCF_022968395.1 Affinirhizobium lemnae
GTTCTCTAAATCTGCTCGTCTTCATAAAAATCTCCTCGATCATAAAGCCCGAGAAAATTCTACTTTTGAAGCCCGTTAATTGACGGGGGATTACCGTCTACAAGACGGCGACGATTTCGAAGTGGCTCGACGGGGCAACAAATCTCGCAAAGACATCGAGCAATTATTACTGGATGGGGTGCATCGAACCTCGCGCCGATCTTGAAATGAAGGATTCGGGATCCGTCGGTTCCTCCGGTCTCAGCGACGATTCACCCATATCGAAACCTTTTGTTCCAATGGACAGCAATGATGGATCGGGCAAAAGCTTCTGCCCTCCACCGATTACACCTCTGACCGCTGACATAAACTATCTTCAAGATGTCATCTCGAACATGACATCGCAGGGCTCAACGAGGCTGGACGCCGGAATCGTCGGTGGTTGGTATACGTTGTCGCCCAAATGGCGGACCGCCTGGGATGGGACCGCGCCGGTGGACTACGGAGGCAATACGAAGAAAATTCTCGTCTTCATGACTGACGGACAGATGAACGTGAAGTACGGCCCGACTGAAGCCGACAAACTCGACTGGATCTGCTACAATGATAGAACAGACGGTTGTAACGACATTGCCGTGGATGCATTCCTGAAGACCTGCGCAAATGCGCGAGCAGCTCAAGCTATGCACTGAGCGCATCAACAGCAAGCATCAAACAGATATATACAAATATATCGAAAGACATCGTCACGGCTATGAAATTGAGGTTAACGAAGTAGAGTATGAAAACGGATGGATTGAACTGATGGGGTTGTCTAATCGTAGCCGGGGCGTCAATAGAAAGTTTTGGGGAAGCATCGCTCTGGCGGGTGCATCGTTGTCTTCGCGGTCGACATCAGGCGCCGCATGATGGAGCTACGCAGCACGAGCCTTCAATGTGGACGACGCATTTAGCTGAGACAGCGATGCAACTCCATCAACGGAATGGCTCGGCTCATGTCCCAGCAGGGACGCTTCAAGCGCTCAGTTATTGACCGCTATCAGATACTATGCCGCCGCGCCCTTCAACGAGGATGAATTGGTGTCTGGTAGAATGCGCCTCAAGCTGCTGCAAAGGAAATATGATGACCTTAAGCGATCTTTGTCTGTTATTGACTTTCTTGACGAGTAGAGGCGCTTTCTAGACGCCTCTACCCAAAGTTGTCTGGGCTCGCATTTAGTGCGAAATCATCACATGGCGGACCGTCGTGTAGTCCTCTAGGGCATACGTCGACATGTCCTTGCCATAGCCCGACTGCTTCATGCCGCCATGGGGCATTTCGTTGCAAAGCATGAAATGCGTGTTGATCCAGGTGCAGCCATAACGCAGCTTGGCGGCGGTCTGCATGGCGCGCGAGATGTCTTTGGTCCAGACGGAAGAGGCGAGGCCGTAGTCGCTGTCGTTTGCCCAGGCGACGGCCTGATCTGCATCTGAGAAACGGGTGACCGAGACAACCGGGCCGAAGACTTCGCGGCGTACGATTTCATCGTCTTGCGTCGCGCCAGCAATGACGGTCGGGGTGTAGAAGAAACCCTTGTCGGAGCCCAGCTTGCCGCCGGTCACGACTTCCATGTGCTTGTGTTCGGCGGCCCTCGTGACGAAGCTTTCGACGCGGTCGCGCTGGCGCTTGGAGATCAGCGGGCCGATTTCATTGTCGGCATCATCGGCCAGGTTGAATTTGATTGTCGAGACGGCGGATGCGAGATCGGCAACGAAGCGGTCATAGATCTTGTCGCTCGAATAGATGCGGCAAGCGGCTGTGCAGTCCTGGCCGGCATTGTAATAGCCGAAGGTACGGATGGCCGCGACGGCTGCATCGATATCGGCATCGTCATGGATGATTACCGGGGCCTTGCCGCCGAGTTCGAGATGGGTGCGCTTGACGTTCTTAGCCGCGGCGGTCAGCACCTTCTTGCCGGTCGCAATGTCGCCGGTGATCGACAGCATCTGGATCTTCGGATGGTTGATCAACGCGTTGCCGACGCTTTCGCCACGGCCGAGCACGACATTAACGACGCCCTCGGGCAGGATGTCAGCCATGACTTTTGCGAGCTTCAGCGCCGTCAGCGGCGTCTGTTCCGACGGCTTGAAGACGATGGTGTTGCCGCCGGCAAGCGCTGGTGCGAGCTTCCAAGCCATCATCATTAGCGGATAGTTCCAGGGGGCGATGGAGCCAACGATGCCGATCGCGTCGCGGCGGATCATCGAGGTGAAGCCCGGCAGATATTCTCCCGAGGCCGGGGCCTGTAGGGTGCGGATTGCGCCTGCGAAGAAGCGGTAGCAATCGACGATGGCAGGGATTTCGTCATTCAGCACGGCATTGATCGGCTTGCCGCAATTGAGGCTCTCCAACGCGGAGAAACCGGTGGCGTCCTTTTCGATCGCATCGGCAATGGCGAGCAGGTAACCGGCACGCTGGCCGGGTGTCGTCTGTGACCACGAGACAAAGGCGCCTTCGGCGGCATCCACGGCCGCTTCGACTTGGGCGACTGAAGCTTCCGGCAGATCGATGATGACCTCGCCGGTCTTCGGATTGAGGATCTTTTCCTCCGTTTCCGAGCCGGCTTCGAAACTCGCGCCGATCAGCATCCGTGTGTCAATCTGGGCCATCATGGCGTTCTCCCTATTTGTTTGATGGTTCATTTGCCGCTTCCGGCAATCTGGTCTGCGTCGCGGGTCATGTAATAGGCCGCTAGGATCGGCAGGAAGGTGACGATGACGACGACCATGGCGACGACATTGGTGACCGGGCGCTGGCGCGGGCGGATCAGCTCTTCCAGCATCCAGATCGGCAGGGTCGATTGCTGGCCGGCGGTGAAGGTGGTGACGATGACCTCGTCGAAGGACAGCGCGAAGGCAAGCATACCGCCGGCCAGAAGTGCCGTTGCGATGTTCGGCAAGATCACGTGGCGGAAGGTCTGAAGCCCGTCGGCGCCGAGATCCATCGAGGCCTCGATCAGCGAGCCGGAGATGCGGCGGAAACGGGCGACCGCATTGTTATAGACAACCACGACGCAGAAGGTGGTGTGGCCAAGGATGATCGTCCAGAAGGAAAAGGGGATGTCGCCCATTGAGAAGGCCGAGCGGAGCGCGATGCCCGTGACGATGCCGGGAAGCGCGATCGGCAGGATGACGAGCAGCGAGACCACTTCCCGGCCGAAGAATCGGGTGCGGGCCACGGCGGCTGCGGCAAGCGTGCCGAGCACGAGCGCAATGGCCGTCGCAATGGAGGCAACTTTGACGGAAAGCGTCAGCGCCTCCCAGATGTCAGGCCGGTTCCAGGCGACGGCGAACCACTTGGCGGTGAAGCCCGGTGGTGGCCACTGGAAACTCTTTTCCTCCGCGGTGAAGGCATAGACGAAGATAAGCAGGATCGGCAGATGCAGGAAGGCAAGGCCGAGACCGGCTGCTAGCTTCAGACCGAAGCCGGAGGATTGGGAATGGCTAGAGCGCATCGAAGGCTCCCAAACGTTTTGCAAGGGCGAGGTAGAGGCCCATGATGACAATCGGCACGACGGAGAAGGCAGCGGCGAGCGGGATATTGCCGGCGGTGCCCTGCTGGGCGTAAACCGCCTGACCGATGAAGAGCCGTGACGTGCCGACGATCTGCGGGATGATGTAATCCCCCATGGTCAGCGAGAAGGTGAAGATGGAGCCGGCGACGATGCCGGGCAGGGCGAGCGGAAAGAGCACGTAGCGGAAGGTTTGCCGCGGATCGGCACCGAGATCGCCTGACGCTTCGACGAGATTGCCGGGCACACGCTCAAGGGCCGCCTGGACCGGCAGGATCATGAAGGGGAGCCAGACGTAAACGAAGACGATGAAAGTGCCGATATAGCTGATGGAAAGGGAATTGCCGCCGATGACGGGAATGGCTAGTAGGCCGTCAAGCAGCCAGGTCAGATACAGCTTGGCGAAGAGCCAGGTGAGGATGCCTTCCTTGGCCAGGATCAGTTTCCAGGCATATACCTTGACGAGATAGCTAGACCAGAGCGGCAGCATGATGCCGAGATAGAAGACGGCCTTCCACTTTCCCTTGGCAAAACGCGCGGCATAGTAGGCGATGGGAAAGGCGATGGCGGCAGAGGCGAGCGTTACGGCGGCAGCCATCAGGAGGGTGCGCAGGATGATGTCGAAATTGGCTGGCTGCAGCAGCTGGCCGTAGGTCACCAGCGTGAACTCGTAATTGATCAGGCCGGAAAACTCGTCGATCGAAAAAAAGCTCTGCAGCAGGAGCGCGAGCAGCGAGCCGACATAGACGATGCCGAGCCAGAGCAGGGGCGGGGTCAGCATCAGGAACAGCAAGAGGCCGGGCTTGCGCCAGAACAGGTCTGACAGCCTGCCGACGGCGCCCTGTCGGCCGGGGAGGACGGCGGTCTGGGCAGATGCGGTCATGCCGCATCCTCCATGGTATGCAGATCCGCCGGTGCCCAGGCGATGAGCACGGTCTCGCCCTCCTGCGGCGCGGGCTGGCCGGCAGGCAGGGACAGGGCAAGCGGCGCAATGGCCGTATCGACGAAGAGTTTGGTCGAGGCGCCGAGGAAGCTCGTCGAGCGCACAGTGGCATTGACACCGCCTTCGGAAACGAGGCGGATCGCTTCCGGCCTCAGGCTCGTCCAGCGGGCTTCGCCGCCGAGCGCCTGCATCGCCTGCGGGGCAATCACATTGGAGGAGCCGACGAAATCCGCGACGAAGCGGGTTTTGGGCCGGTTGTAAATGTCGTGCGGCGTGCCGGTCTGGACGATCTTTCCGTCGTTGAAGACGGCAACGCGATCGGCCATAGAGAGGGCTTCACCCTGGTCATGGGTGACGAAGACGAAGGTGATGCCGAGCGCCCGTTGCAGGCCTTTCAACTCTTCCTGCATCTGCTCGCGCAGCTTTAGGTCCAGCGCGCCGAGCGGTTCGTCGAGCAGGAGCACCTTCGGCTTGTTCACGAAGGCTCTGGCAAGCGCCACGCGCTGCCGCTGGCCGCCGGAAAGCTGGCCGGGCTTGCGGGTGCCATAACCGGGCAGCTTGACCATTTCGAGGGCCTGTTCGGCTGCGCGGTGGCGCTCGGCCCTGCCCACGCCCCTGATCATCAGGCCATAGGCGACATTGTCGAGAATGTTCAGATGCGGGAAGAGGGCGTAGTCCTGAAAGACCGTATTGACATTGCGTCGGTAGGGCGGCACGCCGACGGCGGACTCGCCGAAGATGTCTATCTCCCCCGATGTCGGCTGTTCGAAGCCCGCGATCAGGCGAAGGCAGGTTGTCTTGCCCGATCCCGAAGGCCCAAGCATGGCGAAGAATTCGCCGGGGGCCACGGTCAGATCGACGGCATCGACGGCTTTGACGGTGCCAAAATGGCGCGACACCTTGGAGAAGGAGACGGCTGCAGTCATGGAAAGGCTCCAACGTTGTTATTGGCCCCTCATCCGCCTTCTGAGCTTGTCGAAGGTCGGCACCTTCAACCCAAAAGTGGGGAGAAAGGCACCCTTCCGCTGGCCTCGCAGAGCGTCGGCTGGCAGCATTCAGAGCGGTGGTTCGGGGCAAGTTCCTCTCCCCGTTCACAGGGAGAGGGTTAGGGTGAGGGGCCAGATGCCCATAGGGGTTGCTTAGCGGCCGCCGATGACGCCTATGTAGTCGGATACCCAGCGGTGATAGGGCACGCATTCGCCCTGGCTGCATTTCGAGGTCGGGGTGCGCCAGAACTTGATCTTGTCGAAGTTCTCGTAGCCATTGGTCTTGCAGCCTTCGTCGCCGTAAAGCGCATTGCCCTTACAGGCGGCGGGAACAGACGGCACGGTGCCGAACCAGGCGGAGACGTCGCCCTGAACTTTGGGCGAGAGCGAGTGCTCCATCCACATATATGCGCAGTTCGGGTGCTCGCTGTCCACATGCAGCATGGTCGTGTCGGCCCAGCCGGTGACGCCCTCCTCGGGGAAGGTGGAGTCAATCTTGGCGCCTTCGGCCTTCATCAGGTTGACCTGGAAGGGCCAGGAGCCGGAGGCCGCGACGCCTTCGTTCTTGAAGTCGTCGATCTGGATCATGGCGTCGTGCCAATAGCGGCCGACCAGCTGGCGCTGGCCACGCAGGAGGTCGAGCGCCGCCTTATACTGGTCCTCGTTCAGCTCATAGGGGTCCTTGATGCCGAGTTCGGGTTTGTGGGCCATCAGGTAGAGGGCGGCATCGGCGACATAGATCGGGCCGTCATAGGCCTGGACGCGGCCTTTGTTGGACTTGCCGTCGGGAAGGTGCATCTCCTCGAACACGACCTTCCAGCTCGTCGGCGCCTCGCCCTTGAAGACATCGGTGTTGTACATCAAGACATTAGCGCCCCAGACATAGGGCGTGCCGTAATGGACGCCGTCCTTGGTGTGCCAAGGCGCATTCTGCAGGCGCGCGTCGATGGTCTTCCAGGAGGGGATGAGATCGGGGTTGATCGGCTGGACGCGCTTGCCGGCCACGAGACGGAGCGATGCGTCGCCCGAGGCGGTGACGAGGTCGAAGCCGCCCTCGTTCATCAGGGCGACCATTTCATCCGAGGTGGCGGCGGTCTTCACCGAGACCATGCAGCCGGTCTTTTTTTCGAATTCGGTGACCCAGTCAAAATTCTTGTCGGTTTCGCCGCGCTCGATATAGCCGGCCCAGCTGACGATGGAGAGCGCACCTTCACCGGCTCCGAGGGATTGCAAGGGCTCCCGGGCGACGGCGGCGGTGGTCATACTGAATACAGAGGCTAGGACAGTGCAAGACTTCAGAAGAGATTTCATCGCGAGGTCTCCCGGTTGTGAGGGCCGCTTTATGCGGCTTTATGTTCCCAGAAAGAAGGTTGCCGCGAATAAGCCGCATTCGCAAATTCATTCGACAGAATGTCGAATTCGGTTTTTCCGATGGCGGAGAGTTTTTCTGCTGGTTCTTTGCGCTATCCCGCATCCGGCTGGACGCCTGCGGCCGCGTTCACCGTACCCGCCCACTCCGGCTTGCTTCGGCAATTCCTACAAAATCCCGCGCCGATTGGGACAGGCTGGACCCCTTGCGCCAGACCATGCCGACCTGCACTACGGGCAGAGCGCCTGACACATCGCGGCTCTCGATCCGGTCACCTTCCAGCGACCAGGGGCGATAGACGAGATCGGGCAGAAGAGCGACGCCTGCACCGGTCGCGACCAAGCTGCGTACGGCTTCCACCGATCGGGTTCGGAACGCGACATGCGGGCGGGCGCCTAGCGCCGAGAGGAGTTTGCCGGTGTTTTCTTCGATTTCGTCCACCGTGAGCATGATCAGCGGTTCGCGTGCGATATCCTGGACCGAGATGATAGCGGCTGATACCAGCGGATGGCCGATGGGCAGCCAGAGGCGGTAGGACGAAGTTTCGAGGATCTCGGCCTGCAGCGCCATGCGGTCGCGCAGGTTGGAGATCACCATGACGGCGACATCCAGTTCGCCGCCGATCAGCAGATGTTCGAGATAGGAGCCGTTGTCCTCGATGGCGCACACCTCAACGCCCGGGCAGGCACGGCGGTAACGGGCGAGCAGATCGGAGAGGACGTAACCTGCAACAAGGGAGGTCACGCCGATGTTCAGCGTGCCGCCGGTGCTTTGCCGGGTTTCGGCAAAGACATTGCGGGCATCCGAAACGTCGGCCAGGATTTTCGTGGCATGACGGAGAAACTGGTGGCCGTTGTAGGTGATGGTCAGGCCGCGCGGATGGCGCTCAAAGAGCTCGACCCCGAGGTCCCCCTCGAGTTCCTTGATCGCTTCGGTCACGGAAGACTGTGAGATCAGAAGGTTCTGGGCGGCGCGGGTCACCGATCCCTGTTCGGCAACGGCGACGAAATACTGCAACTGACGGAGGGTGAAGGCCATGAGCTTATGAAGCACGGCGCCCGGCTAGAGGCAAGTTGATCGGCTCTGTTGCAAAAATTTGTTTGATGGCGGAAAGAGCGCTGGTGAATTTCCTTGAGACTTTTGATGAGCAATTTCAAGCGGCGCCACTTTCAGGGCGAAGGGCCCGCGAGAGACGCGATCTCCAGATCTCTCATGCTCGGGCAATTTTCGCCAACAGACTCATCGCCTCTGAGCGCAGTTCGCGATGATGGCTGGAGGTGATGTCGTGGCGCGGAATGTGGAACAGGTTGGCAATCGGGTCATGGATGGAGACGAAACGTTGTACATGGCGCGGTGACTTGAAGCGCTTCATGATCCGCTCTCGCCGCCGGACCAGCTAGTGCGAATTCTCCGCCCGATTATTTAACCCCTTGGGGGACCGATGCTCGACACCCGGCATGATCTCTCGCTTTGCTGCGCCGTAGGATCGCAGCCTGTCTGTGATCATCGCCCGCGGCGATCGTCCCTGGCCTTTCAAGAGCTTGCGCATCAGGCGCTTGGCGGCCTTGGCATTTCGGCGGTTTTGTACGAGAACGTCCAACACGAAACCGTCCTGGTCAACTGTGCGTCACAGCCAATGTTTCTTGCCGCGGATTGAAACAACGGCTTCATCGAGATGCCACTTGTCCCCAAGTTGACCGGATGATCGACGACGGATCTCGCGGACAAAGGGTGCGGCCGAATTTCTCCGCCCACAGCCGGACGGTCTGATGCGAGACAATGATCCCGCGGGCAGCTAGCAAGTCCTCGGCCATTCGCAGGCTCAGAGGGAACCGGAAATAGAGCCCACGGCGTGAGCAATGATGTCACCGGGAAAGCGGTGTCGGCGATATAGCGGATCACGGTCTGTCATGCCCCGTCATTCGCACATCAAATTCCACATTCCGCTAAGTTGACGATGCCCGCAGAACTATTACGATGATCTGGAAGCCCGTTTCGGCCTGATGCCGGATTTCGTCAATCAGCGGCGCGACCTCAGCATTCTCTACGATCGTGACAATGACGGGGAACATTTCCAGCTTTACAGCCGCACCTTCGGCGAAGGTTTCTTCGGGCTTGTCGCAAACATATTCGGAGCTCGCGCTTATCCCCTAAGCATCCTCATTTTCATGCTTTGTTAAACTTTCTGATTCCGAAGAGGCGCGCAAGCAAATCGTTCTGGTCGTTGACAGTCCAGCCGCCGGAAAAGCCGAAGCCTTTCCTC
>NZ_JALJQZ010000082.1 GCF_022968395.1 Affinirhizobium lemnae
GCTCCGCAACTTTCGGAGCGCCAAATTCCATGCCTATGGTCAACATACGGTTAAACCTGAAAATTTGCGACAAGCCCTTATTGCGCCTTTGCAGCCTTGGCTGCTGCAACGATTGTTGGGCCCTTCTGGGTGCTGGTGCCCCAAGCGTAACCGCCTCCGAGCGCGACGTTGAGTGCAACATAGTCCTGTGCCTGCTGCTGGATGGCTTGCGCAAGGCTTGCCTGAGCATTCGACACCTGACGCTGGGCATCCAGAACGTCGAGCAGTGAGGAAGCGCCGTCACGGTAGCTGGCTGTCGCAAGCTGAAGCGCTTCCTGGTAGGATTTCACGGTGTTGCGAAGGGCAGCGACCGTGCGGCCATCACGCTGCACGGCAGCGAGCGCATTCTCTACTTCCTGAATACCTGTCAACACCGTCGACTTCCAGGCGAGATAGGCTTCACGCGCCTGCGATTCGGCAGCACTCAGATTCGCACGCAGCTGACCGCCATCGAAGATCGGCAGGTTGAGCGTGGGACCGAAGGACCAAGAGATACGGTGCGCATCGGAGCCACCGACGAACTTCGTGTAGGCGGGCGTGATGGAGCCGCCAAGGCTGATCGACGGGTAGAGCTGTGATTCAGCAACGCCGATATTCGCAGTCGCCGCCGCAAGCTGACGCTCAGCCGCCCGAATATCAGGACGGTTGCGGATGAGATCAGCCGGAACCCCTGCCTGGATATTGAAGCGAGCGACCGGCTGTGCACCGCTACGCTGTAGTTCATCGACCAGAGACGACGCAGGCATGCCGAGAAGGGTAGCGATGCGGTGTGCTGCCTGACGGAACTGGGTCTCGAAGCCGGGGATCTGCGCGATACTCGTATTGACCAGGCCTTCTGCCTGAACCACATCCAGACGCGAGGCAGCGCCAGCCTGAAGCTGAAGCTGTGTGAGATCCAGCGTTTCGCGACGGGATTTAACGTCTTGCTGCGCGAGTGCTATGCGCTGCTGGAAATAGCGGGCATCGATATAGGCACCAGCGACTGACGAAAGCAGCGAGAGCCGGGCGACATCGACGTTCGCATAGGCGGCATCAAGGCTCGCCAGAGCACTTTCCTTGGCACGCCGATAGCGACCAAAGAGATCGATGAACCAAGAGGCATCGAGAGAGACTGCCACAGCCGTCGAGGGTGGCGACGATACCTGCGTTCCCTTGTAACCCTTGGTACCGCTGCGCTGTTCCTGTGCGGAGAAGGTCAAGTTCGGCAAGCCGCCGGCAGCGTTTGCGGTAACGCTCGCCTCAGCCTGAGTGATTCGCTCCAGCGCCTGAAGAACAGAGAGGTTCTGATCCAGACCCTTCTGAATGTAGCCATCAAGACGGCGGTCGCGGAATGCCGTCCACCACGCTTCCTGGGCAATGTTGCCGTTGCTGCGGACGCTACCTTCCTTGAACTTTGCCGGAAGTGCGATCTCGGGCGCCTTGTGATCTGGTCCGAGGACGCAGCTGGACAGCAGGAGCATGACAAGAGGGGCTGCTGCGCGAATGGAGGTCATGTGAGCATCCTGGTTTGACGAAATACTTTTAAGCCTCGGGCCATGGGCTGCATCCCTATGCGGGAAGCAGCCATCCGTCAGCCTTAATTGTTAACGAAAGGCGGCCAAAGGTTAACCCGGGGATTTTTTACCGCCTGAAAGCTTTCGCACCACTACAAAAAACGATGGGACGAAGAAAATTCCGAGGAGTGTTGCAGAAAGCATACCACCCAGCACCCCGATGCCGATCGAATTCTGAGCGGCCGAACCCGCGCCGGTCGCGATTGCGAGCGGTACAACGCCCAGAATAAAGGCCAAGGACGTCATGATGATCGGCCTTAATCGCAGACGAGCTGCTTCAAGGGTCGCATCGATGATCCCTACGCCTGCCGCCTGCCGATCCTTTGCGAATTCCACGATCAGGATCGCGTTCTTGGCAGCCAGGCCAATTGTCGTCAGCAGTCCGACCTTGAAGTAGACGTCATTGGACTGACCGAAGAGCAAAGCTGCTCCCAAGGCTCCCAGAACGCCCACAGGCACGGCCATGATGACCGAAAACGGAATTGACCAGCTTTCGTAAAGAGCAGCCAGGCACAGGAAGACGATCAGAACCGAGAGGGCGTACAAGAGCGGCGCCTGCGAGCCCGACAGGCGTTCCTGATAGGAGATGCCCTGCCACGCCACAGTGTAACCGCCACCCAACTGGGAGGTCAGCTGTTCCATGGTGTCCATGGCCGTGCCCGAACTTACGCCTGCACCGGCCGAACCATCCAGCGAGATTGCGCTGACGCCATTGAAGCGGCTGAGGGTTGGCGCGCCGCTGACCCATTGAGTCTTCATGAAGGAGGAGAAGGGAACCATCTCTCCCTGCGTGTTGCGTGCATACCAGCTGTTGATCGAATCAGCCTGCATGCGATACGGCGCATCGCCTTGGACGTAGACGGGTTTCAACTCGTTGTTCAGCGTGAAATCGTTCACATCCCTGCCAGCGAAAATCACCGAGAGCATGGAGTTGACCGTGGCAATATCCAGACCCATGGCCCCCATCTTTTCCTGATCGAGCAGGAATTTCAGCTGAGTTTCGGCCGGAGGATTGTTCGAACGCAGGGCGGATACGTTCGGATTGGAGTTGCCCTGCTGGATAAGTCGGTTGGTCGCCGCGGTTAACGCCTGCGTGCCGGTCTTGCCGCTATCGACCACATACATGGAGAAGCCGCTTGATGTTCCCAGACCCGGAATCGCCGGTGGCTGAAGAGGGAAGACCTGAGCGTCACGCAGAGTGAAGAAATAACCCATCGCGCGCTGCACCACTGAAGATGCAGACAGCTTGGGGTCTTCGCGCAAGTCGAAGTCTTTCAGCTTTGCAAAGACAATGCCGTAGTTCTGGCCCGAACCGGTGAATGAGAAGCCAGAGACAGCGAAGACGTCCTGGATGGCATCCTTTTCCTTGTCCAGGTAGTAGGTCTCGATCTTCTTGATGATCTCTTCCGTCCGCGCCTGCGTGGCGCCATTGGGAAGCTGTATGATCGTCAGCAGAACGCCCTGGTCTTCCTGCGGAAGAAATGAATTGGGCAGACGCGTAAACAACCATCCGCAGCCACCGATAATGATGGCGAACATCAGCATGACGCGCAGCGGTCGCTTGAGCATGTAGCCGACGGTCGACGTGTAGCCGTTGGTCGTGCGATCGAAGTTCCGGTTGAACCATCCGGCAATTCCGCGCTTCGGGCCATGGCCTGTCGGCTTGAGGATGGTTGCGCAAAGCGCAGGTGTCAGAACGATCGCCACCAAGGCGGAGAGCAGCATTGCCGAGACAATGGTGATGGAGAACTGGCGGTAGATGATGCCGGTCGACCCACCGAAGAAGGCCATCGGGATGAACACGGCCGTGAGGACGAGCGCGATACCGACGATGGCGCCGGTGATCTCGCCCATCGACTTTTCCGTCGCTTCCAGCGGAGACAGCCCCTCGTCGGTCATGATGCGTTCGACGTTCTCCACCACGACGATCGCATCGTCGACGAGCAGGCCGATTGCCAGAACCATGGCGAACATCGTCAAGGTATTGATCGAGTACCCCGCAAGCGCAAGGATCCCGAAGGTTCCCAGCAAGACCACCGGCACGGCAATCATCGGAATGAATGTCGCGCGGAGGTTCTGAAGGAAGATCAGGAGCACGACGAAAACGAGGATGATGGCTTCGATCAGGGTATGGACAACCTTTTCGATCGAGAGCTGGACGAATGGCGACGTATCATACGGATAGGTGATGATGACGTTTTCCGGCAGTGAAGATGCCACGCTGCTCAAGGCGGACTTGACGCGTGCGGCAGTATCCAGTGCATTCGCTCCGGTCGCGAGGTTGACGGCGAAGCCGGTAGCCGGCTTGCCGTTGGAGCGGGAGTTCGTCGAATAGCTTTCCTGACCGATTTCGATGCGCGCCACATCGCTGAGGCGCACCGTCGCGCCGCCTGTCTCCGTCTTCAAGATGATTGACTTGAAGTCGTCCACGGTCTGCAACTGGCTTTGGGCCGTCACGGTAACGCTGATCTGCTGACCCTTTACCACTGGCAGGCCACCTAGAGATCCAACCGAAACCTGCTGGTTCTGTGCCTGGATGGCCGCAGTCACGTCAGTCGGGGTCAATTGAAACTTGTTCAGCTTGAATGGATCAAGCCAGATGCGCATCGCATAGCCGGTGCCGAACACCTGAATGCTTCCGACGCCTTCGAGTCTCTTGATCTGATCTTCGATCTGCGTGCTGAAGATGTCACCAAGCTCCACCGGCATGCGCTTCGAATCGGTCGAGACGAGCGCGCCGACGAGCAGAATGCTGGATGTGGACCGGGTTACCGTGATGCCAGCCGTCTGGACGACATCGGGCAGTTGCGACTGAACCAGCTGCAGTTTGTTCTGAACCTGGACCTGAGCAATATCGGGGTCGATGGTATTGCCGAATGTCAGGGTGACAGTTGCAGAACCGGTGCTTGAGGAGGATGTCATATAGGTCAGATCATCCAGGCCGGTCATGCCGTCCTCAATGATCGTCGTTACGGACTTTTCGACGGTTTCCGCGCTTGCGCCGGTGTAAGTTGCCGAGATGCGAACCGTGGTCGGGGCGATTTCCGGGTATTGTGCAACGGAAAGCGTGGTGATCGCCAATCCACCGCCAAGCATGATGATGATCGCGATGACCCAAGCAAAGATCGGTCGGCGAATGAAAAATTTGGCCATTGGTTATTCCTTGACGCCTGACTTTCGTGCCGACTAGCTTTAAGGTTTTGCCGGGGAAGCTGCGGGAGGCTGAGCTGCGGCCTGCTCGACGACGAAGCCGTTTTCGTCAAGCTTGGCGTCAACCGGCGCGACCACGGCACCCTCTGCGATCCATTGGAAGCCATCGACGATCAGCTTGTCGCCATCCTTCAGATTGCTTGTCACCAGCCAGTTCGTGCCGGAGAGCTGGGTGTTGTCGAAAGTGCGCGTTTCGACCTTGTTCTCGGCGGTAACAAATTTTGCTGTCAGAGAGCCGTTTGCGTTGCGGCTTGCGGCCCGTTGAGGGATGAGAAATCCATTCTCGTAGCCGACGATGACCGTCGCGCGAAGGTAAGTGCCCGGCAGGATGAGGTTGGTCGGATTATCGAAGACAGCACGGATTTGATAGGTTCCGGTTGTCTCGCTGACGGCCATCTCGGCCATATCGAGTTTCCCGGTCTTGTCATACTTCGTGCCGTCTTCCAGAGTCAGCGTGATGTCTGCCTCGGTAGGGCTTCCTTTGAGGCGACCGGCAGCAATAGCGGAGCGCAATTCCAGCAGATTGGCGCTGGAGTCGGTCAAATCGACGTAGATTGGATCGATTCGCCGCAATGTTGTCAGCGCTGTCGTCTGATTGGCGGTCACAATATTGCCGATGCTGACAGTCGAGATGGTCGTCACACCATCGAAGGGTGCCTTGATCTCGGTGTATCCCAGATTGATCTGGGCGCTCTGGAGAGCCGCTTTTGCCTGCGCAACATCAGCCTGCGCCTGCAGGAGGGTTACCCGGGCATTCTCATATTCGATCTGCGTCGCGCCGCTGTTAACCAAGCGTTCATAGCGATTGAGGTTGGCTTGAGCACTCGGCACGCTTGCTTCAGCTTTGGCAAGAGCAGCCTTTGCTTCCTCCAGCGAGGCGGCGTAGGTGTCATCGTCGATCTTATATAGAAGGTCGCCAGCTTTGACCGTGCTTCCTTCCTTGAATTTGATCTGCTCGATCATGCCATTGACGCGCGGGCGAATCTCGGCGGTCTGGAAAGCAACGGCCCGGCCTGGCAGAACGCGTGTCACCGGTTGCTCTGCCTGCTTCATCGTGACCACACTCACTTTTGACGGTGGCCGTTGCTGCCCGCCTCCAGCGGCCTGATTGGCTCCGGCCTTCTGATTTCCCTGCTCACTGCAGCCCACGAGTGCGAGAGACAGCATGAGCGGAAGAACGTAACGACGTGTGTTCATGAGGCGGGATCCGGTTTTCGTGGGGCAATCGTCAAAGAGTAGCGGGCTAGATAATGGAGCAAGTTCGTCGCCAAGCAAGAGAACTGGGCACGGAAAAGCGCGCGATCCGTGCACTCAACATGGAACGCTCAAAGTGACGTAATTCACAAATCGTCACTTAGCAAGTGGATTCTGCAGTGCAATATTCACAAGTTCGACAATTTCATCGCAGCGCGTTTCGAGCTCGTCCATAGGAGTACGGACGAGGAAGACGGGATGAAGAATGGTCACGAAAGCTGCCGCGACAGCTCTGCTGCGCGCCGGAATGTCCCGACAATAATAGACATTCGAGTCGATGCCGTGCCGTATGAGACCTGCAAACAGTCCTTCGATCATTTCGCCATAGCGCGCGCCGCTGGCCATTTCCGTTTCGGACAGGATGAGCAGCATCTCAATCATGTAAGGTGCGGTCTTGAAGGCTGCCAGATGCATGGCCATCAACTGGTGCGCAACGCTTCGCAAGCGGTCTGGTGCAGGTTCCTCCACGTTCAGAGCCTGCAACTGTGCTGCCATATTCTCGATGCTGCGTTGGCAGATAGCGTCGGCCAATGCGACCTTTGAGTGGAAATGCTTGAAGACATTGGCAGGCGACATACCGAGTGCCTGTGCCACGTGCGCGATCGAAGAGCCAGCTATGCCGCGTTCGGTGAACACCCGCTCGGCCATATCCAGGATTTCAGCTCTTGTGTCCTCAGCTTTTCGTCTTGGTCTACGCACGTGGCCGTTTCTGCCTTTGATTTTCTTTCGATGTTCAGCCCTTGGAAAAATAGGGTTCCAGGTTCGATCGCAGGCGCGCATGGATATCGTCATCTGCAGAGATGGGATCGATGACCTTGCCCGTAATCTTGTTGTAGGCGTCACGGTAGACGCGCGCTGTCGCTTCAACAAGATCCCCCGGGATTGTCGGAATGTCATCCTTGTAAGGATCACATCGCTCGGCGACCCAGTTGCGAACGAAATCCTTGTCGAAGCTCTCGGGCTTCTCACCTGCCTCAAAACGGCTCTGGTAGCTGTCCGCCATCCAGTAGCGGCTGCTGTCGGGCGTGTGGATTTCATCGGCCAGAATGATCGTTCCGGATTCGTCGATCCCGAACTCATACTTCGTATCAACCAGAATCAGTCCATTCTTCGCAGCCAATGTCTGACCGCGATCAAACAGTGCCAGAGCGTATCCACTGACGACGTCCCACTGTGCTTGTGTCAACAAACCGCCTTCCACGATCTCCTTCTCAGAAAGCGGTTCATCGTGGCCGCCATCGAAAGCCTTGCTCGTTGGCGTGATGACAGGCTGTGGCAGAGCCTGGTTGTCACGCATGCCATCCGGAAGGTTAAGACCATACATCGTGCGCTTACCCTGCTTATACAGCGTCAGAAGCGACGTCCCTGTCGTACCGGCGAGATAACCCCGAACAACAACTTCCACCGGCAGGATGTTCAGTCGCTTGCCAATAACAACATTGGGATCTGGGTAATCGAGAACATGGTTCGGGCAAATATCCTTCGTGTTCTCGAACCAAAACCGCGCGGTTTGCGTGAGGACGCGACCCTTGTCCGGTATGACTGCCAGGGCACGGTCGAACGCGCTCAGACGATCGCTGGCAACGATAATTCGACGCCCGTCCGGCAAATCGTAATTATCACGGACCTTCCCACGATAATGATTTTGGAGTTCAGGTAGTTCGACCTCGGCCAATACGTTCATCATTCTCATCCCGATATCGGCCGTGGAAAGGCCGCGTGGTTCATATGTGTTATCGACCCTATTTATCGCACGTGAAAGAGCTTCAGAACAAGCCGACAAGACATTGACAAAGCAGCACGGAAACGCAGTTGTCGCCACGGTCAAATCTGAAAGGATTCTGCGCAAGAAATGGCCACTGTCTGCTCAAAAACTACCCACACTCAAAATATATATAGCCATATCAACGGCTTATCATTTTCGTTGACTGATTTTGAAATCGTGTGTTGACGGATAAAATTGGTTTGCCTATA
>NZ_JALJQZ010000083.1 GCF_022968395.1 Affinirhizobium lemnae
AACGAAACGCAACTTCTCCTCGCTCGTTTCCATTGCAGCGGCGTTCATCTTGATAAAATCCGTCCACATGGCCTAGGGCAACCCGCGCCTTCCAGCTTCCGCATCGAGCACTCAGGCGTAAGCCCCATTGCTTCAATGCGATTGCCGGAGATGCACGATACAGGATCACCGTGGCCGCCTCGAAAAGAAGTTTCCTTGTTAAACGATCTCCCGTCTTCGAAATGCGGCCGCCAATGTCGACTTCGCCAGATTGATATCGCTTCGGTGTCAGCCCAAGATATGCGCCGACGTCGCCGGAAGCCCAGAACCGCGTCGGATCATCGACGGCAGTAACAAAAGCGATCGCTGCAAGGCTGCCTACCCCAGGTGCGCTTGAGACCAGCCGACAAGTCTGGTCTTGCCGTGCGAAGCAAGCAAGCTGTCGGTCAAAAGCTCTGCGCTGATCCTTGAGACCGGATAGCACCAACAACAGCCTCTCGAACAGATCGCGCAAGATAACGTCGTCTGGCAGGGCTCGACGAACTGACTGTTCAAACACCTGTCCCTTTCCCGCCGACAAAATCAATCCGAAGGTCTTTGCCAGTCCTCGGATCTGATTGATCATGGTCGTGCACATCCGGACGATGCGTTCCCGCGCCGTGAGCACCGCTCGAATGCGGTATCGGTCGAACGACTTTATCGACACCGGCTCATACCAACCACTGAGCACCAGACGAGCGAGCCCATAGGCATCGTTGCGATCCGTTTTATTAGCCTGCAACTTCAATGCCGCCGCAGCCCGACGTGCATGGATGCAATCGACTTGGACGCCGCACTCCCGCAGAGCATGCCACAGCAATACAGCCTGAGGACCAGTCTCCATACCTACCCGGACCACATGTGGCGTCTTCTCACGGATGTCGCTGCGATTTTGTCAGGAAAACTGCGTACCGTGCCTTCCCAAATCCTCTCGCCAGCCTCGTTAACAACACAGACAGCCGTTTCCTTCATCGACACGTCGAGTCCCACAAAATGCTTCATCTTCTCCTCCTTGCTGATGAAAGCAGCAATTTAGCACGAGGGCTGCCTCTCTGATTACGCCATGTGGTTCCAGCGATAGCCTTGGACATTGCGCATATGCAGGAAGCAGAGACCGAAGCCCGAAGCCCCAGGTCTTTTTCACCTTCACAAGCCCAAGCAGCAGATCGGCGATCGCATCGTTATCCGCGTTGCGCTTTGGGCTATACCGAAAACAAGTCTCACTGACGCCAAATGTCCTGCATGCCAGCGCGATGCTCACACCGTGTTGCGCCACTGCTTTCTCGGCCAGCTCCCAGCGCTATTCAATGTTTCGATGCATGTGGTCATCAAAGAAGATTCGGCACTAAGGGAAGTGTTGTATAAGGTGTCAATCTAAGATTGCTTACTCGCTGCGTTTTAAATATACCTTTTCCGCAATTAATCGGGCAGCCTTCAATGGCAAACGAGCAACGTAACGGAGTGCCATTCCGCATTCGATCGGAGTGCTGATTGTGGCGCGTCGTTTGCGACAAAATGGGAAAATCCTGGACCGGGGCGGGCGATGCCTTTATGGTAGGGTCCTTTAACAAGTCGCTTAAGAGTCAGTAAATGAAAAAACAGCGCTATCCAGATGCCGATCAGGCACCTAGTTTCCCCCAAATTGAGGAGGCTATTCAAAAGCGATGGGTTGAAGGCAATATTTTTGAACGGCAGGTGCGTCGGTCGCCTAAGCTCCATCCTGATGGATCGTCGAACCAATTCGTGTTTTACGATGGTCCGCCCTTCGCAAACGGTCTCCCGCACTACGGCCATGTGGCCACCGGCTTCGTGAAAGACATCATTCCCCGCTATCAGTCTATGCGGGGGCGTCACGTCGATCGCAGGTTCGGATGGGACTGCCACGGCCTACCTGCGGAACTTGAGGTGGAGAAAGAGCTTCAAGTATTTGGTCGAGATGCAATTTTGCAATATGGCATAGATAAGTTCAACGACGAATGCCGTCGGTCGGTTCAGCGTTACACTCAGGAGTGGGAGTGGTACGTCAATCGTTCTGGAAGATGGGTCGATTTCGTTGGGGGCTACCGCACCATGGACAACTCGTTCATGGAAAGCGTCTTGTGGGCTTTCAAGGCGCTTTGGAACAAGGGGCTAATTTACGAAGGTTACAGGGTAGTTCCATACTCGTGGGCTGTTCAAACGCCTCTTTCGAACTTTGAAACGAGACTTGACAACTCTTATCGCGAGCGTACGGACCCGGCACTAACGGTGTCGTTTCGCCTAAATCCTCGAGTCGAAGATCCTGGCCCAATGCGTCTCTTAGCCTGGACCACAACCCCATGGACCCTGCCTTCGAATCTCGCCCTTGCGGTCAATCCCTCTTTGCAGTACGTGGCGTTGGTCAAAGAGGGTGAATATTGGATTATCGCTGAAGAGGCCCTCCATCGCTATCAAAAGGAGTTTGATGGTTGTCACGTCGGGAGGTCTTTCTCTGGGTCTGAATTGATTGGTCGCACCTACTCCCCGATGTTTCCCTACTTCCAGGAGACACGGAATGCTTTTAGGGTGCTTGACGGTAGTTTTGTGTCTGCTGAAGATGGCACTGGGGTCGTTCATTTGGCGCCTGGCTTTGGTGAAGAGGACCTTGCCATCTGCAATTCGAACGATGTCCCAGTTTTCGTACCTGTTGATGAAGCCGGGAGATTCACTGCCGAAATATCAGATTATGCCGGCATGAATGTGTTCTACGAGGGCAACCCCAACATCATTCGTGACTTGAAAGATCGAAAAGATGGTACCGTGGTACGGCATGAGCAAATTGTGCACTCGTACCCACACTGCTGGCGAACTGATGAGCCGCTAATCTACAAGGCGATCACGAGTTGGTACGTTGCGGTAAGTCAGTTTCGAGACCGCATGGTTGAATTAAACAGCGGGATTAACTGGACTCCTTTGCATATCCGCGATGGCGTTTTTGGAAAATGGCTGGAAAATGCTCGCGACTGGAATATCTCGCGTAACCGTTTTTGGGGCTCGCCGATCCCCGTCTGGCGAAGCGACGATCCGACCTATCCAAGGATCGACGTTTATGGTTCGATCGCTGAACTTGAGCGAGACTTCGGCGTTAAAGTCGATAATTTGCACAGACCCGTTATCGACAGCCTGATTCGGCCTAATCCTGATGATCCTACTGGCAAATCGATGATGCGCCGCGTGCCAGATGTACTCGATTGTTGGTTTGAAAGCGGCTCTATGCCCTTCGCCCAGATGCACTATCCTTTCGAGAACAAGCACGAATTTGAGAGGAATTTTCCAGGCGATTTCATCGTCGAGTATGTGGCTCAGACGCGTGGGTGGTTTTATACGCTGATGGTGCTGTCTACGGCACTCTTTGATGTAGCTCCCTTTCGAAACTGTATATGCCACGGCGTTGTTCTCGACGAGAACAACCAGAAGCTATCGAAGCGCCTGAAAAACTATCCCGATCTCGTTGATGTGTTTTCGACGTATGGCGCTGATGCTCTCCGTTGGTATATGATGTCATCTGCCCTAATGTCTGGCGGAGATCTCTCAATCGCCAAAGACGGAACAGATATCGGACGAGCCATGCGGCCGGTTATTTTGCGCCTTTGGAACGCATATGTATTTTTTACGCTTTACGCGAATATTGACGGCATTAACGCTTCGTTCACAACTGAAAGCACGAACATCCTAGATCGCTATATTGTCTCCAAAACTCGTATCTTGGTCGCAGACATCCAGAGTAAATTGGATGTATTCGACATCCCAGGTGCATATGCTTCAAGCGTTTCGTACGCTGATGCCTTAAACAACTGGTATATTCGGAATCGTCGTACAACTTTCTGGTCTGGTGACCATACGCCAGATAAACAGGCGGCGTACGACACTCTGTATACGTGCCTTTTGCTTGCTTGCAGGGCTCTAGCTCCGATGTTGCCATATGTAACCGAGCACATCTACACGAACTTGACTGATGAGGAGTCGGTCCACCTGACGGACTGGCCAGACGTTGAGTTGCTGCCCTCGGACGCGGACTTGGTTCATCAGATGGATTTGGCTCGCGACGTCTGCTCGGCAGCCTTGAACATTCGTGACGAGAACCGCCGGCGAGTGCGGCTACCGCTGAGAGAGCTAACCATTGTGCATCCCGAAAGCGCGGTCCTTTGCGGGTTGGTCGACATCATCGCGGGTGAAGTTAACGTGAAATCCGTTAAGCTAGCGACGGACGTAACCTCGTATGGAGTTAAGCAGATCAAGGTCGATCCATCCCTCGGGAAGGTTTACGGCTCGAAGATGAAGGCTGTTTTCGAAGCGCAGCGGTCGGGTAATTGGCACCTACGGGATGATGGGAAGGTTGCCATAGCCGATGTTCTCTTGGAGCCTGGGGAGTTCGAGATCAAGATAAAGCCTCCTGAGGCTATCGCGGCGGAGCCCTTTGACAGGGGTCGAGGTGTAGCCGTTTTAGACATTGCAGTTACTGAGGAGCTTCAGGCAGAAGGATGGGCTCGGGATACAATCCGTTTAATTCAGAATGGTCGAAAAGAAGCAAATTTTGATCTAGTTGATCGCATCCAAGTAGCTATTCAGGCGCATGGCGTTCTACGAGATGCACTTTATGCTCACCAGCAGGTCATTCAAGAGGGGACCTTGGCGACAGTTATAGGTTTCGACTCAGAGCTCGCGAAAGATGCCGAAGGTGTTGTTGAAGACATGCTGGACGGGCATAAAATCAGAATCGCTATAGCTAGGGATCATCCGCTTTAGAGACGACCAAAAGAATGGAGACCGGTTTCGACGAAGCAAAGGTGTTTTTGCCACTTTAAAGAAGCGAGAATACTGACTGCGCCCGGTTCGGCAGACACCGTCTGGTTCAAGTCGTGCTGGCATCGTTGGCGCGTATAATAACCCTTCGCACGCGGCGTTGTGTTGTGAGCGGCCCCTTTCGAGATATCGAGCGGACCAGCTTCGCTTCGCTGATCCGGGTTAGCCAGCTTGGCCAGCGATAATGATCTCCCCGATCGTCCATTCTGATCGGGGAGCCGGACGTGGCCGAACACTCGCGCAGGTTCATTGAGGAGATCTACATTCCCAAGCGGCTGCACTCGGCCCTTGGCTACATGTCGCCAGCAGAATTTGAAACCCAACTCGCCCAGCAGGCGGCTTAGTTTAAAGCGCCCCGTGGTCCAGCCCGAGGGGTTCATTCCATAACCGGCTCGGTTCTGCGTGGAAACCAACAGCGGATCCGCTCACCGGGCGCCGGTATGACTCCCTCGTAGCGAAGAAACAGCCAGACCGCGTTATGCAATACCGTGACCGCGGACCGCCAGTTCGTCCTACAGTTCGTGTAGTGTCAGGGTAGGGTCAGGCTAGTCGCTCAAAAATGAACGCCCGTGCGCCTCCAATACAAACGCGCAGCGTCCACCCATCTTGGCCGGAGCCACAGAACCCGTCACGCGATCACGCAGCGACCACTTCACCAGGGATGAAACCGCGACATCCAATCGAAGCACACGGAGCGACAGCTTGGTGCGGGGTTCAGCGTCAGTGTTGCAAGACGATGGATTGGCCGATAACTCCCCTAGACAAGCTTAAGATCTTATGGTTAGGTTGCTAAAAGAATGGGCCTGTAGCTCAGTTGGTTAGAGCATACGCTTGATAAGCGTAGGGTCGGTAGTTCAAGTCTACCCAGGCCCACCACTGCTAGTACGAGAGTTGTGCGCGTTACTAGGCCGTGTGCATTACATGTCGGCTGATAATTTGCATAAACGGGACAGCAGTTCCGCATACTCTAGATGGTGGCGCCTCAAGGTTTTCAGCTAGAGTGGAGGGTAAAATGCGACAGGCGGAGGCAACCCATCCTTGCTTTTATACGCTAGCGCTCTTCGATCAATCTCACATTTACAAAACGCTGCAGAAGTCAGGGAAATTGGCATGGGATCCTGAAAGTGAGGCTTGGGTAGTCACGCGGTATACTGATGTTCAGCACGTCCTAAGATGCGGCCACTTTAAGGCAGGACTTGGTAGCGGTTTCATGAGCCGCTACAACGATGACGTCCTTGATGGCAGCGACGATGTCAAAAATCATTATAATAATTGGATGCTGGTCTCGAACGGAAATCAGCACCTCGAGCAGAGAAGGATGTTCCAAGGCGGTTGGTACAAGGAACTCGTCGACAGCGCCTTAGAACAATGCCGCATAAAGTTCCGTAAACTAATTGACGCGCTTCCAAGCGGCGATATAGAGGCTGTACAAAGTCTATTTATCCCGCTTATTGAACATTTCGCGGGAATCTTTGTTGGGCTCGATGTCCCAGAGGGTATTTGTTATCGAGAGATTTCGGACGCACTGCTTGGACCACTAAACGAAGCCCACTCTCCCTCCGTGATAATAAAGGCGCGCGACACACTCAGAACAGTAGAGGAACTGATTTTTAGTTCCCGGCCGTCAAACGACATTTCTTTGCTTTCCATCACCGCGGTGGTTCGATCTCTGGTGCGCGATGGGAGCCAGAGCCGGCATCAGGGTGTGGCAATGGTAAGTCAGGTTCTTACGGGCAGCGTCCATCCATTGCTGCATCTAATGTCTAACAGCTTTTCTTCCTTACTCGATTTCCCAGAAGAGATGGCTAAGCTGTTAGCTGCTGAATGCGAGACTGAATCTGCCGTTAGTGAGCTCATTCGTTACAATCCGTCGTTTCACTATATCCAATGCAGCGCCGAGTTAGACACCGAACTGCGTGGGCAGCCTATTTTCCGCGGCGACAAAGTTATTTGCGCTGTGATGGCGGCAAACAGGGATGACTCTGAATTCACTGCTGCGGATACCCTTATGCTCAGCCGTGCATCTAAGCCGTCAGCCTCCTTTGGTTTTGGCCATCACGCATGTTTGGGGATCAGAGCGACGCGAGGACTGCTGAGAGTCGTTCTAGAAGAGATAACCAACAGGCGTCTTGCAATTCGTCCCGGAACTTCGCCGAATACAATTGATGTGAAATATGGGATGCGCGGACACAGACAGCTTCATCTGAGACTTGAGAAAGAATAGACATCTGACTGACGGCTCCACACACTCAGGCCAAGCGGCCATGAATTTTACGTCGCGTTAGCGATCGCTCCTACGATTGACCGGGCCAGGTGCATTCAAAATCATCTTTTTCCCAATGAAGACCTTTTCCCCGCGCATTAGACCGTGTCGATGCGCGGCGGGCTCGGTGGCGGTAAATTCTTCAAGGGTAAAACCGGCGGCCGTAATACGGTCGCGGACATCGCGCCCAAAATATCGGACGTGGTCCATCTGGCCAAAATGGAGATCACGTCCTTTGGGGGTTGTGACTTCCTCATTCTCGTACGTCGAAATCCAGCCTTCTATGACTGGAAACATTAGGACGGCTATCCCACCGGGTCTCAGCACACGGTAAAGCTCGGCCAAAGCCAATTTGTCGTCAACGTGCTCGAGGATGTGACTACAAATAACAAGATCTAAGCTCCCAGCAGGGAGATCGATCTGCTCGATATTCAGGATGATGTTGGCGCGGCCAAAAACGAGATCTGCAGTGAGATAGGTTTTAGCACGGCAGCTCAGTATCGAGGCCAGACACGGTTCTGGAGCAAAATGCAATGTGTCAGCCTGAGTTACGAGGTCATTATTCGCTTGTAACCAAGAAAATAATAGACGATGCCGCTCTAGACTATGGCAGCTAGGACACAAGGCATCATACCGTGGAGGATGCCCAAACGCGCGGAAATTACCTTGGTAACCGCATATGTTGCAATTCCGCGGGTGAACTCCCTTCAATTGCTTTATGACCGATTTGACATACGCAGGCCTCTCTAGGCAACGCCGACGGATCATGCAAATCAATCCTCGTTCTAACTTAGGTTGCTCTTGTCTTTCTATCATAGGATAGTCGCGAGGCGAACCCCGCTACATCGTGAGCGTCCGGTGAACGCATTTTTGGGTGTCTCGGGGTGGAAGCTACTAGCCGCGTTTCATCTCATCG
>NZ_JALJQZ010000084.1 GCF_022968395.1 Affinirhizobium lemnae
ACGGCAGCCTAAAATCAAAAACACCAATCAGTCGCATCGGGCTAAGCAGGGATAACGTGTTGAGCCTCAACAGCTAGACGCATAAGTTGAGATTATATCGGTTATTCTTGAGACATATTTGTCATAAAAATAGCAAATTTACTGATTGCGTCAGCAATGAATTAGATGTTTGTAACTAACTTCGCTCCGATACAGGCCCATCTTTTGTCTGCGTAGGAACTCCATGCTTGTTCGCATTTCGAAGCATTCGCTCTGCCAAGGCATGTATGTTGAGGCCGTAGAATGTCCCGACGTAGAATTCAATAAAAAGCGTTTCCTTCTTCGTGAGAAGGATGATTTGGATGCAATACGTCTTAGTTCTGCCGTCTCTGTTTTGATCAACACGACTTTGGGCTGCGCCAAACAAGAGAACAAGCCCACGGATTCGCTCAGCGAAGCGAAGGAGAAGCTTGTCGAGAGCCAGATTGTTGCAACTGCCCTGATGCAGGGCATCAACGATGTCTATTCCGTTTTCGACCAACTGGTTGCTGGTAAGGAATTCGATCTGGAAAAAACGCGCAGCGTTGTCCGGACACTTGAGGAGGTGGCTACCCGCTCGACGTCAGCGCTGATCCAGATGACACGGTTGCGCAAGAAGGACACAGCTACTTATCTGCACTGTCTCAGCGTAAGCACGCTCATGATGCGCATCGGACAATTATTGCGTCTTAAGGAGCAAACCATTCTAGAACTCGGCATGGCTGGATTGCTGCATGACATAGGTAAGCTTTTCACGCCAAGTCAGATCCTCGTCAAAACCGGTTCTCTAACACCGGAAGAACGGCGGATCATTCAATCTCATCCGGACGTCGGTTATGATATTCTGCGTAGCAACGGCATAGACTGCGAACTCATCCTGGAGGTTTGCAGAAACCATCATGAAACCCTGGATGGAAAGGGATACCCAAGAGCCTTGAAGGCGCCGGAAATTAGTCTTGCCGTTCGTATTGGCACAGTGAGTGATGTGTATGATGCGCTGACATCGACAAGACCCTATAAAAAGCCCTGGACGTCCAAGGAAGCGTTGGACTGGATGTACGAGCGCAACGATCAGTTTGATCGCAAGATCCTTCATCGATTGATGGAAGCCGTGGGGGGCTGAGGGTTGTAAAAACAACTGGCTCCGGCCTGTTTCACGGAGTAGAAGGCGGCAAGGAGATCATGCCGTGACTATTACTTCCGCCTTGCTCAAGCATCTCAAGGACCCCGCCCTGTTCGAGGCACTCGCCGAATTACCATCTGGGGAGCTTTCGACACTCAAGCGTTTCAAGGTCTTCAATCCGTCGACAGGCGAATTGCTGGCCAAATTGCCGGACATGGGCGTGGAAGAGGTGCGTGTTGCAATCAACCGGGCGGAAGCCGCGCAGGAAAAATGGGCCGGCCTGACAGCCCGCGAGCGGTCGAACATTCTCTGGAACTGGCATCGTCTAATCCTGCAACGTAGCGACGATCTTGCCGCGATCCTGACGGCGGAGATGGGGAAGCCTCTGGTTGAAGCCAAGTCGGAAGTGGCCCATGCGGCTGCTTATTTGCAGTGGTATGCGGAAGAGGCAAACCGCATCTACGGTGAGACGATTTCCGCTCCATCCAACGATCGGCGAATGCTGGTGATCAAGCAACCGGTTGGTATTGTCGGTGCTATCACACCCTGGAATTTTCCGGCGTCCATGGTTGCGCGCAAGATCTCTCCAGCGCTGGCAGCGGGATGTACCGTAATCATCAAGCCCGCTGAACAGACGCCGCTTGTCGCGGGTGCTATGTTCGCACTCACTCGTCTTGCCGGATTCCCGGAAGGCGTCGTCAATCTCGTGTATGCTGCGGAAGGCGAAGCGGTCGGCACCGAGCTTTGTACCAATGTCAAGGTTCGCAAGATCAGCTTTACCGGCTCGACAGAGGTAGGTCGGGTTTTGATGCGGCAGTGTTCGGATCAGATCAAACGGATCAGCTTCGAACTGGGAGGAAATGCTCCATTCATCGTTTTCGATGACGCGGATATCGATGAGGCTGTCGATGGCGCGGTACAGGCAAAATTTCGAAATGCGGGCCAGACCTGCGTCTCCGCCAATCGTATTTACGTTCAGGCAGCCGTCTACGAGGAGTTTGCCGAAAAGTTTGCGCATCGCGTTCAGTCTCTTGTCGTAGGAGACGGTTTCGATCCCCGCACGACAGTCGGCCCGCTCATTGATGAGCGTGCGTTGTTCAAGATGAAACAGCATATTGATGACGCAGTGGCGCAAGGCGCACAGGTTCGTTGCGGCGGCAGGCAGTGCGGCAATGACGGTACTTTCTTCCAGCCCACGGTCATTACCAATGTCAGCAAGACCATGAAGCTTGCTCAGGAAGAGACCTTCGGTCCTCTTGCTCCTATCATTCGCTTTGACGATGCCGACGAGGTTATTCGTGAGGCGAATGACACAATCTATGGCCTTGCTGCCTATTTCTATGCTTCCAACATGAAGCGAGTTTGGCGCGTTGCTGAGGCCCTGGAATATGGAATGGTTGGCGTCAACACGGGTCGGATGTCTTCCGAAGCGGCACCCTTCGGTGGCATGAAACAATCCGGCATAGGACGAGAGGGTTCGCGGCACGGTTTGGAGGATTACCTCGAAATGAAATACATCTGTCTGGGCGGCTTGTGACAGCGATCCGCATTTTTGTGGAGCGGAGACTGCTTGCGAGTTTCACCTTCTTTGCGCATAGAGGTGCAACAGACAATCATCGGAGCGACGGGAAAGAATGGCGGACTTACAGGCTTTGGTCGAAGAGATCCATCATACGTTGAAGCCGCGGACCGGCGAAGGCAAGGTGGCTGACTACATCCCATCGCTTGCACGTGTCGATCCGAACAAGTTCGGTATCGCGGTCGTTGATCTCGATGGCAATGTCTACAAGACTGGCGATTGTGACGAAGCCTTTTCCATTCAGAGCGTGTCCAAGGTTTTCACTCTCACTCTGGCGCTGGGCAAGCATGGCGAAACGACCTGGAACCGGGTTGGCCGTGAACCTTCAGGCTCCGCTTTCAATTCTATTGTTCAGCTGGAACATGAGCATGGTAAGCCGCGCAATCCGTTCATCAATGCGGGTGCCATCGTCATTTCGGATTCCGTACTCGCTGGTCACACGCCACGTGAGGCGATTGGTGAAATCGTTCGCTTTGTTCAGTATCTTGCAGATGATCCTACGATAGCGATTGATCCGGAGGTTGCCCGATCTGAAGCAGCAACCGGTTTTCGCAACATGGCGCTCGCAAACTTCATGAAGTCCTACGGCAAGCTTCAGCATCCGGTCGATCACGTGCTAGGTGTCTATTTCCACCAGTGTGCGCTTGCCATGAGTTGTACACAGTTGGCACGTGCAGGTCTCTTTCTGGCGGCCAACGGAAAGAACCCGATCACCGGTCACAGGGTAGTTTCGAGTCAGCGGGCGCGTCGTATCAATGCGTTGATGCTAACATGCGGCCATTACGATGGTTCTGGTGATTTCGCCTATCATGTAGGCTTGCCTGGCAAGAGCGGTGTCGGCGGCGGCATCATGGCGGTCGCACCCGGCAAGGCTTCGGTCGCTGTCTGGTCTCCCGGTCTCAATCAGAACGGAAACTCGCTGGTTGGCTCGTTGGCTTTGGAAATGCTGGCAAACAAGACAGGCTGGTCAGTATTCGGCAGCTGAAGCGATCAGCGCGCGCGAATATTTAAAATAATGAATGTTGCATCTTTTCTTTCGCAATAGCTGAAGCATTTTTCAGCTTACAAAGACGAAATGCGTTAGGGCTCACCCTCGCATTCAGTGGGCTTCCACGTTCAACGAACAGGGTTAGCTCATTCTATTGTCGGGGTATCACCATTCTTCCAATGCTTGAGAGGTGCGGCAAGGAGAGGAGCAGCGATATGCTCCTCTCTTTCTTATTTCAGCGAAAAATATCAGCTTTCAACCGTGCTGCCACCGTTGGCTTGCAACAATCGGACGACCGATGCACAGTTTTCATTGCTCTGGTCGATGTAGTCCAGCGGCGACGACCAGCCGATCATAATGCCTGTCCCTGCGGCAATAGCCCAGGCAGGCTCATTGGTTGCGCGCTCAATCAGGCGCGGACCCTCATTCGCAACACATTGTTGGAACTGCTGCACTGTTTGCGCTGATGCGTTGGCGCGCTGCAATTGCTCCTGAGCTTCCGCCTGGAGCGGGTTGATGAGAAAAAGCGTAATGAACCAGGCGGCAATATCTGCAAACATCCTGACGTCCTCCAATCCGGCATCGAACTCAAATGGGTCCGACATCGTGAAGGCGCCGTAACCTTCACCAGAGGGGCCCGGACCAGCGGGTTGTATCTCATATGGGATTGTTAGAAGCTCCATTCAAGAGCCTGAGGAACTGCTATCGGCAGATGTCAGGCCCGCTATTTGTCACCCAGGATTGGAGATCTTGGCCGGTGAATATGTCTGGCGCGAAGACACAAAAGCTCAAACAGGACGAGGGACGCTTCGCCGCGGCTAACGGGCTTTCTGGTCGATACGACCACAGCCGAGGAGACTGTAAAGGGTTTCCTGCCGACCTGGGAACGCGTGGTCGAACAATACGTTTCAAATCATGGCTCACAATTACGGCGTCAAACTGAGACGCGCCCAAGGCCGTAGGCCCAGCGCGCCGTAAGGCATTCTTCGTCATTGGGCTGACATTCGCGGCAGACGTGGGGCCTTACGTCATAGATTGTGCAGCTTGTTGCAACGCCGATCTGTCCGTCCAATGCCAGACAGCGCTGGCCTTCGCAGCTCATGCCGCTGAGATCTTCGGCGATCAGATGCAAAGGAATTTTCGTCAGCGCATCGTCGCTTTCCATCGTGAAGCGCGGCCAATCTGAGGAATAGGCACAACATGCACCGCATGTTTGGCAATCTGCGCCTGTGAGAGACATGGAATTCTACCTCGACTTCACTGCAGGTGAGGGTCACACAAGGCTCAACGAGGCTTGCCGCAGCATTTCATTTCAAGTGATTACTGGCGCCAGATTTGTCAAATGCCGAAGTTGCCTCGTCTCGCTCAAGACGCGCCTGCCGCAGACGCTCAGTCTTTTGCTGACGCTGCTTGTCCAGAAGGTCAATCTCATCGATTGCGCTCTTTGGCGCTGTTGCCTGGACTTGAATATTCATAAAAGCAATCTCCGCCTCTTGGCGAGATTTGCTGTAGTTTTGAGACATATTAATCCTCGAAGACTACCGCAGAGTAGCGGTTGATTGAAACTTGAAGGAAAATTCTTCCGTTCAAAATACGATCTCGCAGATCAATTGAACAAGCATTTACACATGAAAGTTTCATTCAACCTATCAGAAATGGATGCAGATACAAGGTTGAATACTGATACGAGTATCTTCTCAAGAACACGATTCATTTCGGCACTTTTTCATCGATAGACGCAGAGCGTTGTTATCGATGACGTGGCTGCGACGTATGTGACCGGCGGCAATCCAGGAGAAGAGAGTTGAGATGCGAGAGCAGCATCTGCGGCAAATGTTAGGGAGCCAGACTTGGCGGCCACCAATCTGACTTCATCGAAATCAATGAAGCGGCGGACGAGAGGCCAGGTGGCTTTGAAAATTGCCTCTTTCGCGCAGAAAATCAGGGTGAAGATCAGTGCGAGATTATCGCCCATCAGATCCTTCAGGACATTTGCCTCTGCCGGGTCCGCAATGACGCTGAAGAGATCTTCTGCCTTTTGCAAATCGACGATATGTTCGATATCGACACCAAGACTCCGGCAGGCGATGAAGGGGGCAATCACCGCAATTGCCTCTCCTTTGCTATGGGTGATGCTGCCAACAACGCCTGCGGGCCATATAGGCTCTCTATAGAGACCGGTTGCCGCAGGCGTGGTATCCAGACCCAATCGGCGGCAGGCTTCAACCGCGCAAGCTCTACCTGCAAGATATTCGAGTTGCCGGCTTGGTACGGCGGTAGCAAGAGCTGGTGGCAACTGGATCCCGCCTGCCTCTCGCACCGGTTCGCGCATGGGTTCGTAACGGGTTCCAATCCCCAGCATGCCGGGTGCTAGTCCTGGTAGACGGATCTCGGTGAACTCGAATGCAGGCACCATTGCTCTTCCCAGTTCACGCTACACGATGGAAGCGTGCGGTGCTGAATCTCCATCCGTGCCTGTCGTTCGGACGTTTGCCGCTCGCGTCATCAGGTTGCTCGTCAGCTGATTTATTGTTTGCAACGTCGCATCAGCCTGCTGCATATCCATTTGAAGCGCTTGTCCGATACAGCGTAGAACCTCTCCGGACTTCGCTTCAAGCTCGCGACCCGCCTGCGTCAGGTGGATATCGACACGACGCTCGTCGTCGGCGCGTCGCTCTTTGCGTACCAACCCCATATTGGTAAGGCGTTTGATGAGTGGCGTAACCGTACCTGAGTCGAGGCCCAGCTGCTCGGAGAGCTCTCCCACCGATGATGACCCAGACCTCCACAGAAGACGCATTGTCAAGAACTGCGGATAGGTAAGACCAAGAGGTTCCAAAGCCGCCCTGTAGACGCGGTTGAACGCCTGCTCTGCTTTATAGACTGCAAAGCAGAGCATTTGATCCAAAGCGACGTCACTGGTTGGTTCGGCTTTTTTCATGAGCTGAATATATATTGTGCGCAATCTGATTGCAAGCTATTGACGGATGGGTCTGTCCGATACATATTGTGCGCAATAGAATTGTGGATCACTGAAACGGTGGCCACACAACCCGAGGAGAAGACCTATGTCTGTCGACGCAAAGTACAAGACCTCTGCAACGGCTTCCGGCGGTGGCCGCGATGGAAAGACTGTGTTGGACGATGGTTCAATGGAACTGCAACTGGTTGTTCCGAAGGAACTCGGTGGTCCGGGCGGTGAGGGTGCAAATCCTGAAAAGCTGTTTGCTCTGGGTTACTCTGCGTGCTTTCTGGGTGCCCTGCGCGTCGGCGCGCAGCAATTGAAGACGAAGGTTCCCGAAGGTTCTACAGTGAACGCAACTGTGGGAATTGGCCCCCGCTCTGAAGGCGGTTTTGGCATTACGGCTGAATTGGACGTTTATTTGCCAGGCATGGCTGAAGATGAGGCCCAGAAGCTCATTGAGGTCACCCACGGCATCTGCCCATACTCCAATGCCATCAAGGCAAGCGTTGACGTGCCGACAAAGATCCGCACCTAACATCTGGGAATTTTAAAAGATATTGGAAGGCCGGTCATCGCGGGATGGTCGGCCTTCATTGTCTCAGGCGGGTTTGACAAAGAAGCTACGCGGTTTCTATCGCGTTTGCGGCTTTAACCGACGGTATCGAGACAAAGCGACATACGCCTCCACACTACCATGAATTTGCCTCCGAACTCGTGCGCCAGACGGCCGCGGAGTGATGAGGACGAGCAAATTAACTGCCTCGCCACTGTCGATCATAAAGGATGTCTCGACAACGAGGCGTTCCCGCGCCAAAAGCATGGCCCGACCGTGGTTGCCAGCCCGTCGCCATAACAAACTGTGTCTGAAGGAAAATGAGCCGATGAATTTCGTCCTGACCGTAACCTGCCCCACCGCTCGCGGTATCGTGGCCGCGCTCTCGGGTTATCTGGCGGAAAA
>NZ_JALJQZ010000085.1 GCF_022968395.1 Affinirhizobium lemnae
CAACTTCATGGGATTCGTCAAACTCGCAGCCATCGCCATCTGGCTCAAATAGCTAAATCGTCACTACCGCCTAGCGCGATCAAGGAATTCTCCTCCGAACCCCGATCCAGAAAGCTCGTCGATCTCAGTCGGGTTGACCATGATTTTATCGAGCCGAAATTCCGGTCTCGACATTTGGACGTGGGCCAGCTGGCCACTCAGAATGAGTGCGATGATCTCAACGAACGCCCGATGGCAGATTTTGGTAGCGTCCAGAACCGGTACGAGATCGTGTTCTGTCGGAGTAGGCGAAAGACGAGCCTCAACGCGATCCTGAAACCGCTGTACCTCGTCAGCCGACACCCATCGGTACACTCGGCCCATGGCCTCGCCATTTGTTGAGAATGGCAGATATCCCTCGTTCAACAGTGCTTCCATTTGCGTCATTGCACATCCCAGACGTTCGGCGGCTTGGGTCGTTGTCAACTGCGATGCGGCATCAATCAGTAACGCGTGGGCCTCGTCTTTACGAAAAACGACACTGCGGCTCCCAAAGACCGCGATGACGGCCTTCCCACCTGCCTGATTAATGACAACATCGCGAACGCGAGCCTCCGGTAATCCGTATTCCTTTGCTGCAGAATATACGGTGTGAACCCGCCTGCGGCTGACGACAGTCAGGAATGTTTCGCCTTGTTCAAGTGGAAGATGTTTCTCGGCGTGATCCTGAAACAGTTCCCTGATTGAGCCGTAATCACCGCCGGGGACCTCGTCTCGCAGCCATCTCAACGGCAGCGAATAGACCATCGGGTATTTGGAAGCTTTACCGACCATCTTCACGATGTACGACGTCAGGAAATCCCAGACTGCCTCTCGCCCTTCCGCAGCGATTGCATATCCTGACGCCAGACACTCGGGGTTCGTCATGCCTCCCGGCACGCGATCAGAAATCTTTCCTTCGGCGGCGAAGTGATGAAGCCCTCCGAGAACCGCGCAAAGTTCAGCGGCAACGTAGAGGGGCAGCGTGTCGAGATAAGAAGTGGCAGGTGGTTCTAACAGTCGCTCTGAAAAGTACCGATCATGCGGCAATGCGCCAGATGCCACTGCATACTTCACGTTGATATCTGTAAGTGCTTTCAGATCAAGAGTGTCAAAATCTTCGGGAAGATCGACAAGCGGAACTCCGTGTCGCGAGCACCTAGAGATCACGCTCAAACGCCAAGTTGCCCGCATGTAAATGCGGGTTCTAGGATAACCTGTCCCGTTTCGAATGTCGTCCGAAAAGCAGTGCGGACAGTACCTGCGGTGAGTTGCCCTCAACTGTGTACGCTTCACTTGCGCAGCACCAAAAGCAACGATGCCATCTCGCCTGATGGCGAACGCCTGCAGGCGTGCTTCCGATACGCCGCTCCACCGAACTACCGCATCGAGTTCGTCGCGATCCATTGCAATGATTCCGCCCTGGCGGGTACCGGTAAAGTCGCAAAACTCAGCCAGAGAATGAAAGCCATTCGCCAAGACCAACCGCGCTACAAAACTCTCCGCCGTCTCGTCGTCAAAGGGCAACACGACATGTGGAAGTCAACCAAAGTTGCTCATTTAGTAGTCTCCTTTCCACCTAATCCATGTCAGACAGGGAGTGCGAAGGGTTGATGCTCCTCCAATCGGTAGTCGTGAATGGGTTGTCAGCTGCGAGGTTCCCGCGCCGGGATTTGTACGCGGCGGCAAAGTCCCCAATGGTCACGTTTGTCCCGGCGCTATCCAGGACGCGAAAACACGCTTTCTGGGTAATCTTGATCATGGTCCCAAATGCACCCTTAGACGCCACGATCAGCCGGGCAATCAGCTCGTCTTCCTCAGTCCACCCAATCTGGAGCCCTGCGTCGTCTTCCACGATTTGGCGCACAACCTTGCCGATAGCTTCCGCGTTTTTCTTTGTGGATTTCACGAGATGGAAGCGTTGGACCTTCGCTCGATTGGCAACCTCATCGCTCTCCATAAAGCGTTTCATCTTGGGCGTACCGGAAAGGATCAAGTGAAGCGGCCAATCGTCGATCTCCGTTAAGCCCTTCACAAAATCTTGCACCTGCAGTATCGCGCCTTCAGTCCCACCCGTATTCACGTGTTGCATTTCATCGAAGTGCAGGTACCTGATCCCTCTAAACTGCAGTTGCCGGGCAATCATAGCCCACCGCGAAACCGCATTCTGGTTGGCTTTGGCGTACAGATTCCATTTGTTCAAAACGGTGTCGGCCAAGCTTTTGGGTGAACAGTCGGGCGGACACCTTATGCTCAGCAACGGAACCACGCGCTTTCCGAACTCATCCTCGTATGGCTGAAACGCTTCCATTCGTTTGAACAGGCGTGCGAGGGCGGTACTTTTTCCAGTGTCAGAGTGCCCGATTACGAAGAGAATACGATCTTTCGATCCGCCTCCCCTCTCGCAGCGCTTCGCGTTATTGACGAGATCGGTTACCATGTCCTCAAGCTCCCTGTCTTTGAGCTGAAGATAGTATTGCAGCTCCATATGGAGCTTGCGGTCCTCAATGGACATGTCGCTGAAATTGCTCATTACTTGTAATCTCCGAGTTGGGAATCTTCGTCGTCCTCATCAATGTCGGCAACAGCCTCATCCACATCAGGGTTGATGTAGACCTCGGGCTCGACAGCCTTCTTTTTCGGGGCCTTCGGGGCCAGGATTTCGGTAGGAAGCTCTCCAACACGCCCCTGAAGCAAAGGAGTTGCCTGAGGAGCAGGCGTTGCCAGAAGTGCCAGCTCACCAGCTTCTGCCTTCGTGATGGCGCGGCCTTCGAAAAGCCTCGCAGTGGCGCGAGACATGTCTTCGGCACTTCGCATATGGGGGGAAATACCACCACGCAGAGCAGCAGCATCTACGACGCCATGTACCCAGTTGATGCCGTCATACATGGTGGGCGCAGAGCGCGCTGATCGCTCTTCGTTTAGCCGCTCAAGTTCTTTTTTCGCCAAGTACCATTCTTCGAGGCAAACATACGGAGGTACTCCAATGCAATTTCCGACCGTCAACCATCCGTCCTCAGTGTGGACGGAAATCGATTCCAGGTCGCGAGGATGGAAGCGGACGGGGAAGAGCTTCTTCGAACCGTGCTTACGGCGATACGACTGGAGTTCATCGGAGTTGTATGGAATGCCGTGAAGGACAATGCCTTCGCTGCGGATGGTCTTGTCCTTCTTCACTCCGAAGATGTGACGTTTTTCGTGTCGACCAGGAACTGGGCGCATCGGATAGGTACGCTTTTTCAGTTCCCACGCCTCATAGGGCGTCAATCCGTTCAGGCGGGCACTGGGAGTGTTCATGAACACATCGCAAAGCCAGCGATAAACGATCACCATGAACTCGTCGACGATTAGGGTTGCATTAGCGACGGAATCGTAGTCGCGACGTTCGACAACGTTGGAAAACGTGCGACCATCGAAATACGACATCAAGTCTTTCGCAAATGTCTTGAACAGCGATTCGATGAACGGTCGTTTCCATGCTTGACCCGCTGGCGGTCGAGTCAGGGACACGCTGCTCATGAGGAAGGCGTCACGTGTGATATCAGCGATGTAGGGCGTCCCGTTATCAGTGAACACGTTCTCCGGCCGCACTTTTGCGGCCCAAGGCGTCTTTGCACCCACGAGGTTCGAAATGTGTGTCTTATCCGACATTACCATTTCGAGGGCCTCGACTACGGCGGAAGCACAAGGCTTTCGGGTTGCCTTCAGCGCCAAAGGCATGGCGGTCGCGGCGTCAATTGCACCCACGAACCAAATGCGCTGGGGTTTGTCTGCTGAGGCTTTTTCCAGGGCGGTCTGAAATTTGGCAGGAAGACGCAACCAGACGCCGGTTTCTTTCATCAGGGTAATGCAATCGACATTCCAGTCGTCGAATTCGACACGCTCACCGGGGCGAACTACGTCGTAAGAATCCATTTTCGGCTTGTAGACTGCATGAGCGTAAGGCTCGCCTTCATGAGCAGCGAGAACGTCGAAGGCCCTCAGCTGTTTAATCATATTCTCAAAGCGCTTGCGCTCGACAAAGATCAGTTTGGATTGGCCTTCAGTTCGCGCCTTGTTGGCTTCGTGGATGCGGGCGTTCGCGATTTTCCGTGCCTTCGACATCGGCACTTTGCGTTTCGAAGCATATTCGGCAGCAGCCTGCCGCCAGATCGCATAGCTTTCGGCGCATTCGACCTGCAGGTGACGGCGCTTCGGCCCCTTCTGCTGGGGAATGAGCGCACGCACATCGTCACCACAGCCTTCATATTTGCTAACGTATGAGTTGAAGCTGCGAACTGTTGGCACTTCAAAGCCGTTGGTCTTCTTACCGGCACGTTTCTTTCTTACTTTCCCAGTCTCTTCGTTTTTTTCCTTCTGAAGCAGCTGGTACTCGACGGTCCAAGTCAGCAACAGCTCTTCCAATGAACGCCCGCCGGGCATTTCCGCTGCTGGTTTCAGGCTGCGGGGCACATACTGCCCAACCTCGACACACCAGGCACGGTGTTTCAAGACGAGGAATTCGTGGTAGCGAGCAATGGCAACGCCGTCGGGTTTAAACTCGTCGACGGTTTTGTTGCCGAACCGCTCGTAAGCCTTCACACCCGTCTCAGTGTAAAAACCAGGGTAAAACTGTGCGCGACCCTCATCGATTGCGAGTTCGATTTCGGTATGCTTGATGCGCCTGTGCGTCATCGGATCATTCTCGTGAAAGAATAATGTATCCGTCGCGCGGTACGAAATCGCGATGAGGGGTGTGCCCTCATAAACGAAACGGTCGCTCGGCGTCATGAGGGGGATTGAAGGTGTGCTTTCCGGAACGGGACGCAGTTCAAGCTTGCCGTTAGCGTCAGAGTTGTCAGTCATGGTGTCCTCCTTGGACATAGCTTCGCCGTGCTCCGAAAGGTGCTCGAAGTGGCTGGGCTGGGATGGAATGGGTTGTGGGCTAGGGGGCGATTAGATTTCGACCGTGAACCAGGTCAGCTCATTGATGAGGCCTGGCTCGGGCTTTAGGTACCCAAGGTCGATGAGCCGCCATATGGCGGCCGTACGGGACGGCCGGTCGATGCCCAGCGTGTACATCTGGTAGAAGCACACCTTAGCTTTGGCTCGCTGCTGAAGCTCATCCAGCAGAGTTTGAACGTGATGGTCGTCGTGTAATTCTCGATAAAACAGGATGCTATCGGCATTGCGCACGACCCACCAAGGAACATCCTGCTCGGTCATGATCGTCAGTTTATGAAAACGATCACGATACTCGGGCAGCATACCGTTAAAGACGGCCTCGACTTCCGCCCTCTTCTTCTCCTGTTTGACCGCAACGGCCTCCCAACGGCCGCGTGTATCACGGACGCAATAGTCGATGGTGTGTTTGTGAAGCACGCCTTCCTCGTCATGATACTCAACTGTCATGAACTGCGAGCGCACCTCGACAACGCCGGGCTGGGCTTTCAGGAACGAGGCAACCTTCTTCTCAGTGCCGCTTTCGTGCTGCACCTCACGATTGTTGAACACGGACGAACCGTTCGTGTTCAACAGATGCTTAGGAGTGACGTTACGCACACCCTCGTGGCGCAGCGGCTCAACCCACAGCATCGGTTCGCCGTCAATCAGAGTGGGGGAATGGGGACTGCTTACCATCGTGTCGTACGCATCCCGACGATTGCATCCTTGTCCGCGTCCGATCCGGTGTCTTGGAACACCTCAAATCGAGAGCGAATGTCGGCTCCGGCACCGGAGCGCAATTCGGTCAGAATGGCACGACGCACCAACACGTGGTGCAGCACATTTTTTGATGGGCGCATAGATACCTCCTGGGCGCACATGGGTGGCAGCCCATCCGGAGGTAGAGGACACAGTGTCCTTACTTCAGATGGAGCTGAGGAAGGTCTTTCCTAGATTGACGATGCATATCATCGTGGGGCTCCGTGTTTGAAACTGGGGCGGAACATACTCAGCGGCGGTACCGGGAGTCTAGCGGGGAATTTGTGCGTTAGAAATATGGTTAATGAAGCGGATGGCAGTAGGGCCAGTTTCACATTAACCTGGTCCATTGCTTTAGAAGTTTACTTACCTGTTTTCGATAGTCGTCAGGCGTTCTGGTAAAAGGTGTAACGGATGACTGATAAATTCCTAAACGAAGCTGAGGATGAAGGTGATGGCTCGGGTGTCGGCGGCGAGAGTGGTTCGGCAGCAATGGGCGGTGGTCCAAGACTGAACCCCACGCCAAATGCTGTAAGTCCAAGCGACACGCAAGGCCTGCGAAAATACGGTAGCAATCCGTCGATGCCACCGCAAAAACACGACGCACAGCAACGGTATCCATCAATCAAGCAATTGGATAGCAGCGAAGAACTCCCCAATGGTTTCACAGTCGGGGAATTAAACGGTGTCTGGTATCTGTATGACGAGAAAGAGAGGCCTATAGGAAGGTTTACTAGTCGTGAATTTGCTGTGGCAGAAGCTGCGCGGCGGAAATCATGGGGTGGCTTCCGCATGTAGATAGTGTCATTTTATCGCGCCAGCGCTTTTGTATCGCCAGTAATTCATCATAACGTGCTTTCTGGGCAAGGTCAGCGTTCTTGTAGTCCAGGGAATAATAACCTAAAATCAGGTTATTGAGAGCTTGAGACGCATGCATCTCTTCGAATTGCATTAAATAATCAATCGTCCTTATGTTTAGGGCGATTTGTTTATTTACATTCCAATCGGGACGGAGAATTCTTTTTCGTGCGTCTCCTGGAGGCGCATCGATGAAGGGGTACATTGGGTCGGTTACTTGAATTGAGTCGATCATGGCCAGTCCCGATGATGTTAGTATTACCATACTGAGGCACACTTTCATCGGCCGCAAGCTCTGCTCCATTCACGGCACCTATTGAGCAGGCGAACCAATCAGTAGATCGACTTGTCTAGAAAGTCGGTAGTTTCGTGTGCCACGACCTGCCCGTCCACAATAAGCTTTAACAGGTTGATGTTCTTGTCAGGTCCCAAACTGAAGGCTTGTGACGTGTCGTAGTATCGATACTGAAGAACTAGCCGTTCACCCGGCACTGCGAGCTGATAGGCCCACATAAACCGGTCATCTTCCGGTGGACATTCCTTCAGGCCACGGGCCTTCACGAACTGATCAATGACTGCCGTATCTTGGAGACGGCTTGCTTCGGCCATAGCCTCAACGGCAAAGCGGTGAATTGGTGTCAGTAATGACATCTAAAAATCCCCTCAAGGCAGGCCGCATAGAAAGCTGACCTTGTTCTTCCTCATCTCACGCCAATGGACACGCCGCGAACTCATCCGCTTTGCTGGCCAGAAACACGCTTTCTATGTAGTGGCCTGAAGCGTCAGCTTGCGCGCGAGCCACCCTAGGCGGTAGTGACGATTTAGCTATTTGAGCCAGATGGCGATGGCTGCGAGTTTGACGAATCCCATGAAGTTGG
>NZ_JALJQZ010000086.1 GCF_022968395.1 Affinirhizobium lemnae
ATAGCATTCAAAATCATCGGCTCGCTCCGCAACTTTCGGAGCGCCAAATTCCATGCCTATGGTCAACATACGGTTAAGCCTGAAAATTTGCGACAAGCCCAGTTTCCATTTCTGATCGAGGATGTAGTCGATCACCTAGGCAAAGATTTTCTGATCTGGAGCCTCGATGCCGCAGGCGACACGGCCGACAACATGATCAACAGAAATCCCGAATACAAAAAGGGTCTGGATGCGCAGAAGGCAAACAAGGTCGCCGGGTTCCTGTTTTCCGGTGCGGGCAACGATGTGATCGGCGAAGATCTGCTCGGCAATCCTGTTCTTTCTACCCTGATCAAACCATATAAAAGCGGTAAGGATGCTGCCTGGCACGTGGACAAGGCAAAGCTTGCCGAAGTTCTAGCCCGCCTCGAGAAGGATTATAGAAAGCTGCTGGCGACGGTTCGGGGCGATCCCGACTTCAAAAAGCTGCCGATTTTTTTCCATGGCTACGACTATGCCATTCCGGGCGGTTATCCCGGTGACAAGCGTCATCCCATTTACGCCAAGCAGGACGAGTGGCTCGGTGGCCCTTTGCGGGATAAGAATATAACTGATCTAGCCCTGCAGCGCGGGATCATCCGAGTTCTCATCGATGCCTTGTACGACATGCTCAACAACGTGGCAGGAAAAAGCAGGCAGACCAAAATCTACGTGATCGACGTGCGTGGCGAATTGAAAGAGGGAGACTGGGCAGATGAGATCCATGCCACGTCAATCGCATTCGGTAGGGTGGCGCGTCGTTTCAAGAAGGTTATCGATGCGGCGCTGTGACTTCAGTTAACTGGATCGCGAAACAGCGGAAATTGCTGACGTCACTTCTCATGTGGATTGGAGAGCAGATGCACACTCAAATACAGCCCGTTCGCATCGACGCGCGATCCATGTGGACAGAAGTTTGCGATGTCGAGAGAGGGGTGACATATCAGTTGACCGCGTCTGGTCGCTGGTGGGACTGGTTTGTACCTTGCGGGCCTGACGGCTATACCGCAAAAATCCTAAGCCCTTTCGCCGACAGAAAGAGATCGCCTCAGAATCCATGGTTCTGCCTGATGGGTTCGATAAACCAGGATGCAGGCCGCTTGTTTCGTATCGGGAGCTCCAAACGGTGGACAGCGACGACCACCGGCATGCTGAGTTGTTTTGCGAATGACATACCCGCTATGTATTGGAACAACTGGGGCGCCATTACACTCCATTTATCGCAGGTTGATTAAGTTTCCGGGACTGTCTGTTCACTGAGACTCGTTGGTGACCGGCGAAGGATAACAATAATGCGGTTCCTTGAATTCTGAAACGTCGAAGTTCCCGATAGATCGTTCTGCGATCGAGGCAAAGCTGTTGGCGGCATTGGTCAAGATGTCTTAGCTCCGATGAGTTTTCCGCCAGCCCAAACGTCAGGGACATCGTCGCAGATCACAGAACCAGACGCGCCGCCCGTCCCATCTTTCGCTCAGTGTTGTTATAGTATCCCGACGCTTGGGTCGCCGACCTGTGCATGGATTGCTGCATAGCTTCAGGCAGTGGGATGCCGCGGTTCGCAGCTTCGGTGAGATAACCGGAGCGCAGTCCGTGCGCGGAAAACTGCACCGGGTCGAGGCCAGCCTGTGCAATACGCGTTTTCAGGATCAGATTGACGGATTGGGGTGTCATCGCCCGCCGATCGAGATTGCCCCACTGGTCAATACGGCGAAAGACTGGTCCCGCTTCGATCTTTGCCTCACCCAGCCAATGTTTGAGTGCGGTGACTGGCGGGCCGATCAGCACGACATGCTCGTTGTCGTCGGCCGCGGTGGTTTTGGTGCGGCCGAGACGGATTGTCAGGCAGGGCAGGAGAGGAGAGAGCTCATCGGCTGGATTGGCGCGAACCGGTTCCTCGTCCACCAGATCCTCGACGCGTAGTGCCGCCACCTCGGAACGCCGGCGGCCGCCGGATGCGAAAGCCATTAACAGAAGCGCCCGGTCGCGTAGATCGACCAGGCGATCGCCGGCGCAGGCTGCCAGCAGCTTTGCGAGGATGTCGCCGGTCACGGCCTTCTTGCTTTTCCTTTGTCGCGGGCGATTGCTGGCGCGAACCGCCAGACGCAGGGCACTCTTCAACGACGGCGCCGAAAACGATCCGGTCAGGCCACGCCAGCGAGTGAGGATAGACCAGGAGGTCAACCGGCGACGAACTGTCGCTGGCGCATGCGGGCCGGTAGCTCTCAGCAGCCCCTTGGCACGCAGCACCATCGCCACGTCTTCGGGCATGCCGTGATCGGGATTGGTTTCCCGCTCTGTTGGATTCCACAGATGGTGCGCGACGAATTTTAAAAGCAGGCTTTCGGGTGCGGCCAGGGGAGGGAATTGCCGGTCGCCACGGAACACCAGGATTCGAGGTAGGCGAGATCGGACGCCAGAGCCCGCATGGTGTTATCGCCCATGCCTTCGCTGGCCAGATGCTTCAGCGTCGCGACATCGTCGTCTGTCAGACGTTCCGCGAGCTGGTCGCGCCGGTCGAACGGAAGGATGGCGTCGAGCGCGTCGAGTTCTTCGGCACGCTTTAGAACTTCATTGCCTGAAAGCGGGGGCTCAGTGTTCATGTTCGAGTGGCCCAACGACGGTGACACCTTCACCGCGAGCGGCAATGGCCATCTTTCGGTCGCCGGTTGCCAGAGGTAACCCCTGGGTTCTGGCAAGCGCGACATAGCTTGCGTCGTATGCCGTCAGCGCGTAACGCGCCGCCAGTTCCAGCACCAGCCCATCTCCGCCGGATCCGGCGTCCTCGAGCGGTAAACCTCGCAACTGCGTCATCAGCAGCAGCGCTTCGCCCTGCTTCAGCCGCCCGCGTCGCTCGGCCACCAGAAACAGATTGCGAGTCTCAAACCAGAACAGTGCCGGCACAAGACCGACCGTCGAGCGCATCTCCGACATCAGCCGATCGGCGGCGGCGTGTTGTTCGTCGGGCAGAAACCAGGCTGCGGCAATGGACGCATCGAGAACGAATGTCATCAGTAACGCCGGCCTTCATCGCGCCATTCGCGGATTTCGTCCTGGGTGGTGACGGCGCGGCCAGCGCGCTGGGCCTTGATCTCGGCGATCAAGGCATCGACGTCGTTGTCTCGGCGAATGCGGGAGAGGCGGGCGACGGGGGTATTGCCGCGCGAAATAATCACCTCTTCACCCGCTTCGACTTTCGCCAGCAGCTCGGACAGATGGGTTTTGGCCTCGGCGACCTTGACGGTAACGGTCATGACGGGTGCTCCAGGTTTGTCTCTCTCGTCGAGCAGATGGTATATGGCATCGTTTTTCGACTTTCTGCGCCATCATACGGCCGTTTCCGCAAGTTGGTCAAGGCATAACCATATCACTATCGATACTTGAGCCCTATCGATAATTATAAACTCAGCTGCCAATCTTACCATGGTGTCGGCTGGCATCTAATTGGGGGAACGCACCGCCTCCAACGGATGATGTCACTTAATTTGAGATGGGTCGGTACGTTTTTCCGTCTTGAACGTTTTCCGCACCGGCAATAACCTACTGCACCATAAGCCATTTTTCGTGAGAGGTCGCCGATAGGCGGCCAGTCTTATCTAGACGGGGAACCTCAACTTAAGTGCAAAAGGCGAAGCGAGAATCTCAAATCAAATGCCATGTCTAAAAATAAATACCGGCCTAACTTTTTGAAACTGTTAGGTCTGTAGCCTTACAGATAAGTGCGAAACCACGAGGGTTTTGATCCAGAAGCCATGCTAATGTGATGGCGGGTGCACCAACTGCGGGCGACATGCAATTGGAATATCAAATATTTCTGCCTATAAGCAGAGCAATTTCAGAGTACAAGGTTCATCCGTGCGCGCACTTATCGACAATCCTATCTTCGGAGGACTGGTCCTCTTCCTTGTCGCGGTCCTCTGTTTTTTCTTCGGAATTACGCTTGGAAGTGTCGCGACAAATTACCTGTGGGCGGTGCAATTCGATACGAAACTTGGCAAATCATTAGCGCTCTTGTGTGTGCTGCCCCTGTTGCCCTTTCTAGTTTTTCGTCACTATTTTACTGCGCCGAGTTACGAAAATATCCCGCCGTCCAACAAATGGGGCGCGAGCGTGTGCGCCTTGCTGGTCATGGTGTTTGGGGGCGGTGTCGTGGTATATCTCCCTTCGCTCCCATGGTCAGCCGCACTCGCAGTGGCGGTGATGTACATTCCATGTTGCGTCTATGCAATTTTCAATCTGACTGCAAAGCGAGCAGAATCCTCCGCCTCTTCCGAACAGAACCGCACTCAGCAGAGCGCTATCGTCAAGAGCTTTGAGAATACGGTTTATTTTCCAGCTTACTTGGTTTGCACGACAGCAATCCTTTTGGGGATATACTGGGTCATTGCGATCAATGGACTGCAGCCGATTCCAACCGATCCTACTGTGATCCCGGCAGGGCGAGAATTCACGATATATGACTACTACTCGGCGCTTTATTTCTTTATCGCGCTTGTTTCCACCGAAATTGTCATCTTCGCCCTCTTTTATAGGCGAACGCTTCCGACTTGGGCGATCCATGTCGCGCTGCCGGCACTGTTCGCCGGGCTCGCTTTTGCCGTATATTTGGGGACCAAGGTTGCGTTTCCCAAATACGTGATCGCGATCTATGGGTTGACATACAGTCTCGGTCTCGCGGAAGTCGTTAAGCACATCTACTATCTTCAAAGGTTGCCGGCTTCTACAGGCACTGAGAAAGACATTGCTTATTATCTGCGGGGGGCGAATTGGGCGTCTGTGGTATTCCCAATATCGAGTCTTTTTGTGCCCGTCGTGGTTCAAGAAATGACCGCTCTTCCCATCGTGCTGTTTGTCTACCTAGCAATTATCGGCTGGCTGTTTCCTGCGCCATCGACCAAAAAGGGATTTTACGCTCTGGTCTATTGTTTCGGCTGCGCGATCACCGCTTCCCTTGCCTATATGCTGAGTGTAAGCGGCTATGGCATTAACTCGATTCTACCTGAGAATACGGATCCTGCTAAATTCCTTGCTCAGGATAACGGCCGCTATTGGTTCAATGCTACACTAACATTGCTCACTCTCTTTGGTGCGTCGGTTACTCTCATTCGCTTCGCAAAGGACGTGTTCGGTCTAAAGTTAGACGCGTTTTTTAAGAGTCTCTACAATCCACGTTTATTCGACTATTCGATCGGCGGCGTAATGCTGCTACTGTTTTCGGTATCTGTGTACATCACGTTCTGTGTGACTATCTGGTTTCTCCTTGCACTTGGTCACTTCCCTCTTTTGACCAATGAAGCAAAGTTCGAAATTTCAATTCGGTTGATAACCTCAAGCTTTTCGGGGTTGATGCTGACTGTAATGGTGCTGCTCATCATTCTTGTCCATCCCCGGTTAATGAAACTATATATAAAGGAAGCGAAGGAACTTGAAAAAATCGAGGATGATAACGACAAATTCTCTGGCCCAGGCATTGAGGTTCCGTCGTTCACCGGCCCCGTAACTGAGAGCGCAGCAAATCAGTCGATGTTCGCGGATACTCTAAACGTCTTTCTATCAGGCAGGCCCGTTCTCAGTTTCATCGCAGGATCCGCATCAGCAGTACTGTCAATGGCGTCGTCGGATGTGAGTTTCATATCTCATTTAACCGTGTTCATGTCCATCTTCATGGCTACGATGGTAGGCTTTCTAGTCAATGATATGTTCGACATTGGGAAGGATCGGGCGGCGGGAAAGCGTAAGCCGCTCACTACAGGTGCCCTCAGCATACGCACGGGTACATTTTACGCATCCGGTATGTCAGTTGCTGCAATAGCTGCGACTGCTGCTTGTTTTGGGGTAGATGCTGCCGTCTACATCACGCTGATCATCGTCTGTGCGACATTCTATTCGCCAGTATCCGCAGCGGTTCCTTTGATAAAAGGCCCATACACAGCCCTCCTTGTCCTCTCACCATTCGTGTTCGCGTCGGCCATCGGAAAGATCGGTGTGCAGGGCGAGATTTACGTCGCTCTGTTTTCGTTCGTGCTTTTCCGGGAGATGGCACTAGATGCTGTTGACCTTGATGGCGACCTACGCGCGGGTTTCAAGACCATAGCCTTCTTCATCGGGCGAAAATTCGCCTTCGCTTTAGGCCTCCTCGGTATGCTTGGCGCTAGCGCTTTTGGAGCATACGTGTTCGACAACTCGCACGGGCAGTTGTACATGTTTGGTGGAGTAATAGTACAGCTTGCCGTTGTCATCCTTAGTTTTTGGGATGAGCGTAAATCGCTATCGGTGAGCCGCTTTGTACTTCTCGCGGGCGTTCTTGCGATAGGTTTCAATGCTTAACGCGGTTCGTCGAGCAAGAACTCCGCTTCTGTTTCTAATTCTGCTGCTTTGTTTGCAGATTGGAGCAGGAGTAGGCCTATGGCCATCCTACCAGGATATCTTTTCAGCCATTTCGAAATGGTTGGCAGGTCGTGGGGCATTAGCAGTCTTCGCCGTCTCCTTGGTGGAGAACATCGCCATTTTGAACACTTACTTCCCTGGCGCTATCGCAATTCTTGGGGCCATGGCGGCTACATCGGGAGATCCAGCACTAGCTCTGAAAGTTTGGCTTGCTATCACGATGGGCGCGGCCGCTGGGCAGACAGCCAGCTTCTACATAGGCCGTCAGGTTCAGCGCGTAAAAACGAATGTCACTTCTCTTGCAATGCTTACCGCCTATTGGCATCCGTTTCCTGGATCGCTTGTCTCTTTCACCGCGGGTAGGAGTGGATCAAAAGAGATCGACTTCTTCCCCCGCGCCGGGGCTATTCTACTCTTTTGGAACGTCTTTTGGGGTGCCGCTATGTACCTCTTCGGAAACTTCATAGCGTCCGAAAACTCGTTGGCCTTCATTGTGGGAGTTCTCGTTGTGTGGGCAGGCTATGCAGTTTTTGTGGGGTCGCGCAGGAGTTCGGGTTAAGGCGTGAGCCCAGACCCCTCTAAATGAAGGTTTTTGCTCCAAGACAGTCAGACCCGGTGGGCTTGTCGCAAACATATTCGGAGCTCGCGCTTATCCCCTAAGCATCCTCATTTTCATGCTTTGTTAAACTTTTTG
>NZ_JALJQZ010000087.1 GCF_022968395.1 Affinirhizobium lemnae
ACAGGCCGAAGCCCCAGCTCTTCTTTGCTCGCGTCAGCCCGATGAGGAGATCGGCGATCTGTTCGTTCTCCTCGTTCAGCTTGGCGCTGTAACGGTAGCAGGTCTCGCTGACCTCGAAGGTGCGGCAGGCGAGCGCAATGCTCACCCCTCGCAACGCCACTGCTTTCCCGGCCATCTCCCGGCGTTGAGATGGCCGCGTCACTTTTTTCCCAGAGCCTCTTTGAGCAGTTCGGCCTGCATGCTCATCTCCGCATACATTTTCTTCAGTCGACGGTTCTGGTCTTCCAGAGCCTTCATCTGGCTGATCATCGAGGCGTCCATGCCCCCATATTTGGCCCGCCATTTAATGGGATGGACTGTTCCCCCACCCCGCAGTGAAACTGGACGCACCAACGAAGGAGGTTGTCATGGCAAACGTTGCGGTTCTGGGAATTGATATTGCCAAGAATGTGTTCCAGCTTCATGGCGTGGGCGCCGATGGTCAGGTTGCCCTGAGGCGACGCGTGATGCGCGATCAACTGCTGCAGGTGACCGAGGCTATGCCACCTTGCCTGATCGGCATTGAAGCTTGCACGGGTGCCTTTCACTGGCAGCGGCATTTTGAGTCTCAGGGGCATACTGTGAAGATCATCGCGCCGCAGTATGTGAAGCCGTTTTTGAAGGGCCAGAAAAATGACGGCAACGATGCCCAGGCAATATGCATTGCCGTTCAACAACCACACATGCGCTTCGTGCCGAAGAAATCGATCATCCAGCAGGATATCCAGGGCCTCCACCGTGCTCGGCAGAGACTGGTCAATCATCGTGTCGCCCTGATCTCGCAGATGCGAGGTTTGCTTCTCGAGCGCGGCGTGGCAATTGCGAAGTCGGCCTCGATCGCAGAGCGCACGATACCGGAGATCATCAACAACCCAAAGATCGATATCACCGAGCTGACACGCGATATCATCGGCACCCTCCATGCCTTCCTTTTGTAGCCCAACGAGAAGATCAGATACTTCGACAAGCAGATCGAGGCCGTCTTTCGCGAGAGCGACGTTTGCCAGCGTATCGCGAAGATACGTGGCGTCGGCCCCAAGACTGCGACAGCAGTTGTCGCGGCTATCGGTGATGGAGCAGACTTTAAGAATGGCCGACATCTGGCCGCCTGGATGCGCTTGGTGCCGCGACAACATTCCAGCGGCGACCGACGCGTCCTGCTCGGCATCAGCAAGCGAGGCAGTCAGCATCTGCGAACACTTCTGGTCCACGGCGGAAGGTCAGTGGTGCGAACGGCGCAACGAAAATCTGACCCTGCGAGCGAATGGGTCAACGAGCTTAGGGAAAGGCGTGGTTACAATCGCGCAGGGGTTGCCGTCGCCAACAAGAACGCAAGGGTGATCTGGGCCTTGCTTCAGCACGGTGGTGAATACCGAGCCAATCCTTGAGAGCAGGCATGCGAATTGCAAGATGAAGGTTGAAATGGAATGAACGGTCGGACCGGCACATACGGAACCTGTCTTTTATAATGGCCGACAAGGTCTCCCATTTGTTGAGGCGTATGTGCGCGGATACCCCATTTGGGCGCTTCGGAAATGATGACGCCGTATAGATGTTTGCAATCGACCAGCGCCAGACCGCTTCAACATCAAGCTTGCAAAGGGGAACAGTCCATAGATGTAAAATGAGGCCGTGCTCATCCCGTGCTCCCGGCATAGCTCGGGAACTGGAACACCACCTTCCGCCTGGCGCAGGATGGCCAATATCTGCGGTTCGCTAAATCTGCTCGTCTTCATCAAAATCTCCTCGATCATAAAGCCCGAGAAAATTCTACTTTTGAAGTCCGCTATTTTGCGGGAGGATTACCTTGGGTCTGCCGTGATCGAGAACACATCGATGAATAGAAAAACACGCTCAAGGATGCCGTTCGATCCTGAGCAAGTTCTCGAACCGGCATCTGCGATTTGACTGGCGGAGATACAAAGCTGAAAGCTGAAAGCTGAATTGGAACGACTCTATCGCGACCGAAACAACGTACCAGGAATCGAAAGAGTCGAGTTGCTCGTACGGCTACTTACAGAGAAAAGGACAAAGGGACGTCCCTTACCCGATCTCTTATAGCGCATGGTAGCCTCCGATGCTTTCTCTCACGCGCTCACGAACTTGCTGCTTGTGTTGTATGGTCACCGATTGTAGCGAGGAGGGGCTTCGGCGGACAACGGCTTTTGCCGATATCGTGCTTTGAACTCTACCGCGGGAACCGAACCACTTATCACATTCACGGCAACTAACTGAGACGGTAGCGTCAGATTCGTTCGCAAACACCTTGAAGGGATACGAACCGCGTCCTCGCACTTGGGACGCTGTGTTATTGCCGATTAGCCCTTAATAACAGTTACTTGCTGTCGTCAATGCCCGATATGGGGCGGTAATCCTTAGTCCTCTTCGTAGCAACAAGGGGTAACAGCCGTCTTTACGCGCGTTCACCTGCCGACACCGTCTCCTTTACATTTTTATGTTAAATATCACTGGCTTATACTTGAATGGATGGATTCTATCAGTCTCTCATTCAGCGCTTTCAGCTCTGTAATACAAACTATAGTTGAAATGCATTTAAAAATATGATTTTGATACCGCGCAGCGTGTCTAAATGGCTCAAAAGGGGCTAGACGCCCGACTGCGTTCGTCAATTACTTCGTTCTTGAATATTGCCTTATGAGTTGGAGTTTCTTCGATGAAGACGAGCTTACGAGGCATCTGTTCGATGCTTTCCGAAGAAGCAATTGTGCTTACGGCTTATGACGACAGCACTGGGAAAATGACGATCGGGGCGGGGCACACAGCAGCAGCTGGCGATCCAGATCCGCAATCTGGTATGAAAATTTCCCTTACAGAAGCAATCAACATCTACCGGACCGACATCGCTAAAGCGGAAAGCGAAGTCGCAAAATCGGTGCACGCAAGCCTCTCGCAAAACCAGTTCGACGCGTTGGTATCATGGCATTTCAATACTGGTGCGATTAGTAACGCGACACTGACCACGAAGCTTAATGCCGGCGATGTTGATGGGGCGGCGGCAGAATTTGCGCATTGGAACAAGAGCAAGGGAAAAGTCCTAGATGGTCTCATATCAAGGCGCGCTCGCGAAATGGCGATGTTTGTAAAGGCGGATTACGGCGATCCCATTGTGCGCGTGATGGAGACGAAGGACGGAAAGGAAGAACATTACACGGCCGCCCAGATCGCAGCGCTCTTAGGCGGTCCTTCGCCGACCGAGGAAGATGAATCAACTGAAGAATTGCTGGCAAATCCCACCTCTCAGCTTTTGCCGATTAGCCGACCAAAGCAGTCTCCAGAACTGACACGAAGGGCCTTCGCGAAATTTCTCGATCTCGTCCCATTAGATGGTCGCATCAGTGCCGTCTCGGTTCTAGCAGTGCGGGGCTACTATCTGAATAGCATGGGCAAAGAGGCTGCCAACGATCGCGGTGTCTATGACGACGCAATGTTCGTGATTGATCCCGACGATGTCTATGGCTTCAACGCCAACACGGATCCCGGTAAGTTCGGCCGGGGCATCGCAAAACTCAAATCACGTCAGGCAGTCCGGTATCGTCCAGGGCTCCACGGTTTTTCACGCAAGGGTGGTCCCTACCCGGCTTTTCGGCAAGATAGTGACTGCACTGTCACTCGTGACGAGACGGGCGACGATACCGACGATGCAAGCCACCGTTTCTGGATCAACCTTCATCGGGGCGGGGTGACCACTACATCTTCTCTCGGCTGTCAGACCGTTCCGCCCAACCAATGGAACGAGTTCAAGACGCTGGTCGACAAACTGCTGAAGAAGCACGGGCAGCAAACCTTTTATTATCTGTTGATTGACAGGCAAGATCTTCCCAAGGAGGAATCGCAGATGGTGAGCATTACGCAGCCAGCCGCTACTGGCGGATCGGCGACGGCAAACACTGCGGACGCCCTAAACCTAGCGAAATCGCTACCCGCTGGCAGTATTCTCAGCGCCACCGAGCAAGCGGCACTTACGGCTGCACTCGCGAATGCAGATGCAGCCCGGAAGGTCATCGCCGAAGCGCTCCGTCAGAACGCAAAGCTCGATCCACTCGCCTCGTCGAGCGACCCGCAGCTGACGCCGGTCAACGGCGCCTTGGGCAAGACCATTGGCACCATGCTCGATGGGCGTAAGACGGCGATCGGGATTCTAGGTCTCCTAGTGACGACAATTCTGCCGATCTTTTTCCCCCAGCTCGCACCGATCGTGCGGGGCGCTGAGCCGCTGCTGAACGCAGCAACCAGCGCCGCCGGCGCCGTGGCCTCGACCGCGCAGACCGATTCGCTTCCGCGCGAACTGGTCTCTGCCGCCTATCCGGTCTTCGCCGCACTCACTGGATGGGGTTTGACCGGCAAGGTGGAAAAGTGGGTGCGCGCCATACGCAACGGCACGGCCAAATAGGCCATTCTGCCGCCAGTCCGTGTACCTCGCCAAATTCGGCAAATGGTCGGATGGGCGCCCCGGCAGGTCGAGGTTCGCCTGTGGGATCCGGTCCCTGAATCATCGTTCATGGTTCGAGCGGCGGACATGCATAGGTTGATAACAGAGGAGTAGGAATGTCGTCAGGGAACGAAATCACTTTCGACCAAGTCTTCAGCGATGAAATCTCCGCTATTAGTTCGCGGCGCGCGAAGACCGGAAGAGACGTGTTAGGCAAAAATGTAGATGGCCTCCGGATCACGGCGGAAAACGGCCTAGTTGGCCTTGCGCTCTCTGGGGGCGGCCAGCGCTCGGCTGCCTTTTGCCTAGGTGTCCTGCAGGGTTTACAGTCCAAGGACTTCATCAAGCACGTCGACTATCTTTCAACGGTTTCGGGTGGCGGTTACATCGGCTCCACACTGACGCTTGGACTCTCCGACAATCCTAATGCCTTTCCTTTCGGGACGCCTGCCGACGCTAAGGAGAGCGCCATCGTCAAACACTTGCGCGACAACTCCCGCTACCTAGTCCCAAACGGTCTCTGGTCTGTGGTAACCGCTTTTGTCGTCTACGCGCGAGGGTTGGTTTCAAATGCCTTGGCGATCGTGCCGATCCTGCTTATGATCAGTGCCCTTCTCCTTGCCCTCAACTCGAACACCGCCGAGCTCAGAAGCACTCGCGCGCTTTTCATCGATTGGTCCGCGGTGATCGGCTCGGGAACATTGCGAGTTTCCCAGGCGACCTTGGTCGTGATTTTGGCGGCGCTTGCGCTCTATGCAGTCCTCGTGTCGGTGATTTCCTATTCGTCCAAGCACTGGCGAACCTGGGGCTCCAACGTTGCGGCCGTCGTGCTGACGATTGCGTTCGTCATCATCATGCTCGACCTCCATGCAGCACTTAGCGCCTGGTGGTTCAGACAATCGAATTCCGCCGGGATGGGCCTGGCATCCGAGTTTGCAAAGCTGCAGACCTTTTTCGTTTGGCTGTCGCCGATTGTGGCGGTCGTGCTTCCCTATATCAATGGGATCGCTAGCAAAGCGACGAGCGGCGATGCCGGCGGCTGGAGTGAAATTGCAAAGCGTGTCGCAAGCCGGGCACTTCTCCTTATCGTGGCGGGTCTCCTACCCGCTATCCTTTGGATCGCAATTGTGCAGATGACATTTTGGGGAACCGCGCTTTGCGATGGGATGGCTTCGTGCAGCGGCCTGGCTTCCGTCGCACACGCGCCTCGATTTGTGCAATGGATGCTCGGAGCAGACGAGACCGGGCAGATCGCGTCATACAGTCGGTGGTGGGCGGCAACTTCTTACACCATTCTAGCCGGCGCGCTCTTGGCAAGTTGGCCATTTTTGAACGTAAACGCCAACTCGCTCCATCAACTCTATAGAGACCGGTTGGGAAATGCATTTTTCGTTCGCGCCGTCGTAGACGTTGCTGATACTTACCACGCCGATATCTTGAAACTCTCCGCGATCAACACTGAAAACGCTCCCTACCATCTCATTAACGCAGCCTTGAACGTTCCAGGTTCAAGCTTTGCCAACAGGCGCGGCCGTAACGCAGATTTCTTCTTTTTCAGTCCACGCTATGTTGGCAGCGAAGCAAGTGGATATGCACGTACATCCGACATGGAAGACGCGATGAAGAGCTTTTCGCTCGGGACCGCGACCGCTGTTTCCGGCGCGGCCGCCGCGCCGAACATGGGGATGGCGTCAGTTCGTCCGCTATCGCTTACGATTGCACTCCTGAACGTCCGGCTGGGATATTGGATACGCCATCCGCGCCATGTGGCTCAGCGCAAGCAGATCCTCAAAAAATACCCAGGTCCGGTCTTCATGCTTTCCGAAGCTTTCTCCAGGACCGGCATAAAGCTGACTAAGCGAGATGTGACGAAAAGTGAGACGGGCTTTGTCTTCCTCACCGACGGTGGCCATATCGACAATCTTGGCGTCTACGGTCTCCTTCGCCGGCGGTGCAAAATCATCTTCGCCGTTGACGGGGAAGCCGACCCAACCATGGCCTTCACGTCGCTCGTGCAGTTGGAGCGCCTGGCTCGCATAGACCTTAACGTGACCATCGATCTGCCCTGGGAAAAGATTTCGCGGTTTGCCCTGAACTGGGCGGCAGAGCCTACTTTCAGGCCTCATGTCGCAATCGGCACAGTAAAATTCCCCGCCTCAGGACCCGGTGCTGCCAACGAGACAGGTGTGATCGTCTATATCAAATCATCGATGAGCGGTGATGAGTGCGACTACATTCGCTCCTATGCCGCGGCGCACCGGACATTCCCACACGAGAGCACAGGCGACCAGGTCTTCAGCGAAGAGCAGTTCGAGGTCTACCGGGCGCTGGGCGAACACATTGCAGTGGGTCTGGTGACGGGCCGGGATGCCGTTGTGCTGTCTGAGGAAGGCGATCCGCTTGAGGCGGTCAAGAAGGCGGTGCCCGGGATCGAAATCTAGGAAGCCGGGCCGACTATGAGGATCGAAGGACATAGTGTGGATGACGTTGCTAGGCGGTGTGGACGGATTGCTGCATTTAGCTGAAACGGGGTTCCCCCACTGAGTGTTGTCTGATTCATGGGATGT
>NZ_JALJQZ010000088.1 GCF_022968395.1 Affinirhizobium lemnae
GCCGTCCCGTTGAACGCACCGATCAGCGCGACATCCGAAGACCCCGCAAGACGAAGCGACGACAAGCACATGTCCGAAGGAAGAGAGGCAAGCTCATCGAGCACGTGCAGGATCTGTCCCGCCGCATGGACAAGCGAGGACGGATCGAAACTCCCGCATGCTCCGTTCAGATCGATCTTGATCCGGCCGTCGGGCTGCGGATAGATAGCAAGGCTCATCCACTCGACGGGACCGTTCGACAGGTTCTCTGTCTCGCTCGTGCAATCGCCAAACCCGATGCCATAGTCGAACGGCATCTGGTTGACCTGGACCCGGGCAAAAGCCGCGTCGGAACCCGTGCCCAGCAGGTCGCGTCGCAGATCTTCGTAACGGTAGCGCTGATGGCGAAGTGCCGCCAGCTGCTGCCTCCTGATCTCGCGCAGAAGCGATCCGGGCGAATGGCTCCAGATGTCTCGCAACCGCACATGCACGACATTCGACGACATCGACACGACCGATCGCGCCTGCGTCCCAATCCGCCCCAGAACAGGAATACCAAGCACTACATCGCCACACCGCGACCACGCCGCCTCCATCAGCGCGATGGAGGCCGTCAACACCTGACCGGCAGATACACCATGCGCTTTTGCAAGCCTCTCGATCGCTGCCAGCCGCTCTCCCTCGATCACCAGACTGTGACGGACGAAGGGCCCGCCATAACCAGAGGCCTTGCCATGTTCCGGCGCGACCAGCTCCACTCCCTGAAGCAGATCGCGCCAGTAGGTGCCGTCCTTCGATGCCGCTTGGCTCCCCTGATAGGCAAGTTCAACCCGCTGATGCGCTACGAATGCCTCAAACGCCTCCGCCGAAGATTTCGGATCTGCCTTGTCATTAGCCAGCGCTCCGTAGCACGCGCCTACAAGCCCTGTCAGAAGCTGTCCCGCCCAGCCATCGGCAATTACGTGATGGTAGACCTGCACCCAGTGGATCTCATCGTCATGGGTCCGGATCAAGACCCAGCGAAACTGTGGATCAGCGGCAAGATCGAAGGGAGCCAAAGTCAAGCGGTCGATCAGGGCGGCCCGCGCCGCCTGAGGATCGGGCTCCTCCCGCAGATCGTAGAGCGGAATTTCGGTCGCGCTTCGCTCGATATAGACCTGTCGCGGACCATCCTGGGATGCGACGATCGCCATATTCAGCGCTGGAGTGGCCGCAATCACATCAGCCGCAGCCCTGCGGAATAACGACACGTCGAACGGGCCGACGATCGTCGTTACCTGCGCTATATTGTACCGGCAGCATGTTTCGTCACGCAGGTGCGCAAAATAAACCCCAAGCTGGGCAGGGCTCAAGGGAAGCGAGCCGCCGGTCATCATGTCTCGCGAAGCCTCTGGCAACAGAGCATCCGCACCGCCGTCGTCGCAATTCCCAATTCTCACCTCGAAACCCCGAAAGCGCCAGAAAAACCAGGAGACACGGGGAGAGCCGTGGACGGAGAGGAGGCGCCCCGATCATCCGTTGTGCCGCGAACTGCCGAGGCCGGTCTGTCACTGCTCACGGCAACCGGTTCGTTGCCAGCAGGGCCGCCGTCAAGGGAGGTCGTCGGCGTGTCCCCTCCGAATACCGTCTCATCGACCTTCCCGACAGGATTGTCGTCCTTGGTTGTGGTGTCGAGGATCAGCGGCAATCCTGTTGCGCTGTTTCCGATGACAACCACCTTGCTGTTTGGAGATTCCGCAAGCTTGAGGGTTGCCTCGATGCCGCGCCAGCGGAGATAGCTCTCGGAAATCGCAGGCGTCACGATCTCCTGAAACCTCCGGATACCCTCCGCTTCCACCTGCTTGCGCTTGCTCTCAAGCACTTCGCGCTCGACTCGATACTGGTACTCCTCGGCAATCTGCGCCTGTTCGAGCTTGTTCTGGATCGCGGTCGCAATCTGCTCGGGCAGCTGCACGTTCCTGATCAGAATATCCGTCAGCATCACGACGTTGCCGGATTGCGCGGAGGACAGGGTCGACGGCCCGATACCTGTGGTCAAGGAGTTCTGTGTCACCCGATCGTATACAGCCTGCTGTACCACCTCCCTGGCCCCCGTCAGAAAGGCTTCGGCATTGTATTGGGCAATCACTGCGCGAGCGACCGATCCAACCTCCCTGCCGATCAGCTTGCTCTCATAATCGGGGCCGATGTTCTGGTTGAGGCTGACCACGTTTTCCGGGGCAATTCGCCAGCGGATATTGATCTCGACATTGAAGGCGAGGCCATCCCTGGAAAGCACCTGATAGTCCGCCTGCACGCTCTGCAGCCTCAGATCGTACAGGTAGATCTTGTCCCACGGCGCAATCACGTGCAGCCCCTCTCCGAGAGGCCCGGTCGAGGTGTTGGAGCCAAAGAGGTTTATCCGGTGCCAGTGGACGCCAGCGTATCCTACCGGAACCGTGTGGACCATCAGGTCCCACAGAATGACCAGCAAAAATCCGGCGATGAGGAGAAGGAAGGTGATGGTCAGGCTGATACGTCTGATGACCCTGATCAGAAGAGTCTTCATTTTCTGTCTCCCTGGACCAGTCGCCCCTCGACCATGTGAATACGGCGGTCACACCTGTGGAAATACTGTTCGTCATGGGTGATGGCGAATATGGTCAGCCCCTCGTCGCGAAGCGCCGGCAGGATCTCTTCGTAAAACCTTTGCCTGGTTTCCGGGTCCTGATCGGCAGCCCATTCATCGAGCACGAGGATCGGGCGCGCCTCGGCCAGAGCGAGAGCCAGAGCCACGCGTTTGCGCTGGCCCGTCGACAGCTGCTCGGTCGCCAATTGCTCAAGATCATCGCCGAGTTTGTCACGGATGCCGAGCTTGACCAGCCATTCGGCGAACCGCGACATTTCTTCATCGTCAAGGCCGAAGGGGCGGTCGAAAAGGTAGAAATCGGCAAAGACGGCAGAGAACAGCTCACGATAATCCTGCGGCGGAAAGGTGGGTACCGCCTCTCCGTTCAGGCTGAGCACACCGTTCGCTCTTGGATAGAGCCCGGTGAGCACTCTCAGCAGCGTGGTTTTGCCAGAGCCGTTGCCACCGGTCAGGAAGACAATTTCCCCCTTGCTCAGGGTCAGATCGATGTCTTCGATCGCAAAGCTCTGGGTGCCTGCATGCACATAGCTGAGACCGGTCATTGAGATTGTGTCGAACGCCCGGCTCGGCGGATCTGCCGCCTGGAGTTCGGATTGGTCAGCCGACACATTCGTCCGCTCAGCTCTTCGTGCGGCTACGTCCGCCTCAAAGGCATTGATAGCGCCAAGCGCATATTGGGCGGTTGCAAATTGCTGGGAGGTCTGGACAACGCTGCCGATGGGACCGAGCAGAAAGATGACACCGATCACAATGCGGGAGATGTCGCTGTCGCCGGCTCCGCCGACAAGCGGCATGAGGAAGACGACAGCGCCCGCCATCATGTATGAGATCGTGGTGGCGGTTGAGATAAGAGCAGCAATATGCGCGGCCGTCGATGTCCGTCCGTTGGCAAGAGCGACCGAAGTCTCCCGGATCGCCGCTTCAAGTCCAAGCCGCCGCCTCACGCTTAGCTGAAGCTCCTTTACCCCTCCTGCAATGGCGTCCGTCAGCCCCCGAAACCTTGCATCGGCTGCAGACGCGGCGATCATCTCGGCCTCCATCAGCTTGCTGCGGTTCACGTAACCGACAACGGAAAGTCCGACCACGATCAGGGTCAGAACGCCTGCGAATACAGACAGCGACAGAACATAGCCGAACATGAAGACGAGCAGCAGCAGCGATTCGACGCCCGCTATGATCGGGACAACCGTCTGCGACAGCGAACCGTAATGCGCCGAGATACCGTCACGCAGCGAAAGACCGCCAATGGCCTCGATGTCTCTTAGCGAAAGCTGCAGCACATCGCCGACAACCTTCTTGCGTTTGCGTTCGAGCGCCGTTTCGATCGCAGATGCGGCATTGCGGATCATGCTGTTCTGTGACGTTCGGTAGACCACAAGCAGCGCGAGAAAGAGAATGGCGGACAGGGTGGAATAGCTACCGTTGCCTGTTTCCTTGGCTTCCGCATTCAACAGGAAAAGAACGCCGGTGCCACAGAGCGCCGCAAGGATTGCCACAAACAGCAGTCTGCCTATCGTCTCTCGGCCACTCAACCTCCAGAGATACGCAAGCACACGACTGCCAGATTTCTCGCGACCATGCCCTTCCCGGCTGTGCGACATGATCAGCCTAAGGAGACGCTCACCGAGGCGAGTCGAATGCAGTGAGGCATCGTCATCCATGGCTGACATTGACACCTCAGGAGTTACTGCTGCGCGGACGCGTGATCAGCAACACGAGCGCCATAAGGAAGGGAGTGAACAGAAGACTGAGCACGAAAATCCCTGCAAAGCCGACATTGCTCTTGCGTCCGAGCAAGCCAACAATCGCGCACAGAACCCCATAAAACAAAATCAGCAGCGGTGATGCCATGCAGTTGCCACCTATCTCTTCCACCCGAACCGGACGCGAACTCGTGTCCGTGTCTTCGGCAACCCACAGCCTGCTCCGTCACTTATGACGCGGCCCAATGTCACGAGCACGTAGACCGTTGCGCAACTCCACGCGGTCAATCAAACCGAAAGCGTCCACTTGACCGGGCGTCAGATCTACTTCGTGCATCACGATAAGCATTTACAAGGCGCAGCACCATACCTGCGTCGCAGCCATCAACTGAAATAAAAAGAGTTTTCCCCATAAAAGAAATACCCGATTCGCGAAACCCGACATTCAGCCACCACCTGACCCTCCAGACCCAAGACCAAAGACTTGCAGCGGCTGAAACGATAGCGTTGCCGCTCAACCATAGAACGATTGGCCAGGCTGAGGCAGAGAAGGCAGTTCGCAAAATGAATAGCGCGCTTCATCTTGGGGCGATGACTTTAGATGACATGGCACGTCACGGGATCTATGATATTCGGGATTTGAATGAATTTCCGACCGAAGAGGAACGCGCCCATGGCCGAAATCAGATTCGACAACAACTGGAGCATGGACGGCGAGGGCTTCAAGGTGCTCGTCAACCACGAGGGTCAGCATTCCCTGTGGCCTTCCGCGCAGCCCATCCCGGAAGGATGGAGCCAGACTGGACCTGTCGGGCCAAAGCAGGAATGCCTCGACTGGATCAAGGAAAACTGGACCGACATTGCACCGCGATCCCTGCGTACGCCCGAGGGGTGAATAGCCCCTAGATTTGTAGACGCCTTCTCCCCTAAATTTTAGGCAGGAGGCCTACATGGGCAAAGCCAATTTCACGGAAGATTTCAAACGCGACGCTGTGCGTCAGATCACGGAGCGGGGCTATCCGGTTGCGGAGGTTTCGCAGCGGCTCGGTGTCAGCCAGCATTCTCTGTACGAATGGAAGAAGAAGTTTGCTGCGTCGAACGGCAAGGCCAGCGACGATGCCGACGAGGTCAGGCGGCTGAAGAAGGAGCTGGCTCGCGTCACCGAGGAGCGCGACATCCTAAAAAACGATCACGGGCCATGGTCCGCCTGTGCGCGGTAGAAACAGGCTGTGCTACGCTGGCCGGCGGAGGGGAGTTGCCGACTGCTTATTGGAGGCGATCGACCCCGTTAAAAAACGTGGCACATGGGCTGTTGCGCACTTGAGAGTGGTGACGCTGTTTCGGCGGCGATCCCGGTTAGGAAAATGACGAACTTGCTCGGCCCAGCCCCTCCCGATCCAAAGGAGGAGAAGCCATGCCAAAGACAAGTTCATCCATGCCGCAGAACCTGACCCGCATGAACCCTGGAGCGGCAGCCATCGACATCGGGTCTACGATGCATATGGCTGCGGTCAATCCGGATTATGCCGAGATGCCAATCCGCTCATTTGGGACCTTCACCCACGATTTGCATGATCTTGCCGCCTGGTTCAGATCCTGCGGTGTCACCAGCGTGGCGATGGAGTCGACCGGCGTCTACTGGATACCGGCTTACGAGATTCTGGAGCAACACGGCTTCGAGGTGATCCTGGTCAACGCGCGTTATGCAAAGAACGTCCCTGGCAGGAAGACGGACGTCAGCGATGCGGCATGGCTTCGCCAGTTGCATTCCTATGGCCTGTTGCGCGGAAGCTTTCGGCCGAACGCACAGGTCGCAACGCTGCGTGCCTACCTGCGCCAGCGAGAACGGCTGGTCGAGTATGCGGCGGCTCATATCCAGCACATGCAGAAGGCTTTGATGGAGATGAACTTACAGCTCCACCATGTTGTCTCCGACATCACAGGCGTGACCGGCATGAAGATCATCCGTGCGATCGTCTCCGGCGAGCGCGATCCCGACGTTCTGGCTTCGTTGCGCGATGTTCGCTGCCACTCGTCGGTCGAAACAATCAGAGCATCCCTGATCGGCAATGATCGTGACGAGCACGTCTTTGCCCTTTCCCAGTCACTGGAGCTTTACGACTTCTACCAGGCGAAGATGCTCGAATGCGACCGCAAGCTTGAGGCATCAATTGCGTCCATGACAGTGGACCCTGACGCGCCGCTTCCGCCGCTACCAAAGGTCAGGACGAAGACTAAACAGACAAATGCACCGTCCTTCGATGTGCGAGCTGCACTCTACGGTCTTACCTGGACAGATTTGACCCAGATTCACGGCCTCGGCTCCTCGCTTGCGCTAAAGCTCATCGGCGAATGCGGAACGGATCTGAGAGCATGGCCCTCTGCCAAGCACTTCACGGCGTCACGACACGAAAGTGGTGAATCTGTCCGACATTTGAGAACATATGGTGATCACGCAGCGAGGATGGAGGTTT
>NZ_JALJQZ010000089.1:0-2500 GCF_022968395.1 Affinirhizobium lemnae
TGCCCGGTTGTTTATTGTTTTGTCCCGTCCTCGGTCACTTTTCGTGTCCGTTGGGTGGACTGGGCTGCTCTTAGCCTGCGCGTCGCATTTTTGGTGTGACGCTTCTAGATGATTTTGCGGCAAAAAGGCCGCGTTTTCGGCGGCGCTTGCATGTCGGCTTGGGCCGAAGGTTGTGTTGAGAAGATTTTGATTGCCTTTAGCAGACCTGGCAGCGACCTACTCTCCCGCGTCTTGAGACGAAGTACCATTGGCGCTGGGACGTTTCACGGCCGTGTTCGGAATGGGAACGGGTGCGGCCGCCCCGCCATAACCACCAGGTCGGCTAAGGGCAATCAGATGAGAAGCTGGCGAGGGGTAACCCTCTTTTTTTGAACACGTCTTTTTTGTTTTCCTTGCTCCGGCTCGGACAAAGTCCGCAAGCGCAAGGCGCGTCGCCAATCGTTTGGCGCGTGGTCCGCAGCGAAGCATCCGCAGGATGCGACAGCGTGAGGACAAAACAGATGGCTCATCGATTTATCGATGAGCATTTTCAATGAGAACGATCAAGCCAATCGGGCTATTAGTAAGGCTAAGCTTCATGCGTTACCGCACGTCCACACGCCTCCTATCAACGTGGTCGTCTTCCACGGCCCTGATAGGGAATACTCGTTTTCAGGTGGGTTTCCCGCTTAGATGCCTTCAGCGGTTATCCCTTCCATATATAGCTACCCTGCTATGCCGTTGGCACGACAACAGGTCCACCAGAGATATGTCCATCCCGGTCCTCTCGTACTAGGGACAGATCCTGTCAATATTCCTACACCCACGGCAGATAGGGACCGAACTGTCTCACGACGTTCTGAACCCAGCTCACGTACCGCTTTAATTGGCGAACAGCCAAACCCTTGGGACCTGCTCCAGCCCCAGGATGCGATGAGCCGACATCGAGGTGCCAAACAACCCCGTCGATATGGACTCTTGGGGGTCATCAGCCTGTTATCCCCGGCGTACCTTTTATCCGTTGAGCGATGGCCCTTCCACGCGGGACCACCGGATCACTATGACCGACTTTCGTCTCTGCTCGACTTGTCAGTCTCGCAGTCAGGCGGGCTTATGCCATTGCACTCGACGACCGATTTCCGACCGGTCTGAGCCCACCATCGCGCGCCTCCGTTACTCTTTCGGAGGCGACCGCCCCAGTCAAACTACCCACCATACACTGTCCCGGATCCGGATAACGGACCGCGGTTAGACATCCATGACGATAAGGGTGGTATTTCAAGGATGGCTCCACGAGAACTGGCGTCCCCGCTTCAAAGCCTACCACCTATCCTACACATGCCGACACGAATGCCAGTGTAAAGCTATAGTAAAGGTGCACGGGGTCTTTCCGTCTGACCGCAGGAACCCCGCATCTTCACGGGGAATTCAATTTCACTGAGTCTATGTTGGAGACAGCGGGGAAGTCGTTACGCCATTCGTGCAGGTCGGAACTTACCCGACAAGGAATTTCGCTACCTTAGGACCGTTATAGTTACGGCCGCCGTTTACTGGGGCTTCGATTCAAAGCTTGCACCTCTCCTCTTAACCTTCCAGCACCGGGCAGGCGTCAGACCCTATACGTCGTCTTATCGACTTCGCAGAGCCCTGTGTTTTTGATAAACAGTCGCTACCCCCTGGTCTGTGCCACCCCAATATACTTGCGTATAATGGGGTCACGCTTCTTCCGAAGTTACGCGTGCAATTTGCCGAGTTCCTTCAACATAGTTCTCTCAAGCGCCTTGGTATACTCTACCTGACCACCTGTGTCGGTTTCGGGTACGGTCTATAATGATGGAGCTATTTCCTGGAACCGCTTCCCTGCCCATCCAATCCAATAAGAATGAACAAGTTACGCAATCCGTCACTACCACCAGGCCCACGAATATTAACGTGGTTCCCATCGACTACGCGTGTCCGCCTCGTCTTAGGGGCCGGCTAACCCTGCTCAGATTAACTTTAAGCAGGAACCCTTGGTCTTTCGGCGAGGGGGTCTCTCACCCCCTTTATCGTTACTCATGTCAACATTCGCACTTCCGATACCTCCAGAGGCCCTCACGGGTCCTCCTTCACTGGCTTACGGAACGCTCCGCTACCACACATCTTACGATGTATCCTCAGCTTCGGTGCATGGCTTTAGCCCCGTTACATTTTCGGCGCAAAGACCCTTATTTAGACCAGTGAGCTGTTACGCTTTCTTTAAATGATGGCTGCTTCTAAGCCAACATCCTGGTTGTTTTGGGATCCTCACATCCTTTCCCACTTAGCCATGACTTGGGGACCTTAGCTGGAGGTCAGGGTTGTTGCCCTCTTCACGACGGACGTTAGCACCCGCCGTGTGTCTGCCGACTAGTACTCCTCGGTATTCGGAGTTTGGTTAGGATCAGTAAGACGGTGAGTCCCCATAGCCCATCCAGTGCTCTACCCCCGAGGGTATTCGGTCGACGCTCTACCTAAATAGATTTCGCGGAGAACCAGCTAT
>NZ_JALJQZ010000008.1 GCF_022968395.1 Affinirhizobium lemnae
CTCCAAAATCAGCTTTGAATCCGATTTGCGCTCTTTTGGGAATCCCAATCCTTAAATCATCACCACGACCTAGAGCGACAACTGAAAGGGCGGTTGGCGCCGGTCGAACAAATCGCCACTGCGGGTAGGCGTCGAAGAAATGCTGAGATCACAAAAATCCCGACACATGGAATTGGTCTGAATGAATTTTTGCCTTCAGTCTAAGTGCCTGATTTATTTAATTAATTTTAGAGAAAAAGTGATTGGTGGAGCTAAGCGGGCTCTACACGGATGGTCGTTAAGCGGTTGAAACCATTGATTTCACGTGCTAATCAGCCTCAGAAATTGGTCTGAATGATTGGTCTGAAATGTCAAAAAATGCCCGCCGCTACCTCGATGTGAGGGGTCTGACATGGTGGTTTAAACGGGACATCCCTGCCAAGATCAGGCCCTTCTTCGGGGGTAAAACCGCCTACCTTCAGAGCCTCGGCACCAGCGACCTCAGGGAGGCCATGGAGCGCCGTGATGAGCTGGAGAGGGTTGTTGAGCGTGCCTTTAAAGATGCGCGTGAGGGACGCGCTACGGCCCCTGTAAACGACAGCATCGAAACTCTTGCGCAGGCATGGAGGGCAGAGCTTGCTGAAGCTAAGCGGGACTCTTCGGCATGGGCAGCAAAGGTCCTTGGTGGTGGAGCCTTCTCCGAGGGCGTGGAAAATCCCGTTGACGCACACTCTCTGTTCGAAGACGCCGCTGAGCAGATCAAGCGGGAGTATGGCGGACCCGCTAGGGACAAGTTCGTGAAGATTGTTCACGGCGATGTTGAGGCGGACAAATACGTCGAAGCCTACCTCACCGAAGCCCGACTTGCACCAAAGACCACTGAAGAGAGGCGCAATCTCATCAAGCGTTTCGCTGAGTGGGCGAAGGGGAGGAACTTAGCGCTTCCTGACATCACCCGATCAGTTGCCGGGGAATATTTCTCAGAGCACATTAGCGGAATGCATCCCTCCACGGCTAAGAAGCACCACGGCAGCGTCAAGCTGTATTGGGACTACCTCATTGCTCGTGGCCTGTACGGTTCCGATAAGAACCCGTGGGAAGGCCAGAAGATGCCGCAGCGGGGCCGTAGAGCGGAGCGCGAGCAGCAGGCAGAGGAAAGACCCTTCACAGAGGAGGAGATGCGGACGCTGCTGTATGCGCGGTTCCCAGACGGAATGAAGGAAGCTTTCAAGGATCAAATCCACGATGCCATCCGCATCTCTGCACTTTCAGGAATGAGGCTATCAGAGATTGTAACCCTTCTGGCTGAGGAATGTGTGACGGATGCGGCTGGTCAACTCTGGTTCAATATCAGGCAGGGCAAGACCAAGGCCGCTGCACGCAAGGTTCCGGTCCATCCCGACTTGGCGGAAATCGTTCACGGGCGACTGAAGGGCAAGTTAGCCCACGAATGGCTCTTCCATGAGCTGGCTAATGAGAGAAACCCCGGCGACATCTTCGGCAAGCGGTTTGCGCAGTACCGTAAGAAGCTGAAGGTTGACGATGCTCATGCAGGGCAGCGCCGAAGCCTTGTCAACTTCCACTCGTTCCGTCGATGGTTCGTCACTCAGGCGGAACAGGCAGGCCAGCAAGAGAGCATCATCTCCCTTGTGGTGGGTCATGAGCAGGGCCGTGACTTCACACTGAAGAAGTATTCAGGTGGTGCTTCGGATCAGCAAAAGCGTGCCTGTGTGGAGGCTGTACAGTTGCCAAAAGAAGTAGAGATAAGTCGGAGACCCTCCGCGAGTGCTTTATCCGTGCTGCCCAATAATTGATTCGCTACCGTCAAGCGAATCTGTCAGCTACGAACCAACATACTTGGAATGTCCGGCACATGTGAGGTCATTTAATGCCTCGTTGCCAAGAATTATGCGTCGAGGGCTGTGGATGGTTGTCTTTTAAGTTTTTGATTTTATTGATTAATAATTTTCGACCTGTGGATAGCTGTCAATTGGTATTTCAGTTCTTGCGCGAAATCGCCGGTCCTGCCTACACTGTAAGTGTCAGTAAGGAAAAGGAGAACGCGATGTTCTACAAAACCTGGCTGGCGATAGCGTTCGCAACAGTGGCTGCTTACTATCTTAGCCACAGTTATGCACTTATGAAAGAAGCCGTCTCAGCTTACCACCGAGACGGCTCTGGTAACGCAGAGAAGTAAGACAGAACGCTAACGTCCTCGGGGAATCGGTCTAGCCACCGGTTCCCCTTGTTTCCTCTGTAAGCACAGCTTTCAACAATTCCCCCGTCAAGTCAAACTTAACAAGAGTCCGAGTGGGATTTTTCCCGCTCCGACTCAAGGATTAGAACCCAAATCCACGTAACCCTGTGGATTCAGTAGTGCTAGGAAAAGAATTCCCAACTCCAGACTGTTTTGCTCCGTCCTCCAATCCTTCGACTTCCATGTCAACAATGGCAGCCAGCAAGGATTCACTGGCGTGAGGTGGGAGGCGTCATGTTGGAATCCATCATCAGCCTCTTCGTCAAGAAGCCAATAAATCCTGTTAACTCTTTGATCCCCCCGGAGGAACAGGCGGCTTCTGAGAGCGCTTTGAGACCAATTAAACGGGCCAGAAAGCAACACAGAAGTGGCCCAGCAGTTCCCCCATTCCCGATAAGGCCGCACCCTCAGGAAACTGCACCTTCCCTTCCGGCCCCTTAACTTCCCGCTGTGGGCTTTTTCTTTCTCGGAGGAGCCCGCCCATGACCAATTCAATCGCCCCCAATCGTGATCCTCAAGGACGGCCAGTCGGTTGCCAGCAGTAGAAACGTGGCTGAACTGTTCGGGAAACAGCACAACCACGTTTTGAGGGCCATTGATGCCCTGATAACGGAGGCTCCCGCATGTGGGCTCAATTTTGAGCTGACATGGATTGACCAGCAGATGCCCCGTGGAGGCACCCGCAGAAGCCGCGCCTTCAACATCTCCCGAGACGGCTTCACGCTCCTCGCCATGGGCTTCACTGGAACCAAGGCGCTGCACTTCAAGCTGGCCTACATCAACCGCTTCAATGAGATGGAGCTTGCCCTTCACCACGCGGCGCGCAGCAAAGCCTTCGGCCAGAACGTGGTCCGTGACCAACAGCCGCGATGTGGCTGAGATGGGCGGACGCCAGCACAAGAATGTCTTGCGCGGCATCGAAAATCTCGAATGCAGTGGCGAATTTAACCGGCTCAATTTTGAGCCCGTTGAACGCAACGCCCTCTGTGCCGCTTAACACGTTGTAAAATCACATAAAAGCGGCCCTGCAGCTCCCCTTGCTCGCTATTTGGGGCCCACCCTTGAGGTACTACCCCTTTCCTTCCGGCCCCGTAGCTGCCCTGCTGCGGGGTTTTTCATTTGAGGATCATCCATGACACAATCCAACATCAACGACCGAGCCCAAAGGGCGTTCGACTTCTTCGTTTCGAAGGGGTGGGCAAACCGCAATCACCACTGAACCCCAGCGTCGTTACGCACCTGACTTCAAGGAAAATGCAAATGAACCAGATGGTAAACCTGAACACCGCTTCGACTCTCACGATGTCGAGCCGCGAAATCGCACTTGTGACCGATAAGCGGCACGCTGATGTGATGCGGGATATCAGGGCCATGTTCGGCCAGCTCGAAATAGCTGAACGCACTTTTGCGTCGAGCTACCAAGACACGACTGGCCGGACACTTCCCAGTTTCAATCTCCCCAAGCGGGAAACGCTCATCCTCGTCTCCGGTTATTCGGTCACTCTCCGCACCCGCATCATCGACAGGTGGATGGAACTGGAAGCTAAGGACGCGCAGCAGCCGGTCACCATCCTCTCAATTCCCAACTTCGCGAACCCCGCTGAAGCTGCCCGTGCATGGGCCGCTGAGTTCGAGGCAAAGCAGATTGCGGAACAGAAGCTCGAAGAGGCCAAGCCTCAGCTCGCCATTGCAGAGCGCGTGGTCTCCCACAACCACAACCTCAGCCGGTTCATCCGCACGCTGGATGGCATCAACCAGAACGCTATCAAGAAAGACCTGATGAGCTTGGGTTACCTCTACAAGCAGGGCGGCACCTATCGCGTCTATGCCAAGCACCGCAACGTCTTCACCGAGAAGGCGCTACCTGAGTTCGGTAGCATTGATATTTTCCCTACGGCTGATGGCAAAGCACTGCTGGTGCACCTCTACGAGGCTGGCAAGGTGACCATGCGTAAGGGCTGCGATGAGATGGGACCAACAACCAAATCCATCTAAGCCAGCTCTCATTCATCTTCTCATTACCCACCATCAGCGCCCCCCGTTCTCACCAGAGCGGGGGTATTCTGTATGGGACAACCGCAGGATCGAACATGCTCTACACCTCCCAACTCCTCGACAGAAAGACCGGGGAATTTGTCCTTGTCGAAGACGGCGATTGGATCACCATCACCGAACTGGGGGAACTTCACTCAGTCGGCCCTCGCCGCATCAGGACCATCCTTCGGCATATGGACTTCCTCCAGATCGAAGGCGGTGGAAGACAGCAACGTCATCGGCTCTGCCCATGGGTCACGGCCAAAGGCTGGGGCAAACGCATCCAAGCCAAGGGGACCATTCCTTTTGATGTCATCAGCCCTCTTGCCAGAGATTGGATAGCGGAACGGTGGTCTCAAGCAGAAAGCTCGCTTGAACTGCAAGAGAATGGTCCGGTGAAGAAAGCCAAAGCCGCGTTGGAAAGCTTCCGAGATGACCGGAACGGCTACAGACGCTCTATCCGGGAACGTTTTCCGTACCGCGATAACAACCCTCCAGATATGGAGATTTCCGAGATGGTCTCGTGGCTGAACCACTTCTTCCCGAAGCTCAGCCATTCCGAGATTGCCACCATCCTTGATGTCAGCCAGCAGCTCGTGAGCCGGTATCTCGGGGAGCGTCAAAGGGAGAAGGAGAAATGGAGAGCTTGCAGGGAAGCGCGGTTGAAGAGGAAACCCGGTTCACTCCGGTTCTCTTGATGGACCGTTTAGGCCACTTAGCGGGGTACGTAGATGTATTACTTAAGCCCACAACACGTCAGAAAATGATGAGGGCCACGATGCGCCTCACCGTGACCCTCGTTCTCGTAGTCCCTCTAGCGAAGTGGGGCCGGGTGATGGCCGAATGCCATCAGTTGGCAATCTAGCGGGCACTGCGAAGGTTGCCAAAGGGCAGCGGCGAGCACATGAGCAAAGACACCCAGAAGGCCGCTCAGGACCACTACGAGGCCATGCGAGATGCCGAGCTGAGGAAGTTCTGTTAGCAGTTCACTGGTGGCCCGAAGGTGGACACTTGGGTAGAGGTTTGAGATTGTGCCGCAGGTTGTTCGATTGACAGCTTGCGGCCCTAACCGGACTTCTTTCGTCGCGTCGCGGAAACCTGATATCGTGGCCTCAGAAACGAGGGACCAGACTTCATGATGCTTGCCCATATCAATTTGGTAGCCAGAAACGTGGAGACGCTTGCGGCATTCTATGTGAACGTCATGGGATGCATTGTATTTCGCGAACTCAGGACTTTGTCCGGCGAACACGTCTCAAGAGGAAACGGGGTTTCAAAATCCGAGATCCGCACAATCTGGTTGAAATTTCCGCATTTAGAACGCCCCCTTCTGGAAATTCATGAGCATAAAGTTATGCATCATCGAGACGAACCAAAGGTCAATGAACCCGGTTTCGGGCACCTTGCATTCCAGATGGAAAACGTCGGTGACGCCTTGCGCAAAATCATCGATGCTGGAGGGGCGCAAATCGGTCAAACCACAGATTTCGGCACGCCAGCGAACCCATATTTAATTGCATATGCGCGTGATCCAGAAGGTAATATTCTTGAGCTTGAACAAGCAATCAAATGACCGCAAATGGCGCTATGCGGAAGACGCCTGTCGGCCCGTAGCAGATAAGCGCCTTGGTTCAGGCGTTGATCACTGGAGGTTTCTGTCATAATCGTCGATGGCAATTGGGAGCCTGGTGGAAGATGATGCGAAGTCTTAAAACGCGTTTGAAGTCGGCGGGTATAGTCATTGCGTCAGTCGCGGGTGCCGTAGCGTTAGCCTATGGTTTTGTTCTACACATGAATGACCGAGATCATTTGAAGAACCCTGCTAGGATCGCCTTTATTCTAAACCTTCCGGAACTGCCTTCCTCTGTCCGAGATACGGAGTGCTCGGCAAGGGCAATCACCGATATCATTATCAGTTGCGCTTTCAAAATAGACCCGACGGATTTCGAACTGCTCTTGCGCGGATGGGAGTTCAAGACGGAAAAAATCAGCGGCAACGGCAGGGAGTATGGAATGGACGCACCTGTAGGTCTGGATTTTAAGGCTGTCACGAGACACTTCGTCCACCCGACCAGCTTCAAACATGGCGGCTTAGTGAACCTCGTGACAAACCAAGAACGTTCTCTGGTGGTCGCTAACAGGTTCGAGGAATAAACGCTTGGTAACCGGTTTTGGCGCATTGCTGCGCGAGACCACAGGTGATTAGGGCCCACCTAACATCGTCAATTAGGGCCCACCCTAGGAGAGGTTGATAATAGGTGGAGGAGAGGGGATGTGAGAATACCCTTCGCTCTCCCTGATCCTATTGGAGATGATGGGAGTGGATAGTGAGAGTGAACAGATAGAGGTGAGATAAAGGAGACCGTAAAGGGTAACCTAAAGGGGGAGTGAGGGATTGACCACCATCAACATCCTCCGACACCTATTCTCCTAAGCAATTTAGCAATGTTCATCGAACACCCCTCCTCCTCATGTCCTTCGTTGGCAGATGGTCTCCCTAGCTATTCCTGCCCATTCTGAGGAAAGCTAAGTTGGGCGTCACGTAGTACCGAAAGGGGCCGTTTAGTTGGTGGCGAAAATCTGAGCGTCAGCCTCGATTGGACTTATCAATTGTTTCCCCCGTACCCCCGGTCTAGGTCTACCTCCGGTTCTCGGATAGTTTGCAAAAGCTCAACTGGAATGAGATGCAGCAAGCAAGGGACAGGAGGGTGATCATGAAGGAAGATAACAGCCGGATATTATCGTTCGGAGGGGCCCTTGTGGGCGACATCGTTTCCACTCTGGTTCCGGGTGGCGGTCTATTCTCGAAACTGGTTGATCAGCACCTAGCACAGAAGACGCAGGAGGCGGTTGAAATCGCATTGCAGGAACTTTCTCGTGGCAATGTGGAGTTCGATGAGGAAGATGCCCAGCCGTTTGTCGCCGTGCTCCTGCGCTACTCCAAGGCGGCTTCAGAAGGTGCGGCAAGGCGCAACCTTCGACTGCTGATGCAGATTGTGGTCGGCTTGAAACGAAACAAAGCCCTGCGTGAAGATGCGTTCAGGCGGTGGGCGGGTATCGTTGAGCATATGACACGTGATGAGTTGATGTTGGTCGGGCAGGCTATTCGGCTTCAAGGTGAAATAGAAAGCGGTGCGGTAGGCGAGGTTGAGAGGTTTTGGGGCTTGCTCTTGGAGAGGATGCAGGAGGCCGGATATTCAGAGCGCGAGACCGCAGCAATCGCCGCAGCAGTCAGTCGTTCCGGCTTGGTGATCCCCGTGAGTGCCTATGGCGGTCTAGCGTATAGAGCCAGTCCATGGCTTTCGGAGCTATATTCCTTGGTCGACTCGCAAACCTTTGTTTCAAGCGAGGATGAATGACCGTTGAGGTATACCTCAGCGTACATCTTCATACTGACCGCAAAGGATGTCCGTAAGGGTTGACTTCAATCTACGGACATGCATGTCTGCGGACACAATCCATACGGTCAGTCAGGAAGCTTCATGTCCACTATCCTCTATGCCCGCGTCTCGACAGCGGACCAGACCCTTCATCACCAGAAGACACAAGCCGAGCAGGCAGGTTTCGTCATCGACGCTGTAGTGAGTGACCATGGCGTCTCAGGCGCATCCACAGCCCTCAGAGAGCGTCCTGAAGGCAAGCGGCTCTTCGACATGCTGCGCAAGGGTGACACCCTCGTGGTACGCTGGGTGGACCGCCTCGGGCGAAACTACCAAGACGTTACGGACACCATCAGAGAGTTCATGGGGCGTGGCGTCATCATCCGCACGGTCATCAATAACATGACCTTTGACGGCTCGACCACGGACCCCGTTCAGATGGCTGTGAGAGACGCGCTCATTGCGTTCATGGCGGCAACCGCACAAGCACAGCACGAGGCAACGAAAGCCAGCCAGCGGGCCGGTATCGAGGCTGCAAAGGAGGAAGGCAAAACCTACCTCGGGAGAAAGCCGAGCTATGACCGGAAGTCGTTCAATGCCGTCATTGATATGCTCGGGACCGGAACGACGAGCGTCAGCGAGATTGCGAGGGTGACGGGCCTCACACGCCAGACCGTTCTCCGCATCAAGCAAGACCCCGCGAAGGCTGAAGCCCTGATTGCCAGTTGGGGGCTTGCTTAATCGCGTCCGCGCTTCTCTCCGGGCGTATCGATTGCTTTTTGGTAAATCACCCGGAGGGGCCACTGGAGTTGACACATCAGGGCTCATTACGTGGCCCTCTGAGAAGCCAACTTGTCCACAGGGGTGCATTCCCCTTTTCTCTTTGATTTCAGAGGGCTGTGTCCCTTCAACCCATGTGTGAGATTATCCCGTAAGTGCATGTTTTTATTTAGCTTTACGGAATTTCTGTCGTGACTCATAACGTTGCCAGCAGCGCAGCGCTGCACCAGCGGAGGCAATCATGGGTCCATTCATCGTCAGCTTCAACATCCCCTACATCTGTGACTTTTTCTTCTCATCTGATGACGTAACGTCCTCCAGACCGGGGCGCTTCTTTGACACCATGTGGATTGCCGGGGGCATCATGCTGTGGCGGGGCCACAAGCATCTCATCATCGAACTGCACCTACTGCGAACGATGCACGCCATGTTCCTCAGGCCCTCGAAGCCTGTACCGGACACGCTTGCTACCCGCTAGGCGCACCTCCTCGTTCCACAACGAAACCAATTTCAAGGAATGCCTAACATGAGAATGACTGACCACAACGCGGAAATTGTCGAGCTGAAGATTGTCCCTCGAAATCGAATGAAAGCTGCCGAGCACAAGCGTTTCAAAAAGTGGGAACACTGGTTGATCCACACGCTAACCGCAATCCACCACATGGGGGCCTTCGGACTGCCAAGAGCAAGCAACATTCTCGAAGAGACGAGGAACACTCTACAAGCCATGCATGACGGCGTGGAGTGCTTCGTCGAACAGGAGGAGGTTTTGCGCTATGAAGCCGCCCCTGAGCTTCCTGATGCATGGCCTGCGGACTTTCCAGTGAGGCTGGCGTTTGCGGCATTCACCTACATTCAAGAGGTACGTGAGGTCGCCAAGATGAAGAAGGCGGCACGAACCGAGTAGGGCGGGACTTCGGCTTACGTCAGGACGAGTTTTAGAGGATGCTTAAAATTGGTCTGAGACGTTGGTCTGAATTGGTCTGAAGGATTTTTTGCCTTCGACCTAAACATCTGATTTTATTGCTATATTCAGGAAGACAAATAGAGTGGTGGAGCTAAGCGGGATCGAACCGCTGACCTCTTGCATGCCATGCAAGCGCTCTCCCAGCTGAGCTATAGCCCCATCAGGGTACCGGGCATTTTACCGGTTCCGGGAAACCCGTTCGAAGCACCGCTTCTGTCGGGGTGGCGGCTTATTACTTCCGGAAATTTCCGAGTGCAAGCCGAAAATGAAAAGCCCGGTGATTTTTTTCACCGGGCCTCGAAATTCAAGATCTTAGACTTCGTCTTCGTCGCCACCAACGCCGATAATGCCGGAAACATCGTCATCGTCGTCGTCTTCATCGGCTTCCAGGAAGGTGTCGTCATCGTCGCCATCGATCTCGACGTCGTCATCACCCATATCTGGGATGTCATCACCGGCTGCCGCATCATCACCCTCTTCGAGCGAAACGAGTTCGACATCAGGATTTTCCGTATCGACTTCGGCGACTTCTTCTTCCTCGGCCTGTTCCATCTTCATCTGAGCCGTATTCTCTTCGAAGAAAGAGAGCGGCCAAGACTTGCCCGTGTAAGGAGAGACGACCGGATCGCGGTTCAGGTCATAGAATTTCTTGCCCGTATCCGGGTCGGTACGCTTGGTTCCAAGTTCCGCTTTTGCCACTGTGGATGCCTCGTGAGAATGGCCGATCAGTTCGGCGTTGCCGCAATCGCGACGCTCAAAATTGTTAGCCGGTCCCCATAATGCTTGTAAATCCTTATGTCAAAGGCAAACTTGTCGCCGGAAAGGCATAAGCGCTTGGCCTTTTCTCGATGGTTGCGCTATTGGCCTCGGGATGTGCAAGAGGAATGTCTTATGACTTTTATTATCGCGATTGATGGGCCAGCCGCTGCCGGCAAAGGAACGCTTTCCCGTAAGATTGCCAAGACCTACGGCTTCCATCATCTCGATACGGGCCTGACCTACCGGGCCACCGCAAAGGCGCTTCTGGATGCCGGCCTGCCGCTGGACGATGCGGATGTGGCCGCAACAATGGCTCGCGAGGTCGATCTGGCAGGTCTTGATCGCTCCGTCCTGGCGCAGCACCATATTGGAGAGGCGGCCTCCAAAATCGCAGTCATGCCATTGGTTCGACGCGCGCTTGTTGAAGCCCAGCGCGCCTTTGCGGACCGAGAGCCGGGAACGGTGCTGGACGGGCGCGATATCGGCACGGTTGTCTGCCCGCAGGCTCAGGTCAAGCTGTATGTGACGGCCTCGCCGGACGTGCGAGCGAGGCGTCGTCATGACGAAATCATCGCCAATGGTGGGAGTGCCGATTACGAGGCCATTTTCGAAGATGTCAAAAAGCGCGATGAACGCGATATGGGTCGCGCCGATAGCCCTTTGAAACCGGCAGATGATGCGCACTTGCTTGATACATCGGAAATGAGTATAGAGGCCGCATTTCAGGCAGCCAAGATCTTGATCGACGCAGTCCTGAACCCCAATTGACGGTCCGTCGGCCAAGCCGGTGAACCGGAGACTGAACAGACTAAGCTTGAAGATATGGGTCCTGCGCCGGATTGCCCTCGAAGTGTGTAGGGCGGACTTGTTCTTTGGGTATGAACAACACCAACCCCCGGCGCATTGCGTGCCAGACAAACGGCACGATCAGGAGATTTCATGTCAGTAGCAACCCCCACGCGGGAAGATTTCGCAGCCCTTCTCGAAGAATCCTTTGCCTCTAACGATCTGGCCGAAGGCTATGTTGCCAAGGGTACAGTCACGGCAATCGAGAAGGACGTCGCGGTTATCGACGTAGGCCTCAAGGTTGAAGGCCGCGTTCCGCTGAAGGAATTCGGCGCCAAGGGCAAGGACGGCTCGCTCAAGGTCGGCGACGAAGTTGAAGTGTACGTAGAGCGCATTGAAAATGCTCTCGGCGAAGCTGTTCTGTCGCGCGAAAAGGCTCGCCGCGAAGAAAGCTGGATCAAGCTCGAAGCCAAGTTCGAAGCTGGCGAGCGCGTTGAAGGCGTTATCTTCAACCAGGTCAAGGGCGGCTTCACGGTTGACCTCGACGGCGCTGTTGCCTTCCTTCCGCGCTCTCAGGTCGATATCCGTCCGATCCGTGACGTAACGCCTCTGATGCACAACCCGCAGCCCTTCGAAATCCTCAAGATGGACAAGCGTCGCGGCAACATCGTTGTTTCGCGTCGTACGGTTCTGGAAGAGTCCCGTGCCGAGCAGCGTTCTGAAATCGTTCAGAACCTCGAAGAAGGCCAGGTTGTTGACGGCGTCGTCAAGAACATCACCGATTACGGTGCGTTCGTTGACCTCGGCGGCATCGATGGCCTGCTGCACGTCACCGACATGGCATGGCGCCGTGTGAACCATCCGTCGGAAATCCTGAACATCGGCCAGCAGGTCAAGGTTCAGATCATCCGTATCAACCAGGAAACTCACCGCATCTCGCTCGGCATGAAGCAGCTCGAGTCGGATCCGTGGGATGGCATCTCCGCCAAGTACCCGGTCGGCAAGAAGATCTCCGGTACCGTCACCAACATCACCGATTACGGTGCATTCGTTGAGCTGGAGCCGGGCATCGAAGGCCTCATCCACATCTCCGAAATGTCCTGGACGAAGAAGAACGTTCACCCCGGCAAGATCCTGTCCACGAGCCAGGAAGTTGACGTAGTCGTTCTCGAAGTCGATCCGTCCAAGCGTCGTATCTCGCTCGGCCTGAAGCAGACCCTCGAAAATCCGTGGCAGGCATTTGCCTACAGCCATCCGGCTGGCACGGAAGTTGAAGGCGAAGTCAAGAACAAGACCGAATTCGGCCTGTTCATCGGCCTCGAAGGCGACGTCGATGGTATGGTTCACCTGTCGGACCTCGACTGGAACCGTCCGGGCGAGCAGGTCATCGAAGAGTTCAACAAGGGCGATGTCGTCAAGGCTGTCGTTCTGGATGTGGACGTCGAGAAGGAACGCATTTCGCTCGGCATCAAGCAGCTCGGCCGTGATACGGTCGGTGAAGCCGCTTCCTCCGGCGAACTTCGCAAGAACGCTGTCGTTTCGTGCGAAGTCATCGGTGTTAACGATGGCGGCGTTGAAGTGAAGCTCGTCAACCATGAAGACATCACGTCGTTCATCCGCCGCGGCGATCTCGCCCGCGACCGCGATGATCAGCGTCCTGAGCGCTTCTCCGTTGGTCAGGTCTTTGATGCTCGCGTCGTGAACTTCTCCAAGAAGGACCGCAAGGTCATGCTGTCGATCAAGGCACTCGAGATCGCAGAAGAGAAGGAAGCCGTTGCACAGTTCGGTTCGTCCGATTCTGGCGCGTCGCTCGGCGATATCCTGGGCGCGGCTCTGAAGAACCGCAGCAACGACTAATCGTCACTGGACTGAATAGAACAACCCGCCGGTGTCTTGATTGGCCCCGGCGGGTTTTTTATTGCCGGTTACCAGCCGCCCAGTCGCCCGTAGAAGTCAGATGATTCTGCTGAGGTAGATGTGTCCTCTTCCAATGTCGCAGGAGCGTCGCTGCGATGCGAAGGCTCGTCACGGTCACCGGATTGGCCTTGCTGATTGTCTCGCTGCCGCCTGTGGTGCCGGTCCTCATCCTCCGCCTCCACCGCCGGAATCAGGGCATCCTCATCGTCACCCGGTCCGCCGTCTGAGGGGTAGAGCACATGCGCCGGTACAGCACTTTCCTTCAGGATCGTCCGCATCTGGACAAGGGCCTGCGCCAGACCCGCGATGGCGGATTCATCCTGAAGCAAGGCCGCGGTCAGACTGAGCGGAATGGCAGGTTGTGGAATGATCTCCGCCGCACTGGGTGCGGAGATGGCGTCTGGTGGGAACGATTTCAAAACTGGGGCGTGATCTTTGGAAGCTGCTCTCTGCCATGCGGTCAGCGTCTCCTTGTTGATGCCATCAAACACATCTTCCTCAGCAGTCGGAGTTGTTATGCCTATGCGCTGAAGAAACAGGTGGGAGCTGCTTTCCCCTTCTGCGCCTTCCATCGTCTGCACTTCCGAGGCTTCAAGGATCAATCGCTTGGCAAGCATAGCATCATTTGCTTGCACTGCGCGGCCTGATGAGTTGGCAGTGGTTTTCACATCCGCCGGGCGTGTCTCTGCCTCCTCATCTGCTGCACCATTGGCGTTGGGCAGGATCTGTCGATAGCCCCTTTCGTCAAAATCACTCTCATCCAGAGTGAAAGAAGGACTTCCCGTCTGCAGCGCTTCGGCTTTCGTTGATGTGCTGGCAGAAACCTTCGTGTCGTTAGGCAGCGAATCTGCTGCCGCCTCGCTGTCGGATTGTAGCAGCGGCGAGGGCATTGCCATGGTCAAGGCAGGCGATATGGTGGAAGGCATCGCACTTCGGCCCCCCGAAACTGCGCGTAGCGAAGCATCCCGGTCAATATCCGAATCACTTCCCTTGTTGGCGATCTCAATACTGACAGGCTCGTCGGGATCACGTATGGCTTCTTGCGGACCTCGATCGGCCATTGGCTGGCCGCTTGAAAGGGCGGATCGAGCAAGCGCCCGCAGGTCGCCTGAAACCTGCTCTGGCAGCTGCAGCATAGGGCGGCTGGTCGGAGACTGGTATGTCAGCCCCGTACCATTGGCGGCTTTTGGGGGAATGACAGGCCGAAACGTCTCCGAAAATTCGTCGATATCGTCAAGATCGGTATAGCCGGCTGTGATCTGACGCTGAACCGCCTCGCGATCGCGACCGACCGTTTCCAGTTGCGCCGCAAGCTTCGTAGCCTCTGGCCCTGCTGGATTACGCAGTGCCTGCACAAGCATGCCAATCGCCAAACCACGGACCCACTGATTGAGCGCTTTCTGCAGAGCGGCTTGAGCGGATGAAGGCAGTGCCTTCAGAGCATCCAGCAACCGCTCCGTAAAGTTTGCCGCGCTTTCGTCTGGTTGCCGCTCGATTTTCAACAAGGAGCCGACCATGTCCGTCACATTGGCAATGCTGCGCCCGCTGGAAAGCTGTCCGGCCAGTGCGAGTGCGACAAGCCGTTCCTGAACAGGTTGTGCCGTATTGACCGGGCTTAATGGTTCAAGGTCAATGCCTGCTGGCGGTCTGATGGGCTGGGTTTCAACTGGTGCGTCCTGGAGTGACTGCGCCGGACGGAGAGAGGCAACGCTGGAAATGGTCGGCAGCATAGGGATACCTCCGCTTGCCTTGGACAACGGGCATCTCGGCGAACTTCAGGAGCCTCCCAAGTTTTCCTTTTCCTGCGCCACGTCTCATGACGTGAAACTGCCGACAAGCCCATAGTGTGCCCAGAACAAGGTAAATTTTTGTTAACCGAACTCGCATCCGCCATGGAATTTGGTGTTGCGACTGTATCGCTTCGTCACAATTCGGGGCACCTGAAGATCTTTCCTTGTCAACTATGGGCAAAGATATCCGTCTCTTCCCAGCCAAGAAGATCAAGCTTCGAGCGTGTCGGCAAAAAGGCAAAACAAGCTGCGGCCAGTTCCATACGATCCTCACGCATCAGGCGTGCGATCAGTTTGTCTCGCAACGCATGAAGATGCAAAACATCCGAGGCCGCGTATTCGAGCTGTGCCTGAGAAAGAACCTCAGCTGCCCAGTCTGTCTGCTGTTGCGCTTTGGAGATGTCGATCTCAAGCAATTCCTTGAGATTGTCTTTGAGGCCATGGCGATCCGTATAGGTGCGCGTGAGGCGTGAGGCGATCTTGGTGCAGAACACGTTTTCCGTCGTCACGCCGAAGGTATGGAATAGAACAGCTATATCGAACCGGCCGTAATGAAAGATTTTTTGCCGCGAAGCATCGGTCAGAAGGCTGCAAAGATTCGGCGCGTGGGATTGACCGCGGGCAATGCGAATGACGTCCGCTGTGCCGTCTCCGGGGGAGAGCTGGACGACACAAAGTCGGTCTCGGCGTGGAACAAGGCCGAGCGTTTCGGTGTCGATTGCAACGGCATCCGTATACTGTTTCATGTCCAACCCGGAAATATCGCCCTGGTGATAGCGGATCGTGGTGCTCATGCCTGCCCTCAAAATCAATGCTCGGATCTTCCACTGAATGCCTACTTCAATCTTAGCTTGATCAAAAGGCAAATTCACCCTGAAGATCGAGGGTCTTCGTCCTACCATTTCAAAGTCTCAGCTCAGCAACCGCTCAAATATTTAGCGGAGATCAAATAAGGCATGCAAAAAACGCATTGCTGCATTGCGGTAAAGATCTTGTTCTCCCCGATCTTAAGTCATATATGTAAACCATCGAAGCGATGCACTCCTCCTCCCAGCGTCGCACGATGAGATCGGCAATCTCCTCCTCCCAAATTGCCGATCGGGTTTGAAAGCCTGCCGCACCTCCTCCCGCGGCAGGCTTTTTAATTTTTGAGACATGCTCAACGGTCGTAGAGGCGCACGTCTCTTCAAACACGGAATTGATCTGTCGTTTGAGGTCAGAAAGCGGGATATATATGCTCAATTCCCTGTCTGGTCGCGGCGAGCAAATTCCGAGAGCGCGACCAGACAGGGCTTCAAAAGATTGGCGCATATCGATATCGCAAAACCGCAACACAGGTTTGCGCGGCATGCTTTAGCAGTTTCTATAGCCAATCGGAACCGTAACTTTGTTGCCGATGCCCGAAGGCGGTGGCGGCACGGGAGAGGCCCGGCGAACTAGATCCACGATGTAGTCATCGAAATCGCCAAAGCCCGAAGAACGCGCCAGCGAAACGGCGCTCAGATTTCCGCCACCATCAATCCGAAAGCTCACATAGGCGGTGCTGCCACGTCCATTGGCCGGGCACTTTCCGCGCTGACGGGCCAGATGCGCTGCAAGCTTGGCCTGCCACTTCGCCGGTGAAACAGAGGACGTCCCAGTTGTACTGGATGTGGCCGCTGCGGCTGTCCGCGTCGATTCCTGAACGTCGGCTTTTGCCTGTACGGCAGCTTTCGCTGCCGGCGGCTGCGGCTTTGGCTGGCGCTGTTCTACCTTCTTTTCAGGCTTCGGCTCGGGCTTCTGTGCCACCACCGGCCTTGGCGTCACCGGGGAAGGGCGGGCTGTGGGCAGAGGAACCTCGGCATGCTCAAAAATGGTCAGTTGTTGTTCCACCGGTTGTTCAACGGGCTCCAGAATCTCCTGTGGAATCGTCTGGGTCGTCTCCTGCACCGGTTCCGCCTTCTCCTCGATCTGTGGCGGCTCCGGTTTGGGAACGGGCTGTGCGTCAGGCGTCAACTCGGCCTGCTCCACCGGTTCGCTCTGCTCTGTCTTGACCTCGAGCGAGTCCTGCGTGTCTTCGGATACAACCGTTTCCTCGGTCGCTGCGGCTTCAGGAACCGCTGCAAGCTCGATCATGATCGCGGCAGGCGGCGCAAGATCACCGCTTTCTTCCGGCTCATGACGCAGCAGAACAGCGGCCGCAGCCAGATGCGCGGTTAGAACAAGCGAACCTGCTCCGGTCCACAGGGCTGCTTCACCCAGTCTTCGTTTCCATCTGCCGGCTGTGGATGTCATCATGACTAACTCCTCAAGGCTTCGGTGCCGGTGTCGTCGTTGATGGAGCGCCAACCGTTTCCAGACCCACAAGAGCGATCTTCAAGTAACCGGCATCGCGCAAAAGGTTCATGACTTCCATGAAGTGGCCGTAGTCCACCATCTTGTCGGCACGCAGGAAGATCCGCGTATCCTTGTTGCCCTGTGTCTGCGCTTCCAGAGCCTGTGAAAGCTGCTCGCGCGCTACGGGGGCATTGCCAAGATTCAAACTGAGATCTTCCTTCACGGTCAGATACAGCGGTTGGTCAGGTCTCTGGGCTGGTTTGGCGGTAGAGGCGGGGAGATCGACATTGACATCCACTGTCGCGAGCGGCGCCGCCACCATGAAGATGATCAGCAGAACGAGCATGACATCGATGAAAGGGGTGACATTGATCTCGTGATTTTCGCTCAGATCATCGCCGTGGTTTTCGCGAATTCCACCCGCCATATCACTCTCCCGCCATCAGCGACACGTTGGGCTTTGTACGCTGGCCAGGCGGCACTTTGCGGAAATCCAGATCGCGGCTCGCCAGCCGCTCGACACCTGCGGCCGCATCGGCCAGCAACTCCCGGTAACCGGTAATGGATCGGGCAAAGATGTTGTAGATCACCACGGCAGGAATGGCAGCCACGAGACCGATTGCAGTCGCCAGCAGCGCTTCAGCAATGCCGGGTGCAACAACAGCAAGGTTGGTCGTCTGGGATTCGGAAATGCCGATGAAGGAGTTCATGATCCCCCAGACGGTCCCGAACAGTCCAACGAAGGGTCCGACGGAGCCAATCGTAGCAAGCGCACCGGTCCCGCGCATCATCCGGCGACCCGCGCCGACCTCGATCCGTGAAAGTACCGAAGCGACGCGCTCCTTGACGCCGGAATTGTCGGCATGATCGAGCGTGGTCTCGGAAAGCTTGAGTTCGCGTGCTGCCTCATGAAGCATGGTGGCAGCCGGACCTTTACGCCGCTCCGCAAGCACAATGGCGTCCGCCAGTGTGCGCGATTGACGAACCGCCTCCACGATTGCCGTCGCGCGCCGCCGCGCGCCCATAAGTTCCAGAGATTTGGCCAGCCAGACCGTCCAGGTCAGCAGAGAAGCCAGTGCAAGGCCGATCATGACGCTCTTGACCACCCAATCGGCGGCCATGAACATGCCGAGAGGCGAAAGATTATGGGGAATGTCCGAGCGCTCGCCGCTTGGGAGCAACTGTGAGAGCGCCTGACTTGTGGCATCGACGATCGAAGTAGCACCGGTTGACGGCGCGCTCTGCCCAGGGGCAGCAGGAGCGCTCTGGTCCAAGGGTGCCGTCACTGCCGGAGCGGTTTGCTGGGTCTGGGGTGTTGAAGGCTGCTTGGTTTGCGCAAGGACTGGCAGGGCAATAAATGCAAGGCAGGTTGCCACCAGAAGCATCCGGCTCCAGGATTTCCGGACTGTCGACGGTTGAATAGAGAGGTTGGCGAGTGTGTAAGACATGGACAGCTCCCGATTTCTGACCGGCATCAGGGATGACGGGTGATCCCGCCCCATCGCGGACAGGCCAGTCCTGCCACGCTCCGTTGAGCTACCGCATAATAAACATGACGAAAAATGTAAACTATTAAAGGCCGCCGCTGCGAAAAATCTTTCAAGTCAGACTCATGTTTTAAAGCATGGCGCGCAAAAGTGTGCAGCGGTTTTGCGATAACGACATGCGATAAGGGAAGAGAGATAAAGCGCCAGGAGCGAGTCTGAAAGATCGCGACACGCTTTATCTCAACAGGCGTTCTGAAACGAAAAACGCCGGGCACGAGGCCCGGCGCCGGATGTAATCTATCGCGTGAGGATCAGAGTGTGCGTGTAACGTGTTCCACGCGGAAGCACTCGATGGTGTCGCCAGCGCGAATGTCTTCGTAGTTTTCGAAGGCCATACCGCATTCCTGACCCACCGGCACTTCGGAGACTTCGTCCTTGAAGCGCTTGAGTGTCTTGAGCTTGCCTTCGTGGATGACCACGTTGTCGCGAACCAGACGCACGCCTGCGCCGCGCTCGACCTTGCCTTCCACGACACGGCAACCGGCAACCTTGCCGACCTTCGTGATGTTGAAGACTTCGAGGATTTCGGCATTGCCGAGGAAGGTCTCGCGACGTTCCGGCGACAGAAGACCCGACATCGCTGCCTTCACGTCATCCACCAGATCGTAGATGATGTTGTAGTAGCGAATTTCGATCCCTTCGCGTTCAACCAGCGAGCGAGCCTGTGCGTTGGCACGAACGTTGAAGCCGATGATGGCTGCGTTCGACGCTTCAGCGAGTGAGATATCCGATTCCGTCACGCCACCCACTGCGGAGTGAACGATGCGGGCACGAACCTCGTCGGTGCCGAGCTTGTCGAGAGCGCCGGCAATGGCTTCGATCGAGCCCTGCACGTCACCCTTGATGACCAGCGGGAACTCCTTCATGCCGGAGCTCTGGAGCTGATTCATCATCTGCTCGAGCGAGCCGCGCGAACCGGACTGGCGTGCTGCCGCCTTGTCACGGGCCAGACGCTGGCGGTACTCGGAGATCTCACGAGCACGTGCTTCGTTCTCGACGACGGCGAACTTGTCACCGGCAGCAGGTGTGCCCGACAGGCCAAGAACCTCGACAGGCATGGCCGGACCGGCTTCCTTGACGTGCTCACCCTTGTCGTTGACCAGCGCGCGAACGCGGCCCCACTGATCGCCTGCCACGATGATCTGGCCCGGGCGCAGAGTACCCTTCTGGATCAGAACAGTCGCAACCGCACCACGACCACGGTCGAGCTCAGCTTCGATAACCGTACCTTCAGCCGTCCGGTTCGGATTGGCCTTCAGGTCAAGAATTTCGGCCTGCAGCAAGATAGCTTCAAGAAGCTTGTCGAGGTTGGTCTTGTTCTTTGCCGAAACTTCGACGTCAAGAACTTCACCACCCATGGATTCGACAAAGACTTCATGCTGCAGAAGCTGCGTACGCACCTTCTGCGGATCAGCCGTCGGCTTGTCCACCTTGTTGATCGCCACGATGATCGGCACGCCGGCCGCCTTCGCGTGGTTGATCGATTCGATTGTTTGCGGCATCACGCTGTCATCGGCCGCAACCACGAGGATTGCAATGTCCGTCGCCTGGGCACCACGGGCACGCATGGCCGTGAAGGCGGCGTGGCCGGGCGTATCGATGAAGGTGATCTTCTGGCCGTTCTGTTCGACCTGATAGGCACCGATATGCTGCGTAATACCACCGGCTTCGCCAGCAACGACGTTGGCGTGGCGGATGGCATCGAGAAGCGAGGTCTTGCCGTGGTCGACATGGCCCATGATAGTCACGACCGGCGGACGCGAAACCAGTTCGCCTTCATCGTCCTTCACGTTGAAGATACCTTCTTCAACGTCCGACTCGGAAACGCGCTTCACGGTATGGCCGAATTCGGTTGCGATCAGTTCTGCAAGGTCGGCGTCGATGACGTCGCCCGGCTTCATCATCTGACCTTCCTTCATCAGGTACTTGATCACGTCGACAGCGCGTTCGGACATACGCTGCGAAAGTTCCTGAATGGTGATGGTTTCCGGCAGGATGACTTCGCGCATGACCTTCTCACGCGTTTCCTGCATCTGGCTGCGGCGGAACTTTTCCTGACGGCGGCGCATGGCAGCCATCGAGCGGCCACGCGATGAACCGTCATCATCCACATCGGCGGTGGTCACAGTAAGCTTGCCGCGGCGGCGATCGTCTTCCTTCGGACGGGCTGGAGCTTTGGCCGGTGCCGGAGCGGCAACTTTACCGCGCACCGGACCGCTCCTCGATGGACCGCGGTCATCGTCTTCGTCGTCCGACGGCTTGCGACCGCGAACCGGCAGACCAGGCTGCGGGGCAGGTGCGGCCGGAGCTGGACGGGGCGGCTGGGGACGGTTGTTGTTTTCGCGCGGGCGAGCCGTAACCGGAGCCGCAGACTGGGAACGTTCCGCTGGAGCTTCTGGAGACGGCACCGACTGCGCAACTGGAGGCTCAGCTGGCTCGGCGAGCGCCTGAGCCTTTGCCTCGGCGGCACGACGCTCGTCTTCAGCACGCTGTTCTGCGGCGCGACGCTCTTCCTCAACCTTGCGACGGGCCTCGTCTTCGGCACGCTGCTTGGCTTCGATGATATCGCGGGCCTGAGCTTCCGCCAAGGCACGGCGACGTGCATCCATTTCCGAGGCGGAAAGGTCGTGCAGAACTGCACCGCGCGGACGATCGTTCGGACGCGAATTGTTCTGTTGTGGGCGAGAATTGCCCTGCTGCGGCCGCTGGTTCTGCGAGTTTGGCTGATGAACGCGCTGGGGTGACTGTGACGCCGGGCGCGCGGGCTGCGGCGCGGGCGCCGCCGGGCGTGCCTGCTGAACCGGAGCCTGCTCGGCAGGACGCGGCTGAGCCGCCGGTGCTGAGGCAATGGGAGCTGCAATAGGGGTGATCGGCTTTTCATCTTCGGGGCGGAGAGGGCGGCGCTTACGGGTTTCAACCACAACCGCTTTGGTGCGACCGCGACCCATATCCTGGCGCACGGTACCCTGGCTCATCCCTGACGGCTTCAGGGTGAGGGTTTTCTTGCCCGATACGCTGAGTGTCTTGTCGTCTTTACTGTCGGTCATCCGTTCCTGTTCCTTCCGGCAGGAGCGGATGGCAACCATCAGGTCCTGTCGTTCAATACACGTCTTCCAATGCGGCAGTCGGCATATGCCGGTGACCGCGTCATGTGTCTGACCGGCCAGCGCCACCATCTGCTCCGGAGTGACCGCTGTTGCGGTACGTTTCGAGCATGGTTGCGCGTTTCACTACACCCTCACCCGCCTGTCCGGCAAGCGCCGCGGCATGGATAAAAGCATTCTGACCCATCAGTTCGTCCATTTCAGCCGCAGAGAAGAGCCGGAAGGAGGGAATCTCCTCCTCGGCATCCGTTCCGAGCCTCCAGGCCTTGCGGGCCTGGTCAATCTTTCGCACGCCATCTGCGGCGGCGTCGGCAGCGTGAAACACGCCGACCGCTTCGCCGGTCCGCACGGCATTATCTACCTTCATCGCTCCGGAGATGAACTGTCCCGCCTTGCGAGCCATGCTCATCATCCCGACCAGATCAGTCACCAGCAGGCGTTCGACCATCAGGCCCAGATCGGGCTCGGCCTTCACGTCCCGCTTGAGAACCCTGGCGAAGAGCTTGCGTTTGATCGCGAGCTCCACCAGATCCCGTTCCGCCTTCACCCAGCATCCACGACCGGGTAATTGCCGCTTCAGATCCGGCACAACCTGCCCCTGCGGGCCGGCAACGAACCGGATCAGTTCATGAGGGTCGAAGGTCTTGCGGCTCACGATACAGGTACGATCGTTCACCACGAGTTCCTCTTCATCCGCTGCGTGATCACGGACGTCAGCCGCCGCAATCATTGTTCGGCAGCGGCGTCCGCCTCCTCGTCAACGGCCTCTTCTTCAAGAGCAGCCTGTTCGCGAGCCAGATCTTCCTGCGTGATCCAGCCAGCAGCCAGGCGCGCCTGCAGGACCATGTTTTCCGCTTCCACGCGGGAAACGTCGAACTTGGAAAACAGGCCTTCGAATTTCTTGGTCTCGCCGTCCTTGCGCTCGGACCAGCCGACCAGATCGTCTGCGGCGCAACCGGCGAAATCCTCGACAGTCTTGATACCGTCTTCACCGAGCGCAACGAGCATCTTGGCCGTCAAGCCATCGATCTGGCGCAATTCGTCGGATACGCCGAGTTCACGGCGCTTTGCATCCATTTCGGCTTCGATCCGGTCGAGATATTCGCGAGCACGCGTCTGGATCTCGTTTGCCGTATCTTCGTCGAAACCGTCGATGGAGGCGATTTCGCCAAGTTCAACGTAAGCCAGTTCCTCGACCTGCGCAAAGCCTTCGGACGCCAGAACCTGACCCACCATTTCGTCGACGTCGAGAGCATCCATGAACAGGTTCGTGCGCTCGTTGAATTCCTTCTGGCGGCGCTCGGATTCTTCCTGCTCCGTCATGATGTCGATATCCCAGCCCGTCAGCTGCGAGGCAAGACGAACGTTCTGGCCGCGACGACCGATGGCGAGCGAAAGCTGCTCGTCCGGCACCACGACTTCGATGCGTTCTGCATCTTCATCGAGAACCACCTTGGCCACTTCCGCAGGCTGCAGTGCGTTGACGATGAACGAAGCCGGATCGCCCGACCACGGAATAATATCGATCTTTTCGCCCTGAAGTTCGCCGACGACCGCCTGAACACGGCTACCGCGCATACCAACGCAGGCGCCGACCGGATCGATCGAGCTGTCGTTCGAAATGACAGCAATCTTGGCGCGAGAACCCGGGTCGCGAGCAACCGACTTGATCTGGATGATGCCGTCGTAGATCTCCGGCACTTCCATGGTGAACAGCTTCACCATGAACTGCGGATGGGTACGCGATAGGAAAATCTGCGGGCCACGCTGTTCGCGGCGGACGTCGTAAACGTAGGCACGAACGCGGTCACCATAGCGCATGTTTTCGCGCGGGATCATCTCGTCGCGGCGAATAATGCCTTCGCCACGGCCAAGGTCGACGATGACATTGCCGTATTCGACGCGCTTGACCGTTCCGTTGACGATTTCGCCGACACGATCCTTGAATTCGTCATACTGACGATCGCGCTCGGCTTCACGGACCTTCTGCACGATAACCTGCTTGGCAGACTGTGCAGCGATACGGCCAAAATCCATCGGCGGCAGCGGATCGGCAATGAAGTCGCCGATCTTGGCATCGACGTTACGGTCGCGGGCCAGAGCGAGCGGAATCTGGGTCGTGTAATCTTCCGCATGTTCCACGACTTCCAGCAGGCGCTGAAGGCGGATCTCGCCCGTCTTGGAATTGATGTCCGCGCGGATATTGCTTTCCGTGCCGTAACGCGAACGAGCGGCCTTCTGGATAGCATCGGCCATAGCGGCCAGCACGATTTCGCGGTCGATGACCTTTTCGCGCGCCACTGCATCTGCGATTTGCAGAAGTTCAAGCCGGTTCGCACTCACTGCCATTGTCGTCAGTCTCCGTCGATCGATTTTGTCTGTGCCCCAACCCGAAGAGGGTGAAGGTCTTGAAACGTGTTGTCTTACTCTTCGTCAGCGTCGTTCTGGTTCGCGGCTTCCGCCTTGGCCAGTTTGTCGGCGCGCAGGGCGTCGCGGATCAGATCATCCGTCAGGATCAGCTTGGCTTCCGCCAGAGCCGTGAACGGAACACGCAGGCGGGGCTCTTCCCCGTAGCCGATCTGGTCGCGCTCCAGCGTGAAGCCTTCGTCGTCTGCCTCGGTAATCTTGCCGCGAAAACGCTTGCGGTTATCCAGCAGGATGGAGGTCTCGCATTTCACGATATGACCGGACCAACGGGCAAAATCAGACTTGCGAACCATGGGCCGGTCGATTCCGGGCGACGATACCTCCAGATGATACGCCTTATCGACGGGATCTTCCACATCGAGAACCGGAGAAATCGCCATCGAAACCTGCTCGCAGTCTTCAACGGTCATCGTACCGTCGTTGCGCTCGCACATCACCTGAAGGGTCAAACCGTTGAGGTTCAGCAAACGCACCCGCACAAGACGAAAATCCATCGCGTCGAGAGTGGGTTCAATGATTTCGGCGATCCTGAGATCGAGGCCCGTCTCGACTATGAGACGCGGTTCCTTCTGGTTTTCCTGCATATGGTCTTCCGGCTTTGCTCGCACAAGGGCGAGAACGTCGCGTGCATCGACCGCCTAACAAAAAAGAGCGGGTCCGGTGCGGCCCCACTCTTCATCTGACGATCAAGAATTTGAACTCTCTATACCGCTTAAGCCCCGTGAATGCAAGGGTTGCGGTCAGAGCCGCCAAAGCCTCTCGATTTGCGCTTGTTAGAGGTGGCTAGCACGCTAAGTTAGTCAGCCTAAACAAATCAGCATGAGGTTCAACGTGCCCGAGCGCATTTCATCCTTTGCGCCCTTCCGTCACCAGACCTTTCGTGAAATCTGGCTCGCAAGCGTCGTTTCCAATTTCGGCGGTCTGGTGCAAGCGGTCGGTGCCGCCTGGATGATGACGGCGATCTCCAGTTCGGAAAACATGGTGGCGCTTGTTCAAGCCTCGCAGGCTCTGCCGATCATGCTGTTTTCTCTGATTGCCGGGGCGCTGGCGGACAATTTCGACCGTCGGGCGATCATGATCTCCGCACAAGGGTTCATGCTCATTGTCTCGGTTTTTCTGGCTGTGTTTGCCTGGGCGGATCTTTTGACGCCTTGGCTGTTGCTGGCCTTCACCTTCCTCATCGGCTGTGGAACGGCGCTCAACAATCCATCCTGGCAGGCTTCGGTCGGGGATCTCGTCCCTCGTCCGGTCCTTCCCGCCGCGGTCTCCTTGAACAGCGTCGGCTTCAATATCACCCGCAGTGTCGGCCCTGCCATCGGCGGCATTATCGTGGCCTCTTTCGGAGCGGCCGCGGCCTTCGCCGTCAATGCCATGAGCTACATCTCCCTGATCTTTGCCCTGTCGCGCTGGAAGCCCGAAACACCGGACAACCGGCTTCCGCGCGAGACGCTCGGAAGAGCGCTTTCGGCGGGCTTTGGCTACGTGGCCATGTCTCCGAAGCTCATCAATGTCCTGTTTCGCAGCCTCCTCTTCGGCGTCTCCGCCAGCGCCATTCTGGCGCTGCTGCCGCTGGTCGCGCGAGATCTTGTCGTGGGTGGTCCGCTGACTTACGGTCTGATGCTCGGTGCCTTTGGCGTAGGTGCCGTGATCGGCGCCCTTTTGAATGCGCGCATTCGCGAAACATTTTCGACGGAGATCATCGTGCGCATCGCTTTCACCGGCTTCGGGGTGAGCGCTGTAACCGCTGCGCTCTCATCCTCGACGCTCCTGACCTGTGCAATCCTTACGATCCCTGGGGCGTGCTGGGTTCTGGCGCTTTCGCTGTTCAATACAACGGTGCAACTGTCCACACCGCGCTGGGTGGTCGGGCGCGCACTTTCCTTTTACCAGACAGCGACCTTCGGCGGTATCGCCCTGGGCAGCTGGCTCTGGGGCATGCTGGCGGAAACCTATGGCGTCTCAACCTCACTGATGATTGCCAGCCTTGCCATGGTCTTCGGCGCACTGTTCGGCTGGCGTTTTGCGCTTCCATCCATGGAAGCTCTGAACCTCGATCCGGCCAATACCTTCCGCGAACCCTCGCTTCGGCTCGATCTCCAGCCAAGAAGCGGCCCGATCGTTCTGCTCGTTGACTATACGGTGCGCGAAGAAAACGTGCCCGCCTTCCTGGCGCTGATGTCCGAGCGACGCCGCATCCGTATTCGTGACGGTGCGCGTCAGTGGGCCCTGATGCGGGACCTTGAGAACCCGGATATCTGGACGGAAACCTATCACACGGCCACCTGGGCGGATTATGTGCGTCATAATCAGCGCCGCACCAAGGCGGATGCGGAGATCTGGACCCAGATCCGGGCGCTCCACGCGGGGCCGGACGGTCCACGTGTCCATCGCATGCTGGAGCGGCAGGCCATACCTCCCGATCACGCCCGTGAGGATGTCTTCCACAAATCGGCGCTCGATCTCCATTGACCTTGTCGCAACATCCGGAAAACCCGCATGACCGAATATCGCAGAGCCGAAGAGACAGACCTTACCGCCATCGTCGCCATGCTTGCCGATGACGCTCTGGGCCGTACCCGTGAAGTGATATCCGATCCGGTCGACCGACGGTATGTCGATGCATTGCATGCCATTCAGGCGGATCCAAACCAAATGCTAGCAGTCGCCGTCGATGGCTCAGGCGATGTCGTAGGATGCCTGCAGATCAGCTTTCTGCCTGGGCTTTCCCGCCTTGGCCTCTGGCGCGGCCAGATCGAAAGCGTGCGGGTGGCGGCAAGCCAGCGCGGCAAGGGCGTCGGGCACGAGATGATTCGCTGGGCCATCGAAGAGTGCCGCAAGTGCGGCTGCGGCGCCGTTCAATTGACCTCCGACAATCGCCGGGAGGATGCGCATCGCTTCTATGAAAGCCTTGGCTTCGAGAAAAGCCACGTGGGCTTCAAATTAGCGCTCTGACTTATCTCAGCTTCGCCTTGAGGTTCTGATCGGGAAAGCAGGTGGGCGCCATCCCGTTCTTCGCCTGCCAGTCACCAATCGAGCGGCGGGTCTTGAAACCTGCCAGCCCATCGGCCTTGCCCACGTCATAACCTTTCGCCTGCAAGCTTTTCTGCATGGCCAGCACATCTGAACGCAACATCTTCCCCGTGGGCTTCCAGCCAGCCTGAAATGGACCTGCTCCATTTGCGATGCGGTCCGAGAGATTGCCGATGAAGAGCGCGTAAAGATCGGAGTTGTTATATTCCTTCAGCACGTAGAAGTTCGGCATCACGATGAATTCCGGGCCATTGCGACCGGCAGGCACCAGCATCATACCATCTACCTTTGCCTCATGTGCTGGAAAGCCTTTGCCGTTGACGCGGGAAATTCCGAGCGAAGCCCATTGCGAGATCGGCTTGGCGAGATCCGGCCCCTCCTGCGCACATGAAACCTGAGCCGGGATCATCACCTCGAAGCCCCAGTCGCGGTCGCGCTGCCAGCCCTTCAGCACCAGATAGTGTGCGATGGATGCGAGTGTATCCGGCACGGAATCCCAGATATCGGCCTTGCCGTCGCCGTCGAAATCGATCGCATACTTTGCGTAACTCGAAGGCATGAACTGCGGCTGGCCCAATGCGCCGGCCCAGGAACCCCGCATACGCTCCGGCGTGATGTCGCCGTGCTGGATAATGCGCAAAGCGTCGATCAACTCGGTGCGGAACATGTCCTTGCGGGTTGACATGAAAGCCTTTGTTGCCAGCACATCCAGCGCCGCAAAGGGCAATTTCGCACGCCCATATCCCGACTCGCGGCCCCAGATCGCAAGAATGATCGACCCCGGCACACCATAGGTCTGTTCTACCTGGCGCAAGGTCGCAGCATGCGTCTGCGCCAGCGAACGCCCAGTCATGGCCAGGCCTTGCATGCGTTGCTCGGAATAATAGGCGCCGGGTGAGGCAAATTCGGCCTGGGTTTGATCCTGTGCCTTCGGCGGCGTGGTGCCCGGTGGAACAAGGTCCGGCAGGTCCCATTTCAATGAAACGCCTTTCAGCGCCGCATCGATGGTAGAGGCGGAAACGCCGGCCTTCTTTGCTTCCGACGTGATATCCCGGCTAAGCCATTGGCGAAATTGCTGCTCAACCTCGGCCTTGGAGGGAGCCGCCAGCGCAGGCATGGGAAGGGCGAGTGCCATCAATGAGAGGCAGAGTGTACCAAGTTTCCGGATCATCCACGCCTCCTCAAATCGCCGTTCTTGCACGTAACGCTGCCGTCAGCGTACCCTCGTCCAGGTAATCCAGTTCCCCACCCACGGGAACGCCGTGCGCAAGACGGGTGATTTTCACGGGAAGGTCTGACAGGCGGTCCGTGATGAAATGCGCGGTCGCCTGGCCTTCCACGGTCGCATTGACGGCCAGAATGATCTCGCGAATGCCGCCTTCGCTCACACGGTCAACAAGGCTCTTGATGTTGAGATCGTCAGGCCCCACGCCATCGAGCGGCGAAAGCGTTCCGCCCAGCACATGATAGGCCGCGTTCATGGCGGCTGCCCGCTCAAGCGCCCAAAGGTCCGATACATCCTCCACGACGATGATGACGGATTGATCGCGCCGCTCGTCGGTACAGACAGTGCAAGGGTCGCTCGTATCCACATTGCCGCAGCGGGAACAGACCTTTACCTTGTCATAGGCCTCGCCCAGCGCATGGGAAAGCGGGCCCATCAATTGCTCGCGCTTCTTGATGAGATGCAGCGCCGCCCTACGTGCGGAGCGGGGGCCAAGACCCGGCACCTTCGCGAGCAGTTGAATGAGTTTTTCGATTTCGGGACCGGTAACACGTTTTGCCATGAGGCGCTTTTAGACGATAAGTGCCCCACCTGAAACCTGATTGGGTTTCGACCCTAAACATTTTATCGAGCAGCTGCGCGTTGACCGGCCACAAGGATAGCCAGACCGAAAGGGATGATTGGCATGGTAACTAGAGATTGTCCGATCGCAAGCAACATATAGGGATGGAAACTTGTGAGCATAGCGATGGGTAACAAACCCAACAGGAAGATCGCTAATCCCAACCAGGAGAGTGCGTTCTTTCGGGTTGGGATAAACCACCAAAGTACCAGCGCTAGAAAAAGAAGTGCAAACAGGATTCCCAAAATGTCCTCCCAAAGCTGCGATGATGCCATCCAAGATGGTGCAATGTAGGGGATCATACAACCCTGTTTATATGTGCGGCTGAGGTTGAGCGAATAATTATGTCAAGATTAAAGGAACATCTCTCATGAAAGTCAGCGCCGTCTGTCTCGGCCAGCCGGAAAAACTACCGGGCAAGAGCTACAAGAGCGGCATCAACAAGCAGCCGGTGGGCTATCCAGTCCATGTGGACGAGAACGGGCTGGTGGGTGATTCGATCTGCAACGACAAATATCACGGCGGCCACGAACAGGCGGTCTATCTGGAAGGCAGCGAGACGCTCCGCTGGTGGGCGCAGGAACTGCAAAGGGATCTGCCACCCGGGATTTTTGGCGAAAACATCGTAATCGATGGACTTGAGAATCGCGATGTCTGTGTGGGCGACCGCTTTCATCTGGCAGGTGGCGTCATTCTGGAAGCCACATCACCCCGCGTTCCCTGCAACACCTTCACAGCCCATATGAACGATCCAAAAATTGCCAAGCGCTACACCGCGGCGGCGCGACCCGGCATTTATTGCCGCGTGATCCAGACAGGGGTTCTTGCAGCCGGTGAAGACGTCGAATTTTACCCCTATCGGGGCGAGCGTGTCAGGATTGCCGAACTCATGATCTTTCAGCCAAAGCGGCTCAGCATCGAGCAGCGAAGCCGCTACCTGAGCGTTCCGCTGCATGAAGATCTCCAAGTGAAAATCAGGGCTCTCGCATAAAAAAAAGGGCCGCATCTGCGACCCTTCTTCGGAGATCAGAACGGCAGCTTCATGCCGGGAGGCAGCGGCAGACCAGCCGTCACGGCGGCCATCTTTTCCTGCGCCTGCGCCTCGCTCTTGTCCTTTGCATCCTTGTGTGCGGCAACGATAAGGTCTTCAAGAATCTCGACCTCGTCTTCCTTGAACAGCGACGGATCGATCTTGAGGCTGCGCAACTCGCCCTTGCCGTTCAGAACAACAGTCACAAGGCCGCCACCCGCCTTGCCCTCGACCTCAAGAGCGGCGATTTCCGCCTGCATCTTTTCCATCTTGGCCTGCATTTCCTTGACCTTGCCCATCATGCCCATGATGTCGCGCATCGTCTTGTCCTTCTCTTGTCGTTGTCAGATGTCGAGGTCGTCACCCGGCAGAATGTCGCCTTCGTCTGTTTCGATGATCGCCGGAGGTTGAGCCTCTTCCAACTCGTCCTCAACCGGCACCTTGATGCGAACGTCAATTATCCTGGCGCCCGGAAACTGAGCGAGAATGGCCGCGACATCCGGATCGGCTCGTGCATCCGTCTTGTGCTGTTCCTTGATCTGCGCTTCCGCCTCGGCCAGCGTCGGCTCGCCGCGCTCATTGGATAGCGTTACCCACCAGGTATTGCCGGTCCATTCTTTCAGCTTGGACGCCAGATCGCTGGCAATGGATTTCGGCGCATCCGGCTCCAGGCGAATCTCAAGCCGACCCGGTTCCAGTTTGACCAGATGAACGGATTGGCGAACGCGTGCCCGCAAAATCGGCTCCCGGTTCGCTGTGCAGAGGTCGGAGATATCGGCGATCGATCGGACATCCACCTTCGGCTGAGGCTGCGCATTTTCCTGCGGCCTAGTTTCCACGCGTCCGACCGGGGAGGGCTCAGCGCTGCTGGAGGGAACGGCCTGAAGCCGTGCCACCGGTTGTCCACCCGTTGCGCGGGCCTGCGGCGTTTCGATTGCGCGGGCGGCCGGTGCCGCAGACATGGAGGCAGAACTGCCAAGGCTGGCCCGGGCGCCGCCACCGGAACCGTTAGGCAGCATAGGCGCGCCGGCATTGCCCGAAGCCAGAAGCTCGGTGACGCGTCTCGCCGCATCCTCTGGCGAAGGAAGGTTCGCTGCATGGGCAAGCCGGATCAGCACCATTTCGGCAGCACCTGCCGGACGAGACGAGTTTTCCGTTTCGGGTATGCCTTTGAGCAGCATCTGCCACATGCGAGACAATGTGGTGACGGCAACGGCTGCGGAAAACTCCGCACCGCGAACGCGCTCCACTTCGCTCAGCGAAGCATCCTCGGCGGCTGCCGGAATATATTTGATCCGGGTCACCAGATGGGTGAAATCGGCAAGATCGGTCAGCACGACGACCGGGTTCGCGCCCGCTTCATACTGGGCAGTAAACTCCTCCAACGCTGCCGTCACGTCACCACAAACAATGTGCTCGAAGAGGTCGACGATACGCGCCCGGTCGGCGAGCCCCAGCATGCCACGCACGGTTTCCACCTGAACGGAACCGCCACCATGGGCAATCGCCTGATCGAGCAGAGAAAGGCCGTCACGGGCGGAACCTTCCGCAGCGCGGGCAATCATGGCAAGCGCTTCCGGCTCGAACGCGATCGCTTCCTTGCCGAGAATGGTCGAGAACAGGCCGACGAGATCAGCGGCACTGATGCGGCGCAGGTCGAAGCGCTGGCAGCGCGAGAGAACCGTAATCGGGACCTTGCGGATTTCCGTCGTCGCAAAAATGAACTTCACATGCTCCGGCGGTTCTTCCAGCGTCTTCAGCAAGCCGTTGAAGGCTTGTGTCGAAAGCATATGCACTTCGTCGATGATATAGACCTTGTAGCGCGCCGATACCGGACGATAGCGCACCTGCTCGATGATCTCGCGAATATCGTCGATGCCGGTATGGGAGGCAGCATCCATCTCGATCACATCGACATGGCGGCCTTCCATGATAGCCTGACAATGCTCGCCCGGAACACGCAGGTCGATCGTCGGCTTATCGATGTCAGTGGTCTTGTAATTCAGGGCTCGCGCCAGAATGCGCGCCGTCGTGGTCTTGCCCACGCCACGAACACCCGTCAGCATATAGGCCTGCGCAATCCGGCCGGTCTCAAAGGCGTTGGTCAGCGTCCGTACCATCGGCTCCTGGCCGACCATCAGGTCGGAGAAATCCTTCGGGCGATATTTTCGCGCCAGAACGCGGTAGGCGGCTTGGGTGGAATTCGTCAGGCCCGCATCACTCATCAGGTGTCACTCATCCTGTACCGCCAGTCTGATGGAAGCCTTGGTGGGGCCAATTCATCTCCGGTCAGTTCATTTATCGGGCATTAGCGGGAAGCTGGCCGAACACTGACCGTAAGATAGATTAGGTGGGAGGCTGGCACGGCGACCCGTGCCGGGCTCGTTAGGGCTGCTTCCTTCCGGACCTGACCCGGTTGGCGAGTGGCTCGTCCACCACCAACCTCCCGAGGCCACATATCGTCGTTTCCCGAACCAAATGCAACCCCCCAAACCAAATGCGAGCCAAGCCCTGAAAAAACTGCTAGCAAGACTATCGATGCAGGAGAGCCACGTGAATCGATTTGTGCTGGACGCCCGACTGGAAAAGGATTCTGAACTCGTCACCACGCTTGGCCTCTGCCAGTTGCGTTTGCTGAAAGACAGCCGCTGGCCTTGGTTGATGCTGGTTCCACAGCGGGCGGATAAGACCGAGATCTTCGAACTTACGCCGCTCGACCAGACGATGCTGACCTTCGAGACCAATCTGGTTGCAGAAGCCTTGAAGACCGTGACGAAGGCTCGCAAGATCAATGTGGGCGCCCTCGGCAACATCGTTTCGCAGCTTCACGTCCATATTGTCGCAAGGCAGGAAGGTGATCCCAACTGGCCCGGTCCGATCTGGGGTCATGGCTCTGCCACGCCTTGGGCAGACGATGCCAAACAAAACTTTCTGACCAATCTGAATGAAGCCCTCGCATCATGACACTTTCCATTTTTGAAACCCGTGCGCCACACGATGAGCCAAGCAAGCTGACCGCATTTTCCGGAAACCGGCTGAACCGGGACGCCGAGCATCGTACCGACGATTGCCTGGAACAGGCGCTGGGCATTCCAGGGCAAACGCTTCTGGTCATTGCTGGCGGCAAGGTCGTCCTCAAGCGGGAGGAGCCGGTTCCAGGCGCGTTCTTTTGGCGTGACGAGATCGCGGACCTGGGGCCGGACGAGGACAATGCCGTTCTCCTGGGCTACACGGTGGATGGAGCGCCACGCATCGCCATGCCGATTCGCGCTCCCATGGAAGAGCTTGAAGCACGCTTCCGATTGACCGATGGCCGAAGCGCCTTCCGGGACGGTCTGCTGGATGAGGAAACGCTTGGCATCATCGCCCAGGGCATCAGTCTGGTTCACTGGAACGGGGCCAACCTGTTCTGTGGCAAATGCGGAACGAAGACGGTCAGCCAGCAGGGCGGCTACAAGCGCAGCTGTCCGAACTGCGGACATATGATGTTTCCGCGCACGGATCCCGTTGTCATCATGCTGACGGTCGACATCGAGCGCGATCTGGTACTGCTGGGTCGCGGGCATCACTTTGCCCCCGGAATGTATTCGACACTTGCCGGTTTCGTTGAGCCCGGCGAGACGATCGAAGATGCGGTTCGCCGCGAAACCTTCGAGGAAGCGGGCATTCGCACCGGCCGCGTTCGCTATCATGCCTCCCAGCCATGGCCCATGCCGCATTCGCTGATGATCGGCTGTTACGCCGAGGCGCTCGACCGGGACATCAATCGCGATGAGCAGGAGCTGGCAGACTGTCGCTGGTTCACCCGGGACGAGATCGCCACCATGCTGGACGCCGATCCTGCCGGAGAGGGCCCGTTCAGTCCGCCACGCGGGGCGATCGCCCACCGGCTGATGCGCGACTGGGTGGAGTGGCAGAGGTAAGAGAGGCCAATGACAGTCAGTGAACCGCCATCACCTCGTCCTCCACCGCTTCAGGCTTGCGACGTGTAAACTGGTGTACCGCCAGCGAAACGCCAAGGATCTGCAGAAGGGCACCCAGGCTCTCGGTTATCGTGGGCCATCGCCCATCCATCATCAGCCCGAAGATGAGGCCGAAAACTGTCTCGGCAATGATGAGTTGCGCCGTCAAAGCGAGCGGCAGGCGGCTGGATGCAATGCTCCAGCACCACGTGGCAAGCCATGAAGCGGCAATGCCAAGCACGATGGCCCAGAGGAAGAAACGCGTTACCGCTTCGGCTGGTGCAGTGACATAAGCATTGGAGGCTAGGGGGATCAGCATCCCTGCACCGATCAGGCAGCCGATACCATGCAGTGTCGTCCAGTCGATAGCGCGCGGCGGATTTGCCGAGCGCATGACCTTTGCATTGAAAATGCCATAGACGACCCAGACCAGAAGGGCCGCCACGGCGCAGCCGATACCGGCGGCCATCATCTGCCGACCCTCGACGTCCAGCCCTTGCAGATGCTCGGCGTTGACGATCAGGATCCCGCTGCCGATCATCACGAGCGGCAGGCCGATCCTGCGCCACGAAATTGATTTGTCGATGAGATTGGCGAGCACTGGCAGCATAATCGGGGTGATGCCGATGATCAGCGGCGGCACCACGGATCCGGCCCAGAGCACAGCCTGCGATGCAAGCGCAAAATAGGCAACATAGCCAATGAGGCCTAGCACCGAGCCGGCGAGCGCGTGCCGCCACTCGATGTTACGCGGTCGAAAATGGGGATGCGCCAGCGATATCAGGCAGGTCAGCCCAAAAATCGCATAGCGGGCAATCGTGATCTCCCACAGCGTGAAGGGGTGCACCAGCCGCGCGGCAACGAAGGTCAGGCCCCAGACGGCACAGGTAAAGAGGCCGGTGAGCAGACCAAGCAGCATGACGCGACCGTCACGCCGCGTTCAGGGTGCCGCGCATCGGATGCCCGCGATAGACGCCAAGAACGCGAACCTTCTCGGAAAAGAACCGGAGTTCCTCCAGCGCGCGGCGCACCGGTGCATCATCCGGATGCCCCTGGATATCCGCATAGAACTGGGTCGCGATGAACTTGCCGCCAATCTGGTAGCTTTCCAGCTTGGTCATGTTGATGCCATTGGTGGCAAACCCACCGAGCGCCTTGTAGAGTGCCGCCGGAATGTTGCGGACATTGAAGACGAAGGTTGTGACAAGAACGTCTTTCTCGTCGCGGCGTGTCGTCCAGTGTTCGTCGCGGGACAGGACGACGAAACGCGTGACATTGTGCTCGGAATCCTCGACGTTTTCCTGCAGGATATCGAGACCGTAGAGGCTGGCTGCAAGCCGTGGCGCCAGCGCCGCCATGCTGCGGTCCCCCCGTTCGGAAACCAGCTTGGCAGCACCCGCCGTATCTCCGGCCACAACGGCCTTCCAGCCGTTTGAGCGAATGATCTTGCGGCACTGACCAAGCGCGTGGATATGGCTGTGAACGGTGCGAATATCGTCATGCTTCACGCCGGGCAGAACCATCAGCTGGAAGCGGATCGGCATGAAGTATTCGCCGACGATATGCAGGCGCGATTCCGGCAGGAGATGATGGATATCGGCAACGCGGCCTGCCAGCGTATTCTCGATCGGGATCATGGCGAGATCCGCATCGCCGCTTTCCAGAGCCACGAAGGCATCTTCGAAGGTCGGGCACGGCAAGGGCTCCATTGTCGGGAACATGTCCCGGCAGGCCATGTCCGAGTTGGCGCCGAAATCGCCCTGAAAGGCGATGCGATTTGTGGTCTGAACCATCTGCTTTTCCGATTATTGCTTGCGGCCAGCGAGGATTGCACGGGCCTTTTCGAGGTCGGCGGGAGTATCGACGCCGAGAGGAACCGAGTCAACGATCTCGACATCGATGCGCATGCCCGCCTCCAGGGCGCGCAATTGCTCGAGGCGCTCGCGAAGTTCCAGCGTCGAGGGTGGAAGCTTCACGAATCGTTCGAGTGCCGAGCGGCGATAGGTGTAGAGACCGATGTGGTGATAAAGCGGACCGGGGCCCGTTGGTGCAGTTGCCCGTGTAAAATAAAGGGCCCGAAGGCGATTGTCCGCAATCGGCGAACCGATGACCTTCACGATGTTCGGGTTGAGCTTGTCTTCTTCGTCGAGGATCTCGACTGTCAGCGTCGCGATATCGACGCTAATGTCTTCCATCGGACGAAGCGACGCGTGGACCGCATCCGCCTCAATTGTCGGCAGATCGCCCTGTACGTTGACGACGAACTCAACCTTGCCTTCGGGATCCGCCGCAAGAAGCGCCTCATAGATGCGGTCGGAGCCGGATTGATGGTCGTCGCGTGTCATGACGACGTCGAAGCCGGCGGCCTGCACAGCCTCGAAAACACGCTTATCGTCCACCGCAACCATCACCCGGCCGACATCGGCTTCCCGTGCACGATGCGCCACCTGCACGATCATCGGCAGCCCGTTGATGTCCGCCAATGGCTTGCCGGGAAGCCGCATCGACGCCATCCGTGCCGGAATGAGAACGAGTGTCTTGTCGAATCGCGGATTGCGCATGGTTTTCTCTTCGTATATGCCGCGCTGATGGAGGCAAAAGGTCTCAGGGGCGGGTTCGTGATTCAGGTTGCGCCAGTCCCGCAAAAGACATAGCTTTCGGTGGAATTCAAGGTGGGACGCCTGTGATTCCGACGGGTGGGAAGGAGCTTTTCGCGGATGAATGCCTATTCGAACATGGCTATGGGGGCCTTGCTCAGCACTGTATTTGTCTTGATGTCTGTGTCGATCGCCTCTGAAGGGCTTTTTCATTCGAAAGCGCCTGAAAAGCCTGGCTTTGCGATTGTAGCGGAAGAAGCGCCGAGCGCAGGTGGCGAAGCCGCCGCTCCGGCTGCTGTTCCGATCGCACAGCTTCTGGCCAAGGCCGATGCAACGGCGGGTGCCGCCGTCTTCAAGAAGTGTCAGGCCTGTCATTCCGGAGAGAAGGGCGGACCGAACAAGGTCGGCCCGGATCTCTGGGGTATCGTCAATCGCCCGATTGCGGGCCACGAAGGCTTTAGCTATTCGGCAGCTCTGAAGGATTTTTCCAAGGGCGGTTCCGTGGTCTGGGACTTTGAACATCTCAATCACTTCCTCGCTGCACCAAAAGCTTATGTTGCCGGAACGGCCATGGGCTTTGCCGGTGTGAAGAAGGATGATGAGCGCGCAAACCTGATCGCTTATCTCCGTTCGCTGGCCGATAGCCCGGCACCGCTGCCGACGCCCTGATCAGGCGTTGGTTCCGACTCTAATCGAAAGGCTCGCCATGGCGGGCCTTTTTTGCGTTATCGCCTGCCGAGGTCAGCTCAGCTGAGAAGCCAGGCCCAGAAGCTGACGGTCAGCACGCCGAAGAGTGTCGTGATGCTGATGACGGAAGCGGCCAATCCGCTGCCGGAGCGAAAGCGCGTCGCGATGATCCAGGCGTTGATGCCGGTGGGAACGGAGGCGGTCAAGACCATGGCGGCCGTCCAGGTCTTCGGCAGGTCGACAAGCAGGGCAACGGCATAGACTGCTGCCGGAAAGAGGATCAGCTTCAGAACTGCCATGACCGAAGCAAGCCCAAGTTGCCCGCGCATCGGGTACTTGGTCAGTGTCATTCCAAGGGAAATCAGTGCAGCCCCGGCCGTGATGCTGGCGATCTGGTCGACGACGCTTTTCAGCACGGTTGGCAACGCTCCCAAGCCCGAAAGATTGAACGCGACGCCCAAGGCCAGCGCGATGACCAGCGGATTGCGGCTGAGATTGCTGCCGACCTGCTTCAGAACCGCTCCGATGCTGCGCCGCCCGCCGCCATCGACCTTGGTGCTGGCATGCTCCATCAGGATCGTGCCGATGATCATCATCAGCGGCAAATGGATCGCCAGCAAAATGGAGATTGCAAGAATTCCGTCATCGCCCACCGATCGTCCAACCAGCGGCAGCCCAATGAACACATTGTTGGCGAAGGCGGCGGACATGCCGGCAATGACGCCCACCTTTTCATCCCGCTTGAAAAGATACTTCGCGATCAGATGACCAATGGTCCAGGTGACGGCAACGCCGCCGAAATATGCAATCCAGAGCCTGAAAGGTGAAGCGCCTCCAAAATGCGCTTCCGCCAGCGTCCTGAAAATGAGTGTCGGCAAGGCGATCTTGAAGACGAATTCAGCGATCGAATCGCCCGCTTCAGAGCGCATGAGACCGGTGCGGGCGACAAGCCAGCCAATCAGGATCAGGATGAAGACGGGAGCGACATTGGTGAATACGGCAGACAAGGCGGGAGCTTTCCGGGTCGGGGAGTTCCGGTCTATCGCATTCGCATATCAGTGACAAATGATGCTGCACGCGGGCGATGCAGAAAAAAACACCCCCGTCCGCCGCTATGAACCCACGCTGCAAGCTTCGAAGCTGTGAGGGGTACCGGAACCGCCTCGCGCCAGTTCATCCGTGGACTGCAAGGCGTTCCGATGCTGCAGTCACTAAACGATAAGGATGACGATGGTATGACAGCGGTATCGAGCGCGCGACGGCCGGTTTTTTGCTTTTCTTCGGGCGTGAAATTATCCATACAGAGCGCGCAAATCCTACGGAGATAGATCAGTTTATGAGCAAGTTCGACGTCCTCACCATCGGCAATGCCATTGTCGATATTCTGTCCCGCTGCGAGGACACGTTCCTGGACGAGAACGAGATCATAAAGGGAGCGATGAACCTGATCGATGCCGATCGCGCCGAGCGTCTCTACAGCCTGATGGGCCCGGCCCATGAGGCATCCGGCGGAAGTGCCGGCAATACGGCGGCAGGTGTTGCCAGTTTCGGCGCGCGGGCTGCCTATTTTGGCAAGGTGGCCGAAGACGAACTGGGCAAGATTTTTCAGCACGACATCCGCGCGCAGGGCGTTCATTTCGAAACGAAGCCTGAAGGTACGTTTCCACCAACGGCCCGCAGCATGATTTTCGTCACACCCGACGGCGAACGCTCGATGAACACCTATCTCGGTGCCTGCGTCGAACTTGGTCCCGAAGATGTGGAGCCGGATGTCGTTGCCCAATCCAAGGTCACCTATTTCGAGGGCTATCTCTGGGATCCGCCGCGTGCCAAGGACGCCATCCGTGATTGCGCCCGCATAGCCCATGAAAACGGGCGCGAAGTCTCCATGACGCTTTCCGACAGCTTCTGTGTCGGACGTTACCGCGCGGAGTTTCTCGAACTCATGCGTTCCGGAACCGTAGACATCGTTTTCGCCAATCACGAAGAAGCCCTCTCGCTCTACGAGACCGATGACTTCGAACTCGCTCTGTCCAGCATAGCAAAGGACTGCAAGCTGGCGGCGGTCACACTTGGCGAAAACGGCGCAGTGATCGTGCGCAAGGACGAGCGGGTGAAGGTCGAGGCGATCAAGATCGATCGCCTGCTCGACACGACTGGCGCGGGCGATCTTTTTGCAGCCGGCTTCCTGACGGGCTACACGCAGGGCCGCTCGCTGGAAGATTGCGGCAAGCTTGGGTGCCTTGCGGCAGGGATCGTGATCCAGCACTTCGGGCCGCGACCCATGGTGTCCCTGAAAGACGAAGCGATCAAGGCCGGGCTGCTGTAAAGGCAGCCCTTATTTGAAGGCTTCGCCCGGATAGGCGCCCCAGATTTCGCTTTGCGAAACCCAACCCTCGGCACTTCCGGCCTGCGCGCGGCACCAATCGCCAGTGCATTCCTTGATATGGATGATGACGCCGGGCTCAAGCTTGGCAACCACCTGAGCCGAGGTCTGGGCTTCTCGTCGCATATTGACGAAGACATCCTTGCCCTTGCCGCGCATCCAGGGAGCGGCAATCGCCGTGCGGTCACCGGATAGAAGTGCCTGGTTGACCCAGCCTTCCGTGCCCTCGGCATCACGCACACGTCGCCAGTTTTCGTATTCCTGAATGATCTCCATCGGAAGCCCTTCCTTGGTGTACATCCAGGAGACCGCATAATCGACGCTCGGCCCGATGCGGATATTGACGCGGCGTGACTTCAGGCTGACGAAGCGGGGGAGGGGCAGGCCACTGGCACCCTTGGTCGTGCCTTGCGCATAGGCAGTGCTGTCTTGCATCACGGCGCCAAGCGTGGCTGCCATGATTGCAAGAACGCTGGTAAGGCATATGGTTCGTGTGAAACGACGCATGTAAACTTCTCTCTGGCCCGTGAGGTTCAGTCAAACCGAAAAACCTTGGCCGGACCTGTCGTTGCGCAAGTCCGCGAGGTTTTATTTGTCTTCCCCGTCGGGTCTGGTAGAAAACGGCTGATCCGCCGAATGTCGCCGATCTTGGTTAACGACCTCTGAACGCGTTTCTGAAGGATACTCATGACTGCCAGGAAGAAGCCCAAGGTCTATCTGACCCGCAAACTGCCGGATGCGGTGGAAACGCGCATGCGCGAATTGTTCGATGCCGAATTGAACATCGATGATTCGCCCCGCACGCGTGAGCAGTTGGCGCAGGCCCTGAAAACCGCGGAAGTTCTCGTTCCCACGGTGACCGACCGGATCGACGCGGGCCTGATCGAGGCCGCCGGACCACAGCTGAAATTGATTGCCAGTTTTTCCAACGGTGTCGATCACATTGACGTGGATGCCGCAGCAAAGCGTGGAATTACCGTCACCAACACGCCCAACGTCCTGACGGAAGACACCGCCGACATGACGATGGTGCTGATCTTCGCCGTACTGCGACGCCTGATCGAAGGTTCGAAAGTACTGACCGATGATCCATCGAGCTGGGCTGGATGGTCACCAACCTGGATGCTGGGGAGACGCATTGGCGGAAGACGCATCGGGATCGTCGGCATGGGGCGAATCGGCACCGCCGTTGCCCGCCGTGCCAAGGCGTTCGGTCTTTCCATTCACTATCACAACCGCAAGCGCGTGAACCCGGCCACCGAAGAAGAGCTGGAGGCGACCTATTGGGATAGCCTCGACCAGATGCTGGCGCGGGTCGACATCGTATCCGTCAACTGTCCATCGACCCCGGCGACCTTCCATCTTCTGTCGGCGCGGCGATTGGCGCTCATGCAGCCGTCCAGCATTATCGTGAACACCGCCCGTGGCGATATCATCGACGAAGATGCGCTGATCCAGCTTTTGCGGGATGGCAAGATCACGGGCGCGGGGCTTGACGTGTTCACCAATGAACCTCTGGTCAATCCGAAGCTGCTCAAGCTTGCCCATGAGGGCAAGGCCGTGCTCTTGCCGCATATGGGGTCTGCCACCATGGAAGGGCGGATCGACATGGGCGACAAGGTGATCATCAACATCCGGACCTATTTCGACGGTCATCGCCCGCCAAACAGGGTGCTGCCCAGTCGCTTGTGACAAAGGTCCTCAACTGTTCGTTTCAAAGAGCCCGCATCCATGCAAGGACGCGTTACTGCGTTCACGCGGCACAGAGTGCCCGTGGTGTGAGGGTCAGTTCGGGCCCGTATCCGTGTGAGTGATACGGGGTATGCGGTCGGGGCGCTGAAAGCTGCCTCGATATGGTAGTAGTAAGTGACACCTCTCAGCGCCCCGTTCAGCGGTTTATGCCCGCGACTTCGGTCTCTCTGCCTGAAATGGCTGCCGGAAAGGTTTGTTGAAACCTATCGGCTCCCGGTGATCCGGCGGATTGACCCGACAGACCTTCCCGACACCATTCCCCATGTGTGCCACACAGGCACGCCTGACGCGCCAGTTCGGAGATGAAACAACAGGCTGGAATCCGTCGCCTGCCATTTCCCCCGTGTCGCCAGAGGGAGACCATTTTCCGCGAACCCGGAGGTGAAGGTTTTGCGTCTACCCCTTCACGCCCGCGCCGGCTCCGCATCGCCAGCACGCCTGCTGGTGTAACCGTTGCGGAACGGGAGCAGTGAAACATGAGTGGAATAGGGTGGCGGAGTGAGGGGTGAAAAAAATAAGCAAGCGTGATTGCGATCCGTAAATCGTATTCGAGATTTCGTGATCGGAAATCCAGTCGTTCGGCGGTCGCGTAGCACATCACGAACAGGAAAGGAGACAGCCTATGAACAGGGCAGTGCTCTCTATGGCGATGGGGCTTGCGATGCTGACTGTGACGCAAGAAGCGTATTCAGCGGATTTTACACTCGAATCCTATTTCACCGGCAAGACGAAGGCGACCGGATCCTTCAGCGCCATCAATGGCGTGAAGAGGCAGTTCGATGTCGACCTGACCGGCACGTGGAATGGCAAGACACTGACCTTGCGCGAGGATTTCAAATATTCCGATGGCGAACGCGACACCAAGACCTGGCGCTTCACCAAGATCGGACCCGGTAAATACACCGGAACCCGTGAAGACGTGATCGGAGAAACGACCGTCGAAATCGAGGGCAAGGTCGCCAAGTTCAACTACCTTGTCAATCTTGGAACGTCTGCCAAGCCCAACAAGGTGCATTTCTACGACACAATGGAACTGAAACCGGACGGCACTCTGGTCAACACGGCATGGGTGACGAAGTACCTGCTGCCGGTTGCCAAGACGACGGTGATCTTCAAGCGGTGATCGCTTGCCAAATTGTAGTTTATTGACTACATACCATATTCATGATTGAACTTAAGCAGACGACGATATTTGCCAGGTGGGAATCGCGTCTGCGAGACAAACGTGCACGAACAATCATTGCGTCCCGCTTGATGCGTCTTTCGGCGGGGTTGGCTGGTGATGTCGAGCCGGTTGGTGAAGGTGTTAGTGAACTGCGTATCCACTATGGTCCCGGCTACCGTGTGTACTTCACACAACGCAGAAATATTATGATCGTGTTGTTATGCGGTGGAGACAAAGGTTCGCAAGAACGCGATATCGCTACTGCTAAGGTGCTGGCCAAAGAATGGAATGAAGCAAGTGACTGAAAAACTGACTGACTATGATCCGGCAGTTGCTCTGGTCGACGACGATGAAATTGCTGTGTTCATGGCTGATGCGTTCGAAACGGGCGATGCTGCATTTATAGCAAAGGCGCTGGGCGTTGTGGCGCGGGCCAAAGGCATGACAGAGATAGCCCGTAAGACTGGCTTATCTCGTGAGCAGCTTTACCGTTCTTTCAGCGAACAGGGTAATCCGACGCTTAAGACGACACTCGCCGTGATGCGTGCGCTTGGTGTTGAGCTGACTGCGAAGGCCTCCGCGTAATCGGCATCGTGATCTTCAAGCGGTGATCGCTTGCGCCAGCGGCTTCATCATCTCGATGAAGGTGATGCGGTCATAGCCCGGATGGGAGCGATCGGCGGTTTTGACAAAACCCCAGCGCTGGAACGCCTGGTGATTCTCGCGAAGTTCGATGCGGGTTTCCAGACGCAGGTTTGGAAGCCCGCGTTCGACAGCCTCCAACTCCGCACGCTCGAGAAGGGCGCGACCGATGCCCCTTCCTTGCATCGCCTTGGAGATCGCAAGTTTGCCGATGTAGAGGCAAAGCGGCGGCTCAGGCCGGCAGAAGATGCAGCCTACAATGATGCCCTGATCTTCTGCAATGTAGCAGAGTTCATCTTGTGCCTTTTGGGCAAGCGACGCTTCGGTCAGCTTGTGGGCCGAGGATGGCGGATCGATGCGCTCATCCATATAGGCAAAGGCCGACATGATCAGCGAAAGCAGTTCGGACCAGTCGGTAAAGTCATCGGGCAAGCGGTTGATGCTCAGCATGGTCAGGCCTTCGATCGCCGCCGGTAACGGATGGTGTTGAAATTGGCACCGAGGCTATCGTAGCTCAACAGGCGACCGATCAAAGGCTCGCCGATGCCGGTGACGATCTTGATGACTTCCATCGCCATCAAGGTGCCGATGACGCCGGTCAGCGCGCCAATGACGCCGGTTTCTGCGCAATTGGGCAAGAGGCCCTGCGGCGGCTTGATGGGGAATAGATCGCGATAGGTCGGGTTCTGCTGGCCTTCTTCATTCGTCTCGTAGGGTGCCAGAACCGTTACCGTCCCGTCGAACCGCCCGACGGCACCGGTCACCAGCGGAATTTCCGCCGCCTCTGCCGCATCGGCCGCCGCATAGCGCGTATCGAAGTTATCGGAACCATCCACCAGAAGATCGAAGCGCTTGAGGTGGGTTGCCGCGAAGCTTTCGTCGAACCGTTCCTCGAAGCGCATGACCCGCACATTGGGGTTCAGCCGAGCAATGGCCTGCGCGGCACTTGCCGTTTTCAACTCGTTCAGCGTGCCGCTATCGTGGATGACCTGACGCTGGAGGTTGGAGAGCGATACATGGTCGTCATCGGCAATGCCGAGCGTTCCAACGCCCGCAGCCGCCAGATATTGCAGCACAGGGGCGCCCAGCCCGCCGGCACCGATGACCAGCACACGGGCATTCTTGAGGCGTTGCTGCCCTTCGCCACCCACTTCCGGCAGCAGGATATGCCGCTTGTAGCGCTCGATTTCGTCCTGGCTGAGTATGTCTGTCATGAGGATTCTGGCATTCTGGAGTACAAGATCAGCTAAGGACTTCGCCCTGGCTGACGGTGAAGAACTGCGCGCGATCGTTCAGCGCGGAGAACATGGCACGATCCGTGCCGGTCATGAAGGCCTGACCGCCAAGATCATGAACGAGATCGAAGAGCGATGCACGGCGACCCTCATCGAGATGGGCGGCAATTTCATCGAGCAGCAGAACGGGAGCAGAGCCCGTCATATCGCCGGTCAACCGTGCATGGGCAAGGATCAGCCCGACCAGAAGCGCCTTCTGCTCTCCGGTCGAGCAACGTTCCGCTTCCATATCCTTTTCCCGGTGGCGCACCAGAAGATCCGCGCGGTGAGGGCCCTGAAGCGTGCGTCCGGCGGCAGCATCGCGATGGCGGCCATCGCGGAGGTTTTCCGCATAGGCCTCTTCCAGTTCGGCATAAGGGCGAGTGTCATCTTCATCCAGAAAACCAACCAGACTAAGGGTTGGAGAAGGAAAGGGCGTTTCGCCGCTCCGCGCAATGAGCGCAGCCAGCAGGGTCAGCATTTCGCGGCGGGCGGCAGCCATGGCAATGCCAAGCTCGGCCATCTGCACCTCGATGCCGCTCAGCCATGCAGGGTCAAACCGGCCTTCTGAGAGAAGACGATTGCGGCTGCGCATGGCGCGCTCGTAATCGGCAGCGCGACGCCCATGGGCCGGATCGAGCGACAGCACGAGCCGGTCCAGAAAGCGGCGGCGATCGGGTGCGCCGCCGGTGAATAAGCCATCCATGGCCGGTGTCAGCCACAGCACGTTCAGGTGGTCGGTCAGTTCCTCGACCGATCTGGCGGGCGTGCCGTTCAGGCGCAGCTTACGGCTTATGCTTTCCTCGCTGGTTTCAATACCGGTGCCGATGGCAACCTCGCCCTCGCGTCCCTCGAGATCTGCAAAAACCGAGAAACCGCCGGACGCCCCAACCCGCGTCACATCCGACAGGACGGCGCGGCGCAGGCCGCGACCGGGCGAAAGAAAAGACACGGCTTCCAGAAGATTGGTCTTACCCGAACCATTGTCCCCCGTCAGCACCACATGACGCTCGTCCAGCGCAAGAGTGGCTGATGCATAATTGCGAAAATCCGTGAGCTTCAGCCGGGTGAGATAGGTCTTCTGCGCCATGCTGCTCTGCTATCGCCAGTGACCGGCGAAGGCAAGCGGGTCGTGGTCTTTCAGATGAGAGCACCGAGGCTGGTGCCCGTCAGGATCAGGGCGAAGGCTAACAGGCCGACGGAAGCCATGCGGCTGATGAGGATCGGACCAAAAAAAACCTCTTGCCTGCCGCCGAGCGTTGCGCCGAGTGTGATCCAGCCGCACGCAGCCGTAAGGACCAACGCCGCAAAAAGTGCGAGGTGAGGCGCAAGCAGCCCGAGCGATCCATGCGGCATGATCACCAGTCCGATAATCAGGGCTTTCGGATTGAGGCAAGTGGTGATGTAGACCGCCCGGCCGGACACATGATGATCTTTCTCTGATGATGCCTTTATCGACCACAGCCGCAGAGCCATGACAAAGACCCATGCCCCTGCCACGAGTTTCATCCAGAGCGAAAGCATCGGCCATTGGTCGAAAATCGGGGCGGCAAGGGTCGCGACGGGGAGGATGACAGTCAGATAGCCTGCGATTTCCGCGCCGATCAGCGGCAGGGCTTTGGTGATGCCGCGTTCATATCCGGCAAGCGCCATCAGGGTATTCGTAGGCCCCGGCGTACAAAGCAGAAGCAGGATGGCGAGGGTGAATTCGGCAATCGTCATGAAAAAGGTCCGGTTTCGCCTGCTTGTAGCGTGTCCGACCGCAAGCGGCTTGATCATGGTCAAATGCGGACGCAAAAAATGGCGCCCGGACGCGATCCGGCCAGAAACCGGATGGTGTGCTCTTTGTCCTGTGCTATCTTGTCGCAGGAGGATACGCGCATGGTGGACAATGAGGAGATGACACCGGACGAAGCCCGCGACGACCACTGGCAGATGCTGCGGTTTCTGGGCTTCAACGCGGGGTTCGGATTTGCAATCGGGCTTCTGATCGCAGTGGCCATCGTCTGGATGAATGTGGGCGATCTTGGTACGCGCATGGCGCGTTCGGCCAATCCGCCTCTGGTGTTCTTCATGCTGTCGGTGCCGCTGGCCTTTACCTTTGCCAGTGCCGTGCTGGGATCGGCGGTGATGCTGATGCCGTACAAACGCAAGAAACAGCTGAAAGGGTAGCCTCAAGGCGCTTGCTTCGCTACAAAGGCGGGCATGAGCGACATGAATGAAACTGATGCAGAGCGCATAACGCTTCTGGAAGAGACCATTGCCCATCAGGCAAGGACAATCGACGAACTGTCCGAGCAGATCGCCGAACAGTGGAAGGTTGTGGAGCAGACGCGCGCCAAGCTGGATCGGCTGACGGAGCGTTTCCTCAGTCTGGAAGAATCGTCGCTTGAAGCACCCGCCATTACCCGACCGCCCCATTATTGAGGATTGTCACCATGATTCATGAAGGGGCTGCCAAGGTTCTTGGCTTTTGGATAGAGGCCGGGCCGGAGCGCTGGTTCGACAAGAACGCCGAATTTGATGCAAGCTTCCATGAACAGTTTCGCGACCTGCATTTTGCCGCAGCACGACAGGAGTGTTCCGGCTGGCTGAGAAATGCGCAGGAAACTCTGGCGCTGCTGCTATTGCTCGACCAGTTCCCGCGTAACTGTTTTCGTGGCACCGCGCATATGTTTGCGACAGACTACCTGGCACTCCATTATGCAAGACAGGCTCTTGCGGCAGGGCTGGACAAGCAAGTCGAAGAGCAGTTGCGGATCTTCTTCTATCTGCCGTTCATGCACGCTGAGACTCTGGCCGATCAGGAATTGTGCTGCACGCTGTGTGAGCCACTGGGCGGCACATCCCTTCAATACGCCATCATTCACCGGGACATCGTCGCCCGCTTTGGCCGCTTTCCGCATCGCAACTCTATTCTTTTAAGAGAGACGACAGCGGAAGAGCAGGCCTTCCTGAACGCGGGTGGCTTTTCCGGGTGATTCGATATCAAGGGTTCGATGATGGTGCCGCATTCGGATTTGCGGGCGTTGTCGGACCGGCAGGCGGGCTCGCCGTCTGCTCTGCTGGCGGTTCGGTCGCTTGACCGTACCATTCGGCGGCACCCCAGGCGATCATTGCCAGAAGAAGACCGGCAACGAGCACCATGAAAACGGGTTTTCCCCTTTCACCCTGACGGGCGTCTGTCGGCGTCAGGGGTCTTTCGACCGGTGGTGTCGTGCTGCGGGTAAAGTTCGGATCCTGCAAATGCGTGGGCGTGCCACGGTCGTCGATACGTGTGTTCATGCCGATGTTCCTCCATGGCGCGGTGATTGCGCGATTGAAGTGAGCAACGACATGAGCTCGGGAATTGTTCCGGGAATAAGAACTCGCCAGACGATGCTTATTGCGAGACGGCTTGCGTCCGCACCGCTTTGAGATTGAAAGCGGCGGCCATCAGCGCCTTGGTATAATCATTCTTCGGCTCTGCGAAGATCTCCGCTGACGGGCCTTCTTCCATGACCTTGCCGGAACGCATGACGATGACATGATTGGCCAGTGCCTTCACCACTTTCAGGTCGTGGCTGATGAAGAGATAGGCGAGGTCGTGCTTCTGTTGCAGGTCGCGCAGCAGGTCCACCACCTGGGCCTGAACGGTCATATCCAGCGCCGAGGTCGGCTCGTCCAGCATCACGAAACGCGGTTTGAGAACCATGGCGCGAGCAATGGCAATGCGCTGGCGCTGGCCACCGGAAAATTCATGCGGGAAACGCCAGCGGGTAGCAGGATCAAGCCCCACTTCCTCCAGCGACCATGAAACCTGCCGATCTCGCTCCTCGAAGGAAAGCTGCGGCTGGTGCACGCGAAGACCTTCAGCGATGATATCGCTGACCGACATGCGGGGGCTGAGCGAACCGAAGGGATCCTGAAACACCACCTGCAACCGGTCCCGTAGCGGGCGCATTTGCTTGAAGCTGTATTCGTTGATGTCCTTGCCGATGAAGCTGATGCGGCCCTGGCTGGAGATGAGGCGCGCCAATGCAAGGCCTAGCGTCGTCTTGCCGGACCCGGATTCACCGACGATGCCGACCGTTTCGCCTGCCCTCAGCGTCACGTCGATACCATCGACCGCCTTCACATGATCCACCACCTTGCGCAGGAAGCCCGCCTTGATGGGGAACCAGACGCGAATATCCTTGCCTTCCATGACAACGGAACGTGACGGATCGGCAGCAGGCGGTTCACCGCGCGGTTCCGAATCCAGCAGATGGCGCGTGTAATCATGGGCCGGACGCTCGAACACATCCGCGACCGCGCCCTGCTCGACAATCCTGCCCTTGGTCATGACGCCAACGCGATCCGCGAAGCGCCGGACAATGCCGAGATCATGGGTGATGAACAGGATGGACATGCCATAGTCGTGCTGAAGCTTTTTCAGAAGCTCCAGAATTTGTGCCTGAACGGTGACATCGAGCGCCGTCGTCGGCTCATCGGCAATCAACAGCTTGGGGCGGTTGGCCAGCGCCATCGCAATCATCACGCGCTGCCGTTGACCGCCAGAAAGCTCATGCGGATAGGCTTTTAACCGCTTTTCCGGTTCGCGGATGCCCACCTGATTGAGAAGCTCGATCACGCGGGCACGCGCTGCATCGCCCGTCATGGCTTGGTGTAGTTCAAGGATTTCCGCAACCTGCTGCTCGATTGTGTGCAGCGGGTTGAGCGAGGTCATCGGCTCCTGAAAGATCATGGTGATGTCGTTGCCGCGCACATGGCGCAACTCGGCATCAGAGGCCGTCAGCATGTCCCGGCCTTCGAACAGGATGGAGCCAGATGGATGGCTGGCCGATGGATAGGGCAGGAGCTTCAGCACCGAATTGGCGGTAACCGATTTGCCGGAACCGGATTCGCCGACCAGCGCCACGACTTCGCCAGGCTGGATATCGAAGGAGACACGATCTACAGCGAGCGACTCATGGCCGCCCTGATGAAACGCGACCGACAGGTCTCGAACGGAGAGGAGGGGCTCTGTCATCACGCTCACCGGAATGTCTTGCGGGGATCGAAGGCGTCACGCACGGCTTCCCCGATGAAAATGAGCAGCGAAAGCATGACGGACATGGCGAAGAAGGCCGTCAGCCCCAGCCATGGAGCCTGGAGGTTGTTCTTGCCCTGCGCGATCATTTCACCGAGCGAGGGCGAGCCGGGTGGCATGCCGAAGCCAAGGAAATCAAGCGAAGTCAGTGTTGCAATCGAGCCGGAGAGAATGAACGGCAGGAAGGTGAGCGTCGCAACCATCGCGTTCGGCAACAGGTGGCGGAACATGATGGTCCAGTCACCAACACCCAGCGCACGGGCTGCCCGCACATATTCGAAATTTCGCGCCCGCAGGAATTCGGCTCGAACCACGCCGACAAAGCCAACCCATTGGAACAGAAGCATGATGCCGAGCAGGACGAAGAAGCCGGGAGGCAGGATCGCGGCGATGATCAGCAAGATGTAGAGAACCGGCATGGAGGACCAGATCTCGATGAAACGCTGCATCAGAAGATCCGTCCAGCCGCCGAAAAAGCCCTGGATCGCGCCAGCGGTCACGCCGATGAGGGCGGAGAGAATGGTGAGCGCCAGCCCAAACAGCACGGAGATGCGAAAGCCGTAAATGAGCCGGGACAGAACATCACGCGCCTGATCGTCGGTGCCGAGCCAGTTCATGTTGCCGAGCGTGCAGTTCGGATCGGCATCCTTCAACGGATAGGCTGCGCAACGCTCTGCCTTGTCCATCAGCCAGAAGGGTTGCGTGGGGGCAGAATGGGGAATTTCGGAATTCACCGTCTGGTAGGAATAGCGGACCGGCGGCCAGATCATCCAGCCATTGCCCTGAATTTCCTGCTGGATGTAGTCGGACCGGTAATCGGTGGTCGCCAGAAAGCCGCCGAACTTTTCCTCGGGATAGTTCACGACGACGGGAAACAGCATCTCGCCCTTGTAGGAAACCATCAGCGGTCGGTCATTGGCGATCAGTTCGGCGCAGAGCGACAGCACGAACAGGACCATGAAGATCCAGAACGACCAGTAACCACGCCTGTTGGCCTTGAAATTCTGCCAGCGACGAAGGTTCGTCGGCGAAAGAAGACCGCGCCGGGGCGGTGCAGCGGGAGCGGTGCGTTCAGCAACGGAGGCCATGGTCACACCTCCCGCTTTTCAAAGTCGATGCGCGGATCGATCCAGGTGTAGATCAGGTCCGAGATCAGGCCGACCACGAGGCCAAGCAGCGAGAAGATGTAGAGCGTGCCGAAGACGATCGGGTAGTCGCGGTTGACGATAGCCAGATAGCCGAGACGGCCAAGGCCATCCAGCGAGAAGATGTTCTCGATCAAAAGCGAACCGGTAAAGAAGGCCGAGATGAAGGAGGCCGGGAAACCGGCAATCACGATCAGCATGGCATTGCGGAACACATGGCCATAGAGCACGCGATGCTCGGACAGGCCCTTGGCGCGCGCTGTCACCACATATTGTTTCTTGATCTCATCGATGAAGGAATTCTTCGTCAGAAGCGTTGTCGTCGCAAAGGCCGACAGCGACAGCGCAATGAGCGGCAGCGTCAGGTGCCAGAAATAATCGACGATCTTCTGCCACCAGTTCAATTCGGCCCAGTTGTCGGACACGAGGCCGCGCAAGGGGAACCAGTCGAAGAAGGAACCGCCCGCAAACAGCACGATCAAGAGAATGCCGAACAGGAAGCTCGGCACCGCATAGCCGATGATGATGACGCCGGAAGTCCATACATCAAAGGCTGAACCATCCTTCACCGCCTTGCGAATGCCAAGCGGAATGGAGACCATGTAGGACACGATCAGGATCCAGACGCCCAGCGACATGGAAACCGGCAGCTTGTCGATAATGAGATCCAGCACCGAGGAATTGCGGAAGAAACTCTCGCCGAAATCGAAGCGGATATAGTTCCACATCATTTCCAGAAAGCGCGTGAGAGGCGGCTTGTCGAAGCCGAACTGCTTCTCGAGCTTGGCAATCAGCTCCGGATCGAGACCCTGACCGCCGCGATAGCGCACCTCGTCTCCGCCACCGGCCTGCAGGCTTTCCGAACCTCCGCCGGAAAGCCGGTCGCCGCTATCGGAGCCCTGCAATTGCGCAATGACCTGTTCGACCGGACCACCCGGTGCAAACTGTACCACGAGGAATGAAATGCCCATGATGCCGATCATCGTCGGAATCATCAGCAGAATGCGGCGAAGGATATAGGCTCCCATCAGCGCTGGCCCGTCTGGCTGGCGCCTGCGCAGCGCGTGTCATTCCTGGTCAAAATTGCAGCATCTCCCGCTGGTGGCATGTCGAATCAGCACATCCGACTAGATTTGTTTTGCGCATTTCCGGACGAAAAACCGCGGTAACACTTTTTCTGGAAATGCTCTAGATGCACTCTATGGCGAGAATGGCGCAAGCAGCTTGAACCGGGCTTGCGCCGCTGAAGTTTACTTCGCCCACCAGAGCGCCGGGAAGCCGATGCCGTATTCAGGCAGGGGATCAGGGCGAACGAGCTTGCTCCAATAGGCGATGCGCGTTTCACCGGAATAGAACATCGGGATGACGAAGTGGTTCGCCAGCAGAACGCGATCGAGCGCATGGACCGCGGCAACCTGATCTTCCCGCGTCGGAGCGGTGATGATGAGCCGGATAATCTGGTCTACGGCCGGATCTGCAATGCCGGCAAGATTGCGTGAACCCGTCTGGTTTGCGGCGTCCGAACCCCAATATCCGGCCTGCTCGTTGCCGGGATTCATGGTCTGCGCCCAGACGCCGAATATCATGTCGAAGTCGAAGCTGCGGACGCGATTGACATATTGCGACGAATCCACGGTGCGAATGCGCGCATCAATGCCGATCTTCTTCAGGCTTGCCACATAGGGAAGAACCGTCCGCTCCATGGACGGGCTGTTCAGCAGAATCTCGAAGCTCATCTGTTGACCGGTCTTGGCATTGACCATCCGGTTGCCCTTCAGCTCCCAGCCAGCCTGCTTGAACAATTCCACGGCCTTGCGCAGGTTATCCCGCACCTTTTGCGGATCGCCATTGACCGGATTGGTGTAGGGCTCGGTGAAGACACGGGCCGGAATCTTGTCTTTCAGCCCGTTGAGGATCTCCAGTTCCTTGCCCTGCGGAAGTCCCTTGGCGGCCAGATCCGTTCCCCAGAAGAAGCTATCCACACGGTTCAGCCCACCAAAGGCCAGATTCTTGTTCAGGTCCTCGAAGTCGTAAGCATAGTTCAGTGCCTCGCGGACACGCGCATCCTTGAACTGGTCGCGGCGCAGGTTCGGCACATAGGCCTGCATGACGCCCTTGGCGCGGAACTCGTTCTTCAGCGCCTCACGCTTCACACGCCCATCCTTGACCGCATCGAAATCATAGCGTGTCGCCCAGCGGCTGGAACTGTTTTCCTGACGATAGTCGATCTGCCCGGCGCGGAAGGCTTCCAAGGCCACATCGTAATCAGCAAAATAGGTGTAGGAGATCACCCGGAAATTGTTCTGGCCGATATTGATCGGCAGATCCTTGCCCCAATAGTCGTCCCGCAATTCGTAGCGGATGGTGGAGCCGGCCTGGAAGCTGGCGATCTTGTAGGGGCCTGAACCCATGGGCGGCTCCAGGCTTCCCTTGGAGATATCGCGCGCGACGCCCTTGGCATCCTTGCCTTCATACCAGTGCTTGGGCAGAATCGGAAAATCCCTGACGATAGCGGGCAATTCCTTGTTGTTCTTCTCGTCGAAGCGGAAGGTCACGTCCCGCTCGCCGGTTTTTTCCGCGCTTGTTACATGACGGTAGTAGTTCGCCAGAACATTGCTGTTGGCCTTGGCGCTCTGGAAGCTGAACACCACATCATCCGGTGTGACCGGTTTTCCGTCCGCCCATTTTGCTTCTGCACGCAGCCGGAATGTCACCGACGAGCGGTCCTCGGGAAATGACAAGGCTTCCGCCAGCAGGCCGTAGCTCACGCCGATCTCGTCTTCCGACTGCTTCAAAAGCGTATCGAAGACGATCCCGACACCCGCTGCCGGATTACCTTTGTCGGCCAGCGGATTGAAGCTGTCATAAGTGCCTTCATCGGCAAGCCTCAGTTCCCCCTGTCTGGGCGCATCCGGGTTCACATAGGGCAGACGCTTGAAATCGGCAGGCAGCTTTGGCGGCTCGAGAACGCCGATCGCGTGACGCCACTGAGGCTGGTCCTGGGCATGGAGATCGGCCGGAGACGCCATCATTGCCAGCACTGCGAGCGCCAGCGCCCCATTTCGAAACTGCGCCAAATTCATTCGGGCTGCCCCTTCTTATTTTCCGTATGTCGATGAAGCATAAGGCAATTATCGACAAAAAACAGTCCGGCCGCCTCACCATCGGTTTACCGCGGATCGTGGCCTGCCCTCAATTGGCCCCAGAATTGAGGGCAGAGATTCACCAGACAGGCAAATCAGTTTAGAAACGAAGCGAGATGGCTTTACTGGCAAAGCGGCAAAAATCCGGATTCCTGCGCATGAGATCATTCCCGACTGTCCTGAAAGCTGGCGTGCTGAGCATGCTTTCGCTTTCCCTATCCCTCTCCGCCGCCATGGCGGATCAGCCGGCCAAGCAGGCTTTTGGTGCCGTGACGCTGCCGAGTGCTGGCACGCCGACGCCGATCGGCTCCTACGCGAAGGGCTGCATTTCCGGTGCCGTGGCGCTGCCGGATGATGGACCGCATTGGCAGGCCATGCGCCTTTCCCGCAATCGCCACTGGGGCATGCCGCAGACGGTTTCTCTGTTGAAGAAGCTTTCGGAAGACGCAGTCGCTCTCGGCTGGGGCAATGGCATCCTGGTGGGTGACATGTCGCAGGCACGTGGTGGGCCGATGGCCTTCGGTCATGCATCCCATCAGGTGGGTCTGGATGTCGATGTATGGTTCACGCCCATGCCGGAAAAGCGCCTGACGCCGGAGCAACGAGAAACAATTCCCTTCACCTCCATGCTGGACAAGTCGAAGTTCCTGACGGTGGATGGCCGCAAATTCACCTCGACAGCGGCACGATTGGTGATGACAGCTGCCAGCTACCCGCAGGTGGAGCGCATTTTCGTCAACCCGGCGATCAAGAAGAAACTATGCGAAAGCTGGACGGGCGACCGCACCAATCTTGGCAAGGTGCGGCCCATGTATGGCCACGACGAGCACTTCCACATTCGTTTGACCTGCCCTCCGGGGCTTGCCAGCTGCAAGCCCCAGGCCGCGGTTGCCGCGGGCGATGGCTGTGACAAATCGCTGGCCTGGTGGTTTACCGACGAGCCTTGGGCAAAGCCGAAGAAGGATCCGAATGCGCCGCCGCCAAAGCCGCCGCGTCCGGTTATGGTGTCTGACCTTCCTAAGGCCTGTGCCGCTCTGCTGGAAGCGCCTGCAAATCGTAATGCCGTAGCCGGAACCCGACCCCAGGGGGCACCTGCATCAGCACCCGCTTCTGCACTGGCACCCATGGCAGGCGACGACATGCCTGATCTGCCCGATAGCGTACCGTCTCCGCGCGCCAAACCCTGATTATAATCGGTTTAAATGCTTCCCATGTCCGACTGGTTCGGTATAGATACGGCCGGTGGGCGTGGGGAGAAGCCGTGCGCTCTGACGAATGGGAGGCGGTCCGATGTCTGACAGACCCTGTATCGCGCTGATTGCGCATGACCAGAAAAAGGCCGAGATGGCCGAGTTTGCGCGGCGGCATCAGCTTGCTCTCTCCCGCTTTCGCATTGTTGCGACCGGCACGACAGGCGGGCGCGTTCTGGACGCCTGCCCGACATTGGACGTGACGCGTCTGAAAAGTGGACCGTTGGGCGGTGACCAGCAGATTGGCGCGATGATTGCCACCGGCGAGGTTAGCATGCTGATCTTTTTCACCGATCCATTGACGCCGCTGCCGCATGATGTTGACGTGAAGGCGCTGACCCGCCTGGCGACCGTCTACGACATTCCCATGGCGCTGAACCGCGCGACAGCTGAAAAGCTGATCGATTTTCAACTGACCTGATACGGATTTTCTGATGGCAAACGCATCCGAGAGCGAAACTCTGGCCTTCCCGATCCTGATCGGCGACATCGGTGGAACCAATGCCCGATTCTGGATCCTGTCGGACGCGAAAGCCGAGCCGCAGCAATTTCCCAATGTGCGCACGGCAGACTTCGCCAATATCGATGATGCGCTTGCCCGTGAAATCCTGCCGAATACGAAGCAGAAGCCGCTCTCTGCCATACTGGCGATTGCCGGTCCGATCGAGGGCGATGAAATCGCGCTGACCAATTGCGACTGGGTGGTGCGCCCGAAAACCATGATCGCCAATCTCGGTTTCAAGGATGTGCTTGTCATCAACGATTTCGAGGCGCAGGCCCTGGCCGCAGCAACGCTGACGCCGGAATATCGCGAGCCGATCGGGCCTGCGCACGAGGCACAGATTGCCTCTCGCGTCGTGATGGGTCCCGGAACGGGTCTCGGTGTTGCAGGACTGCTGCGCGCCCGCGATATTTGGTTTCCCATCCCGGCAGAAGGTGGTCATGTGGATCTCGGCCCTCGCAGCGAGCGCGATCTGCAGATCTTCCCGCATATCGAGCGGATCGAAGGTCGGGTGGCGGCGGAGCAGATCCTGTGTGGTCGTGGTCTCGTCAATCTTTACCGGGCGCTGTGCACGGCGGATGGCATAGAGCCGAAGTTCACCGATCCGGCAGAGATCACTTCGCACGGTCTGGCGAAGTCCGACCCCCAGGCGACTGAAACGCTGTCGCTGTTCGTCACCTATATAGGTCGCTATGCGGGCGATCTCGCACTGATCATGATGGCAAAGGGCGGCGTCTATCTGGCGGGCGGTATTAGCCAGAAAATCATTCCAGCCTTCCGCTGGCCGGAATTCCGTGCCGCCTTCGAGGACAAGGCCCCGCACAACGGCCTAATGCGCCAGATTCCAACCTTTGTGGTCACGCATCCGCAGGCCGCTCTCTCCGGACTTGCAGCCTTTGCACGCACACCGGATGAATTCGGCCTGAACACCGCAGGGCGCCGTTGGCGCGGTTAATGTAAAGCCGTAAGTTCTTGCCGCTTCTTCTGTTGCAAGGCGGGAACACTTTGCAGCAACAGCACGGCAGACACGCAATGGTGTGCTAGCAAAACAGGCACGGACTGTCTAAGACCGCCTTGGGCTCGGCAATCTTGCCGCCATGTGACATGGGACATTGCTGTTGGAGCAAAGCGAAAAAGAGAGACTGGCCGCCTCCCGCGTCGACGCCGGGACAGTTACCAGCATGTTGAAGCGTATCATCGCGGAAAACGGTCGCGAGCACGTTAGGGGCTATGCTTTCGCCATCAGCTGTCTGGTGCTCGTGGCGCTGTCCACTGCTTTTACGGCCTGGATTATGGAAGCCGTAGTCAACGAGGCCTTTGCCAACAAGCGAGCCGACCTGGTTCTCCTTATCTGCGGCTCGATCTTCGTCGCCTTCCTCGTTCGCGGTTTCGCTTCCTATTTCGAAGCGGTGACGCTTTCAAAGATCGGCAATAATATCGTCGCCGTCTATCAGCGCCGCCTTTACGACCATTTGATGAAGCTGTCGGTCGGTTTCTACAACGAGTCCCGCTCCGCGCATCTGGCTGCGCAAATCAGCCAGAACGTGAACGGTATCCGTGACGTAATGAACCTGACGATTACATCCGCCTCGCGCGATCTCCTGACCCTGATTGCGCTGATCGGCGTGATGATCAGCAAAGACTGGATCCTTTCGCTCATCGTGTTTTTCGTCGCTCCGCCGCTGCTCTATGCGCTGCGCTATGTATCGAAGCGGCTGCGCAGCGTGACCCGGGAATCTGTCGAGTTTAACAGCCATGTCGTGGGTGCGATGCAGGAGACGATCCAGGGCATTTCCATCGTCAAGGCCTTCACGATGGAGCAGGAACTGAGCCGCAAGGTCGATTCGATTATCGGTTCTGCAGAAAATCGTGCCAATCGTATTGCGAGGCTTTCGGAACGCACGGCGCCCCTGACGGAAACGTTTGCCGGCGTGGCGATCTCCAGCGTTCTGGCCTATGCAGCCTTCCGCTCGATCTATAACGACGTGCCGCCGGGCGCTTTCTTCTCCTTCGTGACCGCGCTGCTGATGTCTTACGATCCCGCCAGACGTCTTGCCAAGCTGCAGGTCAATATTGAACGCGCTGTGGTCAACGCACGCATGATCTACGATCTGCTTGATCTCCAGCCCATGCAGCGGGAGCATCCGGATGCCAAGGATCTGGTGATTACCTCCGCCACTGTCGAACTGCGCGACGTCGTGTTCCGCTATGGCCTGAATGAGCCGGTGCTGAGGGGAGTCAGCATTGTAGCTGAAGGTGGCAAGACGACTGCACTCGTAGGCCCCTCGGGTGCGGGCAAATCCACGATCATTGCGCTGATCCCGCGATTTTACGATCCGGCAGAGGGCACGATCCTGATCGACGGGCAGGACATTGCGAAGGTCACCAAAGCCTCGCTTCGCAATCACATCGCCTATGTGTCGCAGCAGCCCTATCTGTTTGAGGGCACCATTCGCGACAACATCCGCTATGGCAGGCCGACCGCAACGGATGCGGAGGTGGAGCAGGCAGCAAAGCTTGCCTATGCCCATGATTTCATTCTGGCCCAGCCGCTTGGCTACGACACGCCTGTCGGCGAAAACGGCGTGACGCTTTCCGGCGGACAGCGTCAGCGCCTGTCCATCGCGCGTGCTTTGGTGCGTAATGCGCCTATCCTGCTGCTGGATGAGGCAACCTCCGCACTCGATAACGAATCCGAGGCCGCGGTCCAGAAGGCGCTTGAAACAGCCATGAACGGACGAACCGTTTTGGTCGTGGCCCACCGACTTTCTACGGTCGTCAAGGCCGATAAGATCGTGGTGATGGCGGAAGGCCGCGTGGTGGAAGAAGGCAGTCACGACGAGCTTGCGCGTCGTCAGGACGGGCTTTACGCTCGCCTTAACAATCTGCAAGCGCCGAACTGATCAATCCTGAATGGAGAACAGAGTTTCCGATGAGCGAGCATGACATGAAGCTGGTGGTCGTGGGCGCCGCAGGGCGTATGGGCCAGACACTGATCCGCATCATTCAGGAAACCAAGGGTGCGAAACTTCATGCGGCGGTGGAGCGGGAAGGTTCGCCCTTCATCGGCAAGGATGCAGGCGAGCTGGCGGGTGCCGGCTTCATCGGCGTTCCGGTGACATCTGATCCACTCGAAGCCTTCCTGCATGCCGATGGCGTTCTGGATTTCACCTCACCTGCCGCCAGCGTCAATTTCGCCGGTCTGGCCGCACAGGCGCGGATCGTCCATGTGATTGGAACGACGGGCTGTGCGCAGGCGGACGAGGACAAATTCCAGGCCGCCGCACGCCATGCCCGGATCGTCAAATCCGGCAATATGAGCCTTGGCGTGAACCTTCTCGGTGTCCTGGCGGAGCAGGCTGCCCGTGCGCTTCCCGCCGAGGGCTGGGACATCGAAGTGCTGGAAATGCACCACAAGCACAAGGTGGATGCCCCTTCCGGCACAGCCCTTCTGCTTGGCGAGGCGGCAGCGAAGGGCCGGAAAATTGCTTTGAAATACCATTCGGTGCGCGTACGCGATGGCCATACCGGCCCGCGTGAGGCTGGCTCCATAGGATTTGCCACGCTGCGTGGCGGCTCGGTTATTGGCGAACATTCGGTTCTTTTTGCCGGCGAGGGGGAAATCGTCACGCTCTCGCACAGTGCGGGAGACCGCTCGATTTTTGCCCGTGGTGCCGTGGCCGCAGCCCTGTGGGCCCATCCGCAAAAGCCAGGTTTCTATACCATGCTCGATGTTCTCGGGCTCAACAGCTGATCACCCTTATATCTGGAGGAATTCATGAGCGGAACTCTCGTACTCGTCCGTCACGGACAGAGTGACTGGAACCTGAAAAACCTGTTCACCGGCTGGAAGGACCCTGAACTGACCGAGCTTGGCGTGCAGGAAGCCACCGCAGGCGGACAGGCGCTGGCGGAAACTGGCATCAAGTTCGATATCGCCTTTACCTCCGAACTGAAGCGCGCACAGGAAACCTGCCGCATTGTTCTGGAAAAGGTCGGTCAGAGCGGTCTGGAGACGATCCGCGATCTCGCCCTCAACGAGCGTGACTATGGCGATCTTTCTGGCCTGAACAAGGACGATGCACGTGCAAAGTGGGGCGAAGAGCAGGTGCATATCTGGCGCCGTTCCTACGACATTCCGCCTCCGGGTGGCGAATCCCTGCGTGACACCGGTGCTCGCGTATGGCCCTATTACCTGACCGAGATCCTGCCGCGCGTCTTGAAGGGACAGACGGTACTGGTGGCGGCGCATGGCAATTCTCTGCGTTCGCTCGTCATGGTTCTGGATCGGCTTTCGAAGGAAGAGATCCTGAAACTGAACCTCGCGACCGGCGTGCCCATGGTCTACAAGCTGAACGCTGATTCGACCGTTGCGTCAAAGCAGGTGCTTGGCGATATGTCTGGCGCGCACTGACGCGCCGTTAGATGAGAGCGGCCCCGCGATTGCTCGACGGGGCCGCTTGCCATCCGGATCAGGGGATTCATCCGGAGGAAGGAAGAGGACGGATTTTGCACGCATCTGCACCGCTTCCGGGAAATTTACTCGAAACTTTTACTTGGCGTACCAGTAGGCAGTAAGCACGCCGCTCGCCGCAAAGACTGCCATGAAGGTTGCCATCAGGATTTCTGCATCCATCGTCATTCTCCTTCTGTTTGCGTGATAATGCACAAACAAAGCATTTGGTTGCGATGAGGCTCTGGATTTCATTTCAGCCAGCAACATAAGTTGCATAGGGCTGTGAGATAAATGTCATAAACATCCTGTTTGTAGAGCAGATTATCGATCCGACAGAACAGGTCATCACCCCGCATGCGCAATGCCATCTATTTCTCGCCGCCAGAAACTCATGCTTTGACGAAGACCGCGAGCGCCTGGCTGGGACGCAGCGCCTTTGGAGCGCTCTCCGCTGAAGCCTTTACTGCGGGATTATCGGTAGAAGAGCACCGGCAGCTGACTTCGGAACCAGCTCGCTATGGATTTCATGCAACCTTGAAAGCGCCTTTCCTTCTGCCGCAGGACCGAACGCAAGGGGCGTTGGAGATCTTCTTCGACGAGTTCTGCAGCAGGCAGGCGCCGACGCTGGTGCCGCGGCTCGAACTGACGGAGATCGGCCCCTTCTTCGCCCTGACCTGCGGCGGGAGTGCGGAAGGGATCAACAGTCTCTGCAACGAGGTGGTTGAAGCATTCGAACCGTGGCGCGCACCGCTGACCCCTGAGGATATGGCGCGCCGGAAGCCGGAGCGATTGAGCGAGCGCCAGCGGGACCTGCTGGAGCGCTGGGGCTATCCTTACGTCTTCGAGGAATTCCGGTTTCACATGACGCTGACTGGACCTGTCGAGGAAGGCAGCAAGTCCAAGGTCCGGGACATCCTACAGACTGTCTTCTCGGAGCATCTTGGCATGCCGCTGCCCATTGAGCATCTGGGTCTTTTCGTTGAAGCGGAGCGCGGTGCACCCTTTACGGTGGTTCGCCACGCTGAGCTGCGCGGCATGGGGGATCGTCCATGAGCCACGAGCAAGTGTTTACCAATGCACGGATCGTCCTGCCGGAGAGTGTCATCAGCGGTGCAGTGGTCATCCGCGACGGGCTGATTGCCGAAATCAGCGAATCCCCAACCCGGACCGGCGAAGATCTGGACGGGGATTATCTCATTCCCGGACTGGTGGAACTGCACACCGACCACCTCGAAACGCATTATGCACCTCGTCCGGGGGTGAAATGGGATCTGACGGCCGCCTTGCAGGCGCATGATGCACAGATCGCCACCTCTGGTATCACCACGGTCTTCGATTGCCTGCGGTTGGGCTCGGATGAAGCCGGTGGGTTCGCACGCGGCGAAATGCGCGAACTGGCCAATGTCATCGAAAAGGCGCAAAATGAAGGCCGATTGAGAGCGCAGCATTTCCTGCATTTACGCTGCGAAGTACCGTGTCCGGACGTGCTGGAGCAGTTCTCGGATTTCGAGGGCGATCCGAATGTGCGCCTAGCATCCCTGATGGATCATGCACCTGGGCAGCGGCAGTTTCAGACGCTGGAGCAATACATCTTCTTCTACAAGACAAAGCGGGGGTTAGATGACGAAGCATTCCAGGCGTTTACGCGCCGCAGGATGGAAGCTTCCGCGCGCTATTCGGCCAGACACCGCGATGCTCTGGCGGAGCGCTGCGCCGCCAATGGCATCTTTGTAGCAAGCCATGACGATGCCACCCTTGCGCATGTGGATGAAGCAATTAGCCATGGAGTGCGGCTTGCGGAATTCCCCACGAGCATCGAAGCGGCGGAGGCGTCGCATGCGGCGGGTCTAAGCGTTTTGATGGGCGCGCCGAATGTCGTGCGCGGCAAATCGCACTCCGGAAACATTGCGGCGCGCGACTTGGCGGAGCGCGGCCTGCTGGATGTTCTTTCTTCAGATTACGTACCCTTCAGCCTATTGCATGCTCCGTTCATTTTGGCGGAGACGGTTGATGGCCTTGACTTGCCACGCGCCATTTCAATGGTGACGAAAGCCCCAGCTGATGCGGTGGGTCTGACGGATCGAGGCCGGATCGCCGAGGGCGCCCGGGCGGATCTCGTTCGGGTGCATTGGGTTAGCGGCGCCCCGGTCAGTCGCGCTGTATGGCGCAACGGCAAGCGGATCGCTTAGAGCGTTCAGGGCTCAATGGAATCGTTCTGCCGTGCTCGGTTTCAGTCAGGATCAAGGCTTTTGGCGAAGGGCATACCCGCAAGGTACGATCGAGACAAAAGCCGCAGATAATGGCTGAAAATGATCCGGCACTCCGGGTTTGAGATGGCGGGTCATCTGCTTTGTCGCAGGGCTTGGCCGTATGCTGAGGCTACGACACGCGCCCTTCTCCTCGCATCTGCTCCCGCCCTCCCAAATAGAACTGTTTCCATTTAACCCTGAAGCGCTCTATGATCAAAACGCGAATTTTGGTCCCAGGCCTGTCAGCCTTGCGTCGGCTCGTGCAGAACCATCATACACATAATGAGTTTCTCTATGTTGGCTTAGGGTCTTTTGATACTGAGGGTTTGGAACTCGGTCTGCGAAAGAATGGTTCTGCTTCAGGAGCGAGGCTCCAGGAAGGGCCAAACCCTGATTGAGTTTTGAAACCCAGCAACCGTATGCCCGATATTTCGATGGAAAACCTGGACGCGTAGCCCCTTTGAACAAGCTTGCGGAAGCCCCGATGAGGCCGGTCAATGCGCCTCGTCCCAGTTGGAGGCGGCACGCGCATCGACTTTCAAAGGAACCTTAAGTTCGAGCGCCGGGAGAGCTGCGTTTTCCATCGTATGAACGATGACCGGCATAGCGACATCCACCGCCTCGTCTTCCACTTCAAAAATCAGCTCGTCGTGGACCTGCAGCAACATTCGGACCTTCTCGTCCAAACCAGCTTTAGCAAGCGCCGGTTCGATCTGCACCATGGCACGGCGGATGATATCCGCCGCTGAGCCCTGGATCGGCGCGTTAATTGCTGCGCGCTCGTTGAACGCTCTTACCGAAGGGTTGGACGACTTGATCTCCGGATAGTGGGCGCGGCGTCCGAAAATGGTTTCGACATAGCCGTTCTCCCGCGCAAACGCTTTCGTGCTCTCCATGTAGTCGCGAATGCCGGGGAAGCGCTCGAAGTATTTCTTGATGTAGTCGCCGGCTTCTGAGCGTTCGATGGAAAGCTGGTTGGCAAGACCGAAAGCTGAAATGCCGTAGATGATGCCGAAGTTGATTGCTTTTGCGCGGCGACGAACCTCGGAGGGCATGCCTTCCACCGGCACGCCGAACATTTCAGAAGCTGTCATCGCGTGAATATCGATCCCCTCGGCAAAGGCCTGACGAAGCTGTGGGATGTCGGCGACATGTGCGAGAACACGCAGTTCGATCTGGCTGTAGTCAGCCGAAAGCAGCTTGTGTCCGGGCGTCGAAATGAAGGCGGTGCGGATCTTGCGGCCTTCCGCATTGCGCACCGGAATGTTCTGCAGGTTCGGCTCGGAGGAAGAGAGGCGACCCGTGGTGGTGGATGCGAGAGAATAGCTCGTATGTACTCTCTTCGTCTCCGGATGGACATAAGAGGGCAGGGCATCCGTATAGGTGCTCTTGAGCTTGGTCAGCTGGCGCCAGTCCACGATCTTGCGCGGCAGGGGCTCGCCCTGCGCTGCCAGATCTTCCAGAACCTGCGCCGACGTGGACCATTGCCCGGTCTTGGTTTTGGAGCCGCCGGGAAGGCCCATTTTGCCGAACAGGATATCGCCCAGCTGCTTCGGCGAGCCGATATTGAAGCGCTCGCCCGCCAGCTCATAGATCTCGTCCTCGAAGCTTGCCGCCTTTTGCGCCAGTTCGCCGGAAAGGCGCGACAGGATCTGCCGGTCGATGGTGATGCCGCGCTCTTCCATATGAGCGAGAACCGGCACGAGCGGACGCTCCAGCCGCTCATAGACGCGGGTGAGGCCGGCAGCGGCCAGCCGCGGCTTCAGGGTCAGCCAGAGACGTAGCGTCACATCGGCATCTTCGGCGGCATAGGCGGTGGCCTTGTCGATGTCGACATAATCGAACGTCACGGCGGATTTCCCGCTGCCAGCCACATCCTTATAGGGGATCGGCGTGTGGCCAAGCCAGCGCTCCGAAAGCGCATCCATACCGTGATTGCCAGCACCCGCTTCCAGCACATAGGAAATGAGCATGGTATCATCGAAGCCCTGCAGCGTGATGCCGTGGCGCTTCATGACGAGATAGTCGTATTTGAGGTTTTGCGCGACCTTCAGGACAGACGGATCTTCCAGCAGCTCCTTCAGGAGCGCCAGAGCCTCTGCCATCGGCACCTGGTTCTCGACAAGCTTCACGCCATCGCTGAACAGATCGTCGGCACCCGCCTTGTGCGCCAAAGGCAGATAGGCCGCGCGGATCTCGTTCGCGTTCGGCTGTTGGGTATTGTCCTGAACGGCAAGCGAGACACCCACCAGTCCCGCCTGCATGGGATCAAGCGAAGTCGTTTCCGTATCAAAGGCCACGATGCCCGTTTCGCGGGCAGCAGCGATCCAGAGCTTCAGGTTTTCGACCGTGCGGATCGTTGCATAGGAGCCATGGTCGATCTTGTGACCGGAAAAGGCCTCATGCCTCTGCGCCGCCAGATCCATGGCCCGTGCGCCATCCGCCGAGGAAGCAGAGGAGGGCTTGGCGGACGCTTTCGCAGCCATCGGCGTTTCCGCATCCTGACCCTCGGCCACGCCCGGATCGAGATCCGGTCCATGGGCTGTTGCCCCCCATTCGACCGGCACTTCCGCAGGCTCGATGGCAGACGCATCGCAATCACAGGTCTCTGCAACGCGACGGGTCAGCGTTGTGAATTCCATGGCCTTCAGGAAGGCGACGAGTTTCGGTCCGTCCTGTTTTTCCAGAACCAGCTCTTCGAGACCAAGCTCCAGCGGCACATCCGTGCGAAGCGCCACCAACTGGCGGGAAAGACGGGCGAGATCCGCATTGGCGACAATGTTTTCGCGTCGCTTGACCTGTTTGATCTCCGAGGCCCGGGTCAATAGGGTTTCGAGATCGCCGAATTCTTCCAGAAGCTGAGCGGCCGTCTTGGGCCCAATTCCGGGAATGCCGGGTACGTTGTCGGTCGAATCGCCGGTCATCGCCTGAAGATCGATCATCTTTTCGGGCGGCACGCCCCATTTCTCGATGACATCGGGAATGCCGATCTGCTTGTCCTTCATCGCGTCGTACATATGCACGTTGGGCGTGACGAGCTGCATCAGGTCCTTGTCGGAGGAAACGATGGTGACATCGGCGCCGATGGCCTCTGCCGCACGGGCATAGGTCGCGATGATGTCGTCCGCCTCGAACCCTTCCGTCTCGACGCAGGGCAGATTAAAGGCGCGCGTCGCGTGGCGGATCAGACCGAATTGCGGGATCAGGTCCTCCGGCGGGGCCGAGCGGTTCGCCTTGTAGAGAGGGTAGATTTCCTTGCGAAAGGTCGTCGACGAGTAGTCGAAGATGACGGCGAGATGCGTCGGCGTCACTCCGACATCGGTGTTGCGCGCATCGCGCAAGAGCTTCCACAGCATGTTGCAGAAGCCTGAGACCGCATTGACGGGCAGGCCGTCCGACTTGCGGTTCAGGGGAGGGATGGCGTGAAAGGCGCGGAAGATGAAACCCGAACCGTCAACGAGGAAGAGATGATCGCCTGTTTTCATGGAAGGATGGATAGCGCGACAGCGGCAAAAGGTCCATCGGCGAGACCGGCTCGGCCACGTTTTAATCAGGGTTCAACGCCGGATTATCTGAATTGCCTTTAGTCCAACGATCACCGCAACGTTACCTCGTTGTCATCGAGCCTCGCCTTGAATCTGCTCGATACGGAAACCATCTCAATAGTACCGGCGATTGATCACGCCGCAGCCTGACCGCTGGCTCGTCCCCCGCCGCGGCAGGCCGGGCAAAGGCTCATCCCCCCTCTCCGGGCCTTTGTCCCTCCATTCCGCCACGACCGTCCCCCTCCCCGGTCGTGGCGGTTTCACGTTCGGCAAATCCCCTTTTAAAAGCCTCAAAAAAGCATACGGTGCTATGTAACTGCTGCCCGAATCATATGGCTGTTGCTCGGCAGGCGGATGGCCTAGACCGTCGGGCAGAGAGAGGTCGTCAAAACAGGCTCAGGGATGCCATGGCATTTGAACGCTCGGATTCTGCGCTGTATCTTGCCACGCAACTGGCCAAGGGGCTTTCTCGCGCCTTGCAGAAACGGGCAACGGCGCTGGGTTTCTCCCCAGGCCAGTTTCCAGTGCTTCTGTCTCTCTGGCACGAGGACGGACTGACCCAGCGCCAGCTTCTCGACCGGCTGGATGTCGAGCAGGCAACACTGGCAAATACGCTGGCGCGTATGGAGCGCGATGGCCTGATCCATCGAACGCCGCATCCCACCGACCGGCGTGCCCAGATCATTATTCTGACGGAACACGGTCGTTCGCTGGAACGTCTGGCGATCGACGCCGCAGCCCATGCGGATGATGAGGTCTTTGCCGGGTTTCGTCGTTTCGAGCGAGAACTGTTGATGGAATACATGCGCATGGCCATCGCCAATGCGCGCAGGCTGGACGATGCTCCGGAGCCGGGTCGCTCCTGAATTTCTGTGTACGCCCGGTTTCTTCTCGGTACGGATCGGTCTAGGTTCAGGCCTTCGCAATTTAGTAAGAGCTGATCTCCATGACCGATCTCACTCCTGTTCTCGACCGGGCGGACAAGAACCTCGACAAAAGCCTTGAGCGCCTTTTCGAACTGGTGCGCATTCCCTCGATCTCTACCGATCCATCCTACAAGGCCGATTGCCGAAAGGCCGCCGAGTGGCTGGTGTCGACGCTCACGGAACTGGGGTTCACGGCTTCGGTTCGCGATACCCCCGGCCACCCGATGGTGGTCGCCCACCATGAGGCCGGTCGTGCCGATGCGCCGCATGTGCTGTTCTACGGTCACTATGACGTCCAGCCGGTCGATCCGCTGGAACTTTGGGAAAACGATCCGTTTGCTCCAGCCATCAAGGAGCTCGAAGGTGGCCGCAAGATCATCACTGGTCGCGGCACCTCCGACGACAAGGGCCAGTTGCTGACCTTCCTCGAAGCCTGCCGCGCCTACAAGGACACTGTCGGCTCCCTGCCGGTGAAGATCACCATCCTGTTCGAGGGTGAAGAGGAGTCCGGCTCTCCGTCGTTGAAGCCATTTCTGGAGGCGAACCGGGATGAGCTGAAGGCGGAGTATGCGCTCGTTTGCGACACGGGGATGTGGGACGCGCAAACGCCCGCAATCGCCGCGACCCTTCGCGGTCTCGTCGGAGAAGAAGTCACGGTGCAAGCTGCCGATCGTGACCTGCATTCCGGCCTGTTCGGCGGCGCTGCTGCGAACCCGATCCACATCCTGACGACTGCGCTTGCCGGCCTTCGGGATGAAACAGGCCGCATCACGCTTCCCGGCTTTTATGATGATGTCGAGGAAACGCCGGAAAACATCAAGGCAAGCTGGGGAACGCTCGGTCGCGATGCCAAAAGTTTCCTCGGCGAAGTTGGCCTGTCCGAACCATCCGGCGAGAAGGGCCGCTCCGTCCTGGAACTCACCTGGGCGCGCCCGACCTGCGAGGTCAATGGAATCTGGGGTGGCTACACAGGCGAAGGGTTCAAGACGGTCATTGCCGCCAAGGCGTCCGCCAAGATCTCCTTCCGACTTGTGGGAACACAGGACCCTGAAAAGATCCGCGAGAGTTTCCGCGCCTATATCCGCTCAATGATCCCCGCAGATTGCTCGGTGGAATTTCATGAGCATGGCGGGTCGCCTGCCATCCAGCTGTCTTATGACTCGCCCGTGCTGACGAAGGCGAAGGCGGCTCTTTCCGACGAATGGCCAAAGCCTGCCGTCATCGTCGGCATGGGTGGCTCGATCCCGATCGTCGGCGACTTCCAGACCTATCTTGGAATGGATTCCCTGCTGGTTGGTTTCGGCCTGATCGATGACCGAATTCATTCGCCGAACGAGAAGTACGATCTCAATTCCTTCCACAAGGGCATCCGCTCCTGGGTGCGTATTCTTGCGGCTCTTTGATGCAGAGAGAAAACGAAGACTGCGTTCTTGCCGATCGCAGTCTTCAAAAACCTGAAGCGTTCAAAAACAAAAAGGCCGGGACGAACCCGACCTTTTATCTGCCTATTTCGCTCTGCCAGTACATCCGTGGTCAGTTTGCAAAACAGGTCCGGCATTTCGACGGCGCCGACCTAAATCAGCGCTTCTATATCTTCATGGTCTCTCAAGAAGGTAAACGTTCGGTTAATGAAACCGTAGACCTTCGAAAGGCAACGCAGCCGTGAGGCTGGCGGAAGATCGCGTCGTCATGCCGCTTGATTCTGAAATGGGAATGGCGCCCCGCGATTGCAAGGGCGCCATTCAAAAACAAATCCGAATAGACAGATAAAGCTATCAGGCTGCCTTCAGGCTGTCAGCCGAAACGCGGCCCGAACGACGGTCGGTGACCAGTTCGTAAGCGATCTTCTGGCCGTCCTTAAGGCCAGCCATGCCAGCGCGCTCAACAGCAGAGATATGAACGAAAACGTCGGCAGCGCCATCATCAGGCTGGATGAAGCCGAATCCCTTGGTTGCGTTGAACCACTTTACAGTACCAGTAGCCATTACGAAGTCCTTTCTTTCGCAACGTTGACTTTGTTCCGTGCCCGAAGGCGCGAAACGTGGAAGGTCGTATTTGAAGGAAAGGTCGTCGTAAGCGCAGTCAGCGCTGTAGTGCCGCTTGTCAAACAAATATCGATGTCAGGGAGTTAGCCTCGCCACGCCGCCTGTGTCAAGGCTGACGAAATATCACAACTCCCACATAAAAATAGCAGAAGCCCGGCGTGGGAGGAGGATACGCCGGGCTTCAGATACTGACCAACAACTGGGAGGAGGAGGTGTTGTTGGTCCCGTCGGCAAACACTGGGAGGAGGAGTGCGTTTGCCGATGACCCTAAGATAATACAGGAAAGCTTAAAAAACAGTCAAGATTTTGCAGTGCAGCATTGCGTTTTTCGCATGGCTTCTCTGGACTTGCGCTCAACGGGTGTTCTAGATAGCGTGACGATATGAGCCTTCAGTCCGTCAAAGTTTTCTTCGCCGCCCATGCTCCTGATATTTCGGTTATAGAGACCGAAGCCAGTTCGGCTACTGTCACCCTTGCCGCCGAGGCGCATGGGGTCGATCCGGACCAGATCGCCAAGACAATCTGCCTGAGGGCGGGGGATGAGGTTGTGCTCCTCGTCGCCTCAGGGACGAGCCGTCTTGACAATCGGAAATTCAGGGACCGGTTTGGGGTTAAGCCGCGCATGCTGGACGCAGAGGAGGTGCTGGCACGCACAAGCCATCCTGTCGGAGGTGTCTGCCCTTTCGGTGTGGCAGAACCCTTGCAGATCTACTGCGACGAGTCGCTGCGACGGTTTGACATAGTTGTTCCAGCAGCCGGCGCAACCAATGCCGCCGTTAAAATTTCACCACAAAAAATGGCGGAGTTGACCTCCGCCATTTGGGTTGATGTCTGCCAGCCGCCGAAGGCGCAGGGGGAATAGGCTTCGCCGAAGGCGCAGGGGGAATAAGCTTCGCCGAAGGCGCCAGAAGCTTAGCTGTAGTAGCGACGATACCAGGCTTGCTTCTGTTCAAACGAGTTCGAACCGACAAGATAGCCGAGAGCAAAGAACACTCCGCCGACAACCGTTAGAAGGGTTCCGGCAGTTGCGGGATGCTCGCGAATGACGCCAGCAACGGATGTAGCTTCTTCCTGGGCGTACCGGGCCGCATCGCTCGCCTTTTCTTTGACGGTATCATAGGCCTCGGCGCCAAAATTACCCAGCGATGCGCGAATGCTATCCATCTCCTGGCGCAGTGCAGACAATTCGTTACGCAGAGCATCGTCGGTCCCGCTGGCAATGCGCTGGTCACGTGCTTCAAGCGACCCTTCTCTTCCGGCTTCGATCATGACGCGATCTCCTTGTTCATCAACCTCAAAAGACGCCGGTTAACTACCAAGCCCGTGATAGGTTCCTTGTGACCCGTTCTCATCGTAAGCTTTTGTGATCAGCCCCTGTTCGGGCAAGGGTTGAGTCCGACGCAGATGGGCTACAATTCAACCCGCAGTAAATTGCGGCTTATCGGCTTTGAGCCATCGCCTCTGCCAACGCCGCCAGAGCTTCCTTTTCATCCATTCCCTTTTGTAGAGAATTGACCAGTATAAGCGCCAGTGCTTCGCCGTCCGGACTGTCCTTGCTGATCTGGTACTGTTGGCAAGCAGTATCAAAAACTTGTTGCAGGAGGGTCAATTGCGCGGGGCCGACAGGACGTCGTATCTGTTTGGAATGCAACTGAACCTCCATCCGTCGGTGGCAGTCTTCCAGAGCTGCCGTCAGATCATCCAATCACAAGCTTTTTGCTGTCCGTGATGGCGCTAATACGCAAGAGCGTTTTCGTGCCGTAAGAACGTAACATTGTGATTAGGTAACGGTTATATGTATTTGTTGTCCTTTCGAAGGCAACTAGCATTCTTTGTAGATGATTTAGCGCAGGCTCATAATTTTCCTGTACCAGATGCATACATCCAGAGGGATCTATTGCGGGTCAGCCGTTTTTACACTTTGAAAGTGTAATTGGTTGTAGATTTCATTGTTCTGCAACCAATCGCGCAAGCCTAGAGGCCTTGCTGATGTGAACTAGCTTTAACGCCCCCTTAAATCGCCGCATTTAGCTTGCAAGGCGGCGAGAAATGATGGTGTCTGTGGAGCAACTATCTCTTGCGTCGTTTCCTTTGGCACAAGACAGCCATAATGGACCACCAGCAACCGGGGAGCATGACCAGGAGATATGGCATCGGGCAAGAGACCGCGTGAACGCGTCGAGCCATCTTTTGGCGCCGACCAGGACAATGATCCGAGCGAACTGCGGCTGGGCGCGGGCGAACGGATCGTTGGTCACTTATCCCGTAAGTCGAAGCGTGTTCTTGTCGAAAACGTCGATAAAGATGACGACGGCGAGGAAGAGGAGATAGTGCCTCGCACGCGGCGCACGTCAAAAGCGGCGAAGGCAAAACGACGGTCCCGCGAGCGACGCGGCGGTGGCTTCTTCGGTGTAATCCGCTCATTGATCTACTGGTGCATCGTTTTGGGCATTTGGGCCGGAATCGCGGTCGGCGGTGTGGTTATCTATTTCGCCGCTCAGATGCCGAGTGCAAGCACCTGGTCGATCCCCGACCGTCCTCCCAATGTGAAGATCACCGCTCTCGATGGAACGCTGGTCGCCAATCGCGGTACCACCGGAGGCGAGGCGATCGCGCTCGAGGAGATGTCGCCCTATCTGCCGCAAGCCGTCATGGCCATAGAAGACAGACGCTTCTACTACCATTTTGGCGTGGATCCTCTTGGTCTAGCACGCGCCTTCATCAACAATCTGACGGGTCGCAGCATTCAGGGCGGTTCGACGCTGACCCAGCAACTAGCCAAGAATCTGTTTCTATCGCCGGAGAGGACATTCGAGCGGAAGATCCAGGAGGTACTTCTGTCTTTTTGGCTTGAGCATAAGTTCACCAAGGATCAGATTCTGGCGATGTATCTGAACCGGATGTATTTCGGTTCCAACGCCTATGGCGTGGAGGCGGCGTCCCAGCGATTTTTCAACAAGTCGGCCCGTGACGTGAACCTTGCGGAAGCTGCCACACTTGCCGGTCTTCTAAAGGCGCCCAGCCGTCTTTCTCCAGCTCGCGACCCGAAAGCGGCCGAAGAGCGGGCGCAAGTCGTATTGGGTGCCATGCGTGAGGAAGGTTATGTGACCGCTGAGGAAGCAAAGACCGCCATGTCGCAGCCGCCGGCAAAGGCACGTTCCTACTGGTCCGGAGCCGAGCATTACGCAGCCGACATGGTGATCGACGAGGTCAAGGCGCTCATTGGTGATGTGAAGACGGACATCAACGTTCAAACGACCCTGGACATGCGGCTGGAAAAGCAGGCGGAAGCCGCACTGACCGCCGCGCTGGACAAGGAAGGCCGCAAGGTCAACGCGTCCCAGGCGGCTCTCGTTTCGGTGGATGCGAGCGGAGCCATCCGCGCCGTGGTTGGTGGGCGAGATTATACCGATAGCCAGTTCAATCGCGCGGCCAAGGCCAAACGCCAGCCGGGCTCTGCCTTCAAGCCCTTCGTCTATGCCGCGGCCCTTGAGGCCGGTTACAGGCCCGACACCCTGATGAATGACGAGCCGGTCAGGATCGGCAACTGGACGCCAGAAAACTATGACCAGAAATATCGCGGCCAAGTCACCCTCTCGACCGCGCTCGCCCACTCGCTGAACACGATTGCGGCCCAGCTCGTGATGCAGGTCGGTCCGAAGAATGTTATTTCAGTCGCGCACCGGCTGGGCATTGATTCCGATCTGCAGGAAAACGCATCCATCGCGCTTGGAACATCGGAAGTCTCGCTGGTGGAGCTGACCTCGTCCTACGCGGCCTTCATGAACGGGGGCATGAAGGCAACACCGCATCTGGTGACCCGCATCACCGATACGAGCGGCAAGGTTCTTTACGAGGCAGACTATTCCAACCCGCCGCGCGTGCTGAGCGAACAGGTTGTGGCCAATCTGAACGGCATGCTGAACCGCGTGATGACGGAGGGTACGGGTCGTGCGGCGCAGCTCTCCAAATGGCAGGCGGCGGGCAAATCCGGTACGACGCAATCGTTCCGAGACGCGATCTTCGTGGGTTTCACCAGCACCATGACGACGGGCATCTGGTTCGGCAATGACGATGGGACGCCGATGAAGAAGGTGACCGGCGGCGGACTGCCCGCCCGCGCCTGGAAGACTTACATGACGGCAGCGCTTGAGGGCTACAAGCCGACGCCTCTCTTTGGCGTTGGCATCCAGCCCGCCAAGCCGGAGCCGCAGACAACCTTGAGCGATATCATTTCCGGTGTTCTCCCGGGTGTTGGTGGGTCGCGCGACGATTTCCCGCCCGCACCGGATGCGCCGCCGGAAGATGTGCCCGTACAGGGCCAGGCACGCTATCCGGCAGCGCCGCAGCCGGTCCAGCAGGGATCTCCAGTACAACCGCAGCAGCCCGTGACACGGGAACCTGCAATGCGCGAACCTGCTCAACGGGCGCCCGCCCAGCGTGATCCAGCCCCTGTGGACCGACGCCAGCAGGCGGTTCAACCGAACTATCCGCCTGGAACCATTCCCGATTACAGGGCTCACGATGGCGGGCAGATGGTGCCTCCGGCCGATGTACCAAATCGAGGCTACCAGGACTATCGCCAGTATCGCGGACCCTATGACGATCATATCCCGCCGGATGCCGTTCTCGAAGGCCGGGCTCCACCCGATGCGGTGCTGGAAGGGCCTGTTCCGCCGGGGGATGTGGGGGGAAGCAGTCGTCGCGGACAGCCACGCGAATCGACACTTTTCGACATCATCATGGGCCAATAGAGACCGCTGGATTGAAGCTTGCTTTTCCCGTAGCTCTTCTCGCGACGCAAGTGCCCTTGCGCGAGGCTTGATCCGCTGCGCATTCCGAATTTTTTGCGCAAGACCGGTGACTTTCCTGCCTTGCAGTCGGAAAAAGCGGTCCTTATATACGCCGCATGACAGCAGCCGATGCTGCGAAACCATCCCAGTCGAGGAACTGTCAGTGGAATGCCTTGAGAAGGGGTTCCGACAGTTCGCTTAAAGGAGAGAGAAGAAATGGCAAAAGTAATTGGCATCGACCTTGGCACGACCAACTCCTGCGTTTCCGTCATGGACGGCAAGGACGCGAAGGTGATCGAGAATGCCGAAGGCGCACGTACCACGCCGTCCATGGTTGCATTCAGCGATGATGGCGAGCGTCTGGTCGGCCAGCCGGCCAAGCGTCAGGCTGTAACAAATCCCACGAACACGCTGTTTGCCGTCAAGCGCCTGATCGGTCGCCGCTATGACGACCCGACGGTTGAGAAGGACAAGGGCCTCGTCCCTTACGAAATCTCCCGCGGTGACAATGGCGATGCCTGGGTGAAGGCCAATGGCAAGGGCTATTCTCCTTCGCAGATCTCCGCCATGATCCTTCAGAAAATGAAGGAAACGGCCGAAGCCTATCTCGGCGAAAAGGTCGAAAAGGCCGTCATCACCGTTCCGGCCTACTTCAACGATGCCCAGCGTCAGGCCACCAAGGATGCAGGTCGCATCGCAGGTCTTGAAGTCCTGCGCATCATCAACGAGCCGACGGCTGCCGCACTTGCCTATGGTCTCGACAAGAAGGACGGCAAGACGATCGCCGTTTACGACTTGGGTGGCGGTACGTTTGATATCTCCGTTCTCGAAATCGGTGACGGCGTCTTCGAAGTGAAGTCCACTAACGGCGACACCTTCCTCGGCGGTGAAGACTTCGACATGCGTCTGGTCGAGTATCTCGCAGGCGAATTCAAGAAGGACAGCGGCATCGACCTGAAGGGCGACAAGCTGGCGCTTCAGCGTTTGAAGGAAGCTGCAGAAAAGGCAAAGATCGAGCTGTCCTCCTCGCAGCAGACCGAAATCAACCTGCCGTTCATCACGGCGGATGCATCCGGTCCGAAGCACCTGACGATGAAGCTTACCCGCGCCAAGTTCGAAAGCCTGGTCGATGATCTGGTCCAGCGCACCGTGGCGCCGTGCAAGGCCGCCCTCAAGGATGCTGGCGTTTCCGCGTCCGAAATCGACGAAGTCGTTCTCGTCGGTGGTATGAGCCGCATGCCGAAGGTGCAGGAAGTCGTCAAGCAGCTGTTCGGCAAGGAGCCACACAAGGGCGTGAACCCGGATGAAGTGGTCGCCATGGGTGCTGCAATCCAGGCCGGTGTTCTGCAGGGTGACGTGAAGGACGTTCTGCTGCTCGACGTGACCCCGCTGTCGCTCGGCATCGAAACGCTGGGCGGTGTCTTCACCCGTCTGATCGATCGCAACACGACGATCCCGACGAAGAAGAGCCAGACCTTCTCGACCGCTGAAGACAACCAGCAGGCCGTGACGATCCGCGTCAGCCAGGGCGAGCGTGAAATGGCTGCCGATAACAAGCTGCTCGGTCAGTTTGATCTCGTTGGCCTGCCGCCAGCACCCCGTGGCATGCCGCAGATCGAAGTCACCTTCGACATCGACGCCAACGGTATCGTGCAGGTATCCGCGAAGGATAAGGGCACGGGCAAGGAACAGCAGATCCGCATTCAGGCCTCCGGTGGTCTGTCCGACGCCGACATCGAAAAGATGGTGAAGGACGCCGAGGCGCATGCCGAGGAAGACAAGAAGCGCCGCGCTGGTGTTGAAGCCAAGAACCAGGCCGAAAGCCTTGTTCACTCCACCGAGAAGTCTCTCAAGGAGTATGGCGACAAGGTTTCCGAAACGGATCGCAAGGCTATCGAAGACGCGATTGCCAGCGTGAAGACGGCAATCGAAGCCTCTGAGCCGGATGCGGATGACATTCAGGCCAAGACCCAGACGCTTATGGAAGTTTCCATGAAGCTTGGTCAGGCCATCTATGAATCGCAGCAGGCTGAAGCCGGAAACGGAGGCAAGTCCGAAGATGGTGTAGTCGACGCCGACTACGAGGAAATCAAGGACGACAAGAAGTCCGCTTGATGCGAGGCTTCTTCCACCTGGTATAACTGCGTTGAGTATCCGGCTGCCCTCGTGCAGCCGGAATCCTTTCGGGAGCCGCAATCTTCATGGCGAAAGCTGACTATTACGAATTGCTGGGTGTCGGCAAAACAGCGGACGAGAAGGAGCTGAAAAGCGCCTTCCGCAAAATGGCGATGAAGTATCATCCGGACAAAAACCCGGATGACCAGGAAGCCGAGAAGAAATTCAAGGAGATCAACGAGGCTTACGAAACTTTGAAGGATCCCCAGAAGCGCGCAGCCTATGACCGTTTTGGTCATGCAGCCTTCGAACAGGGCGGTATGGGTGGCGGCGGCTTCGGCGGAGGCCAGGGTGGCTTCGGCGCCGGTGGCTTCTCCGATATCTTCGAAGACATCTTTGGCGAGATGATGGGTGGCGGTCGTGCGCGCCGGTCTTCCGGTGGTCGCGAGCGCGGTGCCGATCTTCGCTACAACATGGAAATCACGCTTGAGGAATGCTTCACCGGCAAGACGGCGCAGATCCGCGTTCCAACAGCGGTGACATGCGATGTCTGCACCGGTTCGGGTGCAAAGCCCGGTACGCAACCGAAAACCTGTGGCACCTGTCAGGGTTCCGGTCGCGTACGTGCAAGCCAGGGCTTCTTCTCGGTCGAGCGCACCTGTCCGACCTGCCACGGGCGTGGCCAGATCATTCCCGACCCCTGCACCAAGTGCCACGGCCAGGGCCGGGTGACGGAAGAGCGTTCGCTTTCGGTCAATATTCCGTCGGGCATTGAAGACGGCACACGCATTCGCCTGCAAGGCGAGGGCGAGGCCGGTGCACGTGGCGGTCCATCAGGCGATCTTTACATCTTCCTGTCGGTCAAGCCACACCAGTTCTTCCAGCGCGATGGAGCCGACCTCTATTGCACTGTTCCGATTTCCATGACGACGGCAGCCCTCGGCGGCACCTTCGACGTTGGGACACTGGATGGCACGAAGTCTCGTGTGACGGTGCCGGAGGGGACGCAGCCGGGCAAGCAGTTCCGCCTCAAGGGCAAGGGAATGCCGGTTCTGCGCTCGTCGCAGACAGGTGATCTCTACATCCAGATCCAGATTGAAACCCCGCAGAAGCTCACCAAGCGTCAGCGCGAACTGTTGCAGGAATTCGAGGAGATCTCCTCGAAGGAGAATAACCCGGAATCAACCGGCTTCTTCGCACGGATGAAAGAGTTTTTTGAGGGGTGAGGAGCGACCGGGCGCAAAGCGCCCGGTAAAATCGATCCAGTGAATTGATTGCAGTGGCGAACGCTCTGAGTAGTTCTTTCTTTCGCATTGGCAGGAAAACTGCTTCGCACTTTTCCTGCCAATGCTTTGCAGCGAGGCGCCAGAACACTGTGCCTTATAACCTGGCCTTCATATGCTCCCGCCCTCCCAAACAGAACTGTTTCCATTTAACCCTGAAGCGCTCTAAACCTTCTGTCCGGTGCGGGCGACGAGAGCCGTCAACCGGTCGGTGCCAACACACAAGAACCAATAGATTGCGCCGATAAACAGAAAGATTTCCGTAGGGTAGACCATTGCGCGGTTGTTCACCTGAGCAGCTAGAAAAGACAGCTCCGGCACTCCGACAATGTAGGCAAGCGAAGTATCCTTGATAAGGGTCGCCCACTGATTGACGAATGAGGGCACCACGGCCCGCAGCGCTTGCGGAAGAATGATGAGCCTCAATATCTGTCGCCTCCGCAACCCCAACGCATAACCTGCCTGCCATTGGCCTTGGGCAATGCCATCAATGCCGGCGGACACAGTTCCTGCAAGATAGGAACCTCCGATCAAGGACAGAGCCGCCACGACGGTCGCGATTTCCGGTGGGCGGAAGCCAGTGAGGATCGGCAGCAGGAAGTAGGTCCAGAAGATCAGCATGAGCACGGGAATGGCGCGGAAGAAGCCGAGGACGATCCTAAGACCCTTGCGCGACCAACCGCTGCTGATGCTCAGTGCAATGCCGAGCGTGATGCCGATGACCGCTGAAGCAATGGCGGAAAGAGCCGACATCATGACGGTGAGAGCGAGCCCGCCGACAGGTCCATTCGGCCATGCCCCGATGAGCAGGTAATCCAGATTGTCCAGAATAATGGCGGGGCTCATGTTCCGCTCCCTGCCGTTTCGGGAAGGGAGATACGCATCCTGCGCTTTGAATGGAGGCGGGAGGCAGCAGCTTCGGTGAGGCACACGGCCACAATGTAGAACACTGTTGCGATGCCAAAGGCCTGAAATGTCAGGAAGGTTTCCGTTTCAACCTGCCGCGAAGCATAAGAAAGTTCCGCAACGCCGATGGCCATGGTCAGCGATGTATTTTTTATGGTGTTAAGGTATTGGCCGGTGATTGGCATCCAGGCAAAGGCAACTGCCTGCGGCAGGATGATGAGCCGTAAACACTGAAATTTGTTGAAACCGAGCGCCCTTGCCGTTTCTTCCTGCCCTTTGTCGACCTGATTGATGCCAGCCTGCAGTTCCTCCGCGATATAGCTTCCGGCATAGAGGGTCAGGGCGAAGAAAGCTGCTATTGATTCAAAGCCGGGAAGTCGAAGCGAAACGAATGGCAGGCTGAGGATGTGCGGGGTGTTAAGCCATTGCATGAGGGGTGACGGCAGAAAGGCCGACATGCCGAAGTACCAGAAAAACAGCTGCACAAGCAGAGGTGTGTTGCGCAAGGCGCTGATGATGATGCGGGCTGACGTTGCGAAGACGGAGCGCCCAGAAAGTTTCATACCACAGAGCAGAGCACCGCACACACTGCCAGTAACGCAGACGGCCGCAGACAGGATGAGCGTGACGGCAAAGCCTTCCAACATCCATACGAAGTAGCGCCATGCCATCGGCTCGCCGAAGACGGCGCTAAGAGAACTCAGAGTCATCCGTGCGATTTCATGCTGGGAATGCAAATGGTTGAGGGGTGCCGCATCATGTATGCGACACCCTTCAGTGATGCTCGGACTAGATCTTGTCGCCGATCTTGAAAATACGAGCGAGCGGTTGCGTGGTCTTTGGACCAAACCAGGTGTCATAAATCTTGGCGGCGGTTCCATTGTCTTCCAGTTCGACAAGCGTCTTGTCGACCAGATCCTTCAAGCGTGCTTCGCCCTTGGGAATGCCGATGCCGATATAGTCGTTGGAAATGGAAAAGGCAGGAATTTCATAGTTTTCTTTGTCCGGCACATTGGCCAGAAGGCCAATAAGCTTTGGGCCATCCTGTGTAATGGCCTGCACATTGCCATTTCTAAGCGCTGTGAAGGCGAAGGGCGTGTCATCATAGGAAACAATGGTTGCCTTGGGAAAATCCCGGCGTAGAACAATCTCGTTGACCGTACCCTTATCCGCACCGATGCGTAGAGTGTTCAACTGATCGGGCGAGGAAAGAGTGCCCTTCTTGGCCAGGAACTGCTGGCCGGATGCAAAGTAGGGAATGCTGAAATCCACCTGCTTGGCGCGTTCCTCCGTAATGGTGAAATTGGCGAGCACCAGATCCACACTGCCTGAAACCAGAAGCGGAATACGATTGGCCGGGTTGGTCGGTTTGATTTCCAGTTCTACGCCCAGCTTTTCGGCGAGAATCTTCGCGTAGTCTACATCAAGACCCACGATCTGCTTGCTCGCGGCATCGACATAGCCGAAGGGCGGATTTGCGTCGAAGGCGGCCACTTTCAAAACGCCAGCCTTCTTGATGTCATCCAGCCGGTCGGCATGAGCTGTTCCAAATGAAGCGAGGATGACGAGCGATGCTGCTAAAAACTTGTTCATCTAAAAATCCTTGTACGTCCTCATGGCGGTTGTTCGCCATGTCGGGTTCAATTAAATCGTACAGAACCACTAGGTCGTCGGAGGAATTAACAAATTCTACCTAATAAGTAGAAAATATTTTTTCGGACTGTGGTTTGGTTGACTCTGGCATCTGTTCAAATCGATTGACATGACGGCTGGACATCCCAACGGCTTTTTTCGATAACAACCGGCGAGGTTGTCAGTCGATGCCTCGATCAGAGGAAGTGCAAACGCGCCGTTCTTCGGCCGTTGGGCAAAGGCAATCATGGCAACCAAGACGGATATTGCAAAGCGCGTCTACAATCACACCTGGAAACTCGATCCGATCGTTCGAAGCCTGATCGACACGGATTTCTACAAGCTTCTCATGCTTCAGATGATCTGGAAGCTTTATCCTCAGGTGGACGTTACCTTTTCCTTGATCAACCGAACCAAGCGTGTGCGCCTTGCCGACGAGATCGATGAGGGCGAATTGCGGGCGCAACTGGACCATGCGCGAACGCTTCGGCTTTCAAAAAAGGAAGCGATCTGGCTGGCCGGTAACAGCTTCTATGGCAAGTCGCAGATTTTCGAGCCGGATTTCCTCGCCTTTCTCGCCAATTATCAATTGCCGGAATACGAGCTTTCCAAGCGCGACGGTCAGTATGAACTGACCTTCCATGGCCGCTGGGTGGATACCACCATGTGGGAGATCCCGGCACTGGCGATCATCAACGAACTGCGTTCACGGGCAGCGATCCGGTCATTAGGCCTCTTCACGCTGGATGTTCTCTATGCCCGCGCCAAGGCGCGCATGTGGGAAAAGGTAGAGCGCCTGCGCTCTCTTCCGGGCCTGCGGATTTCCGACTTCGGTACACGTCGCCGCCATAGCTTTCTCTGGCAGCGCTGGTGCGTGGAAGCGTTGAAGGAAGGTGTCGGTCCTGCCTTTACCGGTACCAGCAACGTCCTTCTGGCCATGGATTCCGATCTGGAAGCGGTGGGAACGAATGCCCATGAACTCCCCATGGTCATGGCGGCCTTGGCTAACAATGATGAAGAGCTGAGGGCTGCGCCCTATAAGGTTCTGAAAGACTGGAACCGGCTCTATGGCGGCAATCTGCTGATCGTGCTTCCAGACGCCTATGGCACGACGGCCTTTCTGCGCAATGCGCCGGAATGGGTGGCTGACTGGACGGGCTTCAGGCCGGACAGCGCGCCGCCAATCGAAGGCGGTGAGAAGATCATCGAATGGTGGAAGAAGATGGGGCGGGATCCGCGCCAGAAGTTGCTGATCTTCTCAGACGGTCTGGACGTCGATGCGATTATCGACACCTATCAGCATTTTCAGGGCAAGGTGCGCATGTCCTTTGGTTGGGGTACAAACCTGACGAATGATTTCGCAGGCTGCGCTCCGGAAGACATCGCCGGTCTGAAGCCGATTTCCATCGTTTGCAAGGTAAGTGAGGCAAACGGCCGTCCTGCCGTCAAGCTCTCTGATAACCCGTTGAAGGCAACGGGCGATCCATCCGAAGTCGAGAGATATCTGAAGTTCTTTGGACAGGAAGATCTGGTCGAGCACGAAATTTTCGTGTGACCGGACAGTGTGAAGCGGGCCGGGTGGCCCGCCTCACGGCACAGAGTTTACTCGATGATCTGCACAACCGTATGGGTACGAGGATCGACGATCACGCGCTGATCGTTGACGATGGCGTAGGAATATTCGCGGTGCTGCGGAACCGGCGTCAGCACAACGGTTTCCGGCAGAGGTTCACCGACGACTACCTTACGTTCGACAACAACGGGTGCTGCGACCGGTTGCTCGCGAACATAGGTGACGACTTCGCGCGGCGGCGGATCAATGGCTGTGCCAAGCGCGGCACCCGCAATGCCACCAACGGCCGCACCGATGGGACCGCCTACGATTGCGCCTGTCACGGCGCCGCCAGCTGCACCGCTGACGGTGCCATCCTGAGCAGAAGCTGTACCAATCGTGGCGAGGGTCAGAACTGCCGTGGCAGCCAGAATGATCTTACGCATCAGTTTATCTCCTCTCGTTGTTTCAGTTCGGCTCAAGAACTCCCAACGTCGGCAACCCGTTCCCGAGTCTGCCACACGAAAAGTGATAGAAAGTTACTTTTTGCAAGCGACACGCCGCCGAAGGCAGTGAGTAGCTACTCTAAAACATATGTTTACAAACTAAACATGTGTTTTTATGATATCAGCCTCTCGATAAGGATTAATAATGTTCCCCGATCTAGCTCAACAGGAAGCTGCCGTACTCAAGCTGATTGAGGAGAACCCATTCGTCGGACAGCAAGAGATTGCCGATGCTCTGGGGCTGGCGCGTTCCACGGTGGCAGCCCATATCGTCCAGCTTGTCCAGAAAGGCTACATCCTGGGGCGTGGCTATGTCCTCCCCCACGTGTCTCGTGTCGTGTGCATGGGCGGCGCCGTCTTCGATCGTAAATATCGCGCGCGCCAACCGCTGGTTCCTGAAACCTCGAACCCGGTCGATGGAATGCGTAGCTTTGGCGGTGTTGCCCGCAATGTCGCCGAAAACCTTGGCTTGCTTGGTGCCTCGACCAGTTTCATTTCCATTCTCGGCGATGATGAAACCGGCAGCGCAATGCTGGCGCATCTGCGACAGATCGGTATCGACGTATCGCAGGTTTTGACAAGCACGGAGCGCCCGACTGCGGAATATGCCGCCGTTCTGGACGAGAAGGGTGACCTTGCCATTGGTCTGGCTGATATGGGCATCTTTGATCTTTTTCAGCCTGCCCATCTGGAACGGGTTTGGCCGCATCTGGCGTCTGCAAGCCTGGTCTTCTGTGATTGCAACTTGCCAGCCGAAACGCTGAGACTATTGATCGAACGCCGCAGGGGCGCGCGCTTCCGCCTGGCTTTCGATGCCGTTTCCACCCATAAGGTCATGCGATTGCCGGATGATCTGAGCGGGATCGATTTCCTGTTCATGAATCTGGATGAGGCCAATGCGCTGATGGCGCGGCGCTCGCTCGGACCTTTCCGGGACGCCGAAGCTGCTGCCCTTGCCCTTGTGAATGCCGGCGTTGCCCATGCGATCGTGACGCGTGGGGCATCCGGTGCTGTCGTTGCCGAAGGAACGCAGGTTCGAGCCGTTCCTGCGGTCACGGCAGAACCCGTTGAAATGACGGGTGCGGGCGACGCGATGATTGCCGGAACGCTACAGGCCTTGCTCTCTGGAAAACCTGCCTTCGAAGCCGTGCGTATGGGTACACTACTGGGTGCCTTGACTACAGAAAGCGCCGCCAGCGTCCACCCTGAACTCTCCCCCCGCTTCATTGAGGCGAACATGCACCGGCTCCAGCCGATCGAAAGGATTTGACATGACCCTTCACAAACCGAAACTCAGCCGCGAAGTGGCAGAGGCTCTTGCCGCTGGCGGCCCCGTCGTTGCGCTGGAATCGACCATCATCACCCATGGTATGCCCTATCCCGCCAACCTTGAAACGGCACTGGCGGTGGAAGATGTCGTTCGGCAGAACGGTGCCGTGCCCGCGACGATTGCTGTGATCGACGGTGAGTTACGCGCCGGTCTGGAGCGCGCCGAGCTTGAGGCGCTGGCGCAGGCCAAGGGCGTGGTGAAGGCCTCCGGTCGTGATCTGGCGGTTGCCATGGTACGCAGGCAGTCCGCGGGGACGACGGTGTCAGCGACAATGCTGCTGGCAGATCTCGCGGGCATCGATATCTTTGCAACCGGTGGTGTCGGTGGCGTGCATCGCGGCGCGGAACAGAGCTTCGATATCTCCGCCGACCTGACTGAACTGGGCCGCACGAAGACAGCTGTCGTCTGCGCGGGCGTGAAGTCCATCCTCGATATCGCCAAAACGCTGGAATATCTCGAAACACAGCGCGTGCCGGTCATTGCCTACGGTACGGACGAGTTTCCGGCCTTCTTCACCCGCACCAGCGGCTTCAAGGCAGATCACCGGCTGGATACGGCAGAAGAGATCGCCAGCGCCATGCACCTGCATCACAAGCTTGGAACCGGAACCGGCCTGCTGATTGCAAACCCGATCCCTGAAGAAGCCGCTCTCTCCAACGCATTCATCGACGGCACGATTGCCGATGCGGTGCGCGAGGCGGAAGAGCGCGGCATTGGCCGCAAGGAACTGACGCCCTTCCTGCTGGCGCGCATCAATGAGCTTTCAAAGGGCGAAAGTCTCAAGGCCAACATCGCGCTGGTAAAGAGCAATGCGGCGCTCGCAGCACGCATGGCCGTTGCCTACGCGGCGCTGAAGAAGGGCTGATCGGCGACAATTCCCTTGTTTTGTTCCCAAAATGGGAATAAAAGAGAGTATGCAGATCATCGCGAAATCGCGTCTGAGGGATTTCTGGGAGCGCCACCCTCAGGCGCGAAAGCCCTTGTCGGATTGGTATCGACTGGTGTCGGCGGCAAAATGGTCGGCTCCTTCCGACGTGAAGGCAATGTTCGGAAGCTCTGTCGATTTCGTCGCCGATAACCGGATCATCTTCGATATTTCCGGCAACAAGTATCGGCTGATCGTGCACGTGGCCTATGCCTATCAGCGTGTTCTGATCAAGTTTGTCGGAACGCACGCAGATTATGACAGGATTGATGCGGAGATTGTCGAATGAAAGAGATCAGACCCATCAGAACACAAGCCGATCTTGATTGGGCGTTCGGTGAAATCGAGCCCTATTTCGATGCGCCGCCCGCGGCTGGCTCAGAAGAGGCGGATCGCTTCGATATTCTGTCCGATCTTATCGAGGCTTATGAGAACCGCACTGTAACCCTGGCGGCTGCCGATCCTATCGACGTGCTGACGTTCTACATGGAAACGACGGGGCGCACCCAGTCGGATCTGGCTGATGTCCTCGGCTCCCGTTCACGGGCGTCTGAAATCCTTCGCCGCAGGCGCGCGCTGACTCTGGACATGATCAACAGTTTGCGGCGGGAATGGCACATCCCCGCCGATTGTCTGGTTGAGCCGTATCCTCTGGCGGCGTAAGCGCTTTACGCTGGCAGACGTGCCAGACGCTCTGTCAGAAGCGCGTAGAAGCCATCGGCATCGACATCGCGCATGAAGGTCGCATTCTTCGGGCGGTTGGTCACGCCCCACCAGTCGACAACCGTCATGCCCTTGGTGAGTGCGCTATCCGCTTCGATTTCCACATTGCAGAGACGGCCCGAATAAAGCTCTGGCTTGATGAGATAGGCGATGACGTTTGGATCGTGCAGCGGTCCGCCATCGGTGCCGTATTTCTGTTCGTCGAAACGCTCGAAGAATTCCAGCCAGCCGACAACGGCTTCCGAAAGCGGCGTGCCAAGCGCCTTGATGGCGGCCACGCGCTTTGCTGTCGTCAGCACCTGATGGGTGACGTCCAACGGCATCATGACGATGGGTGCACCGCAGCCGAACACGATCTTGGCGGCAGCCGGGTCAACGAAAATGTTGAACTCGGCGGCGGGCGTCACGTTTCCGCCCTCGAACAGGCCGCCGCCCATCAACACGATCTTCTGGAAGCGTTCAGCAAGCTTTGGCTCGCGCTTCAGTGCGGTTCCGAGGTTGGTCAGCGGACCGAGCGTGCAGATCACGACACTGCCTGGCTCACTGTTCATGACGGTCTCGATGATGAAATCGACGCCGTGCTGCGCCTGAAGCGGCATGGTCGGCTCCGGCAGATCGGCACCATCCATGCCGGTTGCGCCATGCACATATTCGGCGGTGAACAGCGTGCCCTCCATGGGGCCATCGCAGCCTGCAAACACCTTCACGTCGGAACGTCCGGCGAGTTCGCAAACCTTGCGGATGTTTTTCGACGTCAGCGCTACCGGCACATTACCAGCTGCCGCCGTGATGCCCAGCACCTTGATTTCCGGACTTCCCAGCGCCAGAAGAATGGCAAGCGCATCGTCCTGGCCCGGATCTGTATCAATGATGATCTTTTGCGGCATGATAGGTCTCTTCTTGGTCTTGTAAGGCAAGCGCCTTGATAAGCATCAAGCGATGGATGTTGCATGTTGCGCCACGCTCGACAAGCCTGTGCAACGACGGCCTGAGAACCAAATCGGTCGCTCTGCGTAGTAGAAGGCAAATGGAGGCTTTCGATGACAGACACCACCCTATCGTCCCCGCCAGTGCAGACGGGGAAGCTTGCCTGGATCACGGGTGCCAGCTCGGGTATTGGACGTGCAGTGGCAATCAAGCTCGCGCGTGAAGGTTACCGCGTGGCGGTAAGCGCTCGCAGCGCCGACAAGCTGATGGAGCTTCAGGCCGAAATGCCGGACCGCATTTTTGCCTTTCCGCTGGACGTGACGGACCGTGCCGCCGCAAGTTCGGTCGCAAACGCCATCCGGGCCAGCCTCGGGCCGATCGATCTGGCCATCTTTTCCGCAGGGAGCTACAAGCGCGACAGCGTTCGTCGTTTCAACAGCGGAGCCTTCGCAGAAACACTGAACCTGAATGTTATCGGTACCGCCCATACGCTGGAAGCGGTGATACCGGATATGATTGCGCGGCGAAGCGGCGAAATCTGCGTCGTCGCCTCCGTTGCAGGCTATGTCGGTTTGCCGGGCGGCGGCTTTTACGGAGCCACAAAAGCAGCTCTCAACAATCTGTGCGAAGCGCTTTATCCGGAACTGGAGCGGGAAGGGGTGCGCATGCGTGTCATCAATCCCGGCTTCGTCGATACGCCTCTGACGGCCAAGAACGATTTTCCGATGCCATTTCTGATCAGTGTCGATGAGGCAGCAGAGAGCATCGTCGATGGTCTGAAGACAAACAAGTTCGAGATCATATTCCCATGGAAAATGGCGTTTGCCATCAAGTTCCTGCATGCGCTGCCGCACAGGCTGCGATTTGCACTGACCCGGAAGATGCTGCGGAAATGAAGGGGCTTTCTCCCGGGATATTGATCCCGGGAGAGGCCGTCAGGATGATTTTGCCAAACGAAACTGCGCGACGTCGATCCGGCCGGTGCGAAAACCGGCAGCGCAGTAGTGCAGGTAGTAGTGCCACATGCGGAAGAACCGCTCGTCAAATCCCAAGGGGGCGATCTTCGCCCAGGCGGCCTGGAAAGCCCGATCCCACACGAGCAGGGTCCGCTCGTAATCCCGGCCAAACCGGAAGGAATCCTGAACCTTCAACCTGGCCTTTTCGGCAATCTCTCCAAAATTGGTCACCGTAGGCAGCATGCCGCCCGGGAAGATGTAGGTCTGGATGAAATCCGCGTGCCGTCGATAGAGCTCGAAGCGGCTTTCATCAATGGTGATGACCTGGATCATGGCTTCCCCGCCCAGGACCAGCAGATCGCGCACCTGCTCGAAATAAATCGGCCAATGTTCTTCACCGACCGCCTCGAACATCTCGATCGAGACGATCTTGGTGAACTGGCCGCGTACATCGCGGTAATCCTCGAGGCGAATTTCGCCACGTTCAGCGAGTCCGGCGTCCGCCAGCCGCTGGCGCGCATAGGTTGCCTGTTCCTTGGAAAGGGTGAGACCCGTCGCACGGCATCCTGTCTCGCGGATCGCCTGTTCCATGAAACCGCCCCAGCCGCAGCCGATTTCCAGGACATGGTCGTCCGGACCAATGCCGAGATCGCGAATGATGCGGCCGTATTTTTCTCGCTGCGCCTCTTCAAGCGGCATATCGGCGCGCGTGTAGATCGCTGACGAATAGGTCATGGATCTGTCCAGCCAGAGCCGATAGAAATCATTGCCGAGATCATAGTGGAAGGCGATGTTGCGACGGCTCCCCGCCTTGGAATTACGGCGAAGGCGGTGACGCAGATGTGCCAGCCGGCCAAACAGCGCCATTGGCTTGACGAGTTTTTCCCAATCCTTCTCGTTGGCCATGGCAAGATCGAGAACATTGCCAAGATCCGGTGTCGACCAGTCTCCATCCATGTAGGCGCGGGCAAAGCCAAGGCTTCCACCGGTCATCACCTGCCGCAAGACACTTGCGCGATGGAAGCGGATGGTGGCCGACGGACCCTGCGCGCTGTTGCCAAAATGGTATTCACGCCCTGTTGGAAACAGCACCGTCAGGCGACCATGGCGTGTGCGCGCCAGCATGCGGCACAGCATCTTCTCCCAGAAGGGTCTGCGCTCTGTGACGAGAAAGGGATCTCCATGTCCGGCATGCGTCATGATGCACTCCTCCACTCAAACAATGGTCTGTTCCACCGAACTCGCAACCCGCTCCGCCGCGGGCTTGTGCCTGTAGATCGGCACACCCTTCAGCCAGAGACGAAGCGCCTCCCAGTGGATCCCCGCCATGACCTTCATGGTCATCAGCGGATAACGCATGAAGACGCGGGCAAGACCCGCATCGGATAGTTCGGAACGTGCGCCGGCAAAACTTGCATAGAGCAGATCGCCCTCGGCATCGCGTTCATTGATCGCCACCTTCACCTTGTCGCCCGTTACATTGGCTCCGGGTGGGAGGATATCGAAGTCGTAGGCGCAGTCCATAGGAACAAACGGAGAGACGTACATGGCCTTCTCGCAGGAATGGCGGACCGGGCCTTCCCGATGAGAACCCGCCGGTATCACGTAAGTATGCCGCTCATGGAATGTATTGCAGACCTCGTAGAGCAGCGCCAGAAGATTGCCCTGTTTGTCTTCGCAGAAATAAACCGTCAACGGATTGAAAACATATCCGAAGATGCGCGGATAACATAGAACCCGAATGCGCGCCGGAAAGGTCTCGATCCCTGCCATGCGCAAGTGATTTTCGGCCCAGGCTCTGAGCCCATTCCTCTCGCCGTTTCCATGATCCTGATCGTAGAAACTGAACAATGCGCGGCGGTTATGGCCGAAAAGCTTCAGCGAACGGTCGAGCAGCGGAAGTTCATCCAGATCCAGCAATAGCGAAAACACACTATAGCGCAGACGATGCGTCTTCGGCCGGTGCCGGGCATGGATCACGTTGCCCGCATAGATGGCGGAGGATAGGGTCATTCTGCCGCTGCCAGAAGGGGTGTCGAAAAGATCCGACCCGACTCGTCCGCGACCTGCCAGGGGCGGCGTGAGCCTGTTGCAGCCTCTGCGGCGGCAAGTCCTGCCTGCAGACCATCCTCATGGAAGCCACTGCCGAAATGGGCGCCACAGAAGAATGTGTTCCGGCGACCCTGGAGATCCCAGATCCGCTTTTGAGCTGCCATGGCGCTGAGGTCGAACAGCGGATGCGTATAATTGTACGTCGCGACGATCTTGTCCTTGCGGATCTCTCGACAGGCATTCAGCGTGACAAACAGGTTTTGACGACGGTCGAGATCCTGCAACAGATTCATCCAGTAGGTCACGCAGAGCGGAGCCCCGTCGGCTGCCTGCCGACCGGCAATATAATTCCAGCTGGACCAGACAGATTTACGCTTCGGCATCAGGTTTTCATCGCTATGAAGGACCGCAACATTGTCCGTGTATCGGAAGGACCCGAGAATTTCACGCTCAAGGTGATCTGCATCACCGAGCATGGACAAAGCATCGTTCGCATGGGTTGCGATGATCACGTCGTCGAAGCGGTCGGCGTGACCGGACTTGTCGGTCACGATCACGCCGTTTGCCATCCGTTGAATGCGGGCTACCGGCGTCGAGAGGCGGATCTCGCCGGCAAAGTCGGCAATCAGGCGGCGGACATATTCGCGGCTGCCACCCAGGACTGTGCGCCAGCGAGGACGGCCCTTAAGGAGGATCAGACCGTGATGAACGAAAAAGCGCACGAAGGCGTGAAGCGGATAGGCGCGCATATCGATTGTGGTCATCGACCAGATGGCAGCTCCCATCGGCAAAAGATGATCTTCAATGAAGGCTTTCGAATAGTTTTCGCGGTCGAGATATTCGCCGAGCGTCAGACCCTCAAGCTCCGGACGTTTCAGAAGGCCTTCGGCTTCGCGATAGAACCGCAACACATCCGTCAGCATCCGCCAGAAGCGGGGGCGGGCGATGTTCAGCCGCTGTCCGAGCAGCCCCTTCAGACCGGTGCCGGAATATTCAAACCTTCCATCGTCGATGGAGGCCGCAAAGCTCATGTCAGAAGCAATGGTCGGGACATTCAGATGCTGGAACAGAGCCACCAGATTGGGATAATTCTTGTCATTATAGACTATGAACCCCGTATCGACCGGGATATCGCCATAGGCAGTGGGAACGATTGCCGTATTGGAGTGACCGCCCAGACGATGATCCGCTTCATAAAGCACGACACGATTGGATCGCGAGGCAAGCCACGCTGCAGACAGGCCGCTGATGCCAGACCCGATAACCGCGATGCGACGATTTCCTGCCGTGTATGAAACCATTTTGATTTTCCACTGTTTACCTATGCTTAGGCTCTACGGCGGCGATCACGAAACGGATTGCTGATAAATTTCTTTTCCCTCCCATGATCCGCCGCAGGATGTCTGGCGTAACGCCAAACATGAGCTTGACTGTTTCCATCTCGGCAAGGACGTGCCACAACGAACAACAAGCGGCCAACCGGCCGCGTGCTCGCGTTCAGCTTGGCCAAAGGATGAAACGGACTGATTTGACTACGCCGGAACATGAACTTTCCCCGGCAGACTTGTCCAAATTGCTGACCCGTGTCGGGCAGCAGCGCGACGTGGATGCCTTTGAAACACTGTTCCGCCATTACGGGCCGCGCGTGCGCTCCTTCATGGCGATGAAGACCAGGGACACGCAGCTCGCGGAAGAGCTGATGCAAGAAACCATGATGGCCGTCTGGAACAAGGCGATGCAGTTCGATCCGGCGCGAGGCAATGTCTCCGCGTGGATCTTTACCATAGCCAGAAATCAGCGGATTGACGCGTTTCGCCGCAAACGCCCGATGTTCGATGAAAATGATCCGGCATTTGTGAAGGACGATATTCCGCCTGCGGACTTGGAGCTCGAAGAGCGCCAGGATGCGGAGCTTCTTCGCAAGGCCATGGAAACACTGCCGCCAGAGCAGCTCGACGTTCTGAAGCGTGCCTTCTTCGATGAGGCATCGCATTCCACGATCGCGCAGGACATGGGCATTCCTCTTGGAACTGTGAAGTCCCGTATCCGGTTGGCCTTTGAGAAATTGCGTTCGACCCTGGAGGCCGTGCGATGAACGTTCAACACCAAGTCAGCGACGAGCTTCTGCTCGACTATGCATCCGGAAACCTGTCTGAAGGCTGGAGTCTGGCCGTAGCTACGCATCTGGCGCTTTGTCCGCAGGCCCGCCGCCGCCTTCAGGCCATGGAGGGTGCGGCCGGTGCGCTGTTCGACAAGATCTCCGTAAGCGAAAAGGCGACGGACACCGACTGGGACAAGATGAAGGCGAAGCTTTCCGGTTCTCGGACTGCGGGTCAGGCTATTTCGCGGCCATCCCAATCGGAAGGCGTCATCCCGGAGCCACTGCGCTCCTATCTGGGTGGTGATGTGTCCAGCCTGAAGTGGAAGGCACTTGGACGTGGTGCCTATCAGATCCGCATCGATACCGCGGATCCAGACACCCAAGTGCGCCTGCTGCGCATTCCGGCTGGAAAGCCAGTGCCGGAGCACACGCATGACGGTCGTGAGTTGACGCTCGTTCTGGCTGGCAGCTTCCACGACGGTCAGGACCTGTTTGCCCGTGGCGATTTGGAAGAGGCAGATGGCTCGCTTCTCCACACCCCGACCGCCACGGAAGGCGAGGACTGCATCTGTCTTGCAGTGACGGAACGTCCGCTGAAATTCTCAAGCTGGGTCGTGAGAATGATCCAGCCAATCCTCAAGATCTGAGGTTCCATCAGCCGGTCCCCTGACCGGCTGATTTTTTTGGTAGGTGAAAGGAAGTACTGATGTATGTCTACGTGGTGGCCTACCTTGCGACAGCGGCAGTCTTCTTCGGTCTCGATTTTGTCTGGCTCGGCAAGGTCGCGACCGGCTTCTATCGAAGCCAGCTCGGCGACATGATGCGCGAGCGCCCGGATTTTCTGGCAGCCGGTGCCTTCTATCTCATCTATGTGGCCGGTCTCGTCTATTTCGCCGTACAGCCCTATCTGTCCGGCGGCAGCTGGACGCAGGCGCTTTTGTCCGGCGCAATCCTCGGTCTCATCGCTTACGGGACCTATGACATTACCAATCTTTCCACATTGAAAAACTGGCCGCTCGCCATGAGCCTTGTGGATATGGCCTGGGGAACAATCCTCTCCGGTGTCGCGGCCGCCGCAGGCCTTGCGATCACGCAAAAAATTGTCGGCTGAGCCGCTTTAACAAGCTCCACGCTTCTCTGGAACAAAGCGCATTCACTCCTGTTCGGTCCTGCAGAGCCAGGATCGTCAACAGGAGAGAGACATGACAGACAGGGACACTACCTTCCCCGGGGATGGTCGCGCAAGCACCACCTATGGCAGCATGCGGCCGGAACCCGGCCAGACATCCGCGTCGTCCAAGCCGCCTATGGTGGAGCTGAGCCAGAAGGCCAAGGATGATGTTGCCGAGGTCAAGGATATCGCAAGAGACAAGATCTCGCAGGCGACCACGAAAGCCGAGGAACTGGCCGATAGCCAGAAGGGATACGCCGCCGAGCGCGTGGCGGGACTGGCCCAGGCGATGGAAAAGGTTGGTGCCGAGCTTGAACAGGGCGAGAACCGCGAAGTCGGCCGAATGGCGCGCCAGATGGGTGAAAGTGTCCATCGGTTTGCGGACGACATCAAAGGCCGCAGCATGGGCGAGATTGCAGGCATGGCGGAAGACTTCGGTCGACGCCAGCCGCTTGCGTTTCTCGGACTTGCTGCAATGGCAGGTCTTGCGGCAAGCCGCTTCGTAACAGCATCGGCCAGCCGTCAGGCAGGCTCGTCTCAGACGACATCGACAGGCGATCTTCACGCTCGCCATTCTGTTGCGGAATCCGCGATGCGCCAGGCTCCCGCCACCAGTGCTCCTGCGTCCCCTCCGTCCAGCACCTCCAGTGCTGGTTCCTCGATCCCTCGCACGACAGGAGCGTCGAATGTCTAATCCCGTTGAAAACCGCCCCTTGTCTGAACTTCTGACGGGCCTCGTAGGCGATGTGTCCGGCCTGTTTCGCAAAGAGATCAATCTGGCGAAAGCAGAGGCCTCCGAGAAAGTCTCCAAGGCCATGACAGGCGTCGAGATGATGGCGGCAGGCCTGGTGTTTGCCATTGGCGCCATCGGCGTCTTGCTTGCAGCCGCCGTCAGCGGGCTTTCGGCCCTCCTGCTTTCAATGGGCTTTGCTGAACGTAATGCAGACGCCATCGCAGCCGTGGTTGTGGGTCTCGTCGTCGCCGTCATCGGCTGGGGCATGATTTCGCGCGGCCTCGCTGTGTTGAAGGGCAGCTCGATGAACCTCGACCGCACGACCCATTCCCTGCAACGCGATGTTCAGGTGCTGAAGGAGAGAACATAATGGCCTATTCTACGGAACGCACCCCGGAAGAGATCGAGCGCGAAATCGAACAGGATCGCCAGCGCATCAACGCCAAGCTCGACGAGATCCAGAACCGCATGTCGCCCGGCCAGCTTGTTGATGAGGCGATCGCTTACGCAAAGGGGAGTGGCGGCGCGGAGTTTCTTTCGAACCTCACCGGCTCCATGAAATCGAACCCGATCCCTGTGGCCCTGATGGGCGTTAGCCTGACCTGGCTCATGTCTGGCCAGAAACCTTCGGCTCAAACGGATGTCGGAAAGTCGCAAGAGCATCCGCTGGTACCCGTGACCGGCACAATACGCCGCACCGGCCCTGTCGAGCAGATCGGTGAAAGCCGCTATAGCCACTTTACGGATGAGGCCGGCGCAAAATTCAGGGCAATGTCCGATGCTGCGGGAAATCGTGCCGGACACTTTACGGATGAGGCCGGGAGAACCTATCGCGGCTTTGCGGATAAGACAGGTCGTCAAATCCACGATATCCGGGACGAGACCGGACGCTTGTTCGATGATGCCTCGGGCTGGGTCGCCGCATCCTGGCAGGATCTCAAACATTCGGCGGCCCGTGCCGGTCACCATGTTTCGGAGGCGGGACGAACCGCAGGCCGCACGACGATGGACATGGGCGCTTCTGTCCGGGATTCGGCACAGGCTCTCAATGAAACGATCTTTCGCCAGTTTCGTGATCAACCGCTTGTTGGTGGCGCTCTTGCTTTCGCGGTCGGTGCGGCCATTGGCGCTGCCCTTCCTCGGACAGAGCGCGAGGACGCTCTGATGGGCGAAATGTCCGATGACGTAAAGGGCAGGGTGGCGGCAGAAGCGTCTCACGCCATGGACAAGGCGGAAGCCGTGGCAACGGAGGTCTCGCACACTGCAGCTGCTGTTGTTTCTGACGTCCATGATGCTGCGAAAGACCGCATTGTCGAAGAGGCGCGCCAGTTCCACACCCCGAGCAATGGGTCGGCCCCACGCCCGCATTGAGCTTGGGTCACCCTTTATGACTTCTTCATGAAACAACAGAGGCCCGTCACGCGTTGACGGGCCTCTTCCATTGAAAGATTGGACCCATGGGCAGCGAAAAATTCGAATGGATGGCAAGAGCAGGCTATGCCGCACGAGGGCTGGTTTATGTTCTCGTGGGAATGATGGCGGTCCTTGGCAGTATCGGTGGCGGTAGCCCGGATTCCGAATCCGCACTGCAAATGGTGCTGTCTCAGCCATTTGGTCGCATCTGGCTCGGATTTATCGGTATCTGTCTCATTGGATTCATTGTCTGGCGGCTGGCCCAGTCGCTTGCCAACGCGGATAACCACCCGGCTGACCTGAAGGGCTACGTGGTCAGGGCCGGATTGTTGATCAGCGCCATTACCTATAGCGGTCTGGCACTCTTTGCCGTGACCCATGCGCTGATGATGAGTACGGGGCAATCCGGCGAGGACTCCTCGAGTTGGACCGAATGGTTGATGCAGCAACCCTACGGTCGCTATCTGGTCGGGATCGTCGGTCTGTGCATCCTTGGTGCTGGTGCAGCCCACATCGTCAAAGGCATCCGACGCAGCTACCATCGCTATCTGGCCTTCGACGCCAATTTGCATCCCGCGCTGGACAGTTGTTGCGTTTATGGTCTCGTCGCCAAGGGTATCGTCTTCCTGATCATTGCAGTATTTTTTCTCTATGCGGCTTTCATGGTTGATCCGGACCAGGCGGGAAGCATGGCCGATGCCTTGACATGGGTTCGTCAGTTGCCCTTGGGTGGTGTGCTTTATCTCGCGATCGGTCTTGGTCTGGCCTGTTTCGGTATCTATGGCTTCGTCGAAGCCCGTTACCGTCGCGTTGCACCCCCAAGCCTCGATCAGGCCCGTCGCTCCATTCCTGCCATCTGAGGCAACAGAGTGCCAATGACGAACTTACGCTATGCCCAATCCCTGATTGATCGTCTGAAGCGCTTCGAACTCACGACTCTTGTTTTCTTCGGCATTCTGACGGGCGGCGCGCTGCTGTTTGCCATGCTGGCAGGCGAGGTTGTGGAAGGCGATACGCACGCGCTCGACGAAGCGATCCTGCTGGCGCTTCGTCGCTCAGGCGATCTGGGAGAGACGATCGGGCCCTACTGGCTGACCCATGCCGTTCAGGACATCACCAGTCTGGGCGGCGTGACGGTGCTTTCGCTGATGACCCTGCTGACAACGACCTATCTTGTCATTTCCCGTCGCATCAGGATTGCGATCTTTACCGCCTGTTCGATCCTGGGCGGCTGGCTTGCCAGCACTGCGCTCAAAGTCATCATCGCGCGGCCTCGTCCCGATATCGTGCCGCATCTTGTCGATGTGCGAGACTTAAGCTTTCCGAGCGGTCACGCCATGCTCTCTGCGGTGACCTATCTCACGCTTGGAGCGCTTCTGGCCCGAACGCAGACGACGAGAGCGACGCGCCTCTTCATGATCGCTGCAGCGCTTTTCCTGACGCTGATGATCGGTCTCAGCCGTATCTTCCTCGGCGTGCATTACCCGACCGATGTTCTGGGCGGCTGGTGTGCCGGTGCCACCTGGGCTGTCGGTTGTGCTCTGGTGGCTCGATCCTTCGTCTCGGCAAAGCCTGAACCGCAGCCCTTACATCCAAAGATGGACGATTCCCCGGCCAATGGGTAAGGAGTGATATCGCCGATGGGGCGGAGCACTGCAGGGGTATGGCGTGAAGACCTTGATCTATCAGTTCTGGAAGGGCGAGATTCCCGACTATGCCCGCCTGAGCCGTCGTCTGTTCCGGGATTATGCCGACCGGCATGGCGCCGACTATTTCTTCGAGGAAAACCCGACCTTCTTCACCGGCAAATATGCCGAATATTATCATGCGGTTCGACCCGTCTGGGACCCGGATTTTCACAACTATGATCGCGTCATCTACGTTGATGCAGATGTGTTTCCAAAGGACAATGCCTCCGGTGAAATCCTGACCACGCCCGTCAACCACATCGGCATGGTAGAGGAACTGGCCCAGCCCCAGCTGCGAAAAGAGCGGAAATCGCCCATCCGTCACAGCAATGACATGCGTTGGGGAGCGTTCGGCAGCGCCTTCTTTCACGCGACGCCGCCACGCACGGCGGATCGCAGCCCGCGTGTCTTCAATTCAGGCGTCATCGCCTATACCCGGGAAGGCATGATGGCGGCATACCAGCATTTTCCGCAGATCAGGACCTATGTCATGGCGATGCGCGTCGCCATTCTTCCGCGCTTCTACAGGCTGGACCAGAACTATCTCGGGATTTCCTGCTTCCGCGCCGGCATGCAGTTTACCGCGCTCGAGCAGCGCTGGAACCGCATTCTCGAGCAGGGCGACATTGGCGAGGACTATCGGGCGAAGGAAACGAAGCCGGATACCGCCTTCGTTCACTGGCAGGTGCGTAATCGCAAGGAGATCTCCGAACGCCAGATTCTCGATCTCGTGGCTAGCGCCTGATCAGCCGATCTTCTTGAGCACCGGCGGACGTGTCAGGACCGGTACGTCCGACAGCGTGTAGAGAGAAGCGACCCGCGCCGCGACCCGATCCGCGCTCTCCTGATCGGCCGCGTGGACATAGGCAATGGGTTCACCCTTTTCGACCCGTGTGCCAAGCGGAAGAATGCGGTCCAGCCCGACACGCGGATCGATATCGTCAGAGGCACGCATGCGCCCACCGCCGAGTTCCACCACTGCAAGGCCAATCCCCCGTGTGTCGCACGCGGAAAGATAACCGCTGGAGGGAGCTGTGACGGCGGTAATGAACGGTGCGCGGAACATGTGGTCCTGCGGATGCGCCACGAAATCCTGCGGCCCGCCAAGCGCATTCACCATGCGGGCGAAGGTATCGAGCGCGCGCCCGGAGGAGACCGACTTGCGCGCCTTTTCGACACCGTCTTCCAGCGTTTCAGCCACGCCGCCCTGCAGCAGCATCTCGGCTGCAAAGGCAAAGGTAACTGTTTCGATACGAGTACCTTGCTTCTTGCCCTGAAGAAAATCGATCGCGTGGACGACCTCCAGCGCATTGCCCGCAGCATCGGCCAATGGCTCGTTCATGTCCGTCAGCATGGCCGAGGTCTTCACGCCCGCGCCGTTGGCGACCTCGACCAGTGATTGCGCCAGGGCCTCGGCATCGCCAAGTTCCTGCATGAAGGCGCCGTTGCCGAACTTCACATCGAGCACGAGGCTTTGCAGGCCTGCGGCCAATTTCTTGGACAGGATCGAGGCGGTGATCAGCGGGATGGATTCCACAGTCGCCGTCACGTCGCGCACGGCATAGAGGCGCTTGTCAGCCGGCGCAAGGTCGGTGGTCTGGCCGATGATGGCGCAGCCAACCTCCTTGATCGCCTTGCGCAGCACATCCGTGCCTGGCATGACCTGATAGCCTGGAATGCTTTGCAGCTTGTCCAGCGTACCGCCGGTATGGCCAAGGCCACGTCCCGAAATCATCGGCACGGTCAGGCCCCAGCTGGCAACGATCGGCGCAAGCATCAGCGATACATTGTCTCCAACGCCGCCCGTCGAATGCTTGTCCACGATCGGCTTGCCGGTTTCCGACCAGTTCAGCACATCGCCGCTATCGCGCATGGCAAGCGTCAGTGCAATCACCTCATCGCGATCCATTCCCCTGAAGAAGGTTGCCATGGCAAAGGCCGCAACCTGGCCTTCCGAAATGCTTTCGTTGGTCAGACCTCTGATGAATGCGCGGATCTGCGCCTCAGACAGCGCGTGGCCGTCGCGTTTGCGACGAATGATTTCCTGCGGCAGCATGGTCAATCAATATCCGGTGGAGGCGCGCGCAGACGTGGAACCGCTCAGCACGGCGCTGATATCGTCCAGCAGACCGGACGCGCCGAAGCGGAAGGTAGACGGCATCAGCCAGTTGGCACCCATGATGGTTTCCGCAAGTCGCAGGTAGAGATCCGCATCCGCCACGGTCGATATGCCGCCCGCCGGCTTGAAGCCTACCTTCTTGCGGCTGTCGCGGATGGCCTGCAGCATGATATCGGCAGCTTCGAGCGTTGCATTGACCTGCACCTTGCCGGTGGAGGTCTTGATGAAATCCGCACCCTCTGCAATCGCCAGCTCCGAGGCACGGCGAATAAGAGCCGCATCCTTGATTTCGCCGGTTTCCAGAATGACCTTCAGGCAGGAATTCGGGCATGCGGCGCGAACCGCGCGTACCATCTCGCTGACGGACGCCTCGTCACCCGCCAGAAACTTCGCATAGGGGATGACGAGATCGATTTCATCTGCGCCATCGGCGATTGCCTTGCGCGTTTCTTCCACGACCTCTGAAACGGGCAGATTGCCGGATGGGAAATTGACCACCGTCGCAATGCGAACCGGATTGCTGGTGCCGAGGATGCCACGGGCCTGCGCTACGAAACGCGGCCAGATGCAGATGGCGGCTGCATTTCCATTCGGTCCTTGCGCACGCTTGCACAGTGTCTCGATGGCGGATGCATCGCAATCGTCACGCAGGTTGGTCAGATCCAGAAGCGAAAGCGCAAACGCGGCAATCTCGCGCGGGCCCAGCAATTCCATGGTGATCCCTCCCGGGTTGGTCGGAGAATGCATAATTATCCTTCAATCGATTAGACGCAACCCATGTCGGGTTCGTGAATGAATTTGAGCGAGAAGGTCGTTCAGGCAATGCTCGGCTGGATGAACATATCCTTCAGAATGGCGGCGAGACGTTGACCGCCTTTGGGCGCCATTTCCTTGGTCTCTTCGTGGGACAGTTCCGCACCGGTCATTCCGGCCCCGTAATTGGTGATCACCGAGCAGGCGGCAACCTTCAGGCCCACATAGCGCGCCAGAATGACTTCCGGCACCGTCGACATGCCGACGGCATCGGCGCCCAGAATACGCGCCATGCGGATTTCGGCAGGCGTCTCGAAGCTTGGGCCTGAAAACCACATATAGACGCCTTGGAAAAGGGGCGTGGTCGTGCGGATGGCGGCATTTCGGATCGCGGTTGAAAGACCTTCGTCATAGGCATTGGTCATGCCGACGAACCGCTTGTCACCGGAGGTCCCGATCAGCGGGTTCATGCCGGAATAATTGATGTGATCCGTCATCTGCATGACGGAGCCGGGCGGCATGTCTTCGCGGACGGAGCCCGCCGAATTGGTAAGGATCAGTGATTGAACGCCTAGGCCGTGAAGCACCTCGATCGGGAAGCGCATTGCCGCCGCATCGCCGTGCTCATAATAATGCGCGCGACCTGACAGCATGACGACGGGATGGTTTCCCAGCATCCCGGCCACCAGTTCACCCGCATGGCCCGTCACACCGCTTGCCGGAAAGCCCGGCAGTTCGGCATAGGACACCCGGACCGGATCATCCATGCCGGAGACCAGCGAGCCGAGCCCCGAGCCCAGCACGATGGCATGGCGGGGCATCAGCCCGTTGAAGCGGTCGACGAGAAGGTCGATGACGGATCTCATCCGAGCATCTCGGTCTTGAACGAGAAGGGGAGCAGCTCTTCCATGGTCATGGTCTTTTGCACGCCGACCTCATCGCAGAGATAGACGCGGGTTTCTGGACCGGCGAACTCGGCAATCTTCTGGCGGCAGCCGCCGCAGGGCGGGCAGAGCGCCAGCTTTTCCGCAATCACCGCCATTTCGACGATTCTGCGCCCGCCGCCCATCACCATATTGCCGATGGCGGTTGGCTCTGCGCACCAGCCCTGCGGAAAGGACAGGTTTTCAATATTGGCGCCGACATAGATCTTGCCATCATCGGCGCGGATAGCCGCGCCAACCGGAAACTTGGAATAAGGAGCGTAGGCGCGAGCCATGGCATCGCGCGCTGCTTCGAACAGGTCGTGGGACATGGAAACTCAACGCTCCTTCGTATAGGGCACGCCACCAGCCTTTGGCGGATGTGCGATGCCGATAAAGCCTGCAAGCAGGATACAGGTCAGGATATAGGGCAGCGCCTGGAAGATCTGTACCGGCACTTCGCCAATGCCCGGAACCGCCTTACCCTGCATGAAGTTGGCAAATGCATCGAGGAAGCCGAATAGCAGGCAGGCGAACATGACAGGCACCGGCTTCCATTTGGCGAAGATCAGTGCGGCCAGCGCGATATAGCCCTTGCCCGCAGACATGTCCTTGATGAAGGCGGCGGATTGCGCAATGGCCAGATAGGCGCCAGAGAAGCCGCAGAGGAAGCCGGCGACCAGCACAGCGCGATAGCGAAGCCAGGTGACAGAAATGCCCGCCGTATCGACAGCGCCCGGATTTTCGCCAACGGCACGCAGGCGAAGACCGAAACGCGTGCGGAACAGCACCCACCAGGACAGCGGCACCGCCGCAAAGGCCAGATAGGTCAGGATGTTGTTGCCGGAAATCACATTTGCATAAAGCGGCCCGATGATCGGTACATCGCGCACCACATCGACGAAGGGCAGGATGATCGGCGCAAAACGCCCTTCACCGGTCAATTGCGGCGTACGTCCGCCCTGGCCGAACCAGGCCTGACCCAGAACGATAGTCAATCCGGCAGCCACGAAATTCAGCGCGACGCCGGACACGATCTGGTTGCCGCGATTGGTGATCGAGGCAAAGCCATGGATCAGCGAGAAGACCAGCGAAACACCAATGCCGCCCAGAAGCCCAAGCCAGGCGTTGCCGGTGATATAGGCGACACAGGCGGATGCAAAGGCGGCAGCAAGCATCTTGCCTTCAAGGCCGATGTCGAAAATGCCGGCGCGTTCGGAAAACAATCCGGCGAGTGCTGTAAACAGCAGCGGGATCGACAGGCGGATTGTCGAACCGAGGATGCTGACGACGATATCGAAGAAATCCATGACGTCCTCCTCAAGCCCGCTTGAAACGTTGGTAGACATGAACGAGAGCTGGCCGGAACATGTATTCCAACGCACCGGCAAACAGGATCACCAGACCCTGGATGACGACGATCATCTCACGCGTGATATTGGGCATTTCGAACGAGAGATCCGCGCCGCCCTGATAGAGAATGCCAAACAACAACGCCGCGAAGATGATGCCGACCGGATGGCTTCGACCCATCAGGGAAACAGCGATACCGACGAACCCTGCACCGCCGACGAACTCGACCTGCAGGCGCGCCGATGCTCCCATGACAGGATTGAGAGCCATCATGCCTGCAAGGCCGCCGGAAATCAGCATGGCGATGATGACCGTGCGCGAATAGGGAATGCCTGCATAGACCGCCGCCGAAGGGCTGATGCCGAGCGTGCGCATCTCGTAGCCGAGCTTCGTGCGCCAGATCAGTAGCCAGACCAGATAGCACATCACGAGCGCGATGATGAAAGAGACGTTGAAAGGCGCAGGTCCGAGCTTCGCTCCGAAGAGCGCCATCAGCCAGTCCAGCTTCGGCAATTGCCCACCCGGCAGGAAGGTGCGGGTTTCCGGTGCCATCTTGCCCGGAACGATCAGCACGTTCACCAACAGATAGACCATCAGCGCCGCGCCGATGAAGTTGAACATGATGGTGGTGATGACGATGTGGCTTCCGCGCTTGGCCTGCAACCAGGCGGGAATGAACGCCCAGCCCGCGCCGAAGAGTGCCGCGCCCATGATGGCGAACGGCATGGTGACATACCACGGCACATATTGATCAAGTGCAAGCGCCACGAGAGCTGCACCCAGGCCGCCAATATAGGCCTGACCTTCAGACCCGATATTGAACAGGCCCGCATGAAAGGCGACCGCGACGGATAAGCCCGTGAAGATGAAGCTCGTGGTATAGAACAGCGTGAATCCGATGGCGTCTCCGCGACCGAGCGCACCTTCGATGAGCAGGCGGAGCGCCGTGAACGGATTTTCGCCAATCCACCAGACTACGAGGCCGGAAATGAAGAAGGCCACAATCAGGTTGAGCAGCGGAATCAATCCGTAAGTAATCCAGTTGGGCAAGGGTACGGAGGCTGTGCTCATGGGCAGGTGGTCCTCATCGTCATGGAGACGGTGCGGGCAAACCCGATCTCCCTGCTCTCCATGCCGTCAGAATAGGGGGGGATGATGCTGTGGGCGGGAAGGGTCATGCCGCAATCCCCGCCATCATCAGGCCAAGTGTCTGTTCGTCCGCTTCCGGCGTTTTTTCGCCGACGATCCTGCCCGCGAACATGACGATGATACGGTCGGACAGCGAGCGGATCTCGTCGAGCTCGACCGAGACAAGCAGGATCGCCTTGGAGGCATCCCGCATTTCAACGATGCGCCGGTGAATGAACTCGATGGCACCAATATCGACGCCGCGTGTCGGCTGGCCGATGATCAGTGCTTTCGGATCGCGTTCGATCTCGCGGGCAACGACGATCTTCTGCTGGTTGCCGCCGGAGAAATTGGCGGTCTTGAGCCGCGGGTTCGGCGGCCGAATGTCATACTTCTCGATCTTCTCAACAGCTTCCGCTTGGATGGCCTTCAGGTCGAGCAGGGCGCCTTTGCCGTATTTCGGATCGCGGTGATAGCCGAGGACGGCATTTTCGTACTCCTCGAACTTCAGCACGAGACCCATGTGGTGCCGGTCTTCAGGAATATGCGCAAGCCCCAGTTCACGCAGGCGTGCAGGGTCTGCATTGGCAATGGGCTTGCCATCGATGAGGATTTCGCCGGAGGAGGGTTTGCGGATACCTGCAATGGCCTCTAGCAATTCCGATTGGCCGTTTCCGGCAACGCCTGCAATACCGACGATCTCGCCTTCTCGCACATCGAAGGAGACATTGTCGACCATGGTCACGCCACGGCTGTCCTTGACGGTCAGGTTCTTGACCGACAGCAGGATCTTGCCGGGATTGGCTTCGCCCTTTTCCACTCGAAGCAGCACGCGGCGACCGACCATCAGTTCCGCCAGTTCTTCCACCGTCGTCTCGGCAGTCTTGCGCGTCGCCACCATCTCGCCGCGGCGCATGACGGAAACCTCATCAGTGATCGCCATGATCTCGCGCAGCTTGTGGGTGATGAGAATGATCGTCTTGCCCTGGTCGCGCAGGACTTTGAGTACCTTGAACAGGTGGTCCGCTTCGGCAGGAGTCAGAACGCCGGTCGGTTCATCCAGAATGAGGATGTCTGCGCCGCGATAGAGAGCTTTGAGGATTTCCACGCGCTGCTGCGTTCCGACGGGCAGGTCTTCGATCACGGCATCGGGGTTGACCTTCAGGTCGTACTCGTCCTCCAGGCGCTTCAATTCCTTGCGCGCCGACGAAACCCCCTTGGCCAGCAATTGCCCGCCTTCTGCGCCCAGCATGATGTTTTCCAGAACCGTGAAGTTCTCGACCAGCATGAAATGCTGGTGCACCATGCCAATGCCGGATGCGATGGCCGTCTGGCTGTCCTTGATGCTTAAGGCCTGGCCGTTGATGCGGATCTCCCCGCTATCGGCCTGGTAGAAGCCGTAGAGAATGGACATGAGTGTGGATTTACCGGCACCGTTTTCCCCGATGATGCCGTGAATTGTGCCCTTTTCCACCTTCAGGTGGATATTCTTGTTGGCATGAACAGCACCGAAACTCTTGTCGATGCCCACCAGTTCGATCGCTGGGTTATGGCTCACGCGTCTTGCCTTTCCTTTCCGGAAGCCGGACATGAAGAGGGCGTATGATGCACCGTTTGCACCATACGCCCCCTCGCGTTGATTACATCGGGCAGCTGTTGCTCGACATGTAGTCGTGAACCTTGATCGTTCCCGCAATGATATCGGCCTTCGCCTTTTCGACGGCGGCCTTCATTTCCGGCGTTACCAGCTTGGCGTTGTTGTCGTCCATCGCGTAGCCGACGCCTTCTTCCTTTACGCCATTGGCCTGGATGCCGCCGGTGAACTTGTCCGAAGCGGTATCCTTGTAGGCGTTGTAGACAGCCAGATCGACGCGCTTGACCATCGAGGTCAGGACGGAACCCGGATGCAGGTGATTCTGGTTGGAATCCACGCCAATCGAAAGCTTCTTGTTGTCGGCTGCCGTCTGCAGAACGCCGAGACCCGTTGCACCGGCTGCCGCGTAGATGACATCCGCGCCCTGGTCGATCTGGTTCTTCGTCAGTTCACCGCCGCGAACCGGGTCGTTCCATGCAGCACCAGTGGTGCCTGTCATGTTCTGCAAGACCTGGATCTTTGCATTTGCGGCCTTGGCGCCCTGGGCGTAGCCGCAGGCGAACTTGCGGATCAGCGGAATGTCCATGCCGCCGATGAAGCCGACCTTGCCGGACTTCGAAGCCAGACCCGCCATGACGCCAACGAGGTAGGAACCTTCCTCTTCCTTGAAGACGACGGAGCGGACGTTAGGCAGCTTGACGACGGAGTCAACGATCACGAACTTGGTGTTCGGAAACTCAGCAGCGACCTTCTCCATGGCCGATGTCCAGGCAAAGGACACGGCAACAACCGGGTTGAAGCCCTTGGAGGCGAAGTTGCGGATTGCCTGTTCGCCCTGCGTGTCGCTGGTCGGCTCGAAATCGCGGTAGTCGGTACCCGTTTCCTTCTTGAACTTCTCGGCGCCCTGATAGGCCGCTTCGTTGAAGGATTTGTCGAACTTGCCGCCCGTGCCGTAAACCAGCGCCGGCTTGACATCAGCGGCCAGAGCCGTGGTCGAAAGCGCGGCCAAGGCAAGAATTGAGAGAAGGGTTTTCTTCATCGTGCAGCCCTATTATTTTTTGCGTTCATCATGGGTCCCCCCGCATGCCCTGTTCGAGGCATGTCTGCGGTCGCCAGCGGTTGTCTATTATGACTGGCTAGAGCCCATCCTTGCATGGCTGCGAAGGAAATTCACCAGAAATTTTTCATCTGGTAAAAAACGCAGATATTGTTGAAGGACTGCACAAATAAAGCCGCGGAAGCGATGAATTCCGCGGCTTTCTGATCAGAATTTCGTCAGATCAACGCTCGATCGGGCAGGAAACGCCGGTGCCGCGCAGGCCGCAATATCCACCGGGATTCTTGGCCAGATATTGCTGGTGATAGTCTTCGGCATAGTAGAACTCTTCCGCCGGCTTGATCTCAGTCGTGATCTGGGACCGGTTTCCGGCATCGTTCAGGGCTTGCTGGAAACGATCCCGTGCCGCTTCGGCCGCCGCCTGCTGTTCCGGACTGGTCGTGTAGATTGCCGAACGGTATGTCGTGCCGATATCATTGCCCTGCCGCATGCCCTGCGTCGGATCGTGCTCTTCGAAAAAGATCTTCAGCAACTGATCGTAGGAAACCTGCGACGGATCGAACACGACTTTGACGATTTCCGTGTGCCCGGTCATGCCCGTTGTCGTTTCGTGATAGGTGGGGTTCCTGGTAATCCCTCCCTGATAACCGACAGCCGTGACCCAGACACCCGGCGTTTTCCAGAACAGACGCTCAGCGCCCCAGAAGCAGCCCATGCCAACATAGGCAATATTCAGATGATCGGGATAGGGACCCTTGAGAGGGTTGCCGTTGACGAAGTGATGCGTGGCGGTCGGCAGAGGGTCCGTGCGCCCCGGCAGAGCGGTGTCTGGCGTGGGCATGACCGTCTTCTTGTTGAACATGTCGATCAAAAACATCCTTGCCTCCTTGCGTGAGCCTGCTTCCGCATTCCGACAGATTCGGTGCGGAGAGGCGCTGTGCCCCCGGAATGGAGGCTAAACCAGCAATGCTTGCGGGCGCGGGCGACGGTAGCCGATCATCCAGAACAGGAGCGACAAACCGAGAAGAACGACAAAGGCCGGTTGTGCAATGATGACGGCAAGTCCGCTGCGCCAAGCTTCAGGGTGAATATAGTGTTCAACCCACTGCTTCGCTAGGGGGAGCGAATCCGGGCTTAACGCCAGCCAGTCCTGTTCGAAGCTGGTCAGGATGACTTTCGAAGATGCTACGGATACGATGGAATCAACGGTGCCGGCGGCAATTGCCCCGAGGAGAAGAAGCAGGCTTAGGAAGCGCAAAAAGAACGCCATCGGTGCGTGATCCCTCGAGCCGGACTGGATTTTCGCCAACCTATAGGTGTCTTCCGCGGATTGCAAACGCTGCATCGCAAGGCATGGATTTGAAGAGAGTTTGGGGACAGGTCACATTTCTTTCAGAATCGGGTTGATCCTTTGAAATTCATCGGTATATATCCGCCCCGACCGCTGCTTCGCACAACACCGCAAGGCAGCCCTTGGATAGCAAGGACAGGTGGCCGAGTGGTTGAAGGCGCACGCCTGGAACGCGTGTATACGTGAAAGCGTATCGAGGGTTCGAATCCCTCTCTGTCCGCCATCCCGCCGATGTTCCGAAATATTGACGATTTGAGCACCACGCAGTCACCAGCGTCGCTCGTCTAACGGAACGAATCGCGCGGTCATGATGTTCTGTGTCATCCAACGCCGGAGACACCCTCATGAAGTTGCTGATCGCCGCAGTGCTCGCATTTTCCTGTCTTTCTGTTGAAACCGCATCCGCATCCGAAGAGCAATTTCTGAAATCCATCGAGGGGCGGTGGACCGGTGGCGGGCTCGTTCTTCGAGAACTTGGCGGACAGAAGGTCAATGTGACCTGCAACATGCAGTCGAAGGCGAATGCTTCACGCTTCCAGATGGACGGATCCTGTCGCGCACTGGTGGTGATATCGCGCGGCTTCAATGCCAATGTCACGGCATCCGGCGCCCGCTATTCCGGAACCTATGTTGGCGTGTCTGGAAAGCCGTCAACACTCGTCGGGTCGCGCTTCGGCAATACCATCAGCTTTGATGTGACCTGGGCCAACGTGGTCTATGGCGATCGGAAGGCGAGGATGGAGGTTCGAAAGGTTGGGGCCAACGGTCTCCAGATCCGGACCATCGACAAGGACCCGAAGTCGGGCAAGAGCATCGTTACCACGCAGCTCAATCTGAAAAAGAGCTGAATCCGGTTTTCGCTTCTACTGGACGAGCCTTAGTGAGCCGTCGGCGACCTGAAACGACGAGAGCCGTTTCAGAAAACTCATGCCAATGAGAGTGCCGCTGAGAGCATCATCCTTGAGAACCATTGCATCGACGCCAGTGACCCGGATGCTGCCGATCTCCACCCTGTCAAGACGCACCAGAGCGCCTTTGGTCGAGCCGTTCGCGGTGCTGATGGCATAGCGGTAGTCAAGAGAATTGCTGGAGAAGCCGAGCCGTTTTGCCGTCGCTTCGTTGATGGCGATAGAGGATGCACCAGTGTCGATCATCCCCTCCACGGGCTTGCCATTCAAGCGGAAGGTTGCCTGAAAATGCCCACGAGCATCGGCACTGAGTGTGACGCCCAAACCACTGCCTGTGGCTGCGCCTTGCCCGGAAGCGGAGCGTAAAGCAGCGGTTCCTTCCTGCGATGCAGGCTTGGATTGCGTAAGGCCCATCACATAAGGGATCTGCGATGCAGCTGCGGCGACAAAGCTTAACAGGAGGACGAAGCGCAGCATGGGAACCTTGACTATTATGATTGTCGACGAACCCTACATCACAAGGTTGAACGAAAAACGCCCGCAGCGATGAACGGCGGGCGTTATTTCAGTCGTGGTTAACGGCAGCTTACTTTGTGCCGTACATGCGGTCGCCGGCATCGCCGAGACCTGGCATGATATAGCCCTTCTCGTTCAGATGGCTGTCGATAGAGGCGGTGAAGATCGGCACATCGGGATGTGCTTCCTGGAAATTCTTGATGCCTTCCGGCGCTGCCAACAGGCACAGGAAGCGAATGTTCCTCGCGCCGCGCTCCTTGAGCTTCTCGATGGCTGCAATGGATGAATTGCCGGTGGCCAGCATCGGGTCGACGACGATGACCAGGCGCTCTGCAAGATTCTCCGGAGCCTTGAAATAATATTCGACGGCTTCAAGCGTTTCGTGATCACGATAGACGCCGACATGGGAGACGCGGGCAGCCGGCACGAGTTCCAGCATCCCTTCCAGGAGACCATTGCCAGCCCGCAGAATGGAGGCGAAGACAAGCTTCTTGCCTTCCAGGATAGGCGACTGCATCTCCGTGAGCGGCGTTTCGATCGTTTCCATCGTCAGTTCGAGATCGCGCGTGACCTCATAGCAGAGGAGAGTCGAGATCTCCCGAAGCAGCCGGCGAAAACTCGAGGTCGAGGTTTCCTTGCGCCGCATGATGGTCAGCTTGTGCTGCACCAGAGGATGATTGATGACTGTCACGCCGTCCATGAGAACCTGCCTTCGCTCTTCTTATTTCTCTTGTCGTTTCTTCATCTACGCAAATGCGCAGCTTCGCAAGACATCAACCGCCGTTTGAGCCGCCATCCCCAGCCGTGTCTTCCACGGATTGATCAAACCGTGCAAGAAGTGATGCTCTGGTAGACGCGTCCACGAATGCCGATTCCAGCGCTGTCCGTGTCATCGCGTTGAGCTGGTGATCGGTCAGTTTCATGATGGTGGAAGCGATCTCGTATTCCCGAGCCAGCGATGTACCGAAAAACGGCGGATCGTCAGAGTTGATGCAGACCCGGACGCCTGCCTCGATCAGCTGCGGCAAGGGATGGCTCTCAAAGCTCGGAAACACATTCAACGCCACGTTGGAGCCTGGGCAGACTTCCAGTACCACCTGTTCACGGACCAGCCGTTCGATGAGAGAGGGATCCTCGATCGAGCGAACGCCGTGACCGATGCGCGCCGGATGAATGAGATCCAGAGCATCGGTTACGCTGAAGGCACCGCAGACCTCGCCCGCGTGAATGGTGAGACCGAGTCCGGCCTCCCGCGCGATATCGAAGGCTGACGCATAATCTGCCACGCGGTTCATCCGCTCTTCACCGGCCAGATTGAAGCCAGTGATGAGCGGGTTGCGGCTTGCTGCCGCATAGCGGGCAGCCTTGACGACGCTTTCCGGACCAAAGTGACGCTCGCCCGTGACGATGATGCGTGTTTCGATGCCGGTCTTCTCCCGTGCCGAATGAATGCCCTGGCAGATGCCTGCCAGATAGGCGTCCGCGCCAAGGCCGATGCGGTCTCCATGGTCCGGCGAGACGATGATTTCGCTATAGATTGTGTTGATGGCTGCCAGCTCGGTCAGATAGGTCTCGGTCAGCAGCGCATAATCGGCCTCGGTGCGAAACAGGGCAGCAACCCGATCATAGGCCTTGATGAACTCGGCGAAATCAGTCCACGCGTAAGTATCTCCTGCCATGAAACTGGAGGGATCGACGCCATACCGACGCGCCTGTGCAATGGCGAGGGTGGGCGGCGCAGCGCCCTCGATGTGGCAGTGGATCTCTGCCTTCAGGAGATGGTGTGTCACAGGAAGCTCCGTCCGTGTCTGCCTGCCGGAATGCCGAGATGCGCGGCAATGGTTTCGCCGATATCGGCATAGGTGCCGCGAATGCCGATGGTCCGTGAGCCCAATCCTTGCCCGAAGGCCAGAACTGGAACCCTTTCGCGCGTATGATCGGTTCCGCGCCAGGTCGGGTCACAGCCATGGTCCGCGGTCAGGATCAGAAGATCGCCCGGACCCAGCTTGCGGCTGACTTCGCCAAGTCGCGCATCGAAGGCCTCCAGTGCTGCAGCATAGCCCGGGACATCGCGTCGGTGGCCATAGAGCATGTCGAAATCGACGAAATTGGTGAAGACGAGATCGCCGTCCTGAGCCTCATCGATAACGCTGAGTGTCGCATCCATCAGGGCCATGTTGCCGTTTGCCTTGATGATACGGGAGACACCCTGATGAGCAAATATGTCTCCGATCTTGCCGACGGCGTGAACGCTGCGTCCGGCTTCGACGAGCCGGTCCAGCAGGGTGGGTTCTGGTGGAAGAACGGAAAAATCCCGGCGGTTCCCGGTCCGCTCGAAAGTCGAAGCACTTTCGCCAATGAAGGGCCGTGCGATCACGCGCCCGATATTGAGGGGGTCCAGCAGGGTTCGAACGGTTTCGCACAGTTTCAACAGTCGCTCGAGTCCAAAATGGGTCTCATGCGCGGCGATCTGGAATACTGAATCGGACGATGTGTAGCAGATTGGCTTTCCGGTGCGGATGTGCTCTTCGCCCCATTGGGCGATGATCTCCGTTCCCGATGCATGGCAATTGCCAAGAATACCCGGAACTTCAGCCTCTCGACAGATAGCCGCAACCAGTTCAGGAGAGAAAGCGTCGCCTTCCGTCGGGAAATAACCCCAGTTGAACGTCACAGGAACGCCTGCGATTTCCCAATGGCCGGACGGTGTATCCTTGCCACGCGATACCTCGCTTGCTGCGCCGTAGAGTCCGTAAAGCTTTTCCGGAACCGGCATTCCTGCCGGAAAGGCGCCCGTCGAGAGCTTGGCCGCATGAAGCAGGCCGAGTGCCGACATGTTCGGAAGCTTCAGCGGCCCTTCACGCAGGCCTTTTCGGTCTGCGGCTCCGCCTGCGCAGTATTCGGCAATGTGGCCAAGGGTGTCTGCCCCAAGATCTCCATAGCGATCTGCATCGCGCGCACCGCCTATGCCGAAGGAATCCAGAACAAAAAGAAAAGCACGCGCCATCATTTCACCTGTGAGGGGACGAATTTACGAACACTGGTCCGCATTCTTCCTTCTTATACAGTGCTGCCTCAAGCAGCAAATCCGGTATCACGTCGGCTACCAAGGTACTTGGATTAGCAATCGCCACATGCGATGGAGTCGCCCATTCTTTGCCGGTAAAAGTAGCTTCGGGATATTGTGATGGAGCGTGTCGCGGATGATAGAACCGGCGTCAGCATGAACAGCTCATGGGGTACGGAAAGTTCTGACCGAACCAGAAAGGAGTTGGCCGTTTTCAGCTCCGTCGGCACACCCGTTACCGTCGCGCCGACAGTGTAAGGCCTACCGCCACCCTGGTCCCACGACCAGACGACTTTAGGCGTTCCTGTTGAATCGACAGATATACCAGTGATCTTGAGTTTCAGGTTGGTCGTGCTGGTATTGTAGGGTACGAAGATTGCCTTGCTGACGTCGATCATGCTTGCGAGGTAGAGCTTCGTCACGCTTGTCTGCTGCGTGACAAGGTCGGCGACCGTGCCGGTAGCCTTGGTCACCCGCTTGGAGACGCTGAGGCCTATCGTCAGCTCGAAGCAGGTTATGTAGATCGCGATGAGGATTGGTGCGAGGATGGCAAACTCCACCGCCCCAACCCCGCGCCGATCACCCAGCAGACGCTGTAACTGCAGAATGACACCGTGAAAAGCGGAAACGTCCGATCTCATATCACGAAGCTGCCTTCCGAAGATCCTCATGGATAATCCTCGTTCTGAAAGGCTGCTGTGGCAACGATTAGGAAATCGGTTGGGAGCGATCCGTCTGCGGGCCGGATGTTCGTGATGTAGGGCCGGATGAGATCCGTGATAATCTGCCAGCGATAATAGGCACGGACGATGTTGATCGATTTCGGCCCGCCCGGGCTGTAGCCGAAGCTCGTTGGATCTATATCGGCGTAGGTGCTCGTTGATTTGCGGGGGATCGCGGTCGGGACAAGGGCAAAGGACGCAAAGCTGCGTACATCGAGATAAAGCTGTTTCGGCGTCGTGATCTCGGACGCAGAGCATGAGATCATGATCGAGATCTCGTTGCAGAAGAGCTGGCGAAATTGTGTCTGGTTCTTGTCTGTCGTTCTACCGAGACCAGCCGTGATCTGCCCAGTACGCAACTGCCGCGCCAGCGTGTCGGTCGCGTTGCCAATAAGCTGTTCCGCAGTATAGGCAACGAATGTCTCGATGATCGCAAAGATGATCATAAAATAAGGAATGGCCAGGATGGCGAACTCAATCGCTGCTGCGCCATCCTGCGATCGCCAGAACCTCCGTCGGGGGCCTTTTCGCGGGGCCTGGGCCGGAATGTTGGGCCGGGATCCGTGATCCTCACACATGGCAGTAACGTCTCCGTGGAAGGCTCGACGCTATGCCGACTTTATTGAAATTCCGTTGCCGCAGTCGCTCTATTTGCACCAGTAAGGAACAGCTCAGTTACCCGACGCTCCATTGGTTACGCCGCTGGCGCCATTATTGGCTGAGTGCTGTTCGCAGTTCGGCGTGCAGGAAAGAACTGCGCGATCCGTCTGTCGGAAGACACGAACGGTATTGCCTTCGTCGATCGAGACAAGCACCCGTTCATCAGCAATGGCATTGCCTTCTGCATCAAGGAGGACAAGGTTCGTGGCGCCGTAGGACCGGCCCGTCAGAACGATGGTCAGTGGGTCCGCGACCGTTGCATCTGCCACCTGAGCATTCCCGACAATGACTTTGCTCACTGGTCGATCGAGCTTCAGTATCCGTGCCTGATTCATGTAGACACGCATGATCCCCGCAGCTTCTTCGGAGAAGGCCATTGAAGGAAGAGCAAAAGAGATGGCGGCCAAGAGCACGGCCAGCAAATTCGACGGCATGGGCTTTGAGCCTCTAAATCGATGTACTGTTTCAGACCATGACGCAATTTGGTGAATGAAACCTTAATGGCGCATTTCATGCCAAAATGTCGATTTGAGACAGCTTATTCGTGCTCAGGTTGTCTTATTTCGGGGCGCGTGTATTATTCTCTGAGAGCTAAAATGGAAGCGATCTCAACGATTACAGAGATGATGCCATCAAAATAGGCCCTTAGGTAAAATTGAAACGATTCGCTTTATCGGTGTTTTACCACAGGGGTTGGAAGGCCTAGTTAACCTAATGCTAACCAGCTTTATTAAGTGAATGGAAATCGCCTCCCCGTAATTTGAGCTCACCGAACAGCGGACAACAGTTGTCGGCAATGCTGAAAATAGAGATCCCCGGAGTAGGAGAGACGCATGTCCAAGATTTTCGCACGTTTCGTAAAGGAAGAGTCCGGTGCAACGGCTATCGAATATGGCCTGATCGCCGCGCTCATTTCGGTCGCGCTCATTGCTGGTGCCAGCACGCTCGGCAACAACCTTAACAACACTTTCCAAAATATCTCAAATAAAATGAGCAATGCAGCAACAAAAGCTGGGCAGTGACGACGCTTTTGGATTGTTGGACTCGTTTCTCTCAGACTCGCAACAACTATAGCGTGGAAGATGAGGTAATGCAGTTTATTTTTGCTGCCTTTTCTGCATGCTTAATCTATGCAGCACTTAGTGATTTTCTAACAATGAAGATCCCTAACTGGCTTAGCTTGGCGCTCATCATCCTATTCATACCAGCCGCTTGGCTTTCTGAAATGTCCGCGGCCGCGATAGGCTACTCCCTCGGAGTGGCCGTCGCGGTTTTCGCGGTTTGTTTTCTGCTCTTCGTGCTGAACGTAATGGGTGGAGGCGATGCAAAGCTGCTAACGGCACTCGCGCTCTGGTTTGGCCTGACACCGGCTCTCCTGGTCTTCCTTGTCAATGTGGCGTTTGCGGGCGGAGTTTTGACCCTCGCCATACTCGCAATCCGTTGGAAATCGCATTGGGTGACCGATCGTGGTGTCTGGCTGCCCACATCGCTGACCACGACGAAAAAGATCCCCTATGGGATAGCGATTGCTGTGGGCGCGCTCATGGCCATGCCGCAGGCGCCGATCTTTTTGGCGGCTCCCTGAGTTCGAAGACTTGCAACAAATTGATTTAAACTCTGCTTAACCATGTCTCATAGGCGGACGTTAACCATAATTACACCATTCGCGGTCAAATCTGCGGGGAACCAGTTGGTCCCGTCAAGGATTTGCCATGAAACCCGCCCGTCTGATCATTCTTACCGTCGCTGTGGTTGCAGCCGGCCTTGCCGGTATGCTGGCATTGAGGCTGTCAGGTGAGAAGACTGTTGTCGAGACTCCTACGGAGATTATCCGTAAGGAGCCGACAATCAACGTCCTTGTCTCCTCGGCCAATCTCCCTGTCGGTGCACGCCTCAACGAAAAATCGATTCACTGGATGGCCTGGCCTGAAAGCGGCTTGATGGAAGGTTTCATCACCGAGACCGCAAGGCCAAAGGCGGTCCAGGAACTGAACGGCGCCATCGTCCGTCTTCCGCTGTTTGCAGGCGAACCGATTCGCGCCGAAAAAGTCGCAGATTCCTCCAACCGAATCATGTCGTCCATTCTACCGAGTGGCAAGCGCGCCGTTGCAACTGAAATTTCCGTCGCCACCGGCGCTGGCGGCTTCGTGCTCCCTAATGACCGCGTCGATGTCATCATGGTTCGCAAAAACGAACAGGGCACCTACTCCACTGAGAATGTTCTCAACAATATCCGTGTTCTGGCGATTGATCAGCGTATCGAACAGAAGGAAGACGGATCGCAGGCGGTCATTGGTACGACCGCCACGCTGGAACTTACTCCCGATCAGGCGCGCGTGATTGCTGTGGCACAGCAGATGGCAGATCGCCTGACGCTGTCGTTGCGATCAATCGCCGACGTGCAGGAGTCGGATACGCAATTTGCTGATCATTTGCTGGCGGGTGGTGGAAAGGGCGAGGTGCAGATCATCAAATCAGGCTCCATCGTCAACATGAACTCCACCGGCTCGATCCAGCGTTAAGATTTTAGGGAGCAGTCACCGTGACATCCTGGAAAAGAATTTACAGAGCCTCCGCAGTCGCTTCCTTGAGCGTCTGCCTTGCCCTATCGGATCTGGCGGTCCTCCGGTCAACGGATACCGCCGAAGCCGCATCAGACAATATAGTGCGGATCTCCGAATCGGGGAAGGGCGTGCACAAGCGGCTGAAGCTTGGCCTCAACAAGGCGCTGGTCGTTGATCTGCCGCAGGATGCGCATGATATCCTTGTTGCCGATCCCGCTTTGGCCGATGCGGTGACAAGAACCTCGCGACGCATCTATCTGTTCGGAAAGTCGGTCGGTCAGACGAACATCTTCATCTTTGGCCCCGGCGGGCAGGAGATCGTGAGCCTGGATCTTGAAGTCGAGCGCGACATCGATGGCCTTCAGGCCAATCTGCGTCGCTTCCTGCCGGAATCGGACATCAAGGTCGAAATCGTGTCGGACAATATCGTTTTGACCGGCACCGTGCGCACGCCGCAGGACGCCGCGCAGGCAGAAAAGCTGGCGCAGGCCTTCCTCAAGGGTGGTGAAGCAACCACGAGAAATCGCACCGCTTCGGGCGGCGGTAATCAGCAGGGTGTCGCGATCTATGCCGAAGATCGCCAAGTGTCGCAGATCGTCAATCTTCTAACAATTCAAGGCGAGGATCAGGTAACGCTGAAGGTCACCGTTGCCGAGGTCAATCGTCAGGTCCTGAAGCAATTGGGCTTTAATGGTTCGGTGCAAACGACAGGCAGCTCGGCCAGTGGTGGCATTTCCTTCGCCAATCCGGTCAACCTCGGAAACGCTGCAGCGGTCGGTGGATTGGGTGGTGTCGTCGGTTCAATCGGAACCACTGCGATCTCGACCTATGTCAATGCCATGGAGCAGGCAGGCGTCATGCGAACGCTCGCGGAGCCCAGCCTGACAGCGATCTCCGGTCAGCAGGCTAAGTTCTACGTCGGTGGCGAATTCCGCCTGGCAGGCCAGCAGGAGGTGTCGCTGGATACCACGACGAACCGTCCTACGGTTTCTCGGAGCCTCGAGACCGTCAATTATGGTGTCGAGCTGAACTTCAAGCCGGTGGTGCTCTCGGCCGGACGCATTGCCCTCAATATCGAGACCAATGTTTCCGAGCCCACATACGAAGGTTCTGCGACGACCGGCAATGGCTCCTCGCTCTCTGTACCGGGCAACACCTACCTCTCGATCCGCAAGCGTGAGGCATCAACATCCGTTGAACTCCCATCGGGCGGTTCGATCGTGATTGCCGGGCTTGTTCAGGACAATGTCCGCCAGGCCATGTCCGGTCTGCCGGGTATCTCCAAGGTGCCGGTATTGGGCACCCTGTTCCGCAGCAAGGACTTCATCCGCAACGAGACGGAACTCGTCATCATAGCGACGCCGTATCTTGTGCGCCCGGTTGCCCGCAATCAGCTTGCGCGCCCGGATGACAACTTCAATCCCGAAAACGATGCAGCAATGTATTTCCTCAACCGCGTCAACAAGATCTACGGACGGAAAGACCCCGTTCCGGCCGCTCCCTACCATGGCGCCGTTGGTTTCATCTATAAGTGAGAGGCACGAGAATGTTCACGAAATCCATTGCTCCGGCTCTCCTTCTACTTTCTGCCGGTCTCCTTACGGGCTGCGGCAATAGCCAACTGACAACCGGCTCCATCCCCATGGACTACCGCGAACGTCACCCAATCGTTCTGACCGACGCCCAGACGGCGCTCGATATTCCGGTTGGCGCAAACGATAGCCGCATGACGCTGGGGATGCGTGACACGGTCAAGGGCTTCGCACAGAACTTCGCCAACTCCTCTGCCGGTTTCATGCAGATCCAGGTACCGCAGGGATCGGTCAACGCCGGTGCGGCGGCGCACATGGCTGGCGATATCCGGAAGACCCTGCAGACGGCCGGAATTCGTGGCGACCGCATCGTCATGGCACGCTACAGCGCAGGCGGCCATAACGATGCCGCCCCCATCCGGCTCTCCTTTGTCGCCACCAAGGCCGTGACAGGCGCTTGCGGCGAATGGCCGGAAGACCTGTCCGACAATACCTTTGGCAATCGTAACTGGTATAATTTCGGTTGCGCCTCGCAGAACAATCTGGCTGCCCAGTTGGAAAGCCCGACCGATCTGCTCGGACCGCGCGCCCAGACCCCGATCGATGCCGTTCAGCGCTCTCAGGTGATCAACACCTATCGCGGTACGAACACGAACAGCACGACGATCACGATCAACTCGAACTGAGCAGGTAAGCTGACATGAGCGCGATCGATTACGAGATCCGGACGCCGGGCGGATCGCCAGAGGCAATCGAGGAACACAGCCGCCCCGCCGATCTGGAGGCGCTGCGTCCGCTGCCGCGCATTTCCGTGCATGCATTCTGTGAAACCGATACGATGCATCGGGTGATGGAGCGTCTGGGTCAGGATCGGCGCATGGCCAAGGTTAACCTTCGGGTTACCAGTGGCAGCACGGATGCGGCAGCAAACATGTTTGCCGCGGCACCAACGCCCAATCTGATCATCCTCGAAACCGATGCTGAACCTGCCGATGTGCTGATGGAGCTTGCTCCGCTGGCACAGGTTTGTGATCCTTCCACGCGCGTCATCGTCATCGGCAGACATAACGATATTTCGCTCTACCGCGATCTGATTCGCAATGGCATTTCCGAATATCTGGTCGGGCCGGTGAAGATGCCTGATCTGCTCGGTGCTATCGCAGCGATCTTCGTCGACCCGGAAGCGGAACCACTTGGTCGTTCCATCGCCTTCATAGGCGCAAAGGGCGGCGTGGGATCGTCCACGATTGCACATAACTGCGCCTTCGGCATCTCGTCGCTTTTCTCTACCGAGACCATCCTTGCCGATCTGGACCTTGCCTATGGAACGGCGAATATCGATTTCGACCAGGATCCGGCCCAAGGCATCGCAGAAGCGGTTTATGCGCCTGAACGACTGGATGAAGTCTTTCTCGACCGTCTGCTGACAAAATGTTCTGAACACCTGTCTCTGCTGGCTGCGCCCTCATTGCTGGACCGCGCCTATGATTTCGATCGTGCTGCCTTCCAGCCCGTCGTCGACGTGCTGCAGCGCAGCGCTCCAGTCGCTGTTCTGGATGTTCCACATGCTTGGAACGAGTGGACCCGTTCGCTGTTGGCGGAGGTCGACGAGATCGTCATCACCGCCACTCCCGACCTTGCCAATCTGCGCAACACGAAGAATTTGCTGGATGCCCTGAAGAGGCTGCGCCCCAACGACAAGGCGCCGCATCTGGTTCTCAATCAGGTCGGCATGCCAAAGCGTCCGGAAATAGCGCCATCCGATTTCCTGCAGCCGCTGGAAGTCGAACCGATTGCCATCATTCCGTTCGACGCCCAGCTGTTCGGCAATGCCGCAAACAGTGGTCGCATGATTTCGGAACTCGATGCGAAATCGCCAACGGCGGAAACCTTTTCCCAGATCGCTCACGTGGTGACGGGCCGCAATTCTGCAAAGAAGATCAGGAAGGGTGGTCTCAGTAAGATGTTGGGACTGCTCGCTCGTAAGTAAGACTGACATCAGGTTTAGGAACTGGATCGCGGAATGTTTGGAAAACGTGGACATGAAGGCTTCGGCAAGTCGGTTTCGCCGACGGCGGTGCCTCAGCCTATTCAGCCGACAACGGCTTCGATGGGCCAGGGTGTTCAGCCTGACGGATCTACCGATCTTCTCCTCGATATCGGAAGTGGTCCGACAGCGTCGGTATCCCGGCAGGCGGTTGCAACGCCTCCGCTAGCGCCCGGAGCGGCTCAACGCCGCCGTCCTGCCCGGGATGAAGGCTATTACGATACGAAAGCCCAGGTCTTTTCTGCTCTCATCGACACGATCGATCTTTCCCAGCTTGCCAAGCTCGACGGTGAAAGTGCCCGCGAGGAAATTCGCGATATCGTCAATGATATCATCACGATCAAGAATTTTGCGATGTCGATCGCCGAGCAGGAAGAACTGCTTGAAGACATTTGCAATGACGTTCTGGGCTACGGTCCTCTGGAGCCTCTGCTGGCGCGTGACGATATTGCTGACATCATGGTGAATGGCGCCGGCCAAACCTTTATCGAAGTCAGCGGCAAGACTGTCGAATCGGAAATTCGGTTCCGCGACAACGGTCAGCTCCTGTCGATCTGCCAGCGCATCGTGAGCCAGGTGGGCCGACGGGTGGATGAGTCCTCGCCCATCTGCGACGCGCGCCTGCCAGACGGTTCGCGTGTAAACGTCATCGCGCCGCCCTTAGCGCTGGATGGCCCCGCACTGACCATTCGTAAGTTCAAAAAGGACAAGCTGACGCTCGATCAGTTGGTCAAGTTCGGGTCGATCACGCCGGAGGGTGCCGCAGTCCTGCAGATCATCGGACGCGTTCGCTGTAACGTTGTCATTTCTGGCGGTACGGGCTCTGGTAAGACAACGCTGCTCAACTGCCTGACGCGCTATATCGACGGACATGAGCGCATCATTACTTGCGAAGATACGGCCGAATTGCAGCTTCAGCAGCCGCATGTCGTGAGGCTTGAAACCCGACCGCCCAATATCGAAGGCGAGGGCGAAATCACCATGCGCGATCTCGTCAAGAACTGCCTTCGTATGCGCCCGGAGCGCATCATCGTTGGTGAAGTGCGTGGACCGGAGGTTTTCGACCTCTTACAGGCGATGAACACCGGTCACGACGGTTCCATGGGTACCATCCACGCCAATACCCCGCGCGAGTGCCTGTCGCGCATGGAATCGATGATTGCAATGGGTGGTTTCAGCCTGCCCGCGAAGACAGTACGTGAAATCATATCGGGTTCGGTGGATGTCATCGTCCAGGCCGCGCGTCTACGTGATGGCACACGTCGCATCACCCACATCACCGAAGTGGTGGGCATGGAAGGTGACGTCATCGTCACGCAGGATCTCGTCCGCTACGAGATGGAGGGCGAAGATGCGATGGGTCGCATCATCGGTCGCCACGTATCGACCGGTATATCAAAGCCGCATTTCTGGGATCGCGCCCGCTATTACAACGAAGAGCGGCGTCTGGCTGCGGCGCTGGACCAGATGGAAGTCAAGTCCAACTGATAGAGGAGAGGCCGGCAATGGATCTGACTGTCATCGCCCTTGCGGGCCTCGTTGCCATTGCGGCTTCCGGACTGGCCTATGCCTTTCTCTTTTCGCGCATCGAAGTGGAAAAGAAGACCACCACGCGGGTGAGCCGGGTGGCCGCAGGTGAAATTGATCGTGCACAGGTGAAGGCTGCCAAGGACCGCGTTCAGGAGCTTTCCAAGCGTCGCAAATCGATGCAGGAGTCCCTGAAGGATCTCGAAAAAAAACAAAAGGAAAAGGACAGGAAGTTCGGCGGCCAGAGCATCAAGGCAAAGCTCCCGCGCTCGGGTCTGCCGTTGACGCCAGGTCGCTTCTATACATTCAGCGCCTTGCTCGGTGGTCTTGTCGCTTTGTTGTGCCTGATGGCCGGAATGCCGATAGTCGCCATACTCGGCCTGGGCTTTGTCGCTGGCGTAGGCGTACCACGCTGGATCATCGGTTTTCTCATCAAGCGACGTCAGGACAGGTTTCTCGAAGAATTGCCGAACGCCCTGGAAGTCATGGTGCGCTCCATTCGTTCCGGCCTGCCGCTGAACGATGCGATCCGGTTGATTGCGACCGATGGTCAGGAGCCCGTCAAGAGCGAATTTCGGCGTGTAGTCGAAGCGCAGCAGGTGGGCCTGAGTGTGCCGGAAGCTTGTGCCCGCATGCTGTTGACCATGCCTTTATCCGAAGTCAACTTCTTCTCGATCGTCATCACGATCCAGTCTCAGGCTGGCGGCAACCTTTCCGAGGCCCTTCAGAATCTCGCCAGGGTTCTGCGCGAGCGCCGCAAGATGAAGGCCAAGGTCAACGCGCTTTCGATGGAAGCGAAGGCGTCAGCGGTCATTATCGGCGCGCTTCCCTTCATCGTGGCAACGCTCGTCTACCTCACTTCGCCGCATTACATCTCGATCCTCTTCACCGATCCGAGAGGCCATATCATCCTATTGTTCTCCGGTTTCTGGATGGCGATCGGAATCTTCATCATGCGCAATATGATCAACTTTGACATCTGAGGTCTGATATGTCGGAAGAACTGGCTGCCAGCCTTACAGATCCTGCAATGCTGCTGGCCTTGCTTGTCGCAGTTGCCGTCTTTGCAACAATCTATACGCTCGTTCTGCCTCTTTTCGAGGGACGTGATCTTAACAAGCGGATGAAGGCTGTTTCCACCGAGCGCGAACAGATGCGACTTCGCGAACGCGCCAGAATGAATTCCGAGACCAGCCGGGCAACGCTCAGGACACAGAACAACACATCCGCTATGCAGATTGTGGAACGGTTCAACCTTCGCCAGGCACTTGTCGACGACAACACGGTCAACCGGCTGAAGGCGGCGGGTCTTCGCACGCAAAACGCCCTCAACGTGTTTCTTGCCGCGCGCTTTCTGCTTCCCTTTCTGTTTCTGGCGGTCGTCGGCTTCTGGATTTTCGGCCTTGGCAACTTGGCAGATAAGCCGTTTGCCGTGCGCCTGTTCGTGGCGATTGCCGCGGCCTATATCGGCTTTTACGCACCGAACATCTTTGTCTCCAACCGTATCACCAAGCGGCAGGCATCCATTAAGCGTGCATGGCCGGATGCTCTCGATCTCATGTTGATCTGCGTCGAATCCGGCATATCCCTGGAAGCTGCCATGCGCCGCGTGGCAGAGGAAATTGCGCAGCAATCAGCGCCTCTGGCCGAAGAAATGGTTCTGACGACGGCTGAGCTTTCCTTCCTTCCCGACAGGCGTGTTGCGCTTGAAAACCTTGCCATCCGCACGCAGCTCGACATCGTCAAAGCCGTGACAACGGCGCTCATCCAGGCCGACCGTTATGGAACGCCGGTGGCACAGGCTCTTCGCGTGCTGGCGCAGGAAGGTCGCGACGAGCGGATGAACGAGGCCGAAAAGAAGGCTGCAGCACTTCCGCCGAAGCTGACGGTTCCCATGATCGTATTCTTCCTGCCTGTGCTCATTGCGGTCATTCTCGGTCCCGCAGGTATTCAGGTGGCCGACCGCTTCTGACAAGGCTTGCTCCATCCCGGTACATGTTGAAAGGGCCGCTCCAAAACCGGAGAGGCCCTTTTCATTGGATGCGATGTTCAAGGAAAGTGCGGCTTGATCAATTGGTCGCGTTATCCGCTTTCGCGCCCTTGTTGTCCGAAAGCTTGGCCCAGGTATTTTGCTGGGAAAGCATCGAGCGCAGATATGTCACATTGGCATTTGCCTGGCTCTGGCTGAGTTCCTGCCGTGCAATCTGCTCGGCTTCGGAAAAGCGGCCCTGCAAGCCGACGACGAGAGACAGGTTCTGGCGAACCCGGCTGTCGGCCGTTGGAAGCCTGGATGCGGAACGGAGATAGTTCTCCGCCGTCTTCAAATCACCGGACAAGACATAGGACATGCCGAGGTTCGACATGACGCTCGGTTCGTTCGGCTGGCCCTGAAGCGCGAGTTTGTATTTCTGGCGTGCCTCATCGGAGCGCCCCAACTGGTCAAGAACGGCACCCTCTGCGGAATAGAGGCGCCAATCAGGACGATCGGGTGTCTGCGCACGGCCGATGGTTGCGAGTGCCTGCTCAAGCTGGCCTGCAGCCGCCTGCGCCTTGCCATAGGCGGCCAGAACGTCACGATCGCTTGGATGGGCAATTGCAACCTGCTGCATGACGGCGAGCGCCTGCGTGTTCTTTCCAGTCATGCGAAGGACATTGGCATAGGCAAGTCCGATGGTCTTGTCCTTGGGCGAACGCTCGTAAGCGTTTCCTGCCGTCTGTTCAGCCTGCGCGAGTTCTGCCGCGGTCATCTGTTCGAGCGGCTTGCCGAAGTTCAGAGACTGCATCTGTGTCGGGATCGACCCGGTGGTGATTCTATCGCGCTTCGGCGTCGACGTCGTGCAGGACGCGAGCGAGATCGGCAGCACCACGCCGCAAAGGGCTTTGATCCAGAAATGGCGTTCGGCGGCAAACGTGAAGAAGGTGCGTGTCATGGCCTGAAATCCAGTCTCTGTGCACCATGAAGTAGCGGATTTTTCCGAACTGAAGATGGCGCTGTATGACCTCAAGCAATAATCTGTTAACCCTAACAGATCGTTAATCGCACTGTTGAAAGACGCTATGCTGCCGTATCAGTTCATCGAAAGACCGTCACCCTTCGTTGCCTCCGATCCAAAGGCCTTGACGGTCTATGCCGTCACGCCCGCCGAACTGGAAGCAGGTGTCCTCTCCAAGATTGACGAGACGTGGGCGCGCGCAGCCGGGTTCAAGGCTGAGGCGGGCAGTTTTCTTCTGCTCCAAGGGGATGGGGCGACACTGAAGGGAGCCGTCTTCGGTCTCGGCAAGAACCCTGAAGAGGCGCCGTTTGCCTGCGGCAAGCTGGCGCGGCTGCTTCCCGCAGGCCTTTGGCGATTGGAAGCCCCATCCCTCGATCCGCAGCAGGCGGCTCTGGGCTTCGGTCTCGGCGGCTACAGTTTCGATAGCTACAAGACGGGAAAGACGCCGGAAGCCTTCCTTGCCCTTGCCGAGAGCGTTGATCGGGCGGCGCTGGAACGAACCCTGCAAGCGGTGTTTCTGGCCCGGGATCTCGTGAATACGCCCACCAACGACATGGGGCCAGAGCGGCTTGGCGAAGTCTTCCATGCCATCGGCACGCATTACGGTGCGACCGTGAAGGCCGTCGTCGGCGATGATCTGTTGGCCCAGAACTTTCCGCTCATTCACACGGTTGGTCGGGCGAGTGCCGAGGCGCCGCGACTTTTGGAGATGCGGTGGGGACGAAAAGGCGCAAAGAAGGTTACGCTTGTCGGCAAGGGCGTCTGTTTCGATACAGGCGGCCTCGATATCAAGCCTGCGGCTTCGATGCTGCTGATGAAGAAGGATATGGGCGGCGCGGCAAATGTCCTGGCACTCGCCTGCATGATCATGGGTGCGGAGCTGGATCTCGATCTGCGTGTGCTTGTTCCCGCCGTGGAGAACTCGATCTCTGCCAATGCCTTCAGACCGGGGGATATCTACCGCAGCCGAAAGGGTATTTCGGTCCAGATCGACAACACCGATGCGGAAGGGCGATTGATTCTGGCGGATGCGCTCGCCTATGCCGATGAGGAAACTCCGGACCTGATGATCGACATGGCGACCCTGACCGGTGCCGCGCGCGTTGCGCTGGGGCCGGACCTGCCGCCATTCTTCACCGACAACGAGGCTCTTGCATCCGCCCTTGCATCGGCGTCGCTAAAGGAGTCCGATCCGGTCTGGCGGCTGCCGCTGTTCAAGGGATACGAAAAGGACATCCGCTCCCGCGCGGCAGACATCACCAACGCGCCTTCGGGCGGCATGGCCGGTGCCATTACGGCGGCCCTGTTTCTCAAGCGCTTCGTATCGAACGCCGAAAGCTGGGTGCATTTCGATATCTTTGCCTGGTCGCCGACCGAGAAGCCGCAGGGTCCGGTAGGCGGCGAGGCGCAGGCGATCCGCGCCCTGTTCCGGCATATTTCCGCCCTTGGCTGATGGGGTGCATCGCAGTTGCATCCCCCGTTGCATCACAGGCGGCCTTGAGCGAGAGTGCCGCCTGCAAAAGGGGAATCGGGAGACGGAATGCCCGCGGAGTTGACGGCAACCGAGGCGCTGGGCCTCTGGCACCGCGTCGTGCTGGAGCAGGTCCGGCAAGACGGCCAGGATCTTACGCTGCGGCAAATCTCCATTCTTCTCCACATCTATCTGGTTCCGCCGCCACACACGGTGCGGGCCCTGGCAGCGACCCTCGGGGTCACGAAGCCCGTCATCACGCGCGCTCTGGATAGTCTGGGCGCTCTTCAACTGGTCGAGCGTGAGCGAGATCCGGCAGATCGCCGCAACGTCATCATCAAGCGTACCTTGGCCGGTGCGCTCTATCTCGAAAAACTCGGCGACCTGATCCGCAAGGAAGCGCGCCGCAATGCTCCATGAGGTTCATCATGTCGTCACCCCTCGATCGCCGTCTTTTCGCCTTCCGGCCGGATCTTGCCGATCAACGGCTCGAAGGGCAGGTGATAGCAGAGCGCTATGTGGAAGGGGAGGCAGCAACTATCGGCATTCCTGTGGCCGACTTGCGCCCAGCGCCTGATCTGTCTCGCGGCATCGATACGCAGCTTTTGTTCGGCGAGCCCGTTCGCGTGTTCGACCGCAAGGACGGCTGGGCCTGGGTCCAGGCTGAGGAGGACGGTTATGTGGGATACCTGCCGGAAAGCGACCTCACGCCGCGGGCAGTTCCCACCCATTGGATCAGTGTTCCCCGAACCTTCGTCTATCCGGAAGCGGAACTGCGCAAAGTACCGCTCCATGCGCTGTCTCTTGGCAGCCGCGTAACCGTGACGGGCGAGGCGGAAACGCGCGGTACCCGCTATTTCCTGCTCGCGACCGGTGGTGCGATCATCGCTAAACATTGCGTTCCGATCGGCGAAGAGGCGCATGCCGATTACGTAGCGATTGCCGCAGAATTCCTGAATACGCCCTATCTCTGGGGTGGCCGCTCAGGCTTCGGGATTGATTGTTCCGGTCTCGTGCAACTCGCCATGATGATGGCCGGGATGAAAGCCCCGCGCGATTCCGACATGTTGGCGGCCTTTGGACGCGAGATCACTCAGGACGCGCTGAAGCGGGGGGATATGGTGTTCTGGAAGGGCCATGTCGGTATCATGGAAGATGAGGAAACGCTTCTTCATGCCAACGGCCATACCATGACGGTTGCGCGCGAGAACCTGAAGGCTGCCATAGAGCGGATCGGGTGGCTCTACGATCGGCCGACCGGCTTCCGGACACCCTTCTGAAACCTTCACGTGAAGGTCATCAACCGCGCTGTTGGTGTTTGTCCGGCGTCTTTCCTATATAAAGGACGACGACCGGAGTATCGACGATGACGCCGCGTAAACTTGCGATGACACTGCTGGCATTGGTGACCATTCTTCCTGCCGCTGCGGGGGCGGAACAGGGCAAGCCGCAACTTCGAAATCCGGTTCCGACCTTCAAGGATCTCCCCGGCGTCAAACCGCAGAAAAGCCTTGTGGAGACTTCGGACAGCGGTGATTGCCAGCCTGCGACGCTCTATCGTCGTTTTGATCGCCGCGATGTCTTTCCGGATTTTCCTGTTGCTGCCTGGCGATGCGAGAAGGACGGGGTGACCTACACCGGCACGCAACTGCCCAATCGGCCCTGGGTGCCCGGATTGAACCCTTACGACCTGCCGCATTGACATTAGAAACGACGGGATGATTTTCCGCGCCAAACCGTTGGGTTATTGGAAAAAAAGACAACAAAAAAGCCCGGCGAACCGGGCTTTTTTGACTTGTTCCAGGATCACATCGGATCAACTAAAACCGGAATTTGGTGCTAGAAGAGGACTCGACTTTCTCGCTTAAGATATTGGAATATCTATATTTAGATGACATGTATTATTCGAAGTGCCAACAAAGATACCAACAAATCGAAATCCCTCTTGCAGCCTCGACTTCAATCCGACCAATTTTCCGGCAATCCCCAACAAAGTTAATCTCGCTGCCGAATTGCTGCGTCGATCCTGCTGAATTCCTTATTTTCGATCATGAGGAACAGGCAAGTTCCACCAGAACGATCCGCCCAAAGCTCGCCGATGAGTCGCTTTTCTTTTGCGTCATCGCCGCTAGCTATGTGCGAACCCTTGTATTCTACCACCAAATAGCGCCCGTCGGATAGCAAGGCTACGAAGTCGGGATAAAACTTGTCGGTTGCAGTCTGAAGCCAGAATGAATTTGGTTGCTGCGAGGTGTTGCGCACCCACGCCTTAACCTCGGGCATGCGCTCCAGATAGACGGCGCATTCATGCTCTTCACCAGATGGCTCCAGATCTCCAATCACGCGAAACAGATGCTTCTTGAAATCGGTACGGCCCTTGTAGGGTTCGCGATAGGCATAGCGGCTTTCCTCGAAAACAAGCTCCACATCAGCGCTCGTCTTAAAATCCAATCCGCTCTGAGGAACGAGCGCCATCTGAAAGGCTTGCGCTTCGCGTCCATCACGGTGCTTGGCAATAACCTTCACCAGCGCCTCGACAAGCCGGAACTTTGCTCGCGCCAATGCTTCAAGCGACATGCCAGTTTGTGCGGAAATATGGTCCAGCGCCTTGGCAATAAACAGTGTGGATGAAACGCGGGTAATGTCGCGCCGCGCCGTGAACGGAAGCCGCCGATCCAGCCAGTTGACCAAAGCGTTCGTCGTCCATCCACGTTCTTGTAGATTGAGCATCAGCTGTTCGTGCAGATCGGTAACAAACTGCACATTCACATGGCCAGTCTGATCCACGTCAACATGCGCTTCGTCACGCGCCTGTTTAGGCGGAACGAAGAAATCCATGATTTGAGCCGGGTCGTCGTTTTCCAGTTTCCACGGAATATCGAGGAAATGACCGCGATCGAAAAGCTGCAAACCATGGGCGGTTTTGACTGTGAGACGCGGCACCGCAAAACGGACCGGTTCTTTGTCTACTTCCACTGACTTCAATCGAGCGCCACGTGACTTATGCACCAAGGCTTCGATCATGTTTGCGGCTGCATCGGGAAGAGCCAGAAGCAGGGCGGTTTTATCGTAGTCTGTCAAAGCGCCGCGCGCGCGAATAACCTGCTTTTCCGTATCAAACTCCACGCGGCCACCGGTGAGGGTGTGAACGTTCTTTTCGAATGCCTGATAATCCAGCTCAAACGGAACCGCTTCCTCATGAAGATAGGCGGCACCGCCAGGCTCCAGCCCTTGCAATGGTTCGGCAATGGCCCGCACCAGCGATTGCGCTTCTACGCGCTCAAATCCGTTATTCACCAACCCGTCGCGAAGCGTGTTTGCGGCGTTCTGAAAGCTTGTGGTGGTGGCAAAGGCGAAGGCCCGGTTCAGGTCTTCGTGGTGCTTGCGCTTGGCATGGGGAAGACGAAGAACGCGGCCTAACAACTGTTCCACCGCGCGCGCTGACTTCTGTTCGGCAACCGAACACAGCACATAGGCGAAAGAGCAATCCCAGCCCTCTTTCAGCGCCTGTTGGGTGATGATGAAGCGCACCTTGCAATCACGGTCGAACAGATCAACCCCATCAAGACCTTTGCTGTCTCCGGTTGCGATCACGATATGCTCTTCCGGCACGCGGAAATCTTCGATCAGAAGCTTCTTCACCTCTTCGGCATGAAGGGTCGGCTTATCTTTTGAGCGAGGTTCCGCCTGAACCAGCATCACGGGCCGCACGAACTCACGGGTGATGTTTTCTTCGGCGCGCGCCGTGGCTGCAAGTTCATCCAGCCAAGCCATGGCATCGCTGATCGTATCGCGTGGATCGACCCGACCACGAAGAATGACCGGTAGCTTGATCATCTCTTCGGCCTTCAGCTCTGCCGCCGAAACATGGTGCAGCAGGTTCGAGGCATAAATGCCCTTTTCGGGCTTGTGCTCTTCGGGCGTGACAGGCGTTGCCGTGAATTCCACGATCAGAGATGGCGAGAGACGGCCCAGTGTGTCGAAGGAAAGATCGGTTCGGGCATTATGGGCCTCATCCACAATAACCATAGGGCGGCGCATGCGCAGCACATTGGCAAGCGAGGGCAGGGGATCGCCGGAAGGACCGGCCTCCAAAATGGCGCGTTGCTCATGGCCGATACCGCTGAAATGGTCCATCAACTCGCCATTGGCCTCATAGACCTTGCGGCCTTCGGTCTTTTCCACGCGAAACGCTTGGATTGTTGCCACGATGACAACAGCACCGCCGTCATAATCGGCACGCTTGGCATAAAGCGCGTCTTGAATGGTCATCACGCGCACATTCTCGCCGAAGCGATCCGCCAGCGCCCGCCGGTTGGGGTGTGCACGGTCGGAAAGTGTTGCCAGCGTCTGTTCGCGGATCGTATCTGATGGCACCAGCCACAGCACTGCTGGATTGTCGCAACGAAGGAAGGCATCGGCGGCGATAGCAATGCTATGTGCGGCAAGAATGGTTTTACCCCCGCCGGTCGGCACACGTAGGCACACATAGGGCAGGCCGGGCAAGCCCGGCGGTGCCACGAATGGCCGTTTGGTGATTGCGTAGAAAGCCGTGTCCGCATCGTTCAGCTCCACCGTCTTTTCCAGAAAGCGGCGAAGGCTGGCGAGCGTCTTGAGCTGATAGTTCTTGAGTGAAAAGACCGGAAGGCTCATGGCTTTTCCTCCCGCTTGGACTTCAGGAGTTCGCGGGTCGAGCGGTCGAAATCGCTCACATAAATCCGATCCTGTTCGATCCTGTATTTTTCGAATTCGGCCAAAGCCTTGGCATCGGCATCCTTACGGCTCACCTTGCCGCTATTGGTTAGAACATCACGGTCGTTCAGCTCCAGAAAACCGTGCAGTTTGGTAATCCAGTCTGCCATGGCCATTGGTTTGCGCCGCGCGGCTTGTTCTTCCGCAAAGGACAGGTACTGATCCACAATGCGTTCCATGGAAAGCAATTCGTCTTCTGTGAGATAGTTCAGCGCCACCGTCGCATCTTCCGGTCGTGGGCTATCGCCCTTGAAGGAGGTCATGCCCATCATAGGCTTGCTGGCATCGGCGCGAGATTTGATCACTTCCGGTGCCGTCATGCCGTGAATGGCGAAATGAAACTTGTTCTGCACCGTCGCAAAGAACTGTTGCGTCATCGGGTTCTTGGGGTCGTAATCAATGCTGGTGGCGTAAATATCGGTGATCTTCTGATAGAAGCGTCGTTCCGACACGCGAATGGCCCGGACGCGCCGCACCAGTTCATCGAAATAATCATGCCGGGCCAGCTTCAGCCGCTCGTCATCCATGACGAAGCCCTTGATGATGTATTCCTTCAGGCGCTGCGTTGCCCAGCGGCGGAACTGCACGCCACGATGGGATTTTGCCCGGTAACCAACCGAAATGATGACGTCCAGATTGTAGTGAGCAACCTCGCGGGAAACCTCGCGATTGCCCTCCATTCGAACTATCCGGAATTTCCGGAGAGTTGCCGCTTCCTCACATTCACCCTCATCATAGATGTTGCCGATATGCTCGTTAATGGTGCGAACGTCCCGGTCGAAGAGTTCGGCCATCTGGGCCTGTGTCAGCCAGACAGTTTCATCCAGCAACCGCACCTCTATGCGCGTTTCTCCGGTTTCCGCTTGATACAACAGGATTTCGGACGAAGGTTCCCCCATCGCTTCAAATCCCCTCGATCTGATAGGGGATCTGCTTGAAGGTGACGCCAATGGCCGATAGCCGATCATCCGGCACCGTGCAGCCTTCCGCATAGACAATGCGCGCGCCGGTAAAATCAGGCGATGGCAGCGGAAGGCTTTCCAGAATTGTGCCGGTCAGCACATTGCCCGCCTGTTCGCGGGCAAGGCCCACAGCTTCCGCCGAATGCAGGAGATAGACCGCCCGGTTCTGGAAGGTGCCGATCAGGGCCGAAGACCCATCGGCGCGCTTGGGGATTGGCGAGCCGGTTTCACAGAAGAACACATGGGCTGCAAGATCGGGAAAGGTGACGGCAGGCGAAACATTGCCATCCGCATCGAACAGCGGTTCGCCAAGGGTGCAGAAGCGGAAGCCGGAATTCTCGGGCGCAAAACCTATTTGCATTTGCGAAGTATCAGTTTGACTTGACCCCGCGATCAGGCGTTTTGACGTCGCGGTGCGTATCACGGTCTCGTCGATCTCTGCCAAGATAAACTTACGATTACCATTATCCTCTCTATTGGCCTGGTAAACGCTCTGACCAGTTGTTCCACTTCCCGCGAATGAGTCCAGAACGATTGAGTCGGCATCCGTCGCGATCTGGAGTATTCTCTGGATCAGCCGACTTGGCTTAGGCGTGACGAATAAATCCTCGGATGCGCTAGCTCCTAGTAATTTACTAAGTTCTTGCTTGGAGTGCCGAGTGCTTCCAACATCTTTCCAATGCCAGTAAGTTTGGGGAACTACTCCGTCTTTTACTTCAGACAGAAACCTCTTGATGCCTGGCCTATTGGAGCCGCTGGTACCCCACCAAATTCTGTTGTCCCTGTCCAAGTCGTGAAATTTGCTCCTGCTAATGCGCCAAAAGCTGCCAGCTGGTGGCCCGGCTATGATCTTGCCAGAAGGTGTCTCAATTGAGTAACGTCCTTCAGAGTAAAAATTTCGCGCAGCAAGATCGCTCAATAACCAAGGGCCACGGGGATCATTATCAGGGTTCTTGTAGCGGGCTACCATTTCAGCGGTTCGAGGTAACGGATTGGGTCGCCAAATGTCTGCATCTTTGGCGTATAAAGCGATGTATTCATGATCCTCGCTCAAATGGATCGCACTATTTTTCGGGCTATCCATTTTATGCCAAACTATTGTAGCAACGAAATTTTTACGACCAAATATCTCGTCGCAGAGTGATCTTAGTGAATGGAATTCATTGTCATCAATCGAAATCCAGATTGATCCATCTTCGCTCAAAAACTCCTTCAGCAACCGCAAGCGCGGGTACATCATGCACAACCACTTGTCGTGACGGGACAGGTCTTCCGCTTCCTTGCCTACCACGCTGCCAAGCCAGGCGCGGATTTCCGGTGAGTTGACGTTGTCATTATAGACCCAGCTTTCATTGCCGGTGTTATAGGGCGGGTCGATATAGATGCACTTCACCTTGCCCGCGTAGTAGGGCAAGAGCGCTTTCAGCGCTTCCAGATTATCGCCTTGAACCAAGAGATTGCCTGCATCCGGGTCACCATGGCTCTTGTCCTTGTCGCAATGGATCAGCCTATAGGGAACCTCCCGATGATGGTTCACCACGGCCTTTTTGCCGATCCAGTCGAGTGTGGGCATGGGCAGTCCTGCAATCTATCATTGGTTCGCTGACATGCCTTGTACTCATCCGCTTTCACCCTGTCACGCCTTCTTGCGCTCCCGTTCCAAGATCGCGGCGATTGCGGACATTGCATCATCTGACATTGGCGTGTCTGCGCGCGGCTTCCACAGCGATATTAGAATTTCCGCCTGCCGATTGGTGGCCACCGTTCCATAGCTGGTAAAGGTTGTCAGCACCTGTTCATGGCCCAGGTTCTGGCTCCACGCTTTGAATTCTTCCGGTGTCCGGCAGCGCTGTTCACCAAGCAAAGCAACGGTATTGCGCAAGCTGTGGGGATTGGCATAGGCAAGCCCCGCTGCCTCGAAAGCAGTTTTGAAGATGCGGCGGATTGCGGATTGCGGAAGCGTTTTTCCAGTTATGCCGCGAAAGCCCTGAAGCACCGAAAAGGCCCGCATTGGTCAATTCAACCTTGGTTGCTGGAAACAGCGGATCATCCGGCCCAAACAAAAGTGTGCATTTCAGGTGATGCACCCATTCGCGAACCATCGCTTCCACCTCTTCGCCTACCGGAAAGAAGAAGGTGCTGAATGTCTTGCGGCCCTTGGTTCTCACCTCCCTTGCATCCTGAAGCACGCTGCGTGCGGCAAGATCGATATGCTTCATTCGAAACGAAGCAACCGCATCGTCACGCGCGCCGGTCAGTAGTGTAAATGCAATGATTGCCCGGTCGCGCTTCTCGATATCGCTGCTATGCGGCATGCATGAAAGCACATGCTTGACCTGTTCGACCGTTGGCACCTTCTGTTCACGTCGCGCGGTTGCTATGCGGCTGTCATTGGCGCTTGGGTTGAAGTAATCGGCATCGGCATAGGAAATTCGAGACTTGTAACCCGATTGTCCGGCCAGCCAGAAAACGAAAGCCTTCAGCGCCATCAAGTGTGAATGGATCGTTGCTTTCGAAAGCTCTTTCCCAGTCTTTATGTTGCGCTGTTTGATCAAGTGCGCCTTGAAGCCTTTGGCAAGCTCGATATGAAAGCTGGCAAAATCGCGATAGTTTGACCATTGCTCGAAAGCGGCGATCGATGCGGCAATCTGGTCAATACTGCTGGCGTCCATCCTTTTGGCTTCCTTCAGATAGTCAAAATAGCGACGCTTGATCCGCTCATTTTTCGGGTGGTGCTTTCTCATGTCTTTGCATCCTTGCTGAAGTGATCATTGCAACGGGGATTGCTCATCTCGCTAATTCGGTGCTCTGGATACTTTTCCCAATAGTCTTTGTTCGCGAAAACACGTTGATCAGGAAAAAGCCGATCGATAACAAATCCGATAGGGTCGGTTTCCCATTGCGGCAACTGAACGTACATGCTGCAAGTCCTCAATCTTGGCTTGCTGCACTATCGACGAAGATTTGATCTCAAACGAGTCGTGGGATTGCAGGCCGGGCTTTATCCCAAGGTTTCCCGTAAACGATGCGTTTCTTGTGCCCACCAGTCGGCCATTTTCACCCGCTCTTCCCAATAGAGTGCCCGGTGATAGGCTCTGCGCACCTCGTCTGCCCCCACATGCGCCAATTCCGCTTCAATCGCATCCGCTGACCATTTGCCGCTTTCATTTAGCAGCGATGAGGCGCTTGCTCGAAACCCATGGGACGTTGCTTCATCTTGCGAGAAGCCCATGCGGCGAAGAGCGCTGTTCATCGTGTTTTCACTCATGGTGCGCTTCGGGGAAGTAACGGCAGGAAATAGCAGCTTTCCTTGGTCAGTGAGCATGCGCAGTTCTTCTAGGATCGCTATGACGTGCGGGCTAAGCGGTTTGCGGTGCTCGCGGCGCATCTTCATGCGGGAGGCCGGTATCGTCCAAATTGCCTTTTCAAAATCTATCTCGCTCCATTCCGCTTGGCGAAGTTCTCCCGGCCTTGGATACAGGAGCGCCATCAATTGCAACGCAATGCGCGTTTCCGGCATGCCTTCATAGGCCCATATCGCGCGAAGCAGCCCGCCGAATGCCCTTTGGTTGGTAATCGCTGCGCGATGCGAGACAACCGGTGCCGTTAAAGCGCCCTTCAGGCCAAATGTCGGATCATTGTCGGTGCGCGCCGTCGATATGGCGTAACGGAAGATTTGGCCGATCGTAGATCGTACACGACGCGCCGTTTCGTAGTTTCCTTTGTCTTCAATCTTCCGTAGCGGGACAAGGATTTCGGCAGCGGTAATTTCAGAAATGGGTCTCGAGCCGATATCCGGCATTGCAAGACCCAGCAGCCACTCCTTCTTATTCCGGGTGGTTTCGGCTCTTCCCTCCTTCGCTATTTTTCTAAGGTACTCTTCCGCCACCACCTTAAAAGTTACGGCATTGCTGGTCTGTTTTGCGATCCGCTCCAGCTTTGCATGTTGCGCCGGATTTATGCCCTTAGCCAAAAGAGCTTTAACGCCATCCCGCTGACGTCGGGCGTCGGCAAGAGATACAGCCGGATATGCACCGAGTGCCAAGGTCTGCTGCTTTCCATCAAAGCGATAAGACAGACGCCACAGCTTGGAACCTTGCGCCGTCACCAGAACATGAAGACCGCCGCCATCGCTATGCTTTGTTGGTTTTCGGTGATGGTTTCAGCGCCTTCAGTGCCGTATCCGTCAGTGCCATGTTGGTACCTAGCGAAACTTGTGTTGGTAAGTGGCCCGGCCTTGTTGGCATGACAGGCCATGTACCAACGATGCTACCAACAAAACTTTCGGATGCAACGGGACGTCTCTGGACGTCGGGCAACGAAAAAGCCCGGCGAACCGGGCTTTTTGAGTTGTTCTAGGATCACATCGGATCAACTAAAACCGGAATTTGGTGCCCAGAAGAGGACTCGAACCTCCACACCCTTGCGAGTACCAGCACCTGAAGCTGGCGCGTCTACCAATTCCGCCATCTGGGCGACGAGGAGCGATGTACTGGTCTGAGCCGCCACTGTCAACGGCGTTTTTGAACTTTCTGTGCCTGATGCGAAATTAATTTGTGCGACGCACGGAGGCCGTCAAAAACGCCAGCAAAGGTCAACTGGCGGAGCCGCTATCCACATTGTTTTTATTCGTAGTTCGGTCAACGTGGCCGAGATCCCGTCCCGGTTCTATGTTGTTCCGAACACGCTGTTTAAGATCCTTCGGGCCTGGAAAACCGCCATCTTTGACGCGTTCCCAGATGAGGTCGTCATTGACCCGGATATCGAACACGCCGCCGGTTCCGGGGATCAGCGCCACCTCTGCGATGCTATCACTGAAAGTTTGGAGAAGTTCCTGCGCCATCCATGCAGATCTGAGCAACCAGTTGCATTGGGTGCAGTAGCGGATTGCGATTCGGGGTTTCTCATTCATTGTCTCGGCACAACCTCCCTGATGATGGTGAATATCTTATGCATCATAGACATGTTCGGCCATAGGAGGGGAAATCGCTCATGCTCAAGAAGAAGCTTGAAGGTCTCTCGACCAGTTAATAGAATTCGTAGGTACTCATAGACTGTGGAGGACGTAGCATGGCAAAGTTCGAACTGTACAAGGACAAGGCTGGCGAATTCCGTTTTCGCTACAAGGCAACCAATGGTGAGACCATGTTTGCCTCGGAAGGCTATAAGGCCAAGGCTTCCGCGATGAAGGCGATCGAGTCGATCCAGAAGAATGCAGCCGAGGCTTCAATCGACGATACGACCGTCGCAACGGCCTGAGACGGTCCTTCTCGGATTCGTCGGCTCTTCCCGTCGACTTGTGATTCTGGAATGGAACAAGTCGGTATCCCTTCTGTTTTGCTGTCTTGAAGCATACAGGAGGCACCCATGACCAATCATACGAAAACCTGTTTCGCAGCCCTCGCGGTCGCGGTCGCGTTGCCACTGTCTGCGATGGCGCAAGCGCAGACGACGGCGCCAATCACCCCTGAGCAAGGGCAGGCAACGAACCAGAACAATGCGCATGGCGGCATGGCTGATGCGCCCCGCAGCACTCACGCTACCACGGAAGGCCCTTTTATCACCGTACCGGGGTACGGTGCTTGGCGTGTCAGCGATCTTGAGGGAAAGTCGGTCTACACCACGGGTGGTGAAAGCATTGGCGAGATCAGCGATGTACTCGTCAGCCAGGATGGAAGCGTCAATGCAGTGATCGTCGGTGTCGGCGGTTTCCTCGGGATCAACCAGAAGGATGTAGCGGTCGATATGAGCGCATTACAGCTTGGCCCCGGCATGACGCAGGATCAGGCTAACAAGGCTGCTGACCAGACACCGGCCGTTTCTGGTGAAACAACTTCCTCCACCACCACCCCCGCAGCCCCTGCGACTGGCAACAGCCAGATGGCGGCCGACGCGAACTCCAAGGCTACACCCGATACAGCCAAGATTGGCGCGGATGGTCTTCCACAGAGGATAGTCCTGAACGTCACGCGCGAGCAGCTTGAACAGGCGTCTGCCTTTCAGGGCATGACACCGGCGCGGTAATCAAACGATAATGGCTAGAAATTGTGACCCCGTGGCTTCGGCCATGGGGTCCTTTCATGCTTAAAAGCCCTGAAACAGAAAATCGGTCGCCGCAGTAATATCGTCTGATCGATGAGACAAATCGATGAGGCGCTCACCCAGATCCTTTAGCGGAACGGCAGCAATGAACTGGGTCATCAGGACGTAAACGTCTCCGCCAATCTCAAAGCGCGGGTTAAGCCTCGGTATCAGTCGAGCAACATCTGCATGGTGAACGAGCGGTGCCATAACGCGCGTGTTTAAACCGTCGAAGATATTCGCCTGAAGATCAAGCGCCAGAGCACCGTCAGTTCCAAACTGATGAACCAAGAACCGAGCCATTAAAACAGCCGATATTTGGCCAGCGGCAGTCCATGCCTTTCAAGGTAATCGTTCGATGCGGCAATGGCCTCGGCATTTTCAATGCGCCAAAGCCGTTCCTTCTCAGCGCGAATTGCGCGCGCGATGCCGTCTTCGGTGGCGCGGGTGACATCAAGCTTAAGATCGTGCGCTTCTGCTAGAAGGCGACGATCGATCGGAATATCACCTTCTTTGCGCGCCGATTGCACCATAGGAAAACATCCCGTCCAGGTTCAGGAGAGGAGTATGTCGTAGAAAAGCGGCGATGAAAAGCCCGGTATTCAGATAACTGATGAAAGGAAGCCGAGGGCAGATAACCACCCCCGGCAAAACTGTCATCCCTTTGGTGGATGGGGATCATTGCCATAAGAGTTGCGCTCGCGAATGCGACCGTTTTCTCGGTGGATCAGCATTTCCGACTGCTGGTTTTGCGCGATGCCACGGGCAATGCCGATCGCTTCGCGCTGGGTTTCGACGACCTTAGTGGCCCGCTCGGAGCCTGCACCCTTGACCGCCCAGCCATTGGGATGCGGGACGACGTGTTGATTGCGTTTGGTCATTTCCAAAATCCTTTTCTCGCTCGTGAGGAGGAAGGCCGCCGCTTTCGCAGCGACCTCGCTTCGTCATGCTGTGCGTTTCTGAAGAGCCGCGTCACGGCTGCCGATGAACTTCCGTTCCTTGAGAACTTCGTTCACACGGCCCGGATTGACATCGAAACTGGCCGCAATCCGGTTCTGAAACTCGCCGGTCCAATGGCGAAGCCAGATCTGGACGGCGTCATCGAAGGTGAGCGCGTAGCTCGGCATATTGTCGTTGGTCATCATGACCTCCTTTTACGACATAATGCCCTCTTGAAACGGAGACTGGGAAATGCGATTCTGAATAAGCAAACGGTTCAGATATCGGCACTCCCAGTTACTCCGTCCAACGGATTTGGGCTTGTCCGCTGACACCACGGGTCACATCTCAGGTCGGGGTACCAGCCTTCCTGTTTTGTGGCCCTTTTTGTTACAGCCAACCGCGACGGTGCTCAGGGGTGCGATTGGCTATTGGTATTATGTTTTTCATCCTGATTTCCCTCATCCCCAGACATCTTTGAATTCATCCGCACTCGGGTCAAACGCGGATTGCACTGGTAGTTCTCGATCTTTGAACCACCAATGGGAGGCGCCATTCATGCGAATGGACTGGAACTGCCCTGACTTTGAAAGAGACGAAGATAGGTTAACCGCCGGGTCGTTTCCGGAAACGGTAACGCCAAAAGACCCAATTCGTGCGAGTATGTCAGCTGTTGTAAGCGGCCCATGTTGCTCCAGCAGCTTCGCAGCTGCTTCTGGCTGCGTCAGAGATCTCGGTATAGATAGCGTAGCGGAGCTTCTCAAGTGGTTGGCATCTGCCTTCGATGTACCTTCAATCTCCGCAATGACTTTGTCCAAAGCAATTAGTGCAATGAAATCCGGATTTGACTGGAGTTTGCGGCGAATGCTGTCCCTGACGCCCTTAATCGCAGATAGTGTCTCAACAGAATCGGTCATGGCCATCTCCTTTGAATGCATAATGCATCCGTCGACCGTATTGTGTCAATCCATGCTTTTCTTATGTAAAGTTAGTTTGCATAAGAACAAATGGGGAATTGCAGGCGAGGTGGCGCAATGCATAACGAAAAAGGCCCCCCAAACATGGTGATTGGGAGGCCTTCGCTTAGGCGATGTCTGGATTGTCTTTACTCGTCATTCATCTTCAAGGCCGCGATGAAGGCTTCCTGCGGGATTTCCACCTTGCCGAAATGACGCATGCGCTTCTTGCCTTCCTTCTGCTTTTCCAGAAGTTTTCGCTTGCGGGTGGCATCGCCACCGTAGCACTTGGCCGTTACGTCCTTGCGCAGGGCGCGAACCGTTTCGCGGGCAATAACCTTGCCGCCCAATGCGGCCTGGATCGGGATCTGGAACATGTGCGGCGGAATGAGTTCCTTCAGCTTCTCGCACATGCCGCGACCGCGACGATCCGCTGCCGAGCGGTGAACCAGCATGGAGAGCGCGTCGACCGGATCGCCGTTGACGAGGATCGACATCTTGACGAGATCGCCCGCACGATAATCGGTGATCTGGTAGTCGAACGAGGCATAGCCCTTCGAGATCGACTTCAGGCGATCGTAGAAATCGAACACGACTTCGTTCAAAGGCAGCTCATAGGTTACCATGGCGCGCGTGCCGACATAGGTCAGTTCGGTCTGGATGCCGCGGCGATCCTGGCAGAGCTTCAAAACGGAACCGAGATATTCGTCCGGCGTCAGAATTGTTGCCTTGATCCAGGGTTCGCGGATCTCGTCGATCTTGACCACATCCGGCATATCCGCCGGGTTATGCAGTTCCTTCTCGGAACCGTCCGTCAGCGTCATCTGGTAGACGACCGAAGGCGCGGTTGCGACGAGATCGAGGTTGAACTCGCGCTCCAGGCGCTCCTGAATGATTTCGAGGTGAAGCAGACCCAGGAAGCCGCAACGGAAGCCGAAGCCGAGAGCGGCAGAGCTTTCCATTTCAAAAGAGAAGGATGCGTCGTTCAGGCGCAGCTTGCCCATGGCAGCGCGCAGGTCTTCGAAGTCCGCGGCATCGACCGGGAAGAGACCGCAGAACACCACCGGCTGAGCAGGTTTGAAGCCCGGCAGCGCCTTTTCGGTCGGGCGCTTGTCGTCGGTAATGGTATCGCCAACGCGCGTATCGGCCACTTCCTTGATGGAGGCGGTGATGAAACCGATCTCGCCGGGGCCGAGGCTATCCACATTGACCATCTTCGGGGTCAGAACGCCCACGCGCTCGACGCCGTATTTTGCGCCGGTGCCCATCATGCGGATCTGCTGGCCCTTGGTCAGCACGCCATCGATGATGCGCACGAGGACCATGACGCCGAGATAGGTATCGTACCAGCTGTCGACCAGCAGCGCCTTCAGGGGAGCCTTCTCGCCGCCTTCGCTCTTTGGCGCTGGCAGCTTGTTGACGATGGCCTCCAGGACATCGGGAATGCCAAGGCCGGTCTTGGCGGAAATCAGAACTGCATCGGATGCGTCGATGCCGATGACTTCCTCGATCTGGTCCTTGATGCGATCCGGCTCGGCGGCTGGCAGGTCGATCTTGTTGAGAACGGTCACCAGTTCATGATTGTTGTCAATCGCCTGATAGACGTTGGCGAGAGTCTGGGCTTCCACGCCCTGGGAGGCGTCGACGACCAGAAGCGAACCTTCGCAGGCCGATAGCGAACGGGAGACTTCGTAGGCGAAGTCCACGTGGCCGGGCGTGTCGATCAGGTTGAGGACATAGGTTTCGCCATTGTTCGCCTTGTAGTGAAGGCGGACAGTCTGCGCCTTGATCGTGATGCCGCGCTCACGCTCGATATCCATGGAATCAAGCACCTGTTCCGACATCTCACGTTCGGCAAGGCCGCCCGTGGATTGAATCAGGCGGTCGGCCAGCGTCGATTTGCCATGGTCGATATGGGCGACGATGGAAAAATTGCGGATATGGTCAAGGGGCGTGCGATCGGTGCTCATGGCTGGCGCATATAGCAGCGAGCCGTATCATCGCAAAGCGGGAAATTGATTCAAAAGCCAGAAAACAAGGCGTTTTTACTGACCAGCTTACGAGAACTGCTCGGCCCAGTCGCGCCGCGTCGCCACCTGACCTTCCGTCCTGAGCCGCGCAACCTGCGTCAGATCGATCTGCGTGATGAGCCAGTGGCTTTCCTCAACATCGTCGCTTTGGCTTTCGGCAAAGATTCCAGAGGGCGGCATGCCATAATCTGATGGAACATAGAGCGCGGCCCGTCCCTTGTTTTCATCGAGCGCCGGAGACCACGGCGCATTGCCCGCGGTAGGGGCTGATAGCACGGCATACTGACTTTCCAGCGCACGCGCCTGCGCACCGATGCGAACACGAAAGCTTCCGGCCAGCGTATCCGTGCAGGAGGGGGCAAGGACAAGCTCAACGCCGAGTTCCGCCAGCCTTCGACCAAGCATGGGAAATTCATTGTCGTAGCAGATCAGGATGCCGACGCGACCAAGTGGTGTATCGAAAGCTCTCAGACCTTCAAGGCTCCTTGCAATATTCCATTTCTCGCGCTCGAAGCGTGTCATGATCTGCTTGTCCTGATGGCCGAGCAAGCCTTCAGGGCCGAAGAGCGGGGCGCGATTGCGATATTGTCCATCCGCATCAAGAACCGGCATGGTTCCCGGTTGGAAGACAATCCGATGCTTGCGGGCCAGATCTTCACACAGCTGCATCCAGTCTGGAACGTGGGTCTGGATGCCCGCAATCGACTGATGCAGATCGCAGCGTTCGGCTTCGGGCAGCAGGCCGGTCAGCACAAGACCGGCATATTCCGGCAATAGAAGCAGTTGCGCACCTTGCGAGACAGCCTCTTCGACAAGCGCGCTGAGATGGGCGACGTAGGCATCCCAGCTTTCGATGAGATCGATCTTATACTGGCAGGCGGCAAGCGTGATGGTCATGCGGGCATACTCTTGATCCAGAAGGAGAGGGGCTTCGGGCTTTCTCGGTCTTCGTCCAGATCGCGCCATGAGAATGTCGTGCGAAGCTCCGGGTGATGCGTATAGCCGCGCTTCTGCCAGAAGCTGTTCAGCGGCACGTAATCCTGCGGTCGGCGCGGGTGATCTGCCGGACGTTCCACCGCACAGAAGGTGCAATGCGAGAGCCCAAGCGTTCTGGCCTGTCTTTCTCGTCCTTCGAAGAAGGCAAGGCCGATGCCCTGTCCGCGATAGGTGGGCAGCAGTACGCTTTCGCCGAAATAGAGGAAATCGCGCGGATCACGACCGCTCGCGAGAAATGGCGCCTTCACCTCATCGGTCTCTGTCGCCATCGGTGTTGCGGTCGCCGCACCAACGACAGCATCATCATCGAAAGCAAGCACAAAAACGGAGCCTTCAGAGCGGGCATAGGTCGCAAGATAGGCCTGCTCATAAGTCGCGTCACCGTCATAGAGATAGGGAAATTCGCGAAAGACAGTGATGCGCAACCGGGCGAGGTCGTCAAAGAAGGGGGTGGCGTCGCTGCCGGAAAAGGATTTGACGATGAGAGCCATAGACTATGTTCTGTTCCTGATCGGCGCGTTATAGCCTTGCGCCAAGATCATTTGAAGCTGCCAGAAAAAGGGAAATTCCGCATGAGCGCCAGCGACATCATCCGCGCCTATTACGATGCCTTCAACGCGCAGGATATGGACGCCTTCCTGAGCCTTCTGACAGATGACGTGGTGCACGACATCAACCAGGATGAGCGGCAGGAAGGAAAGGCGGCCTTTGCGACTTTCATGGAGCACATGAACCGCTGCTACAAGGAAACGCTGACGGACATGATGATCATGGCGAGCGAAGCAGGAACCCGTGCGGCAGCAGAATTCATAGTGAATGGGCAGTACCTTGCAACCGATGAAGGGCTGCCGGAGGCCAATGGTCAAACGTACACATTGCCCGCGGGAGCCTTCTTCGAACTTCGCGACGGTAAAGTGTCCCGCGTCACCAACTACTACAATCTCAACGACTGGATCGCGCAGGTCGCAAAATAAAAATTCGCATATAAGGCCTCTTTATTCTATTATAGTGGAATTGTAGCGTTGCTCCATGAGTGACGCACAGCAACAATTCGCAGAAGCCACGGGAAGCCGACTGAAAATCCTGCGGCAACGTGAAGGCCTGACGCTGGACGAACTGGCAAAAGCGTCCGGCGTCAGCCGAGCCATGATCTCACGCATCGAACGAGGGGAGGTCAGCCCCACCGCCTCGCTTCTGGCGCGGCTATGCGAATCGCTTGGTTTGAGCCTGTCTCATTTCTTTGCGCCGGATGGTCCGGCGTCTGACCCTTTTGTCCGTCACGACGATCAAAGACTATGGCGCGACCCGGTCACCGGCTACCTGCGACGTTCGGTTTCTCCACCGGGAACCGCATCGGCTGTCGATATCGTCGAGGTCGAGTTTCCGGCCGGCGCGCGGGTGTCGTTCCCGCCACGCGAGGAAAGCCGAGAGATGACCCAGCATGTGTGGCTGTTCGAGGGGCGGTTGAACATGGTGCTGCCGGACCAGACCTATGAAATGCAGCCCGGCGATTGCCTCTACATGCATATCGGCGACGCCTTCGAATTTCACAACCCTTCCGACAAACCCGCTCGTTACGCTGTCATTCTGGACTGCGGAAGGCGCTGACAAAGGTATTCGATATGACGACAATTCATGTACTGGCGGCTGAAGACCTGACGCCTCGTATCGATGATCTCTGTGAGGTGCTTGCCGATTGCGTCAACGGTGGCGCGTCGCTCGGCTTCATGCAGCCTTTTGCGCCTGAAGATGCGCGTTCCTATTGGCTGGATGTGCAAAAGTCTGTCGCGGCTGGACATGCCGTGATCGCGGTGGCGGAGCATGAGGGAAGGGTCGTCGGGACGGTTCAGGTCGGGCTTGCTCAGAAGCCCAACCAGCCGCATCGCGGCGACCTCATGAAGCTTCTCGTCCATCGGTCGGCCCGCGGGCTTGGCCTTTCCCGCAAACTGATGGAGACGGTCGAGAAGGAGGCTGCGCGCCTTGGCCGCACGATTCTCGTTCTCGATACGGCAACTGGCAGTGAAGCGGAGGCGATCTACCCCCGCTTCGGCTGGCAACGTGTTGGCGTCATTCCCGATTACGCGCTCTGGCCGCAAGGCGGCTTTTGCGATTCGACCTTCTTCTACAAGCGCATCGCCTAGTTCATTGCTTTTTCGAACGCGTCGACAATCAATTTCGTTGCATCCATGTGAACCTCGGCGCGCTCGCGCAAGCCCTTGCCATCGCAAATCGGATCAACGTCACCGGCTTCGGAGAGGAAATCCTGCGCCCCCGCCTTGCACACCGGCAGGAAGCTGAAGTGGTTGGCGCCGGCAATCTGATGATAGGCCGCGCCCGGCATCTGGGCGACGATTCTCGCCGCATCCACCGCTGCGGGTAACGTATCACCGCTGCCCAGATTGATGATGGTTGCCTTGGCCTTGATCTGTTTCAGGCTCTCCGGCTTGAAGGCCTGCGCTAGACCGGGATCGACAATGACGGCGGAGGTTATGCGTGGATCATGATTCGATTGCTCGAACCGCTTGTCGAACTCGCGCAGTTTGACGACCGGCGAGGCAACGCGCTTGCCATCGACGAAACCGAAGCCGCCCGCAAACCACTGGCAATCCATCATCATGCTATAGCGATCGCAGTAGTCGGCATAGGCATTGAGATCGGCCCGCGCGCCAATGATTTCCAGCGCCGTGCTGCCGCCAAGGGAGAAGCCAAGCACGCCGATCTTCGACGCCTGGACGGACGGTGCCCATTTCGCATCGCCGGTCATCCAGGTGATGATGTTGGAGAGATCCTGGGTTCGCTCCCAGATACGGGGTGTGGCGATGGGCGTGGAATCACCGCTGGTCGTGCCGGGGTGATCCGGTCCGGCTACGATAAAGCCTTTTTCAGCCAGACGTGCGGCAATCCATGTCATGCCTTGGGCGCGGGAGCCGGAACCGTGTGACAGCAGGATGAGTGGGTATTTGCCGGGATTGATGGCAGCATCCGGCTTTGCGGGCGCGCCGGTGAAGATGCGGTTGTCGCCGACCAGGGTCTCCGGCGCCCTGGCATCCGACGGATACCAGACATCGACGGACAAAGGCTTGCCGCGCTGGGGTGAGGGTATGGAGATGGTGGTCCAGCCGATGCTGGTTTCGGCTGAGGCTACGAACGGGACGATGCTGCCGGCAATAAGTGCGGCAAGCGAGAGAAGATGTTTCATGGTGGAGCCTTTCGGTTTCGAGACGAACCGAAATTCCCGATCTGCCTGATCATACGCGACCTTGAACCTGTTCGAGGTCGTCCAAGATCACGTTCTTGTCCCTCGTGAGAATGTCGGAACATCTCGCAACGGCGATCGTTTTTCCCTCGCAACCCATCGAACAATGGAGACGAAAATGTCGAAAAGCGATGTGAAAGCAATGCAGGAACGCGCAAAGGCGCAGGTCGCCAATACAAGTGCCGGTGGGCATTTGGGCGGAACCTACTACGGACAGGAGCCGGATGGCAAAACCGTCACGACCAAGCTCCACTCAGGCGGCAAGGCACGCCCGAATGACGGATCCAACTGATCCTTGATCGAATTCCTCTCAGAAGAACGCGGCGACGCCTCGCCGCGTTCTTTTTCATGTGAAGATTACAGCGTGCCCTTGCGCTGCTGCATCATCATGAATGTATCAAAGCTGTAGTCTGCGATCTGCATCCAGAGATAGCCATCCTTTTTGAAGGCCTGCTGGCTGTCGTAGATCTTCTTGAAGTTCTCGTTCTTTGCCGAGATTTCCGCATAGGTTTCCTGTGCGGCCTTGTAGCAGACGTCCATGATGTCCTGGCTGAAGGGCTTCAGGATGGCGCCCTGAGCCACCAGTTCGCGCAGTGCCTTGGCGTTCAGCGCGTCGTACCGCTCCAGCATCAGTGCGTTCACGCGTGCGCAAGCGTCCGTCAGAATACGCTGATAGCTCTTCGGCAGCGCATTGAACTTCTCGCGGTTGAAGAAGGCATGAACCGTCGGGCCGCCTTCCCAGAAGGCCGGATAGTAGTAGTACTTCGCAACCTTATAGAAGCCGAGCTTGTGATCGTCATAAGGACCGACGAATTCCGTCGCGTCGATCGTGCCCTTTTCCAGAGCGGCATAGACATCGCCACCAGCAATCTGCTGTGGGGTGACGCCGACCTTTGTCAGAACCTGACCGGCCAGGCCTGCGATGCGCATCTTCAGACCCTTCAGGTCGTCGACGGTCTTGATTTCCTTGCGGAACCAGCCGCCCATCTGCGCGCCCGTATTGCCAGCAGGAAGGGCATAGAGGTTATGACCGGCCAGAAACTGGTTGAGCAGGTCGTTGCCGCCACCCACCGTGAACCATGAATTCGTCAGCCGCGCATTGAGGCCGAAGGGAATGGCGGTGCCCAGCGCAAATGTCGGGTCCTTGCCGACGTAGTAATAGGCGCAGGTATGCGCCATCTCGACCGTTCCGGAAGAAACTGCATCGGCTGCCTGAAGCGGAGGGACGATTTCACCCGCCGCATAGGTCTGGATCTTGAACTTCCCGCCTGTTGCTTCGGAAACGCTTTTGGCAATTTCCGTCGCGCTTTCAAACAGAACGTCCAGGCTCTTCGGGAAGGAGGACGTCAGGCGCCAGGTGATTTCCGGATTTTCCTGTGCGATTGCCGGGGCTGCCAGGGCGGTTGCGGCGGCGGCGCCAATGCCGGCAGTACCAGCTTGGCGAAAGAATGCTCTGCGGTTCATGAAATCAATGCCTTCACATCAGTAGTGCAGGTGAGTCTCGCTCACATCGGCCTCTGCTAAAACATTTTGTTGCTGATGTCGCAAGTTGGAAATGACAGAAGTTACGCGTGTACCGTGCGCTCGCGATGGTTCCTTTCGCTCCCTCTGCAGGCAATGGTCGTAATGCCGCAGACCATACGTCGCACCGCAGCATCTTGCTTTCTCCTCAGGCAAGACTAAGATTAGAATAATTCTAAAGAAGGTGGCTACCATGTTTGATTTGTTCCGGGGCTCAGGCCGGCGTCCGTTCGAAAGCCTCAGCGAAGAGGAAATCCTCGCCCTTGCGATTTCCTCTGAAGAGGAGGATTCCCGCATCTATCTGTCATACGCCCGGGCTCTGCATGCACATGCGCCGGCTTCGGCAAAAGTCTTCCGGGATATGGCCGAGGTCGAGCAAACTCACCGCAACATGTTGATCAACCAGTTCCGACAGCGGTTCGGCGAAGAGATCCCGCTGATCCGGCGTGAGCACGTGCGGGGTTTCTATCAGCGCAAGCCTGATTGGCTGGTCAAGAATCTTTCGCTGGAGACGATCCGCGCGCAGGCCGAACTCATGGAGCAGCAGGCCTATAATTTTTACGTGGAAGCGCAAAAGCGTGTGACCGATGCCTCCACCCGGCAATTGCTCGGCGATCTTGCTCTTGCGGAACAGGGGCACAGCGATATTGCGCACATGCTGGGCGAGAAACATACGCCTGATGAAGTGCGCGATGAGGAAGCCGCGGGCGAACGCCGGCAGTTCATTCTGACCTATGTTCAGCCCGGTCTCGCGGGGTTGATGGACGGCTCCGTCTCGACGCTGGCGCCCATCTTTGCAGCCGCCTTTGCCACTCAGGATACCTGGCAAACCTTCCTTGTTGGTCTTTCGGCCTCGGTTGGTGCCGGTATCTCCATGGGTTTCACAGAAGCCTCGCATGATGATGGAAAGCTTTCCGGCAGAGGCTCACCGCTCAAGCGCGGCCTTGCCTGCGGCATCATGACCACCATTGGTGGCCTGGGTCATGCGCTTCCCTACCTGATCCCGCATTTCTGGACGGCTACCATCGTCGCCGCCATCGTGGTGTTCATCGAACTCTGGGCCATTGCCTTCATCCAGAACAAATATATGGAAACGCCGTTCATGCGTGCAGTCTTCCAGGTTGTTTTTGGCGGTTCGCTGGTTCTCGCTGCCGGTATCCTCATCGGCAATTCGTAAGTACAGCCGGGTCGGACGCTTCAACGAAAAAGGCCGAGCAAACGCCCGGCCTTCAAACGCTCATTGCGAAATTTCTCAGCGCAATGCGCCGACGACCACTTCGCGGCCATCCTCGATCGATACCCAGCGCCCCGTGTTGAAGGACGCCTGGCGCTTGAGGAACGTGTAGGGCGTGTCGCTCCAGAGCTTGACCTCGTCAGAAAGATTGTCGAGCACGAAGTCACCTTCTGATGTACGGACGGTCAGGACCGCATGACCTTCGCCATCAGGCTTGCGGACGACGGTGATCAGGAGGTCCGCGAGCGAGAAACCCTTGTCCTTCAGTTCCTTGCGCTTCTGAAGCGCGTAATCTTCACAATCGCCAGCCGTCACCGGATAGGCCCAATATTCTTCGCGGCCATAGACTTCCATGTCCGTGCGGGCTTCGATGCGATGGTTCACAGAGAAATTGATCTGCTGGATCATTTCCCAGCCATACTCCGTAACCTTGGGGGCGGGAGTCGATGCAAAACGCTGATCGCACTCGGCAGGCAGGCGCTGGCAGAATTCATAATGGCCGATCGGCTGGGAGGTAATACCACCCACGATCATTTGTGCCGAAGATGTGCGTGGTGCCGGAACAGCCGCTGAAGCCGACACAAGCACAGTCGCGAGGATCACGGCCAATTGCCGTGCCTTCTGGGCATACATCATGAACCCGTCCCTTCAAATCCTAACGAAACGTTAAGATCGTCTGGGGGGCGGTGTCAATTATGAACGAAAGATTAACAAGCTCGCTCGTAATTTATGGTTAAGATCGATTCATTTCAGAAACATCTAATGTTGCGGCTGGAAATCAGATCAGTCCGATGATTGCTGCCCGCATACGCTCGATATCTTGGGGTCGCGACAGGCGGTGATCACCGTCGCGGATCAGTGTCAGGACGACGTCATCAGCAGGCAGGAATTCCACGAGCTTCAGAGCATGCTGGAATGGGACATCCGCATCCTTCATGCCTTGCAGAATGTGAACCGGGCAGCCGGTTTCGATGATGCCGGTCAGAACGCGGTTGCTGAAGCCGTCCTCCATCAGATCACGCGTAAAGATATTCGGTTCCGAGCTGTATTCAGAGTGCTCTTCGAAAAAGCCGCGCTCCTGGAGCGACTGGCGTTCGGTCTCGCTGAGCGCAGGCTCGATCAGGTCATGCGTGAAGTCGGGCGCCGGAGCGATGAGGACGAGGCCCTTTATCCCGATCTCGCTTTGTTTGCGAAGTTCCTGAAGCGCTCGCAAGGCAATCCACCCGCCCATGGAGGATCCGACAAGGATGACGTCTCTGGCCGGATGAGCCTTTATGACGGCGAGCGCTTCCTCCAGCCAGCGCGAGATCGTGCCGTCGCGAAACGCGCCTCCGGAAACGCCATGGCCCGAATAGTCGAAACGCAAGGACGGCAGGCCGAGCTCTTCCGCCAGCCGCTCCATTTCCAGAGCCTTCGTGCCGCTCATGTCTGACCGGTAGCCGCCGAGCCAGACGAGCATGGGGGAATCGGCTGCGCGCCCCTGCCTGTGAACCAGCGCGATCTGCCGGGCTTGTCCGCCCTCACCTACGGTGATGTGGGTGCTTTTTTCGGGCGCGACCGGCAGATTCATGGCTCATTCTCCTTCAAACAGATGCGCCTACAAAACAGATTCGTAAAAACGCGGCACTAGGTGATTTATTGGCGACACTATGCTATTGACTTCGGAGCAGCGTTGACGAAATTGCCCTTTCATTGCGCCACGAGCGCACGGGCCGCCGCTGCGACCCTTTAATTATTCGAGGAGAATACGACCATTCGCAGACCATTCAAGACCGACGCTCCTGTCAAAGACGGACCGCGCTCTAACCGGGAAATCCGCATTCCTCGCGTCCAGCTGATCGACGCAGAGGGTCAAAACCTTGGCATCGTGCCGACAGACCAGGCGCTGAGAATGGCCGAGGAGGCAGGTCTCGATCTCGTCGAGATTTCTCCGAACACCGAGCCGCCGGTCTGCAAGATCCTCGATCTCGGCAAGCTGAAGTATGCCAACCAGAAGAAGGCTGCCGAAGCGCGCAAGAAGCAGAAGATCGTCGAAATCAAAGAAATCAAGATGCGTCCGAACATCGACACCCACGACTATGAGGTGAAGATGAAGGCTATCAATCGCTTCTTCGAAGATGGCGACAAGGTTCGCGTAACGCTTCGTTTCCGTGGCCGCGAAATGGCGCACCAGGAACTCGGCATGAAACTTCTTCTTCAGGTCAAGGAAGATACCGCGGCAATCGCCAAGGTTGAAGCCGAGCCGAAGCTGGAAGGCCGCCAGATGATGATGGTTCTGGCACCGCGCTGATCGGTGCCTTCCCATCCTGTGCCGGCCCATTTCCAGCCGCGCACGCAATTCTGTTCACCCCCATTGCGCTTTTACCGGTCTGTCGGTATAAGCGCGCGTCCGAACGGTCCGGCAGGGCATGCCGTGGCCGTTTTTGAATAGCTTGAAGCCAGCCTCATCAGCCAGCTTCGATACAAGAATACGGAGTAGCAAAATGCCCAAGATGAAGACGAAATCGTCCGCCAAGAAGCGGTTCAAGGTCACTGCGACGGGTAAGGTTCTCGCCGCTGCTGCTGGCAAGCGCCACGGCATGATCAAGCGTTCCAACAAGTTCATCCGCGATGCTCGCGGTACGATGGTTCTGGCCGAAGCTGACGGCAAGAAGGTCATCAAGAACTACCTGCCAAACGGTCTCTGAGACCATTTCGCTTTCGGAACATTAAGGAGATCATGACATGGCACGCGTAAAACGTGGCGTAACCTCACGCGCAAAGCACACCAAGACCCTGAAGGCCGCAAAGGGCTTCTACGGTCGTCGTAAGAACACCATCCGCGCCGCAAAGGCGGCTGTCGATCGTTCGCGTCAGTTCGCAACGCGCGACCGTCGCGTCAAGAAGCGCAACTTCCGCGCTCTGTGGATCCAGCGTATCAATGCTGCTGTCCGCGAATTCGGCCTGACCTATGGTCGTTTCATCGACGGCTTGAACAAGGCTGGCATTGAAGTGGACCGCAAGGTTCTGTCGGACATGGCAATCCATGAGCCGGCAGCATTCGGCGCTCTCGTCGAAGCCTCCAAGAAGGCGCTCGCCTACCTCAAGGATGCCGGTACGGCAAACGAGTTTGAAAGCGCGGTTCGTTAACCAGCGCTTCCCAAGCTTCACGAGCTTCATTGATTTGGGAAACCCGCGCTGGTTTGGGCTGGCGCGGGTTTTTCATTTGACCGTTACGACCACATGCCGCAAGCAGCGATCCGAACCTGTCTGCTCACTGCCCGGCATCAAACGGAAATCATCATGTCCGATCTGGAAAACCTGAAATCCTCGCTTCTGGCCGAAATCAACGATGCGTCCGACGAGGCGACCCTGGAAGGCGTTCGCGTTTCGGCGCTGGGCAAGAAAGGCTCCGTCTCCGAACTGCTGAAGACACTGGGCACCATGAGTCCAGACGAGCGCCAGACTCGAGGTGCTGCCATCAATGCCTTGAAGACCGAGGTGACGGAGGCGTTGAACGCGCGCAAGACCGTGCTGCGCGACGCCGCCATCAATGCCCGGCTTGCAGCCGAGACGCTGGATGTGACGCTGCCGGTACGCTCTTCGCCCGCCGAGCGTGGCCGCATCCATCCGATCAGCCAGATCGTCGATGAAATCACTGCCATCTTTGCAGATATGGGTTTCTCCATCGCGGAAGGTCCGGATATCGAGACCGACTATTACAATTTCACGGCGCTGAACTTCCCGGAGGGTCACCCGGCCCGCGAGATGCACGACACCTTCTTTTTGTCCACGGACGAGAAGGGTGAGCGCAAGGTTCTGCGCACGCACACCTCGCCTGTGCAGGTGCGCACCATGGAAGCCCAGAAGCCGCCGATCCGCATCATCATTCCCGGCAAGACCTACCGGCAGGACAGCGATGCCACTCATTCGCCCATGTTCCACCAGGTGGAAGGTCTGGTCGTCGACAAGAAAAGCCATGTCGGCAACATGCGCTGGATCCTGGAAGAGTTCTGCAAGGCCTTCTTTGAAGTAGACAGCGTGACCATGCGCTTTCGCCCCTCGTTCTTCCCCTTCACCGAACCCAGCTTCGAGGTGGATATCCAGTGTGACCGTTCGTCCGGCCCGATCGTCAAGTTCGGCGAAGGGACCGACTGGATGGAAATTCTCGGCTGCGGCATGGTTCACCCGAATGTCCTGCGCGCCGGTGGTCTCGATCCCGATGAGTATCAGGGCTTTGCGTGGGGCATGGGGCTCGACCGTATCGCCATGCTGAAATACGGCATGCCGGATCTGCGTGACTTCTTCAACGCGGACGTGCGCTGGATGAGCCATTACGGCTTCCGTCCGCTCGACATGCCGACGCTGTTCGGTGGTTTGAGCACGTAAGGGCCATGCCGACTGTTCTGCGCAAATACGGCTTTCGCTTCCATTTCTACTCAGGTGACCAGTATGAACCGCCGCACATTCACGTGGAAGGCAATGGTGGCGAAGCCAAGGTCTGGTTGATGGAGATCCGTTTGGCAGAGGCCGGGGGCTTTAGTCAAAGAGACCTTGCACGTATACTGGAAGTGGTTGAAGAACATAGGCAAGAGATGCTGGAGGCATGGAATGACTATTTCGCATGATCCATATCCGGAAGCCGAACGCCCGGTTGAAGCTTGGTGCGATTTGCATGAGGTCCACGTGCGCCTTGCCGATGGTCGTCAGATCTCCACTCCCTTGTGGTGGTATCCGCGTCTTCTGAATGCAACGCCCGCGCAACGAAACAACGTCCACCTCATGCTGGCTGGTGTCCACTGGCCTGATGTAGATGAGGATCTTTCCATTCGCGGCATGCTGGCTGGCTGGAAGGCACCGGGAGCCAAGGTGCCGGAAAAGGCGGCTTAGGGTGTAGTTGTGGAAATTGCAGCGTGGATTCCTCTTCTTGTTGCCCTATTGACCGCTCTCGCTGGAGTGTTCGCTTATTCATGGAACAAGCGTGTTGATAGAAAGCACGCTTTGCTTGAGTTAAGGAGGGTAGCTTACCGCAACTATCTGAATTCCTTTATGGCAATGTCGGATAGTCCGCAAGGTGTCGACGAAATTCGGCGGCGGCTTTATCAGAGTGAAGTGGAGTTGCTGGTCGTTGGGTCTGATACCGTTGTCCAAGCTGTTGGTAAGTTGTCGAACTTCTATGCGATCACAAACAATGATCGCTTTAATCGCGATGCCGCTGAAGTGCGGCGGCTAGTTGCAAATGTTTGTATGTCCATGAGAGCGGATTGCTTTGAAAAGACCGATCTCTCTATCGAGGAAATTAGGGCACTTGTGCCCATCGTTTGAGACGAGACAGTAAAATGAAATTCACGCTCTCCTGGCTGAAGGAACATCTGGACACCAATGCCTCGTTAGAAGAGGTCTGCGAGCGCTTGACGGCGATCGGCCTCGAAGTCGAGGATGTCGATGATCGTGCAGCCTACAAGCCGTTCGTGATTGCCAAGGTCGTGTCCGCCGAGAAGCATCCGTCTGCTGATCGGTTGAAGGTGCTGATGGTCGATACAGGTGATGGAAAGCCGGTGCAGGTTGTCTGCGGAGCGCCGAATGCCCGTGCTGGTCTGGTTGGCGCTCTGGCGCGTCCGGGCACTTATGTGCCGGGCATTGATGTCACGCTGGCTGTCGGCAATATCCGCGGCGTCGAAAGCCATGGCATGATGTGCTCTGAGAAGGAGCTCAACATATCCGATAATCACGACGGCATCATTGACTTGCCAGAGGATGCGCCGGTCGGCCAGACCTTTGCATCTTTCGCAGGACTTGATGATCCGGTGATCGAGATCAATCTCACACCCAATCGCCCGGATTGCACGAGCGTTTTCGGTATCGCCCGCGATCTGGCGGCTTCCGGTCTCGGTACGCTGAAGCAGCCAAAGACGCCCGCCTTCAAGGTGGAAGGTGAAACTCCCGTCGAAGTCTCCATCGATCTGGACGATGAGCGCCTGTGCCCCGGCTTTGCGCTGCGCCTGGTTCGCCGCGTAAAGAATGGCCCAAGCCCTGCCTGGATGCAGCAGCGTCTGAAGGCGATCGGTCTGCGTCCGATCAACGCGCTGGTCGACATCACCAACTATATGACCTTCGACCAGGGTCGCCCCATGCACGTGTTCGATGCGGCCAAAGTGAAGGGCAATCTCACCGTTCGCCGTGCGACAGAGGGAGAGGAGATCCTTGCGCTCGATACGCGTACCTACAAGCTATCGCCGAATAATGTGATCATCGCCGATGATAACGGAGTCGAATCCATCGGCGGCATCATGGGCGGCGAACATTCCGGCTGCGATGAAAACACGGTGGATGTGCTGATTGAGTCCGCCTTGTGGGATCCGATCAACATTGCCAAGTCCGGTCGTGCTTTGGGCATCATCACCGATGCCCGCTACCGGTTCGAGCGCGGCGTCGATCCCGAATACATGATGCCGGGTCTTGAGCGCACCACCGAACTGGTGCTGGAACTGTGCGGGGGCACCGCTGCAAAGGCGCGTGTTTCCGGCTACAAGGGACATGATCGCAAGGTCGTGGATTTTCCCTTCTCGGAAGTGAAGCGCCTGACCGGCCTCAACGTTTCCGTTGAGGAGAGCCGCCAGATCCTGACGGGTCTCGGCTTCGAGATCCTCTCCGGTGACGAAGAGCGCGTGCAGGTAGCTGTTCCATCCTGGCGTCCCGATGTCGATGGCAAGGCGGATCTCGTGGAAGAGGTCATGCGCGTCCACGGTGTCGACAACATCAAGCCGGAACCGCTTGCCGCGAAGGACACGGTCAATGCGCGTATCCTGACCACGCTGCAGATCCGCACTCGTGTTGCCAAGCGCGCGCTTGCCTCGCGCGGCATGCTGGAAGCTGTCACCTGGTCCTTCATCCCGGAAGATCAGGCTAAGCTGTTCGGCGGTGGAAGCCCGGCGTTGAAGCTGGTCAATCCGATTGCAGCCGACATGTCGGACATGCGTCCATCGCTACTGCCCGGTTTGCTGACTGCCGCCCAGAGCAACGCCGACAAGGGCTATGGCGACGTGGCGATCTTCGAGGTATCCGGCACCTATGAGGGCGATACGCCCGAGAAGCAGCGTCGCGTTGCCGGTGGCATTCGCCGTGGCACGGCCTCGCTTTCCGGTTCAGGCCGTCTGTGGTCCAACGCGGCCAAGGGTGGCGGAAAACCGGTCGATGTGTTCGATGCAAAGGCAGATGCCTTGGCTGTTCTCGAAGCGTGCGGCATGCCAATGGCGAATGTGCAGGTCGAGCAGGGCGGTCCATCCTGGTATCATCCAGGTCGTTCCGGCACGATCAAGATGGGCCCGAAAGTGGTGCTCGGACATTTCGGTGAGTTCCATCCAAATACGCTTTCCGCTCTGGATGTCTCTGGTGCGCTGGCAGGTTTCGAGGTCTATCTGGATGTCATGCCGGAACCGAAGAAGAAGGCAACCCGCACAAAGGCTGCTCTCGAACTGTCACCCTTCCAGATGGTGAAGCGTGACTTCGCGTTCGTGGTCGAGAAGGCCGTTGATGCCGGTTCCATCATCAAGGCGGCAACCAGTGCCGATCGCAAGCTGATCACGGGCGTCAATGTGTTCGACGTCTTTGAGGGCGCATCCCTTGGCGAAGGCAAGAAGTCCATCGCGATCGAGGTTCTGATCCAGCCGACGGACAAGACGCTGACGGATGAGGATTTCGACGCGCTGACGAAGAAGATTGTCGGCAATGTCGAGAAGACAACAGGCGGCGTTCTTCGCGCTTGATAAAATGAGGCGGGTCGGCAGTCAGTGAGGCTGCCGACTTCAGCTGTTTGGCAGCTCGTAATCGTTTGGTAGCTCGCAAGCTGTGCCATTGGCCATCAGGCGATAGGCCAAAGGCGTCATTCCCGTCATCGTCTTGAAGGCGCGCGTGAGGTGGCTCTGGCTGCTGAAACCGCAGGCAGTGGCGATCTGGGCAATGGGCTCCGCCCCCGCCAGCATCAGCCGTGCCCTTTCCGTCCGGCGATTGAGCATATAGCCATAGGGGCTGATACCACAGCTCTGCTTGAACATTCGTTGCAGATGGAATTCGCTGAGATCCGCAATCGCGGCGAGATCGCGCAGCGAAATCTGGCTCTGCAGATGCGCCTCGATATAGTCGAGCAGGCGACGGCGGATATGTGCTGCAAGACCACCGCGCAACTGTCTCAGGTTTTGATCGCCGTATCGAGGATCGCTGAAGAGATTCTGCACCGTCGAGACGATGGCCTCTTCTGCGAGGCTCCGGTTGTCGCTCTGGAGCGCCGTTGCAAGCCTGCCCAGACCATCGGCAACACGAGGCGCGTCCTCGAAGGTCGCTTCAGGGAGAAGCATCAACCGTGCGTCCCGATCAAAGATCTCCGAGAACAACCGTTTCAGTTCGTCGTCGGCCAGATAGAGATGGACGAAGTCGAAGCGGTCCGTGATTTCCCATTCCGAAGATGCGCCCTGCGGCATAATGCATACCGCGCCAGGCCTCCCGGATAATCTTTTGCCGTCGACCCGCCGTGTTCCGTCGCCGCCACGCAGATAACAGCTGAAGGTATGGCCGTCGGGCCGTTCATAGCGCATCCGGTCATGACTGTTGCTCCACAGCGCTGCTGCCCTGTCGCTACCCATATCGAGAGCGCCCAGGCTCATAGCCCGGGAGGAAGCAGACAGGGAACCAAAAACGGATGCAGTGTTCAGCATGGCAAGCTCAGTGGTGGCAGGCCTTATTCCTACAATTGAAAGCGGCGGCCTGACCATCGGAAATATTCTGCAATCTGGATGCAAAGAGAGTTCGCCGCAAGATCCTGCAAGAGCGAGCCTCATCCGGTGCGTTAGGGTCTGCCTGACCTAACGCTCGGATGCCAACATGACCAATCTGCTGCTTTTCTCTTCCACCGTGCTCATCTGGGGAACGACCTGGATTGCGATTGCGCTGCAGATCGGGCCTGTGCCGGTGCTGGTGTCCGTGTTCTATCGCTTCGCTCTTGCTGCCCTCATTCTTGTTGGAGCGCTCGTGCTCTCTGGCCGGTTGAAGGTTCCGACACTCCAGCAGCAGCCTTTCGTGGTCATTCAGGCGCTATCACTCTTCTGCTGCAACTTTCTTTGCTTTTATCATGCGGCTGCCTATGTGCCGTCAGGACTGATCTCTGTCGTCTTCTCTCTGGCCACCGTCTATAATGCCGTGAATGCCAGGATCTTTTTCGGCGATCCCATCAAGTCACGGGCGCTTGTTGCCGCGGCCCTTGGCGTGGCAGGCCTATGCCTGCTTTTTGGACCGGATGTGTTTCTGGCGGTCAAGCCGGACAGCTGGAAGGGCATTGCCCTCTCGGCTCTTGGAACGCTCTTCTTTTCCTTCGGCAACATGGCGTCGCGCCGCAATAGTGCCGCTGGTCTCTCGCCCATCACGGCCAATGCCTGGGGCATGACATACGGATCTCTGGCCTTGCTGTTTCTGGTTGCTGTCACGCAGACACCTGTCGTTGCACCGCCAGATCGGATCTATATCGCTGCACTGATCTATCTCTCAGCGATCGGCTCCGTGGTCGGTTTCACGACCTATCTCATGCTGGTCTCGCGTCTCGGCTCACAGAAGGCGGCCTATGCGACGGTTCTCTTTCCCGTCGTGGCACTGACATTGTCGAGCATTTTCGAGGATTATCACTGGACATGGCCGGGGGTTTTCGGCCTTTGCCTGACGCTTGCCGGCAATACCGTAATGTTCGCCAAGTTCCCACTTACCCTTCGCACGAGGGAGGCGGGAGAAGGAAAGAATAGCGTAGACGTATCTGCATGATTCTGCGGAAGCATACCCTGCATTCACAAAGGATGCACCTGTGTTGCGCTGTCCATGATCATCGGTGCCCTTGCAGGTTCTATAGGCGGTTTGCTCTGCGGTTGTGTACGCACCTGATCAAAACTATTTCCTCTCGGAGGAAAGACCCGGACTACAGGCGTCGCTCGGTCATTGTACTAGGTCGTGGTGATGATTTAAGGATTGGGATTCCCAAAAGAGCGCAAATCGGATTCAAAGCTGATTTTGGAGATCG
>NZ_JALJQZ010000090.1 GCF_022968395.1 Affinirhizobium lemnae
GAAAAACAGGCCGCATGAGGCCAGATTGAAACCCAAGACGCTCCCGAAAACTGGAGGGAAGTGAGGGCTCAGGTCAATCGACACCAAGCAAAGCGGCAAACTCCTCTTGTGACTTCCCTTCATCGGAGCGGAACTGCGTCAGTCGTTGCCCCATCTTCTGAAAATGTTCTTCTAAGGTATCCATAAAAAATGTCTTCCGATTAAGAGGAAAGCCGGGGAACAGGCTGGGATCCTCTCGCGCAACCAACAGCCGCTCGATGTGGCTTTCAATTGCTTCGTCATCAGAAACGCGCGGTTCAATAAATTCGCTTCGTGAGTTGTCATTGAATGACGGTTCAATATCACTGCTGGCGGGCCATTGACGCGTCTATGTCTTCTGCTTTGGCACGAGTGGTTCGTTGTTCATGTACCCCATACTGATTTTGGGGTGGCATAAAAACAGTAACCTCCAATCCTCTCATTCGCATCGACAGTTTTCAACGCCCTAAATTCTTTGACAAGTTTGTCTGCAAGACATAGGTTGAAATCATCTATCTGGAGTAGATTGGAATCAATTTGCATTTTTCTATTCTGGACAAAGAAGCACGCAGTCTGCGCTTTCCACGAGAATGTAACGCTGCCAATAGAAATGGCAGCAAACCCTGAAATTCGTTGATATCAAATATATGTATACTCTTCTGAAATTTCTGATGAATCTCCTATCTGGAGTTTTTTCATTTAGCTTATTCATTTCGATTGGGCTGTTCGTTGCCGTTATATTCAGTATCTCTACTGGAATCCCCGTATACATTCCGGCTATTGCTTCTTTTATTTTGATAGTTTTTATAAATCCAACAAAAATTATAAGAAATTATAAGAAGAATAATCGTCGATATAAATAGTTTTAATTGTAGGTTCGTTTAATATGTCTTATAATCAGGTGTTTTCTCAATCAAAGTTAGAATTGATCTTTAATGGGGTCGCTGACGAATTAAACAATCTAGGTAACTATGTCGTCGACAATCTTGGAGAAGGTACGAAAAACGCAGGTAAGACACTTCAGTCGATTGGAGGCGCGCTTTCGGCAAATGGAACTGCGCGGGGTGCCGCATATGGCGAGTTATTGGACTTAACTGGAAAATGGCTCGAAAGTGGCTCAACAGCATATCTCGAAGGTATTTCTGCTGAAACTGCTGCCAAGATAGCCACTGACTTAGGCGTAGGATCCTTGGCTGGTAAAGCCCTCATAGCGGTCGTGACCTGCCACTGTATTTTCATCCGGCGGCGATTAGAGCCTCGGTGGTTTTGGTTACGCCAAATGGCGCGGTTTGAACAACCGGCGGAAACGCGTAGCCTTCAACTTGCGCAGCGTTGGAGCCGGTTGCGGCGATGAGCCCGGCATAGTCTGCCGGGGTCTGATATCCGATCGATGAGTGCGGCCGGAAATGATTGTAGTCGTTGGCCCATTCGTCGATGGCGCTGCGGGCATGATCGAGGCCAAAGAACAGGCTTTCGTTCAAGAGTTCGTCACGCATGCGACCATTGAAGGATTCGACGTAACCATTCTGCATCGGTTTTCCGGGCGTAATGTAGTGCCACTCGACCTTGTGATCTTTCGACCAGGCCAGGATTGCGTTTGAGGTAAACTCCGTGCCGTGATCGGAGACGATCATGCCGGGCTTACCGCGTCGTTCGATCAGCATCGTCAGTTCGCGAGCAACACGACGGCCGGAGATCGACGTGTCCGGGATTGCGGCGAGGCATTCGCGTGTGACGTCGTCCACGACATTGAGCACGCGGAAGCGCCTGCCACAGGCGAACTGGTCGTGGACGAAATCCAGTGACCAGCGGGCATTGGCCTTCACCTCGACCAGGATCGGAGTGCGTGTGCCGACGGCACGTCGTCGGGCCTTTCGCTTGCGGACCGAAAGGCCTTCATCGCGATAAAGTCGGTAGATGCGGTTGACGCCGGACGGCTCTCCCTCCCGCCGAAGCAGGATGAACAGTCGCCGATATCCGAAGCGTCGTCGCTCGTTGGCGAGATCGCGCAGCCGCGACCGCAGTTCGACTTCCGGCGGATGGCAGGACCGATAGCGGATCGTCTTTCGGTCAGCGGATATGATCTGGCAGGCCCGCCGTTCCGAAAGGCCCATGACGGACTTCAGATGCGCGACGGCGTCACGCTCGGCGGCAGGCCCTACCATTTTTTTGAAAGAAGCTCGCGAAGTGCAGCCACATCCACCATCTGCTCGGCCAGCAGCTTCTTCAGTTTGGCATTCTCTTCTTCGAGCGCCTTCAGACGCTTCGCCTCCGAGACTTCCATCCCACCGTATTTGGCTTTCCAGTTGTAAAATGTCGCCTCCGAAATCCCGTGCTTGCGCCACAGGTCAGCGGCTTTCGCCCCCGCTTCTTGCTCCTTCAGCACTGCAATAATCTGCTCTTCCGTAAATCTCTGCTTCTTCATTCGTCCGTCCTCAATGGGCCGGACTCTAATCCATTCTGGAGGAAATTCTCAGGGGCAGGTCACGGTCAACGAAGTTGCGCAGCGCTATGGATTGCGAGCCAACAGCCTTTCCACCTGGCGCACGATGGCACGGCAGGGCAAGCTGATCCTGCCAGCATCGGAGGATGCGGTGGAATTCGCGGCGGTGATCGTCGATCCGCCCGTTTCAGAACCGCCGCCTAAGGTGGTTGGTCGCGCTGAGATCGTCCACGGTCAAGTGATCATCCGTCTTGTGATCATCCGTCTTGAGGAAGGGGCATCTGTGGCCCGGATCGCTGCCATCGCGCGTGCCCTGGCGGCTGCGACATGATCTTTCCGTCAAACCGCGTGCGGATCATGGTGGCGACCAATCCCGTGGATTCCGCAAGGGTCATGACGGGTTGGCGGCTTTGGTCAAGAACGAGCTGCACAAGGACCCGTTCACCGGAACAGTCTTCGTGTTCCGGTCACGCAAGGCTGACCGGTTGAAGCTGATCTACTGGGATGGCTCCGGGATCGTCATGGCCTACAAACGGCTGGAAAGCGCAGCTTCACTTGGCCAGGCATCAAGGACGGCCTGATGACAATGAGCCACGCCCAGTTCGAGGCGCTGTTCGCGGGCCTCGATTGGCGGCCGGTTCATGCCGTCCAGACAAGAACCCCGCAAGCCATCGAGTAGCTGCGGCACGATGACTCAGCACGACAAATATGAGGAAAAATCGGCTCAGGATTTGATAGGTTCCGGGCATGCAGGACGCTGCCGATCTTCCCGATGATGTTGCTGCTCTAAAGGCGATGCTGATCGTGGCGCGGCTAAGCGAGGCGGCCAAGGACATCGCGATCTTTATTGTTGCTAGCAGCGGCAACCATCCAATCAAGATAACCTGGATCATCAAAATCCGGTACGCTTTCCATTAATTCACGGTGGAATTTGGGGTCGTAGAGAACGCTGTCCGTTAGTAAGATCCAGTCATTATTGCCTTTGCGGACATAGATCTGCCCCCCTTCTCCGCATGCATAAATGTGTGCCCCAATTTGCCTGATCTTCGTCAGACGGCCATACCCTTTGGCATCGGCGCTCCAACTGCCTGCACCTTCGATTTTTTCTCTAAAATTCTCTTGCCAATATGTGTGGTAGACGTCGCCTTCTGAGGACATCAATACAAAGTAGCCCTCGGGTGTAGGATGGTCGTCATTTTGAAAAACTGTCATCGACTGGATATGGAATTGAAAGTCCGAATAGGTCCAATTCTGCGGTGGTGGATCAATGCTATCATAGCGATAAAAGCGACCATCGGGATCAAAAGCCTCGGCTGTATCGCGAACCGCGACCATCGCGAGTGTTACACCCGAGCGTGCGCAGGCACGGGTTAGTTCGAGGGGCAGACTCTTCTTCATGGTTTGACATTGGCTCCTGCAACAGCTCCAGCCTTGAGGGCGGACACAGTCTCTTCGGGAAGGGGTGGATATTGCTTTGCTCGTAACAACTGATTTGGATTTTTCCCTGCGAATTGCTCGGCCATGGCTGTCAGGATTTGTTTGGCGCAGTCTGGGCGCACCTTTATCATAGCCAACGAAGATTCATTCCTCACCTGACTGAGCTTTGCAGTGAAGAGTGGATTTGAATTTTTTCCTATATCTTCAATTGCTCTGTCTGCCAGATGACCTTCCCAGTGCTCCGTCTCTTCTTCGCGCGCATTTCCCACTACCCAGATGGCCATTCCATCATTAAGGCTCGGCATGTTTGGGATGCGATCACTGATCCTGCTGCGAGCTCCGGTTCGAAGCGTCCAGTCCGGCACGATGTGATGGGCCTGCATTCCATACTGGCCGCAGATGTTTTTCATCTTTGCGTAGCGGTCAACCTGACACTTCTTGCGATATTCCTCGCGCTCATCAACACGCACTGTTTCCGACTGCGGTATGGCTTGCGGTCGTCGTTGTCCGTCTTCCATTTTGCGTTGGGCGTGGTGGAGCCTTTCCCCGTTGAACCATTCGGAGATTGCATCGCTACTGACACCCTGTTGCTCCAGTTCGCGTGCCCGCTTGAACAATGCCTCCTCAAAATCGTCCTGGGGCATTTCATCGTGCCAGGGCATGGCGGTCGATGCTGGCCACATTCCCGCAACGAATGCGGCAACGGGACCGGCGAAGCGGCCGAACGTGCCTAACCTCGCCAGCCATTTTCCAAGAGGCGCTTCCGGAACCGGTGGCGGACGGTTCCATTGCGGGACGTTTGGACGAATGACCTGACCTGGCGGCCGTGGGGCAGGCGCAGATGGCGTGGGAACCGTCTGCGGCGCGATCTGTGGTAGGGCCTGCGCATATTGTGCGCCCATGATCAGCGGCTCGGGCGAGGCGTCGCTCATTACCCGGCCTTCGTCCGAACTATTCTGCCACCTCAGCGACCCCGGCACGGGATCGTCGTCCACTGGTGGCTCGTAGGTCTTTGTGCTGCGGACGAACTGTGCCTCGCCCACGGTATTGCCGCTGTTCATCTTGAAGCGATCGAGGTGGCGAATGACGTGGGAACCTTCGGCGCACACCTGATCGGCATGGCCGATGGGCTCGCAGACGCTTTCCACCGTGCCGGATTTGATGCCCTTCCTGGTGCCGGGAGCATCGCCATGCACATGGGTTGTGCGCGAGCGCATGACCATGGCCTTCTTGCCGGTGAAGCGGACGGAAGGTGTGTAGTTGTCATCGTGGCCGCAGAAATCCACGATGGGGTAGGGGATTGGAACAACGACCTTGCCGATGGGGGTGAGAGCGAGACGATCCTGGCCTCGTCGATATCACGCAGGCCCTCACGGGGTTTCTGTGTGGTCCATGGTTGCGGGTGGCCGGGTTCGCCGATGTAGGTGTCGCGGGGGATGCTCATGCCGTTTGCCTCTCGGCATGAGCTTGCTCCGATACAGGAGCCCTCAAGCGCACGCGGGTCAGTGTCAGCTTCGTCTCGCCTGCTTCGGGAAGGGGAAAGCGGACGCGCCAGGTCAAGAGAATGCGCCCGTCACTGCGCCAATCGAACTGAACGCCGTCCAGGTTCAGAACATACCATTCATCCCGGTCTTCACGCTGGCAGTGAACGCCGAAGGTCAGGTCTGGCAATCTTCCTCTGGCAAGAGGGTAATCGCGATGCAGATTACGCAGTTCATAGTCCTCATCACCCAGCAGGTGAGGAGCCGCAATCAAATCCGGGTGCGCTGCCTGCCAGAACCTCTCGTCGAAATCCCGAGGCAAAAGCGGATGCCGTTCTTCCGCCCAGGCATCGTCGTAGATTCCGGTATGCTGCTGACGCGAGTGCCACCACGGCGAGACAAGACCGAACCCTTGTGGGGCAGGGCTGCTCTTCCAGTCGATCTTTTCGTCCGGCGCTGTGATCTGTGGTGCGCGCACCGGAGGGGTGTCGTGCGGCATCTTGAGATTGACGATACCGCAGCCGAGCGGATTGCGCCTCTCGACATCGGCAGGAGTATCGGTCTCATCATCACCCGTACCCGGGATGGTGCCACCATACGCATTGGTCCAGCAGACGGAGACCTTGCGCGTTGGCTCTGGATTGGTCAGCGTCCAGTCGCTGACAACACGCTTGGGTTCTCTTGCTGAAAAGCCCGCCCACTTTTCCTTTATCACCGGTTTCCAGAAGCGTTGGCCACAGACCTCAATCTGTTTGGAAACATCGCCAACCCGGATTGCAGCCTGCCACGATGTCTCCGGTTCCTTCGACGGTGACCACGCATTTCCAAGAAAACTGATGTCGGTCGCGGGCTTGTCGGGGGTCAGGTCACTCTGCCGGAGAAGGACGGTTTGATGAGGATCGCCCGCGTAGGCATCTTCCCATTGGAAGCTTTCCTGCTCACGAGCGATTTCCATGACCCCGTCTTGCACATGTGTGAAGGTGCCGCGCACAGAGACGATGCAATCCAGAGCGCCCTCTTTGTCGAATTGGCGAAAGGCCATTGCCGGAAAAGGCAGGAGGTTGTCGAGATCCACGGCACGTCCCTCAATTCATGTCGATGGGCTTGCCACGAAGCTGGAAATGATCCGTCGCTATGAAATTGAAGGTCTTTCCCAGAATGATGACCTCGCCGTTCGCCTTCATGATGAACTTGGAGTCCCCACACTCGATGACGAATTCCTCGCCAACCGCGATCTTCTTGAACTTGCCCACGCTCTCCAGCGAGGTCTGGCCGACATTTGTGACCTTGCTGACGCCGATCTGCTCGGCGCGGGCGACGCCGATGCTGTCGGATTTGAAGG
>NZ_JALJQZ010000091.1 GCF_022968395.1 Affinirhizobium lemnae
TCACAGGTGTCTGGTTTCCTGTGCGAGCCTTACGCGCTTGGGAACGCCAGAGAGATCACAGCTCTTGGCGGTTGGCGCGCCTATATTGCAAGCATCAGGCAAGCCGGTGACACCGTGAAAGCGTAGACCAAACGGAATAGCTCACTGCGGGCACGCGATGGGCTCAGTCGCTCGTTGTATGCAAGAAGTTTGATTGGTCAACTTAGCGTGTGTCACAAAAACTACGTATTCAGGCTGCTGTCAGCTTCGGTTATCAGTGCTGGTCACTGAACCTGGTCGAACAATCTCGACCATAATCGATAATGACAGAGTCGGAGCCTATGACGTTCAAACGCCCAATCCTGGGAAGTATCCTGCTGAGCATCATAGTCTCGGTCTATATCCTGTTGCTCCTGAACCGAACATTCTGGGCAAAGACATTCGATATCATGGCAGGTCAGAACCTGGCCATCGCAGCCTTTGCCATCGGTATTACATTCGCATTCATTGCATTATTCGTAAGCTTCTCGGTCAAATATCTGATGAAGCCGTTGCTGATCGTGTTCATCTGGACGGCTGCCTCGTCCGCCTGGTTCATGGATCAGTTTGGCGTCATCATTGACGACGATATGATCAGAAATGCAGCGGAGACGAACACTGCAGAAGCCAGCCATCTGATCACTGCAGGCTTCATACTGCACATGTGTCTCTACGCACTCTTGCCCAGTCTGTTGATCGCGTGGGTGAAGATCCGCCATCGGAACTTTTTCAGCAAAGTCGTGCGCAACCTGGCCGTTATTATTCCCTCTCTTGTCATCTTCGCCGTTGCCGGGCTGTCTCATGCGGGGATTTACAGTTTCGCGCGGCGCCAGAACCACGATTGGTTCGAGATGTTGAATCCTGTTTTCCCGATGATCAACGCAGTCACCTATGTGCGCAAGGCCACTGCCGAAAAGAACATCGTCGTAAAGCCGCTTGGCCGCGATGCGAAGGTGGCAGATGCACTCAAGGCCTCACACAGAAAGCCCCGAGTAACCATTGTCGTCGTCGGCGAAACGGCGCGTGCCTCCAGCTTCCAGCTCGGCGGTTACGAACGCCCGACGAATCCTGAGCTTTCGAAGCGAGACATTTTCTACTTCACCAAAGCCACGAGCTGCGGAACAGCGACCGCCATCTCTGTTCCTTGCATGTTTTCGAACCTGGGCCAGAACGGTTACGCGCATGCGAAAGCACTTGCGCAAGAAAACCTAATGGATGTTCTGGTCCATGCGGGCGTGCGGACCGAGTGGCTGGATAACAATACTGGCAGCAAGGGTGTGGCTGATCGTATCCTCTATAGCGATCTCTTCAACTCCAACGACGCTCGCTTCTGTAATGGCGGCGAATGCTGGGATGACATACTTCTCGATCGTCTCGACGGCTGGCTGAAAACTGTCAGCGAAGACGCGGTTCTGGTTCTGCATCAGCTTGGCAGCCACGGTCCTGCTTACTACGCGCGCTATCCCGACGCGTTCAAGATCTTCCAGCCTGATTGCCGCTCTTCGGAATTCTCCAAATGCCATCGCGATGAGATCATCAACGCCTATGATAACACGATCGTCTACACGGACCATGTCCTTGCGAGCATTATCGACAAGTTGAGCGCGCAGCAGGACCGCCTCTCACCATCGATGATCTACATGTCGGATCACGGGGAATCGCTGGGTGAAAAGGGCCTGTTCCTTCATGGTGCGCCGTGGCTCGTTGCGCCGGAACAGCAGACACATATTCCCTTTGTTCTTTGGCTGGGAGATGAAGCCAGGCGGGGCATCGAGTCAGAATGCATTGATAGGCTGGAAAAAGAGCCCGTCTCGCACGACAATCTCTTTCATACGGTGCTGGGCTTGATGCATGTAGAAACCAAGGTAAAAGATCCAAAGCTCGATATTTACGGTTCCTGCAAGGCATCGAATGCAAAATCCTGATGAGATTCCACGCAAGATAACGGGAATAAAGCATCTTTGTGCGGCACAGCGATATTCCGTTTCAGGTGCCAGAAGGTTGTGGCAGGAAGCGGCATTTCGTCACGAGTGCCTCGCAATGCTGGCGTCACTTGTCTTCTTCGCTGTGATAGGCGCAAGCGTTGAGCGCTTTCTGATCCTCATCGGCGTCTTCCTGATCGTCGTGGCGTTGGAAGCGATCAATACAGCCATCGAAGAGATCATCGACCGTATCTCGCCCGAATTTTCAGCCACCGGACGGCATGCGAAAGATCTCGGCTCATTTGCAGTTTTCTGCGGGCTTCTCGCCTGGGGAATTTTGATGCTGGATACGACGGTTCGGTTGATCCTTGGCTAACATCTAATGCTCGATCTTTGTATCGAGGATCTCAAGGCTTTTCGGATTGAAAAAGGCGGCCACATTCTCCCCTTCAGCATTGATGGCGAAAGCTTCATAGCAACCATCTTCGGTCCGTATGGATCTCACCTTCCAGCCATCGCTTTCGAGCTTTGCTTGTAAGACCTTACGCGGTTGCCAATCCGCAACTGGCACATCGCACCGTTCGCTGGCAAAGCCTGCCGACCCAGTGGCATAGGCGACAATCGCAACCGCGACGAGACGTTTCATGTAATTTGCTCCAGCCATTATTCGTTGGGCACGCTGTATTCCTCAGCTGACATCTACCTGAAAAATGGAGAGGTTCATCAAATTATCATGGCGTTCCGATTTCAGCTCCGAGACAGCTTGATGGTACAGATATAGGTACGAAATGGAGACAAGTTCCCTTGCGTATCCTGCTTGTAGAAGATGATGCAACACTGGCGGATGCGGTGCGCACTCACGTCACCCGGCACAACCATGCAGTGGATCTGGCGGAAGACAAGGAGAGTGCGCTTGCCTGTCTCGCTGGTGTTGATTACGCGCTGGTTCTTCTCGATCTTCGCCTGCCCGATGGAAGCGGCCTTGATATTCTCAAGCACATCCGGCTGAAGAAGCAGATGATACCGGTCATCGTTCTGACCGCGCATGACCAGATATCTGACCGGATCGCAGGGTTGAATGCAGGTGCTGACGACTATCTGGTCAAGCCCTTCGACCTGGATGAACTGGAAGCGCGTATCCATGCGGTTTCCAGACGATACGGCGCCAGTCAGACGCCGATGGTCGAACTGGCCGGCTTCGAGGTCTATCCATCCGAACATCGCATCGAGGGAAAGACCGGTGAGCGCATTTCTCTTTCCGCGCGTGAGTGGGCTGTGCTTGAATGCCTTCTTGCGCGACGCAATTCCATCGTATCCAAGTCCCAGATCGAAGAAGCGCTCTATGCTTTTGGTGCCGAAATCGAAAGCAATACCGTTGAGGTTTATGTGAGCCGTCTTCGGCGCAAGCTGGGGAAGGAGATTGTCGAAACAGTTCGCGGTATCGGCTATCGGGTGGCTGAATGAGTATGCCGAGGCCCCGCAGCATTGCACGCGAACTGCGCATTTCGCTCGGATTGACCCTATTGGCTTTCTGGCTGCTGGCTGCAGGACTTGCCTTTTCTGTCATGCAGGAGGAAATGGGCGAGGTTTTCGACAGCGCTCTTCAGGAGACAGCAGAACGACTGGCACCTCTGGTCATTGATGACCTCTACACGCGAGAGGATACCAGCGCTCCCCGGAAGCTGACGGCGTTGCGCGAAAACGTGCCAGATGAGTATTTGACCTATCAGGTTCGGGATGGCTCCGGTCGCGTGCTGCTGCATTCGCATAATGTCAGTGCCGATCCGTACGAAGCGCCGCTGGTGGAAGGCTTCTGGAGTGGCGACGAAAAACGCATATTCACGGTTGCTGCCGTCAGTGGCAGCATCTTCGTACAAGTCGCCGATTCGCTGGACCATCGGCGGGAGGCCTCGATTGAGGGCGTTACGGCACTGCTGATGCCGCTTCTCCTGCTCCTGCCGGCGAGTCTGATTGCCGTCAGTTGGTTCGTGCGTCGCAACGTCAGCGAGGTGGATCGTTTGAAGCGCGTTATCGGCTTGCGCGACAGCGGGAATCTTGCACCCATTGATCTCAAGGATCTGCCTATCGAGCTCGAACCGATCCAGCAATCCGTCAACCTTCTGATCAAGCGAGTGGACGATGCGCTGGAAGCAGAACGTTCCTTGACCGCCAACAGCGCCCACGAGTTGCGAACACCCATTGCAGGTGCACTTGCACAAAGCCAGCTTCTGCTTTCCGAGCTTCAGGACGGACAGACCCGGGATCGCGCCAGGCAGGTTGACGCAGCGCTCAGGAAGCTCTCCGTGTTGACGGAAAAGCTGTTGCAGCTTGCGCGAGCCGATGCGGGCATCGGTAAGTCTGCGGTTACTTCGGACCTGTCGACGATCCTTGACATCGTGATGGAAGAATTCTTGCGCAACAGGCAGAGTGGCTCGGTTCTTCACTACCATCGTCCGGAGAAAATGGTCCTTTCTCGCGAGGTAGATCCGGACGCCTTTGCCATTGCTGCCCGTAATCTGGTCGAAAATGCTCTCGCCTACCGATTGCCTGACACGCATGTTGACGTACACCTGAAACCGGATGGCTTGCGCGTATCGAACCTTACGTCGACCAAGACTTTGCTTGCTCCGGAAAAGCTGCGACAGCGCTTCGTGCGAGGCCATTCGCTTCATCCCGGCTCGGGTCTCGGGCTCGCCATCGTGGAACGGCTGGCGACCCAGATGGGCGCGCAACTGGAACTGACTGCCACGCCGCTGGCGCCCGACCAGTCTCGTTTCGATGCGAGCATCGTATTTCGCGACCCGTGATTCTGTCTCACAGTTGTTTTCTCGTGAAATCGCCGTGAACGGGATTGCGCTGCGCACAAAAACAGTTTTAGGCTTGCCGGTGATGGTCTCGGTTGCCCATGAGTAACCGGTGAAAAGGGAATGTGGTGATGCAACGCAAGTTGCCAAGGCCACGGCTGCCCCCGCAACTGTAGGCGAGGAGCGACATCCGTTATCCACTGGCGTCAGGGCCGGGAAGGGGGATGAAGCTGCGAATCGCAAGCCAGGAGACCTGCCATCAAAGGCGGACATTCGTCCGATTATGACACACCAATCGACCGCGCGGTGGGCGCGGGGAGGCAGATATGCATATTGAACCGGGCGTCGTTGACGGCGCAAAAATCGTTCTCAGCTACGCGACAGCATTGGCCGCGCTGGGGCTGACAGCCAAAATGGCAACAGACAGTGTTCGTCGGGATGGCGGTGTCGCGTCGCTCGCGTTGCGCAGCGCCATTACGACTGTTCTCGTCTTCGGCTTTTTCGAGGTCTTGCCGCATCATCCGGTCGGCGTTTCCGAAGTTCACCTCATTCTTGGGTCGACCCTGTTCCTGATGTTCGGCGCAGGTGCTGCGTCCATTGGGCTTGCCGCCGGCCTCCTCATCCAGGGCCTGTTCTTCTCGCCGTTCGATCTTCCTCAGTATGGCATGAACGTAACGACCTTGCTCGTTCCGCTTTGGGCCATCAGCCAGCTTGCGGCCAAACTTATTCCGGCCCGCACGGCCTATGTTGATGTGACCTATCGTCAGGCATTTACCCTGTCTACCGCCTATCAGGGTGGTATTGTTGCCTGGGTGGCCTTCTGGGCGCTCTATGGCCACGGGTTCACGGTCGAAAATCTCGTGAGCATTGGAAGTTTCGGCGTGGCCTATATGAGCGTCATCCTCATTGAGCCGTTGGTCGATCTGGCCGTGCTTGCAGCGGCGAAATCTTTGCGCAAATACAGCCAGGGCCCGATTTTCAGCCGTCGTCTGCATCAGGCAGCCTGACGCTGTGATCCCTGAGCCGGCGGCCTGATTGCAGGCCGCCGATCTCCGAGACGTTATGGAACGTCCCGGCCTTCTGCCGTGGAATAGAGTTCGAACCAGTCCTCACGCGAAAGCTGGACTTTCATCGCATCGCCAATCTGTCGAATGCGTGCAACATTGTTTGTACCCATGACGGGCAGAATATGTGCCGGATGGGCGAGTAGCCACGCGACGGCAACGGCTGCGCGATCGACACCTTGTTCGGCTGCGATGCGATCCAGCGTCCTGCCGAAGTCTGTGTCATTTGAAAAAAAGGCGGCCACCACCCAGAGGTGACCATGCCATTGCCCGGACCTTGTCGTAACCGGTGTTCTGCCCCCACATTGTGCGCCGTCGCCTGATCTGTGATCGACATTCCATGGCAACCTGATTGGAGTTTCTCACAACCAGGAAGCCTGGACGTGAGGTTCACCGACATTGGCCTGACGAGATCAAAGCGAAGATTGTTTCGGAAAGCCTGAGGCCCGGCACGACGGTCAACGAAGTTGCGCAGCGCTATGGATTGCGAGCCAACAGCCTTTCCACCTGGCGCACGATGGCACGGCAGGG
>NZ_JALJQZ010000092.1 GCF_022968395.1 Affinirhizobium lemnae
ATGGCCACAGCCTTGAGCAAAACGGCCCCAGAAGTGACTGGTGGCACAGGCCTCCATCGCGACGATGCAAGGCGACTACTCACTCAAAAGCTGCTGCAATCGAGCCCGCGACAGCACTCTGTTGAATAGAACCGCCCCGCCGCGATCCGTTCCACAGATCTGGAAACTCCACTTTGCAAGGGCGACCGCAAGGATATGCACCTGTGTTATCTGTCGTTCCTCCGTGAGCGCCACAATCGCGCTGGGTAGGCATCATACTCCGATGCCGACCGGAGGGGGCATCCACCCCATCAGTTCAGGAGACACAAGCTGATTTGCATAGCACAGTCGATCCAATCAGGTAGGATGCCGCTCTAAGACACGTTTTAGTTGGTCATCAAGGTGCCTTTCTGGGATGCTTTTGCAGCTATTTCTTGGAATGCAGCTACGAGATCCACCGCGTTTTGGGCATCGAAATAATGGTCATTGTCGGTCGCACATGCACTCAGCAAAGCTTTGCCAGCATCTGGTGCCATTAAGGCAACCGTAAAAATCTCTACTCCGTCCGCCTTGGCAGCTGTGCAGGCAGCTTTTGTTTTAGTATCCGCTCCCAGTATATTGTTTACGCCGTCCGTCATAAAGATAATGAACTTACGTGGCTTATCCTGGCCATTCTTATTCTTGTGGTAGCTGTCTTCCATGGGATCGGTTACAGCTTTATAAGCCGTCTGCATGGCCTCGCCGGAGTTCGTAAATCCGAATGGCGTCAAAGCGTTAACATATGAAAGCGTTGCATCCGTATTCCAGTCAAGTGGAGTGGGTGGCTGCATGACTTCATTATATGAGACGGCGCCAAGACGGGTATATCTCGAATCAGGATCGTAGTCCTTTATTGTATCGATTAACGCATCGGATGCACTTTTTAATGCTTCAATTTTACTGACGTATGTCAGCCAACAACCGGAACATGCTGCTTTCAATGTGTTCGTGTATTCAATCATTGAAGCTGACCTGTCAAGGACCAAGTACATTGAGAATGCACCATGTCTTTCTGTAGAACTCGAAGCGGAAGCCTCTACGCTTACTCGGATACTTGGAACAAAAATGGAAGCTAGACCTGACGTTGGAACGTCGAAGGAGGAACGCACAGTAACCGAGTATGTTTTTCCAGTCGCCTCTGTACCGGTGGAAACAACTTCAGATTGTGTTTTTTTTGCTATATCGCTAGCGGTATTGGCGTCTTTTTCATCTGGATCGATGAACGCAGCAAACTGGGCCGCTAGATAGTCACTGGCCTTCTTTTTTGCTTCTTCCTCTGTCAACTCGCTTTCTTTTGCCATGGCAGATGCCGCAGATAGGGCTGCCGCATCTGCCGCACCTTGGAGGTCTGCTTTGACCTGCAATGCATTGGCAAAATCAATTCCGAAACTCGCTGTGCCTATACAGACTGGCAACAGGATAGCGGTGACAACACCAAAATTCCCGCTTCGATCTTTGATTAGATTCCAGAGAGATTTCTTCATAAGCCCCTTACCTCAGCTTCAGCGCGACGCAGTAAAAACTCAGCTCGATGAACACAGTGTTAGATTGTTTTCGATCAAGGCGAAAAAGCTTATTAGCCTGTGAACAGATGCGAATTCATATTGGCAGGTGCTTAGTATACTTACTCTTAACGCCATTCGTGGCGGAGAAGGAAACCGCACCACATCTCTAACACCTATGGTTATCACTTGAGAGCTGGCCACTTTTCCCGCACCAATTGCTCGATGCCGTCGAGATCGATAACCACCGCCCCAACAGCGGGTCTTTTGTTCAGCTCTAGGTTTTGGCGAATAATTTCGGCGCTGCAACCTCCATCAGTACCTGGAGGATTGCGCATCCACTGGTTAAGAATATCGCGAGGCGACTGAATTCGCCGATATCCCACTTGCGCTTTTTGCCCGACCCCTGGAAGGCCCGAGGTTTGAACTGCCCACGGGAAATCCGCTGCTCGATCGGACTTACTCAAATCAAGAATCTCTGTAACGCGGCATCTATGGTGATCGTATTCACATCCCACCCTCTGACAACTTGTCAGAGGGTGATAAATGCACTTTTGACACGTTTTGCAAAGTTGATTGCCGAGGCTCGGGCTTTGGTGTTCTACGCCGGTAGATATCTACGCAGGGTCGAGAAATGTCCCGCGGATTTCCATACTTCCCTATTGCCGATCACGTAGATCGACGTTTTCGCCCGGGTGACCGCAACGTTGACCAAGTTGGGGTTGCCGCCTGCCCATGCACGAGCACCTCGCTGGGAGGGCGCTTGCGTCCCAAGGACAAGGAAAACAATCTCCGCTTCTCTACCTTGGACCGTGTGTACGGTGCCCACTCTCTCATAGACCCAGGCCTCGGGGTCGCTCACCCATCCTCGCAGCACCCCGCTGGCCAGTATCTCTTTGCGCAGATTGTCCTGGACGACCACAAACGGTGTGACGACGTAAATTTCAGGGTCGACACCGCCCCGCCGCAGTTGGCCAAGTTTCTCGATTAGGACGGCCCCTTCGTCTGGATACCACTTGTCTGTATGGGTAGATTGCGAGACCACATCGAACCACTTCGAATGTCCGAGCACATCATTGTCAGGTGTTGCCGACTTCGCCTGAACCATCAGGTTGGAGTACGCGATCTCGTTCGACACATCGAACATCGGGCTATTGCACCGACGGTGAACCAGCAACGGCGCACCAACATCACGATAACCGCTGCCGCTGGGGAAGCGTGCGCTGTAGGTGCTGGCGGCGTCCGCAAGGGTTTGCGTCGACGCCTCTGGGGCGCTGAACCGGATCGGGTCCAATCCGAATTGGCCGCATATCTCCTCAGTCAGTGTGCTTGGAAGAGTCACAACTGGCTCGATCTGCAGCGGGTCGCCGACGACAACCGTTCTCTTTGCTCGCATCATCGCCCCTACCGCAGCCTGCGGCAGCGCCTGCCCTGCCTCATCGACAAGCAACCAACCCAGAGACTCAGGCTTCAGTCTGCTGAACATACGATTGACTGAGGCAAACGTGGTGGAAACCACTGGAACTACCAGGAAAAACGATGACCATAGATCAGGGATCAGCGCATCCTTCTGCGCTGTACCCAGAGACCTAGTGCCAAATGACTCGACGAAGATAGAGAGGTTCTGCCTCAGCGGGTCGGCTGCTGCATCAATGAACGCTCTATGAAGCAGGACGGCTGTCTCGAACACGTCATCTCTCATCCGCGTTAATGTCTTGTCGAACCAGACGCTACCCTTCTGAATGTCCTCGTGACGACCTTGGAAGAAGCTGTCGTCCGGAACTGGAGCCGCGAGATTGCGTCGTTCTTTTGCGATGGCTTCATTCACCTGCCGAAGCTCGGCCTCGACCCGGGCGATCTTTGTTTCTGTTTCATTCAGTCGTCGCTGAAACACCTCGACCTGCTGTCGCAGACTGTTCGCCTTGGCCGTCATAACCCTTACGACCTCCTCAGTCTCGGCAATCGCCTTGTCCAGGAACGAGATTTGGTCGTGCCATTCGCGGTACGTTGATGTCCGGAACAGACGTGCCAGGAAACCAGGCCGTTGGGTTATGGCCCTTTCCCGCTGCCCCTCAAGCGAGGTCAACGACCTCCAAGGCGATGCCAGTCCTTCTTCAGCGGCAACTGCCTGCGCACGCAGGCTCTCCAGTTGCTGCTTTTCAGTAACAAAGCTCTCCTTTGCCTCAACGAGCGCTGCACTCAAATTCGGAGCAATGAGCAGGTTCTCATATAGCTTCTGCAGATAGAACTGACGCTCATTGAAGGCGCGAATGGCGACCATGAATGCGGCCTGCGCCTTTTCCCAACGCGCCAAAGCCTCACGGCTGTTCGCGGGCGGATTTTCAAGATCGACTATCTTCCGCAACCTGGTCTTTACCGGCACCCCCTCGCCTTGCGGCTCCGACACGTACTGGGGAATGCCGCATGCGTGGTTCAGGTAAGTTGACAAACCTCGCTCCTCGTCCTTCCAGAAGTTCTGATAGAACTGGTACCGGTTCGATGAGTTGCCAAGGACAGCGGCGACCAAGCCCCAGGTTTCGCGCTGTAGCACGTTGTCGGAAATCGTCTTGAAGTATCTCAGCCCCAGCGCATCCTCGGCAATCGCCTTCATGTCTGGAAGCTCAGCGCTGACGTTCTCGACCGCCTTGTTGTTGGACGACGTGACGACCATCTCGTAGCCCTTGAGCTGCTCGTCGAGCTGGTGAAGCGTGATCTTTGCACCGTTTCTTATGAATGTCTCCCTCGTCGGCTTGAACGCATCTGCCGGATTTTCGTAACGGCCCATGACAAGCGCGCGGTCGACGAGGCGCGCAGCAACCACATCGCGCAGCAGCGTCGTCTTGCCGGTTCCCGGTGGTCCGTTCACAGCCAGGACGCCGGTCGAAAGTCTCTGAGAATTGGTTGCATTGACTGCGGCTTGCTGGAGAAGAGCCAAGGGGAAGCGGCCCTTGGCAGGCCACCTACCCTGCGGCGTCAATGCGGGCTGCAGCAGGTCTTTCAAACCGTTCGTGTCGTTCAGCAAGTCGATGCGATGGTTCGGGCGTGCATCTCCCAGATAGTGCTTCAACGCCCCAGGGAGCTTGGATTGACTGGCGAGTGACCTGGCGGCGGCCAAATCCTCTAGGAAGAACGAATTGAGCAAGCTGGGCTCAGGCGGCGTCTTGCTCTTGTAATGTTCGAAGCGACGAACCGCAAAATACGGCCTCTTCGTCTCCAGATTCTGCAAGTTGAGCTTGCCGACCAGAAAATCGTACAGACGTTCAATATGCCTTCTGGTCAGGGGGACGACCTTATCGTCCTTGTCCCTTAAAATGAGTTGTAGGCGGAACTCTTTCAGCAGGGCTCCATGTTGCTGAGGCCAATCCGCGAGCCGCTTTAGGTCTCCCTGGAGGGCAACAGGAACACCCCAAGCAAAGCTGGAAATGGTTGCACTCGTTTCCTCTTCCAGCGGTTGACCTTCTTTGTTGACGATTACCGTCGCTATAGGACTCGCCCCTCTTAGGCTTGGCTTTTCGGCGCGCTTATCAGCGTAGACATTGAGAAGGGCTTCAACAGCCGGGGCCATCTCGATTGTGCCGATGTACACTTCGTAGAAGAGCCTTTTGTTGGGCCGGGACTTCTCTTCTGTCTCCCACGGAACTCCGTCTTTGCTGAACTTGGCAAGAAGGCTCTTGTCAGCGCCGACCAGATCAGTCTCACGGCGGAACGAAGAAGGTGAAAGTACCTCTAGCGCCGTCCAAGCACGAAGGGCATCTTCTGGCTTATTCGTTACCGGTGGCTTTGGGTTGTTCTGCCTCAGGGGCTGAATAGGTGTTTCAATAGGAAGCGCTGGACGCGACGGCTCCACTGGTGCCGGTGCAGGAATGCTTGCTTTCTCCGCTGGCCGTGGCTCGCGCTTAACGGTGGGTGTGGCAGGCTGCCGACCCCGAGCGGCTTCAATCCGCTCCCTCAACTGCTTCGCGCGCTGCGTCGACCGATGCTCCAGCTCCTTGAGGATGGCAGAAGCCAAAGAGGCGTCCGAGGGGTTTTGATCGAACAAGTTCTCCAGCTCTTCGATCAACTTGTTCAGATAAGGTCTCTTTGGCATTCCGGATTCCACGGTCGACCGCACGATTTACAACTGATCATTTACATTCTGGAAACACTATGGGTTGACGCCAATTACAATTCAACAGATTTTACAGATAGATAGTCGACTCATGCAAGATCTCTCCGCTGGTTCGCCTGCGCAGTCGACAACTGAAAAGACGCATGCCAAAGCAGCGCATCTAAATTCCCAGACCGCGCTGCTAGGCGGTAGTGACGATTTAGCTATTTGAGCCAGATGGCGATGGCTGCGAGTTTGACGAATCCCATGAAGTTGGC
>NZ_JALJQZ010000093.1 GCF_022968395.1 Affinirhizobium lemnae
ACAGAACATAAATCTGATTTGCATCAAAACCGGAACCCAAAATCCGATTCCAACTAAATTCATCCAGCTCTAGTTGTGTGCCCTTTGAACCCTGAGTTCAGGTCCAAATACGATCAGCTCAAGGCTACTGGAAAAGCGCCAGACATTAAACCCGATACTCTAACACCGTAGCTGGCAGAAACTGGTTACGTGTGCTGTGCCTTGATCCACTGCATGACATAAACCCTGAGCGCGGAAGACAGATTGCTCTCGGCCTCGCGATTATCATCGATTTCAGCAATTAGGCCCGCAAGGCTAATCTGGCGCGTTTTCGCGATAAGCTTCAGTTCGTCCCAGAAAGCATCCTCAAGACTGAAGCTTGTACGGTGTCCATGGAGGGTCGCGGAATGCTTGCGGATCATGACAGCGTGCTCACGCCATCGTATGGTGCGCTGAAGACGTGACAAGAGGCCGACACTTAGTCAGCCTCGTCGTTCTTTTCCAGTTTGCCTTGATCAAGCTGCTTTGACGCTTTCTCGTTCAATGCCCTGGTCAGAGATTTTTCCTGTTTGGTTCTGCCGAATGTGATGCGGTTCTGCTCTGCTTGCCTCTCCTTTTCGGAGCGAGCCTTGACCTTGCGGGCCGATTTCAGGTTGATAATGTCAGCACACATGGCAGCACCCGGGCATAGTATTCAGTGCTTCTTGCGGAAGGAGTCCAGCGAGACAACGGAACCCGTGCCGGGCTTCTTGTCGTCATCAGACTTTGCTTCTTCCTCGGAGGCAGGCTTGGCCACAGCATCCGCAGGATAGGCCGTGATCTCTGCAGAAGCCTCTTCCTCATCCGCCAGCGGAACCTCGAATTCAAGTTCGAAGTTCACGGAGGGATCGTAGAAACCGCGTATAGCGTTGAATGGAATGTAGAGCCGCTCGGGCGTATCCGAGAACGAAAGACCGATCTCGAAATGCGTATCGGATACTTTCAGATCCCAAAACTGGTGCTGAATGACGATTGTCATTTGTTCCGGATACTTGTCTTTCAAATGAGTCGAAATCCGAACACCTGGGGCGCCAGTCAGGAACGTGATGAAAAAATGATGGTCGCCCGGCAGGCGGCTGGTGGCAGCCACTTCTGACAAAACCTTGCGAATAACGCCGCGAAGGGCGTCCTGTGCCAGAATGTCGTAACGGATATGATCCTGACCCATCGTCATTGTCTTCCAATCAGTTCGATGTTTTTCCTGCGATTTGTCTGCCCGTTATAAGCCAGCAAATTCTCATGCGGAAGCCCCGGATATACGAGTCATGACGAAGATAGCGAAAAACACGTGAAGCAGGAAGGTGAAGGCTTCTGTTGCCAGGTGCCTTCGGACCCCGCCTCAAGGGGCTAACCTAGAGGACTTGGAGCGGGTTTCCCGCACCGCCATTAGGCAGCGAGAGCGTAACCCTTAGCGTTGTTGTCGTTTGCAACTACACTTGTGACCCGATAACGGCGGTATCATGCCGAGCAAAAGTACGATCTTTACGCCCTTGTCGATCCTATTTCGCCCCCATCAAAAGCCGGTCCGAGACTCGTTCGCTGACCGACCGGTTTTTGGTGGAGGCGCCGGGTACCGCCCCCGGGTCCAATAGGTTTATTACACCGACCATTTATCGCCATAGCCGGAGCGAGCTCCGGCAGATCTGATATAGGTGTTTCTCTGCGCGATGAAAAGGGGAGATTGTGCATTCCCTTCATACAATTGGCAAAGCAGCGTGGATAAGACGCGCGAGCACTATCGTTTGCGGGCTTCGAGCCTATAATCGCGCTCCAGCAGAATCTACAGGCCTGTCATGAAACAGTATCTCGACCTTCTTCGCCATGTCATGGAAACCGGAACCGATCGTGGAGACCGGACCGGAACCGGCACGCGCTCCGTTTTCGGCTATCAAATGCGTTTCGATCTTGCGTACGGGTTTCCGATCGTCACGACGAAGAAGCTGCATCTGCGATCCATCATCCACGAACTGCTGTGGTTCCTGAAGGGCGATACAAACATTGCTTATCTGAAGCAAAACGGTGTTTCGATATGGGACGAATGGGCGGATGAGCAGGGGAATCTGGGTCCGGTCTACGGCTATCAATGGCGTTCATGGCCAAAGCCTGATGGCGGGCATATTGACCAGATTGCCAATCTCGTAGGTGCGATCAAGAAAAACCCGAACTCACGCCGCCACATTGTTTCTGCTTGGAACCCTGCCCAGGTGGACGATATGGCGCTTCCGCCCTGTCATTGCCTTTTTCAGTTCTACATTTCAGGAGATCGGCTCTCCTGTCAGCTTTATCAGCGTTCTGCGGATATCTTCCTCGGCGTTCCATTCAACATCGCCTCTTACGCGCTGCTGACGATGATGGTGGCGCAGGTTACGGGCTACAAGCCGGGCGAGTTTATCCATACGCTGGGCGATGCCCATATCTATTCGAACCATTTCGAGCAGGCCGAAATCCAGATGCAGCGCGAGCCTAAGCCACTGCCACGTATGGAGATAAATCCGTGCGTGACCGATCTCTTCGGCTTCACTTTTGATGACTTCAATCTAGTAGGCTATGAGGCGCATCCGCATATCAAGGCCAAGGTGGCCGTGTGATGGGCTATGACGTAAAAAAGCCGATCGTTCTCATTGCGGCGGTGTCCACCAATAGGGTAATCGGTCGCAATGGCGACATGCCGTGGAAGCTGTCGACAGATCTCAGGCGTTTCAAGGCGATGACGTTGGGAAATCCGGTCATCGTTGGCCGCAAGACCTTCGAGAGTTTCGGCGGACGCCCGCTTCCCGGCCGCCCGCATGTGGTCGTGACACGGGATCCTGCGTTTGCGGTGGATGGTATCGAAATCGTTGATTCCCTCGCCAGGGCTTTGCAGCGGGCGCAAGAGATTGCCGTGGAGACAAATGCCCGCGAAATAGCGGTGATCGGTGGTGGCGAGATCTATGCGCAGGCCCTGCCGCTCGCCGATCGCCTGTATCTCACCCATGTGGATGTGGTGATCGAAGATGGCGACACGTTCTTTCCAGTGGTTGATGACCGCATATTCGAATGTGTGGAAAGAGAACCGGTTCCGGCGGGTGAGAAGGACAATTTTCCGACGGTTTTTGCCGTTTATCGGCGTCGGCCTGCGGCCATTTGAAACATTTCGTTACCAAACACTGCGAAGTGACCCCTTGGCGCGTTGAAAGCGGTGTTGCTCATACCTATAACGAGGCAAGACCCGGCTGCCGCAAGTTCCGGCGCGGTTGATCGAGGGTGGATTTTCACGAACAAAGAGGTTTTGATGCCTTGGAGCAATCAGAATGGCGGCGGTCCCTGGGGGGGCGGCGGCAATAATCAGGGGCCTTGGGGGCAAGGCCCCAATCGCCCCCGAGGTGGCGGTGGCGGTAATGGAGGGGGTAACGGCGGACCGCCGGACCTGGAGGATATCATTCGTCGTAGCCAGGACCGGCTGCGCGGAGCGGTGCCCGGCGGGTTCAACGGAGGCGCGTTTGCAATTGTTCTCCTCGTCATTCTGGCATTCGTGGCATTCCAGTCGGTCTACACGGTTCAGCCGGATGAGCGCGGCGTGGAGCTTCGCTTCGGAAAGCCGAAGGTCGAAGTTTCAGCGCCCGGCCTCCACTGGCATTTCTGGCCGGTCGAGACCGTTGAAATCGTAAAGGTTACCGAGCAGCAGCAAAACATTGGTGGGCGCGGCAATGCGAATTCCGCCGAGGGCCTTATGCTTTCCGGCGACCAGAATATCGTTAATGTGCAGTTCTCGGTACTGTTTACGGTAACCGATCCGCGCGCCTATCTCTTCAACCTCGAAAGCCCAAACGCAACGCTGCAGCAGGTTGCCGAAAGCGCCATGCGTGAAGTCGTTGGCCGTCGTCCGGCGCAGGATGTGTTCCGCAATGCGCGCGAACAGATCTCCACTGAAGTTCGCGATATCATTCAGGGCACCATGGATTCCTATGGGGCCGGTCTTGCGATCAATGCCGTTCCGATCGAAGATGCAGCGCCGCCGCGCGAAGTCGCCGATGCCTTCGAAGAAGTGCAGCGCGCCGAGCAGGATGAGGATCGTTTCGTAGAAGAAGCCAACCAGTATGCCAACCAGAAGCTTGGTCAGGCACGTGGTCAGGCGGCACAGGTTCGCGAAGAGGCTTCTGCCTACAAGGATCGCGTTGTGAATGAGGCGACCGGTGAAGCACAGCGTTTCGTGTCCATCTACGATGCTTACAAGCTTGCCCCGGATGTGACGCGTGAACGCATCTTCCTGGAAACCATGGAAAATGTATTGAAGAATTCGAACAAAATCATTCTTGACGACAAGCAGGGCGTTGTTCCCTACCTGCCGCTCAATGAAATGATTCGTCCGAATGCGGGCTCGACCAACGCGAACCAGGGAGGCCGTCCATGAACTCCAGTCGTCTCCCGGCCATCCTCGTAGGACTTGGCCTTGTGCTGTTCCTTGCATATTCGTCAGTGTTTGTCGTGAACGAGCGCGAGCAGGCCATTGTTGTTCGCTTCGGTCAGATCCAGTCGGTTAAGTCTGAGCCTGGCCTGTACTTCAAGCTTCCATTCGCCTTCATGGATGCAGATCGCGTGCAGTATATCGAAAACCGCGCACTGCGTTTCGATATCGACAATATCCGCGTACAGGTTCGCGGCGGCGCCTTCTATGAAGTCGATGCCTTCGTGGTCTACCAGATCTCCGATGCCGGTCGCTTCCGCGGCACTGTATCCGGCGATCGTAACGCCGCCGAATCGCGTCTGCGCACGCGTCTCGATGCTGCTCTACGCCGCGTCTACGGTCTGCGGAACTTCAGCGCAGCCCTTTCCGACGAACGTTCCGCGATGATGCAGGAAGTTCGTGCTGACCTCCAGGCTGCTGCGGAAAGCCTTGGTCTGAACATTCGCGATGTTCGCATCCGTCGCACCGATCTGACGCGTGAAGTCTCGCAGCAGACTTACCAGCGCATGAAGGCTGAACGTCTCGCCGAAGCAGAACTGATCCGTGCCCGTGGTAACGAGGAGGGTCAGCGGCGCCGCGCCATAGCTGATCGTCAGGTGGTCGAACTGGTGTCGGAAGCCCAGCGCGACGCGGAAATCATTCGCGGTGAGGGTGATGCGCAGCGCAATCGGATCTTTGGAGAAGCCTTCGCTCGCGATCCTGGGTTCTTCGAGTTCTATCGTTCCATGCGGGCCTATACGGCAGCATTGAGTGACAAGGGAACGACGATGGTTCTTAGCCCGGACTCGCAGTTCTTCAGGTACTTCAACCAAAGCTCCGGCTCGACCGCAGGAAGCGAGCCGCCTGCGGCGCCAGTCCAGCCGGCACAGCAGTAATCAAACAGCCAGGGCGGCTATCGAGCCGCCCTTCGCTTGTAATCAAAGTAAACCTCCACCTACGGTGGAGGACTGGACGAGTTCTACATCGTAGTGGAGAGACCTCCGGCTTG
>NZ_JALJQZ010000094.1 GCF_022968395.1 Affinirhizobium lemnae
GCCAACTTCATGGGATTCGTCAAACTCGCAGCCATCGCCATCTGGCTCAAATAGCTAAATCGTCACTACCGCCTAAGGTTATGGCAGAACTCTTCGTTTTGTTTGAATGCCATGGCCGTTAAGGCGTGCGGCGTCTTGCAAATTCTCTCCAGACATCCGAAGCTGCACATTCTATCACCATGCACAAACAAACGGCAGATTATGGCAGCGCGCCAACGCATCATACCCATCCGCAGAGAGTACAACCGCTGGGTAGCGAACCAGACATTGGAAGACTATGCGCTTCGCTTCACCGCAAAGAGTGCGCGGCGGTTCTCGTCCAGCCGAATTTCGCAAACGGCTATAGGCGCAATTTCCTTCCTTGCGCTGGAAGCGATTGGCGGAGCCATCACACTCTCCTATGGCACAACAAATGCCTTCTTCGCCATTCTGGTGGCCGCAGTGCTTATGCTCGTGATCGGACTGCCAATCAGCCGTTATGCCATTCGCCATGGCGTCGACATCGACCTTTTGACGCGCGGCGCAAGTTTCGGCTATATCGGCTCGACCATCACCTCGCTGATCTATGCGAGTTTCACCTTCATGCTGTTTGCCATCGAGGCATCCATCATGACAGGGGCGCTCAATCTTGCCTTCGGCATTCCGCTCTGGCTTGGCTATATCATCAGCTCGGTCGTGGTCATCCCGCTCGTCATTTATGGTGTACAACTCATTTCGCGTTTCCAGCTGGCAACACAGCCCTTCTGGATTGTGCTGAACGTCCTGCCGTTCATATTTATCGCCCTCCTGGATTGGGAGAAGATCGAGCTGTGGCGGGCCTTTGCGGGCATTGGTCATTCCAACACCGGCCTGGGGGGGCCTGCCCCCTTCGATTTGCTGGAATTCGGTGCAGCTTCAGCCGTCATCTTTGCACTTATGCCCCAGATTGGGGAACAGGTGGATTTCCTGCGCTTCCTACCGGCCGAAGGGCAGAAGAAATGGCACCATCGTCTGGCCGTATTTCTGGCCGGTCCGGGCTGGGTCGTCCTTGGTGTACCAAAGCTTCTGGCGGGAAGTTTTCTGGCGGTTCTCGCGCTATCGACCGCAGTTCCCGCACACGAGGCCGCCGACCCGGCCCATATGTATCTTGTCGCCTTCGGCTACATGATCCCAAACCAGACGGCAGCCCTTCTGCTAATGGTCGCCTTCGTCGTGGTATCGCAGCTGAAGATCAACGTCATGAACGCCTATGCGGGTTCGCTGGCCTGGTCGAATTTCTTCTCTCGCCTCACCCACAGCCATCCGGGCCGCGTGGTCTGGCTGATCTTCAACGTCGCTATCGCCCTGCTGCTGATGGAACTCGGCATCTACCGGCTGCTGGAGGCGACGCTCGGCATATTTTCCATCATCGCCATGTCCTGGCTCTGCACCATCTCCGCTGATCTGGCCATCAACAAGCCGCTCGGCCTGTCTCCGCCGGGTATCGAGTTCAAGCGTGCCCATCTTTACGATCTGAACCCGGTCGGGTTGGGAGCCATGCTGGGTTCAGCCGGCATCGCCCTTGCGGCCCATTTCGGCCTGTTCGGAACTATTGCGGCATCACTATCGACCTACCTCACGCTTTCCGCCTTCGTTCTCTCACCCCTGATCGCATGGGCCACGAAGGGTCGATACTATCTCGCGCGCAAGCCACGCCACGCCTGGAAAAACGCAACCTCCATCACCTGCTCGATCTGCGAACATCCCTTCGAGCCCGAAGACATGGCCTGGTGTCCTGCCTATGCGGCACCCATCTGCTCGCTGTGCTGCTCGCTGGACAGCCGCTGCCACGATATGTGCAAGCCGAAAGCCCAGATGAAAGCGCAGATCGGCAGCGTGGCGCGGACCATGTTGTCGGACCGTATCGTCGAACGACTGATGACGCGTCTGGGGCGCTACGCACTCACCTCCATTCTGTCGATCTCGGCCATGGGTGCCATTCTCTTCATGATCGCCTATCAGGTGGGCGAGGCAACACCTGCCAATGCCGAAGTGATCTACGGCACCACGCTGATCGTCTTCTTCGTCTTCGCCATCATCGCCGGCATCGTCTCCTGGTTCTATGTTCTGGCCCATGACAGCCGCGTCGTGGCGGAGGAGGAAAGCTCGCGACAGAATACGCTGCTGCTCAAGGAAATCGCGGCCCACCGCAAGACGGATGCCGCGCTCCAGCAGGCAAAGGAAGTGGCGGAAGCCGCCAACCGCGCCAAGAGCCGCTATGTCGTGGGCCTCAGTCACGAGCTTCGCACGCCGCTTAACGCCGTTTTGGGCTATGCACAGCTTCTGGAACGGGACGAGACCATTCCCGCACCGCGCCAGTCCGCGATCAAAGTGATACGCCGCTCCGCCGATCACCTCTCCGGCCTGATCGACGGACTGCTCGACATCTCGAAGATCGAAGCGGGTCGCCTGCAGGTTTATTCCAACGAAATCAATATCCAGGATTTTCTCGATCAGATCGTCGATATGTTCCGCCCGCAGGCACAGGCAAAAGGCCTGAACTTCGAGCACGACCGCACCCCGGCCCTGCCCACTTATGTGCGCACCGACGAAAAGCGACTGCGCCAGATTCTGGTCAATCTGCTCTCGAACGCCATCAAGTTTACTGATAGCGGGTGGGTGCGTTTCAACATCACCTATCGAAGCCAGGTTGCCACCTTCACTGTTGAGGATACCGGCCGCGGCATCGCGGAAAAGGATCTCACCCGCATCTACGAACCCTTTCAGCGCGGCGAGGCAGAAAGTATCCGGCCCATGCCGGGGCTTGGTCTCGGCCTCACCATTACCCGGCTTCTCACCAACACCATGGGCGGCGAGATTTCCGTCACCAGCGAAAAGGATGCCGGCTCCAGTTTCCGGGTGCGTCTTCTGCTCTCGGCAGTCAACCGCCCGACAATCATGCCCGCACCGGAGAAGAAGATCATCGGCTACACGGGTCCGCGCCGCACTGTCGTGGTGGTCGACGACAATGAGGATCATCGCGACCTGATGCGCGAAGTGCTGAAGCCGCTCGATTTCGTGGTCTTGACCGCCAGCGGTGGCCCTGAATGTTTGACCCTGATTGCAGCTGCGAAACCCGACCTCTTCCTGGTGGACATCCTCATGCCGGGCATGAACGGCTGGCAACTGGTGGAACGCCTGCGCGAGGACGGTCAGACCGCGCCGATCATCATGCTCTCGGCCAATATCGGCGATGGCGCCTCCAGCATCCGCAAGGGGGATGGCCACAGTGACGCCATTTCAAAGCCCGTGGATATCCGCCAACTCTCCGACAAGCTGGCCCAGAACCTTGGCCTGACCTGGATCTATGAGGGCGAAGCGCTGCAGCAACGGGAAGGCCCCGCTCCGGTCAAAAGCCCGGGTGCAAGCCATATCGACGATCTCATCCAACTGGCGGAAATCGGCTATATTCGGGGGCTCGAAACGAAGCTGGGCGATCTCGCGGCCTCACCAGAACACCGCGCCTTTACGGAAGCGGCGCGGCACTATATTCAAAGCTTCGATATGGCCGGACTGATGACGTTCCTGAGACAGTTCCGCGAGGAAAGGATGCCGCAGGATGGCTGAAAACTCCGCACCCAGAGAGATTGTTCTTCTGGTCGATGACAGTCCGGATGCGCTCGGCTTTCTGACGGAAGCACTCGAACAGTCAGGCTTCTCGGTGCTGATTGCAACGTCTGGTCAATTCGCCATCAGCATTGTCGACCGCATTACCCCGGATCTCATTCTGCTCGATGCCGTGATGCCCGGCATGGATGGGTTCGAAACCTGCCGCAGGCTGAAGGCCAATCCGGCCGTTTCACAGGTGCCGGTCATCTTCATGACAGGGCTTACCCAGACCGAACATGTGGTCAACGCGCTGGAAAGCGGGGGCGTCGATTACCTCACCAAACCCATCAACATCGATGAACTGCGCGCCCGCATCCGCGTTCATTTGTCCAATGCCCGCTCAGCCCAGAGTGCGCGCGTGGCGCTGGATGCGGCAGGCCGACACCTTCTGGCCGTGCGCGGCAACGGCGCCCTGCACTGGTCGACACCCCAAGCGACGCGGCTCATCAATACAGCCTTCGGTCAGGATGACGGTCTGGACCAGGCCACGCGGAAAATCTCGACCTGGATGACCGATCGCGACAGGCCGGGCTTTCCACGCGAGGTGACCTTTGCCGTGGATACGCAAGCCGCCACCACCCTGCAGTTTTCGTTCCTCGGCGCCATCGGCCCGGACGAGTATCTCATTCGTGTCAGCGCACTCAGCAACCGCGCCGAAGATGACGTTCTGCGCCAGCACTTCCCCGTGACCCAGCGCGAAGCGGAAGTGCTGCTCTGGATTGCCAAGGGCAAGTCCAACAAGGACATTGGCGATATTCTCGGCCTCTCCGCCCGCACCGTCAACAAGCACCTGGAACAGATCTACGTGAAGCTGGGCGTTGAAAATCGCGCATCGGCAGCCGTCAAAGCCGCCAACGTGCTGCATGAAATGTGATCGCCGCTACGAAGACAGCACAGCCAGACCAGATCAACGATCCGATCAGCCCCTGGGTGCTCGCATAGGTGCTCGTGGCTGCGAGACAGCCGGACCGGCAGCCTGTGGATTTGCCATTACATTCGCCGGCTGGCCCCAGACGGATATCGGTTGATTGTCTTTCGTCAGCACCTTGGAATCGTAAATGGCAAGCGAGGTTTGCTGCTGGGCCATGTCCGCGCATTGCTGGATGATACCGCCGATGTAGCGCATGCAACTAGTCGCATCGCCGGGCACGGACCCAGTGGCCCAATCTTTCACGATTCCATCTTGTCCAACAAGAAAATAGGACAGCCGGTTGTTGCTCATGACGGAAGAGCTTGAGACCAGTCCGCCGAAATCAGCCCCTCGCTCCGTCCGTGCCGAGGGCGCAATATGTCGATAGATCATCTGTCCATTCGAAAGAGGCGTCGCGCCGATCATCGGACCGAATGTCGCGCGGTCGTCTCCGGCAAGCCTATCCATCGGCGAAGTTCCGATGCTGGCAACCTGCGTATAGGGTTTACCGAGCGCATAGCTGGTGAAAGACCGGTTGGCCATGCCCTCGGCCTTTTCAGTCACCTGCGAGCAGCCTGCCAAAGCAAACAGCAGAGCAAAAGCAAAAAACCTGACGCGCATGACCGGCCCCTTCATCCGTTACGCTCATTTACGACAAATCCTGCGCAAAGTCTTGACAGCTTTCAAGCCTTCGCGGCCCTTGAACATAAATAGACCAAAAAAAGGGTCGGCGCGTGCCGACCCCTCTCCACAGGCGAATGAACCGCCGATGATGTCTTACATCTGGAAGTAGGAATAC
>NZ_JALJQZ010000095.1:0-2452 GCF_022968395.1 Affinirhizobium lemnae
ATCTCCAAAATCAGCTTTGAATCCGATTTGCGCTCTTTTGGGAATCCCAATCCTTAAATCATCACCACGACCTAGAACCGGCCGCCGATCCGCGCGCGGGCACCTGCCGACTTTTCGCCATCATTATCGATGCTGAAAAGCAGATCGAAATCGAGTGTCCAGGCCGCCTCTGTATTCAGCGACAAGCCCCCAGAAACCTGTGCAAATGCACTAAAACCATCTAGCCCAGAATAGCCTCCCGTGACGCCGATCCTTGGCGTCAGAACCATTCCGTTCTCCAAATGGATATCCCTTGACAGGTCGGCACCAAGGCTCACCCGCAACTGTTCGGTTGTGAACCCCTTGATGTCCAGTCTGTCACCCTGCGCATTGTTGACGGCATGATCCTTTACCGTTTCAGATAGATAAACCGCGCGCAGTTTCGGAACCAGAACGGTGTCTTCGTCCAGTCGCCATTCACCATTGATCGAGCTATCGAACAGCCAGCGACTGGTATCGAAATCGCCGTCCCAGAACTCGGTCTCGATGTCGTTCACAGAACCGCCGTAGAGAATATTGGCATTCCAGAAAACGCCCTTGGCGATTTCCATCGATGCATAGGGACCTGCCAGCCAACCGTTTCCGGTCAGTTCAGCGTCTTTCTCAGTCGGGTCCGTCATCCGGTCATAGTGGAAAGATAGACCCAGCAGCAGCTTATCGGTGACGAGGTAATCTGCGCCGGTGGAGATCATGGCGAAGCTTCCCCAACGATCGCCGTTCTGCTCGCGATTATGGGCCATGAAGGTCCCTTCGATCCAGATATTGAAGGGGGACAGAGATCCACCAGAACCGCGCGTACCTTCGCCCCGTGCCGACTCCATCTGCACAAGGCTGGTGGAGAAACCCAGGGTCACGCCGCTGGCAGATGGCTGCATGCGCGTCGTCACAGCGTCTTTGGCCGTCTCCAACCGCCGGCGCTTCATCAGGTCTGGCACCTTGATCGTTGAGGCGAGGAGGTTTTGTCGGGCTCGGACGAAATCCTCAACAAGACCATGCATCTCGTCGGCGACCTTCCTCTTGTCGAAGGCGATCGTGTAGGTCACCGTCCCGGTATTCGATACCCCGAGCGCGCTCGTCAACCGGAAGCCCACCCTCACTTGACCCGCATAGCTGGGGTTTGGGGTGAACTGAAGGTACCAGCCAACGGGCGCCGTCGTCGTCGCCTGCGCGAACTGGCCACGGATAATTGTTGCTGTGCCCGCATTCGGCGGTTCGACGAAGGTTTTTTCCGCCGTAACGAAAGGACCGCCAGTCGCTCCCCGGTGAAGCGGAACGTCAGCGGGCGTCGATCCTGCCTGAACCTCGATCTGCTTGTCGGTCACCGTCACGCTTCGCGGCGCCACCTTCAGGCTGTAGGAGCCGCCTCCCAGGTTACCCATGCTATCACGGGCCTGAAGACCGAAGCTGTAGTCTCCCTCTGATCCGATTTCGAGCGGACCTGTCAGTTCGCCTGTTGAAACGTTCAGGCTCATCCCCTTCGGCAAGGTGCCCGAGACCAGGCTGAAGGTCATTGCTCCGACGCCGCCCGTCGCCGTAATTGGCTGGCTATATTGTTCGCCTGCCATACCTTTTGCCAGTTCGCCCCCGCTCGGTGAAAGCTTGATGGCGTCTGCGACAATCGCGAGGCTGTAGGTTCCAGACGCAGTGATCCTGTCCGCATCCGTCACAGTTACGGTAAAAATGGCATTCCTGGCTGCCGTCGGCGTTCCAGATAAGGCACCATTGGTCGAAAGGCTCAAGCCTGTGGGCAACGTCCCGCTGATTGTGAAGCTGTAGGGCGCCTTGCCGCCTGTAGCGGTAAACCCCTGGTTATAGGGCGTTCCGACTATCCCAGATGAAAGAGACCCTCCCCCTGGCGACAGGATGATCTGCCCCTCGATCAACAGGGTGTAGACGGCACTGCCCGTCGTGCCGTCCGCGTCTTTCGCGGTGACGGTAAAGCTGCTTTCGCCTGCCACCGTCGGTATTCCGGTGATGGCTCCGGCGGCCGACAAAGTCAGTCCCGCAGGCAGGGAACCGGTCACTGAGAAGGTGTAGGGACCAGAGGCTGATGTTCCACCGGTAGCAGAAATGCTCTGGCTATAGGCTTGCCCGATCTTGCCGGAAGCGAGCGCACCGCCCTGCGGTAACAGGGTCACAGGCGCCGCACGCGTCACCGTCACCGTATAGGTCTTGGTCGTCGTGCCGTCTTGCGCCGTCACAACCGTGGTGATCGTGTTCGTGCCGACGCTGAGGTTGATCGAGCCCGAGGCCGTGCCGGAGGTCACCGTCGTGCCATTGACCGTCACTGTCGCCGTCGCATCGCTCACCGTCGGCGTCACCGTCAGAGAGGTCACGCCATTGGCGACAGAGGCCGCATAGCTCGTCGTGCCGCTGGCAAAGCTTGGCGAAAGCGTGCCACTCGACAGCGAGA
>NZ_JALJQZ010000095.1:2547-4926 GCF_022968395.1 Affinirhizobium lemnae
CCGGACGCCGTGCCGGAGGTCACCGTCGTGCCATTGACCGTCACCGTCGCCGTCGCATCGCTCACCGTCGGCGTCACCGTGATCGTGCTTACGCCATTGGCGACAGAGGCCGCATAGCTCGTCGTGCCGCTCGCAAAGCTTGGCGAAAGCGTGCCACTCGACAGCGAAATGTTCGAAAGGTTGGCGTTTGTTGACGTGGCTACAGTTTGAGTGCAGGTAACTGTCAGCGTACCCGATGCACCCGCAGCCCCTCCTCCGGTACCAATGTTGCGGAGCTCGATCTGCAATTTCGGAGCGCCGGAGTTAAACGTGTGACTTCCTGAAATTGAACTCGATCCCGAGAACTGGGTCCCGCCAGAGTATTCGACTTGATCGTCATTACTAATGTAGTAATCGACGAAATTAGCAGAACTAGCGGCGCCCGTTCCGACAAATGTCCAACTTATCCTTTCGCCAGCAGAAAGCGCACCGTAAAAACCACTGACTGCATTCGAGCCAAAGAGGCTACCCGCTGGATCATCCGAAGTAAACGATTGCCCGCTTCCCCAGTCCGAATTGACATTCTGACACGCGGGAGAAGCCGCCGCCTCAGCAGACATCGCGCTCAGCAATGTCCCCATCATAACGAGGCAAAGTAGCATCAGCAGCCGGAGGGTATACTGAAGCAAGGCCGATATCGCAGGAAAACGATTGAATAATGCGCCCGGTCTCGGTTGGTTGGTTACATCAACCGCCAGATTCGTATTGCAGCACATTTCATTGATCGCAGCCTTAATCCCGCGCATTCTACTTTGCATGCCTGTTCCCTCTGGCCGGGACGTTGTGACGTCGCACGAGTGTCTCGCCACAGGACGCTACAAATCTGCAGCAAGGGTTTTCGCGCATTTCTACTGCGCGAAAACCATCAGCAGGAAGCAGGGGTATGCTTCCACTAATTTAGCACTAACTACAACTAAAACGTGCTCTGGCACGAATCTTCTTGCCATGGTTCAGGTGCATTAACAATACACCTGCAACCCTGATTCACTCAATTTCTGGGCGAGATCATGGGCGGTCCGGCCAGAGGCCATTCACCATGATGCAATAGTTCATGGCTAGCGAAGGCGACTGGTTGCTGAAGGCTGCGCCGTTGCCCGTACTGCCGATGGCAACTGAACCACCGGTGATGCCGGTTTGGTAGGTGAAGCTGGTTGCCCCAGTGCCCGGCGTACCGGTCACTTGTACCTGTAACCCGCTGAGTGGGATGTCGGCCGCCGTGCTAGTTGAAGAAACATAGATATTGGCAGCTCCACTGCCGGTGGTACCCTTGCCGAGATAGGAATTCGCGTTCAACGCGGCACCACCGGCCTCGTCCTTTGCGTTCAACGTTGCTGTTACACCCAGAGTGCCGGGCGTTGCCGGAATGTTGACAGTCTGCTGCCCTCCTCCGGTACCTGTGAAGACTGCCTGGTGATTATGCGGCGGCAGGTTGGCAACAGTGAGGGCAGTGGATGGCACACCAGACTGGCTGGCGAAAACCTGCTGTGGCAGGCCGGGACCTGTACCGAAATTGACGATCGCTCGTCCACGCAGATCTGGAAGCGCGAACGTATTCGTCGCCTGGTTGCCGCCATACTGGTAGCTGATCAACGCGAAGAGCGCCTGATAATTGCTCACCGCCACAGTTCGTCCATCCGCCGGAAGCCAGTTGATAGGGCAGTAATTGAAGCTGAACGCGCAGACGGTCCCGATATAGCTTTCCGGCCCACAGGCGTGTGCGGGTGTGGGCAATCCGGATGCGAGCAGACCGCCCGAGAGGGCAATGGCGGCTGTAAGGGCAGACCTGGTGGCAGAGCTAAAAAAAGCAGATTTCATATAAATTTTCCTCCAATACCGCATCAAGGCGCGGCACACTTATTGGTTATATTAATGCGTTTTCATGCTACTTAAGATAATTAAATCGAAAGTAAAAATCGGGAGGCTTTTTTTTTAAAATCTACTTTGGTAATTATATCGACCGTGATTTGGCGGAGTTAGAGCATTCGTTTTGATCAAACGATTTTGGGATGACAAGCAGAGGAGACGGAAAGATGAACCCCTATACGATCAGTGTGGATTTCTCCAAAGATTACATCGACCTCTACCGCCTTCTCGACAGTAAACGGTTCCGGATTACAAACCACTGGATCGGTTTCAAGGCCTTCGCGAATGGCTTGGCGTAGGGCTGGTTGAACGTATTGTTTTCGAACCCACTGGTCCCTATCACAAGGCCTTCGAGCGCTTCATGATGGTGCAAGGGTTGGCCCTCTCCAAGATCAATCCCCGCCTTGCAAGACGTTTTGCAGAAGCGACCGGCAGGCTTGCCAAGACGGACAGGATCGATGCCGGACTGCTGGCGCG
>NZ_JALJQZ010000096.1 GCF_022968395.1 Affinirhizobium lemnae
ATCCCATGAATCAGACAACACTCAGTGGGGGAACCCCGTTTCAGCTAAATGCAGCAATCCGTCCACACCGCCTAGCACGCAAGCTGGCAGTGACGCTTCTCACTATGTGGAAGACCAACACCATGTTCGAGAACCGCAGTTTCGCCGGATAACCTGGGAAGCATAAACAAAGAATGCCAGGCACGTTCCAGGTCTGGCCAAAGTCATCTCGAGACTCGCTCTGCTGCACGCATCATGACAAGCGCTGACAGCGTGGATCACATCGAGAGACTTTAAAGCATGGCGCCATTGTGAGGCAGCAATGAACAGCTGACCTCGAAGACGACAACGCCTTGGCTTAACAGCGACAAAGAAGACCTGGAAAATACCTTGAGCAATTAGACGACAAACGCGTCTACCACATCTACCGGGAGCTTGAGCTGAACCTGAGGATCAAGCCCCGGCGGCGGCTGAAGCGCGAGAAGCCAGAGGAGTTGGCGGTGCCCGATGCGCCGAACGTGGTCTGGTCGATGGACTTCATGGCGGATCGCCTGGCGGACGGTCGCCAGTTCAGGCTTCTGAACGTGTTGGACGACTTCAACCGAGAGGGACTGGGGATCGAGGTTGACTTCTCACTGCCTGCCGAGCGGGTCGTGCGCAGCCTCAACCAGATCATCGAATGGCGGGGCAAGCCGCTGGCGATCAGGGTCGATAACGGGCCCGAATACGTCAGTTCGAAGCTGGTCGAATGGGCAGAGAAGCAAGGGATCGCATTGAACTACATCCAGCCCGGCAAGCCTCAGCAGAACGCCTATGTCGAGCGCTACAACCGAACTGTTCGGCATGAATGGCTCGATCTTTATATTTTTGACAGCATAACGGAGGTGCAAGAGATCGCCACGGAATGGCTTTGGACGTATAACCACGAACGGCCCAACATGGGCATTGGCGGCATCACACCCGCTCAGAAACTGAAAATGGCCGCCTGAATTCTACCGCTGAACCGCGTTAAAATGGGGAGGATTACCACCCGCCTTCACGAAGCCGGCCGGGACGCTGACGATGAGTTCACCGCGGCGAGCCTTCTCATAGCGGGCGGAAAGGGAACGCTGACGCAAGAGATCGAGCTCATACTCGTTGAGGCTGCCCTTCAAACCCAAAAGCAGACGGTCGTTGCTCTGGCGGGGCGCATCAACCGCTTCCTGGTCGATCAGGATGGTATCGACAACGCGGCACATCTCGATAAGTTGCTGCCAGTCCCGGCTGTTGCGGGCGAAGCGCGATACCTCACGCGCGGCCACGGCGCCAACCTTGCCAAGGCAGACTTCCGCCACCATCCGGTCAAATCCAGCGCGGGTCACGCCGCCGGCGGCCGAGCGACCAAGGCCGTCATCCACCGTGTCTATTTGTGACCATCCAAGCGCTGCCAGCCGGTCACGCATGGCGTACTGGAGGGCGCTGCTTTCTCGATTGTGCAGAACCTGATGAGCTGATGACTGCCGAACATACAGGATGGCCTTCCGCTCCAGATGATGCGGCCCGATCTTCTCATGCATCATGGCCGGTCTCCTTCTGTTGGGAGACCGGCTCGCACCTTGCATGATCGACGAACAGTCGCACGATGAGAACCGTCAGTGCCTGGCGGGTTTCCTCCGGCAACTCCGGCCATTGCGGCATCCCTGCCGTCTTTCCCCGCTGCGGGGCCGAGAACAAATCGAACTGGTATGTCATGGGCTGGTGGGGCATGGACATCTCTCCGACTCGTTTCGTGAGAGACCAATGCTGCGCCCATTACCGAAGATTGCGATGAGGCATCAGCGTCCTTCAACAATCTTGCCAAAATATGCAGGCTTGCGAGATCGACGTGCGGACCCGACAGGCTGCGCCAGGTTCCACTCACAGATCGGTCGAACATCCAAGACGGGACTTCAAGAAGTCGATCAGAGGAAGCACCAGAAAGACTGCAGCGGAAAATATGCGTCCCTTTGGAAAGCGCGTCATGGACGTGAACGAGCCGCCCGGACCAGGGATGCCACGGATACAAAAGCTCGCGAACCTCGGTCCCGTGGGTGTTCTGTCGTCGTGTTGTAAAACGAAATCCATCCCCATTCCACGCTCAAGATGGCTTCCCCTCGGCAGTTCGTAAGGGCTAAATCAAACTAGCCGACCTGTCCGGTGAAATGGGGAGCACTCCACCTAGCCTCTGTCGTGAGGGCGGTGTTTTGACTATCGGCGAATGAGCAAAACTGCAGCGGATATCTGGTCATGTCGAACCGACGCGTTCTTCATTAACCGGACGATGAATTTCGAGGTTTCTAAAATATTCGGCGATATTGAGGAGGCCATCCACGTTCAACAGGCTTCGAAATTCGCCGATCGTAGCGTCTTTTAATGCGGTTCTAATGGCTAACTCTAGGGCCGCAGCATTACTCACGACCGTGATAGGGTAAAAGCTCGCGAGCTTTTCGCAATGTATTCTCCTTTCATCGGAGACAGTAACATCCGCATGACTTTCCAAATATACAATCACTGGCCGTCGCGCCGACATCGCCTCAGCGAGAGTGTTGTAACCACCATGACACACCACCAGATCTGAATCCATAAAACGCGCAGCTAGTCTATGATACTCTTTCGTGAAGCTGATATTTGCCGATTTCGCCGACGGCGGTTGGCCGTGGGGCCCGCCTACAATTTCAACCTCGATTTCCGACGATAGTGATGCCGCTGCCATGCTCATTGCGTTGTAGAGATCTTCGCTGTCTAGGCCACTGCCGGCGCTGCAAATCACGCGCAGCTTCGAAGACCGGATGCTTGCATGAGTTAGCCTCGGATGATCTAGTATATACCCGATATGAAATATTTTGTTTCTACTAAAAACACCCGCTAATTCGGTTTCGATCGTTGAGGTTCGAGGGTCCCCGGTTACCAGCACGCTATGGATCTTGCCAATTAAGTTGGTTCCCCCAAAAGACAAAAGCGCCGGGACGGAAGATGCCGCATTGCCGAGAACCGGCCTTAGCAGGAGTAGGATTTTTGCGCGGGTATGCGCGATTAGTTGGTAAAATTCCCCTTCTCGTCCAGTTATTGTGTGATCTAGAATAAGAATATCAGGATCAAAAGCCGACGCTACGGTCGAGGCAATATGGCCGCGGAACTGGGCGACATGTTCATCGCCTCGATCAAAATATGGTCGACAGCCTAACCGCGCCGCCCTATGAGAGACGAGCCAGTCGAGGCTAGGCAACTTTACGAAATCCAAGGACTGGTCTAGTAACCAGCCCGCTTCTCTTAGCCCTGTCACTATCAGACAGTTGTGGTCCTTCGAAAGTGCTAGTGCGACCTTAGAGCATCTTGAAAGGTGACCGAGGCCAGTCCCTTCGAGTGACAAGAACATTATTCGCTTTTGAATTTCAGTCACCGGAAGACCTCCTAGCCCACCACGTTTTCAGGAGCATTGGTGCCCAGCGCAGACCTGCAAGGGTTTCGTTAATTCCATCTATGGAGTGCGCAATCCACTCGACTACCACGTCGCATCGGCGTACAACCGCGGGGCGACTCACTGTCGTCATTATACCGACGACTTGATCAATGAGGGAAGTATGCAATTTCGCTCAATGGGGGATCTCTCACGTACTATCCTAAACAGCATGAGCGTGATGCCGCGAGATATCGATCTTGTAGTGGGTATTCCCCGCAGCGGACTAATGGCCGCATCCCTCATTGCCACTCACATGAATCTTCCACTTGCTGATTTGCAGGGGTTCTGTGACGGGCGACTGCTTCAAAGCGGCAATACTCGGAGATGGAGAGGCCTGCAGATAAATGCCAGCTCGGTTTCGAAAGTTTTGGTGGTCGATGACAGCGTGCGAACCGGAAAGTCTATAGGGCAGGCAAAGGAAGCTATTTCCCTTCACTATCCGGACTTAGAGGCAATTTATTGTGCAATCTATGCTACTAGCGCCAGTCGCCACCAAGTAGACCTAGCTCTTGAGATAGTTGCTCTGCCTCGTATTTTTGAATGGAATGCCTTGCACAATCCGACAATTCAACGGTCCTGCGTAAGCATGGAGGGCGTCATTTGCGAGGCCGTCGAAGACGTTCATTTTGGAGAGGAAGATAAATACCTCGAATTTCTCAGATCGGCGAAGCCTCGCCACGTACCCACCCAGCACGTGGGCGCGATTTTGTCCATGCTGCCTGAGAGATATCGAGAGGTAACGGTTCTTTGGCTAGGGCAATTGGGCATCACCTATGACCGGCTAGTAATGTTCGATCCGGAAACAGATGCTAAGGAGCATGCAGACGTCTGTGCCAAGTTAAAAGGGACGTTTTATAAAAATAGTAACCTTGAACTCTTCGTGGAGGGACATAGGAAGCAAGCTACGCAGATTGCAGCGATCAGCGGAAAGCCCGTTCTTTGCGTGGATAATGGCATGCGCTTAGTGGCTCCGGCGCACGCTTCCCTTTCGGGAGACTAGGGCCAAACTCACCGGAGCACTTGAAATATATTCGATTATCAATTCAAGATGGCGTAGAGCCGGTTTGACTGAATGATGAGCAGTGGTCGGGTTTAAAGCCGTTGCTGCTGACCTGAGCCCCTGAACTTCCTCCAGAATTTGGTAGAGTCCGTCACATCAAGGAGACGGACGGATGAAGCGTTAAC
>NZ_JALJQZ010000097.1 GCF_022968395.1 Affinirhizobium lemnae
AAAAAGTTTAACAAAGCATGAAAATGAGGATGCTTAGGGGATAAGCGCGAGCTCCGAATATGTTTGCGACAAGCCCAGTCTGAGCCTCTCAGCTGGACAATGCAGGGCCGCTTTATCGAAATCACGAAATCCCTGAATCCACTTGGCAAGTTTCGCTTTGTTGAGCCCTAGGCTACCGGTTTCAGCGATATGCCCAACAGCATTGTGCGCGGAATGGAAGGCGACCGTGCATTTCCCTACGTCGCCGTTGGAGCGGATGACAAACGAGTTTGGCCTTGCGGCATAGCAGACCTTAATGTCGCCTTCGCGAGCCTCAAGCTTGTTAAGGTTGAGATTATAGTCTGCTAGAATCTCTTGGCGCACACGTCTACCGGCATCACCGTCGGGCAAGATAGACTTTTCCAAGTTCGGACCGCCCAAGTTCGCAACGACCTTTGTAAAAAGTCTTACACGAGGGTCCGCAAGAACTTCGTTCTTAATACGTCGATAGAATGCGAAGATTTCTTCGGCGTTCTCATTAGTGATATGGAGGCGCAAGGTCACTTGAAATGTCGCATCCGAAGCAAGGATGTCGGACAAGTTCTGCATGATGGTTTTGTATGTGCCGCGGCCATTAGCTAAAGGCCTCGAAATATCGTGATGCTTTTCGTCACCATCTAAGCTGATTTGGAACTGAGTTATCCCTGCCGCCAACATTTCAGCGTGCGTCGCGGCAGTCAGCAGGAAGCCATTCGTCGTCATACTGCTTTGGTATTCAATCCCCTTCTCAAAGGAGCAATGCTGCGCAAAATGCGAAACATCAAGGACAATATCCTTGGCGAGAAGGGGTTCACCACCAAACCATGATATATGAAGCCGTCTTAGATCGGATGAACGCTCATGGATCAGCGCCTTGATACCGGCAACGACCACCGGTGACATCCGGCCCATCGCAAAATCCTCATAGCAATATTTGCAGCGGAAATTGCACTTTTCAGTTGGGAGTAGAATTAACTCCAGGGAATTTGGATTGATTGAAGCCAGCAGGCGGTTCCGTTGTTCGGGCGAAATTTCAGACATGTTAAAACTCCTTACAACCAGATTTTGAGTTACTGTGTTAAAGCTCCAGCGGCGATCATCGGTTCGAAGATCCACTGCCAAATTTTGCGAGACTCAAGAACAAGATTGGCTTGAAGCTTTGCTCCCGCGACAAGCGGCTCCTCATGTCCAAAGGCGGTGATGGTCGATTTAAATGGCCTTGCGACAACGAGGTACACCGGTTCGGTCTCTGCCACCAAGAAAGGTAGTTCTGCGGCTGGAACTGACGTTCTGCTCACAGATGAAACAACTGCCGCCTGCAATCCGAATTTTTCATAAGGATAGGCGTCGTATTCGAGCAGGACGGTTTGACCCCGCTTCAAGAATCCAGCTGCGCTGGAGGGGACGTACAGATCCGCTTCAAGCTTCGAAGCGTCCGGGATAATTGTTAAAGCCGGCGTGGAAGCGTCGACTGGTGCCCCGGTCTGAACTCGCAGCTGTGTGACGTTGCCGTCTTGAGAGGCTCGCAATACAATTGTACGTTGATCGTCATTTTGAATAATCATCTGATCGAGTTCACTTAACGACTGCTCTACAGCCGCTCGATCATTGGCTTGTTTGGCCGACAAGGCATCTTGCTGCACCTTCAATTGAACAAGATTTCCTTGCAGGGTGGAAAGAGCTACCTCTAGCGCAGCCACTTTCGCATTCGCCTCGGCTAGATCTTCTTCAGATTGGTCGCGGACCGTAGCTGTGTTCAAGCTACGCTCTTGAAGGCTTTCATTGCGATGAAACAGGCGCTCTGCCACGCCGATGTAGTTTCGCTCAGCATCAATCTGAGTATTCAACCCGCGTATCTGGTCGCCGATCGATACCATGTTGGCTTCAAGCGTTCGGCGGTCACCATCCTGGACCGTGCTTAGCCTCGAAAGCTGTTCCACTAATGTTTTACGGCGCTTCTGAAGGTTGTTCGCGATCAAATCCGCCGTTCTGCCTTCCACGGAATTCTCGCTCACGTCTATCGACATAAGGGCATCGCCCGATCGGACATGTTGCCCCTCACTCACCATCAATTCAAGCACATGCCCAGGGCGCGGTGCCACAACCTTGATCACGCCCTTATCAGGGACGAGAAAGCCTGTAACTTGCGCTTTGCGCGCATAGCTGCCGCAACAAAGCACCGCCACGAGTGAAATGACCAGCCCCGTCAGAATTACTCCGAAGGCCCGCTCCCAAGCCGTCGTCACCGCTATGGGTACGCCGATATCCCTGCTGGTTACAGAGGACGGTAGATGCCGAAAAAGAGAGACCGAGACATTCATCGAGCCGCCTCCGAAACTTTTTGGGCAACGATTTTCTCCACCCAGCTTCGGAATACCGGTTCGCCCCGGTCGAGACCCTCATAAATGATGTCTGGTACATAACTCTCGCCTGGTCTGCGCTGGCGATCTCGATAGACCTTCATCGGGATTGTCAGGGTCCCAAGTTGTGACGGCAAATTGACGGTTCGGGTATCCATATACTGCGTGTCTGCCGATGTAGGCAGCCCGAGATAGGTAATCCCATCAAACTGCTTCAAAAGATCCAAGAAGTCGAGGCAAGCACTGAAGCAAGCACCGTCAGTGACAACAAAAATTGGCGCTTGAATGGGAACTGGTGGAATGAATACTGGCCGCTTGTCGTCTGATCCGTTCTTTTGTTGACGCCAGTAAGGTAAAGTTGCCGGATCTTCGGAGAAAGTGGGCTGCGGCACATACTCCCGGAAGAATGGGCTGCCATTCTCAACCGAGTTACTCAGACCGAGGATGATCGACTTTGTCCAACCTTCATCTGAGTGATGGCGCGGATTGCCCGGTTCAAGCCAGGTTCGAACATAATTGAGGTTGTCTTGGGACGCCCGCCAATCCACTGAGATCGCACTTCCTTGCAGCGACGCCTGGTGCAAAAGTGTGTCTTTATCAAAAAGAAGGTAAGTCAGTATTTCGCCGAAGAAACTACTACCGCCACTATTCCCTCGCAGGTCGATAACGAGCCCATTGGAGGCCGCAATATCTGCTTGTTCCTGGTTGAGAGCAACGAATAGCCGCTCCAGCGCACTCCGGTTCGATGGATCAGAGGAAAAGGACGATAGCGTCATCCAGTAAATACCGCTCTCTGCTTTCACTATCGAGAGCGGGCGCTTGGTATTTCCTCCGGCTTCGTCAAACTCCTTAAGAGCATCCGAAGAAACATCACGCCACTTCAGCTTGAAATCGAAGTTCCGCCCTTGAAAATCAAACCGGCAAGTCTGGAGCGAAGGCTCAACGAGGTTGCTATCGGCAACCAGGAAAAGATAGCGCACAGCTGCATCGAACGAGGCGCTTATTGCAGGATCTGCACGGAACCGAAACACTCGATCTGCTAAAAGCGCCTTTACTGCGATACCGTCGCAGCTGATAAGCTCTGAGCCGATTGGAGGGCTATTGGTGCTGCTCTCAACAACGAGAACTTTGCCCTCACGTCCGGCCACTACAAAGCCAGGCCATTTCCTACCCACCTCCGGACTGGTGAAATCAACGGTGACATGGGGATCACGAAAGCCCGCCACATATTGTTTTAGGATAAGAAAATAGTCTTCAAGCCCTCTCACTTTGGAAAGATCATCTTCAGCCTCGATAAAGCCGTTGTTAAGCCAGTCAAGGAAAGCGGGGTTATCCGGATCCACTGGCCCGGGATGGTTCTTTTCGATTTGCAATCTTATAGCCCGGAGATCGGATTGGGCAAGATCTTGCCAGGGGTTTGCTCTTGCAACGTGAGGCATGAAACACAGACCCGCTAACAGTAAAATCAGGCGTTTAGACAATCTCGGCATGAAGAACAGCCCCCTACCTCGTACAAGGCTTGTCGACACAGCCCGGCTCAAGATGATATTGCCTCAAGAACGGGCTGCACCAAATCTTCGAGAGCCCGTGCCGTGAGGCTCCACTAGTGAAATTGGACTATTGATTACGAGCGAACGCTCTAATCAATCAGTCACCACCATCACCACCATCATCATCACCACCACCATCGCCATCGTTGCCGTCATGATTTCCGTCGTTGTTGCCGTCATCGTTGCCGTTGTTGTTGCCATTGCCACTGCCGTTATGGCCATCATTTGCGCCATTGCCGGAGCCGTTGTTGGAATTGTTCGCGCCGTTGTCACTTCCGCAACCACAGTTACCATTGCTGTCAAACCAACCACCTGACACGCTCTTCAGAATTTCAGGATCTGTCACGACGTAGCGGCCATATTCGTCAATCGCGCTTGCTTCCAAGATTCTAGTGAGATCATTGGGAGCGTCTTCCTCGGGTAATCTCCCCGTTTTTAGCGGGGCTCTGCAGTAGAATTCACGCAGCCATTTTCAGTTTCTGTGCGGGCGTTATG
>NZ_JALJQZ010000098.1 GCF_022968395.1 Affinirhizobium lemnae
ACGGTAGAGCCAGGGGACGCCTTGTCCCCAAGGCCCGATTTCGACCGCCGCGCTTGCGCACTGTCAGCTTCTCCTCCGTAAGCGGCAAGGAGACCCCATCTGGCATCGCTGATGCTGGGCAGGGTATTGCGGACATACGACTTCTCTGAATGTGAGGATCTATGTCTAGGCCTGCGGCTAGCCTTGGATTGATGCGAATGATCGAGGCGGTGCCCGATCGCCTTGACGGGTCGCCGCGACAGTTGCGGCGGTTCTGGTCCGACGAGTTCAAGGCCACAGCGGTTGAGCAAGCCTGTCAGCCCGGTGTGAACATGTCGGCGGTCGCGCGGCAGATTGGGATCCTGCCATCTCAACTCTACCGCTGGCGCAGAGAACTGTTGGGCAGTGATGAGCCTGGACAAGCAGCGCCGGCAGTTGAACCGCAGAGCGCAGCACCTGGGCGCGACTCCGTCGTCGAAATCGTCATTGGCGGTATCGTCGTGCGAGCCGGCCGACATGTGGAAGAAGCGCATCTGCAGCGCGTGATCCGGGCGGTTCGCTCAGCATGATACCCGCAGGCGTAAAGGTCTTCCTTGCCAGCCATCCTATTGACTTCCGCAAGGGACCGGACAGCTTGCTATCGCTGGTGCGGGATGCCGGCAGTGATCCATTCAACGGCTCCCTTTATGTCTTCCGGGCCAAACGGGCGGACCGGGTCAAGATCGTCTGGTGGGATGGATCAGGGGTGTGCCTCTACTCGAAACGGTTGGAGAAGGCGCAGTTCTGCTGGCCTCGGATCGGCCACAACCGGGTGCAGCTCAACCATGCCCAGCTAATGGCGCTCTTTGATGGCATGGACTGGAAACGGGGCCGCTCGGTGGCGGTGAAGCCGCCGGAGATTGTTGGGTAAAGGCCTGCGACGAAGTGAATCAACTGTCTGAAAGGGCAGGAAAACTGGAGCAAAATGTGCTCTCGTAGGCCCTATGACGCCGCCCGATTTGCAGCTCCCAGATGATGTAGAGACCCTGAAAGCCATGGTCCTTGCCATGGCCGAGAAGGCTGCGCGCGCCGATGCTCTCGAGAGCGAAGTCGCAGATCTGAAGGCGAAAAACGCAGATGCCGATGAGCGCATCGAGCGATTGACCCAGATCCTGATGGCCTTCGATCGTGCCCGCTTTGGCCGGCGATCGGAAAAGCTCGCATCTCCAACGATCGACGATGAGCAGCAGGCTTTTGTCTTCGAGGAAATCGAGACCGGCATCGCTGCTATCCGAGCCAAGGTGAGCAAAGGTGCCGCTGATCCTGATGGGAAACGTGCACCCCGGCCACGCAAGGGCTTTGCACCTCATCTGGAACGGATCGAAGTCGTGATCGAGCCAGATGAACTGCCCGAGCACGTCGGCAAACAGAAGGTGCTGATCGGAGAAGACGTCTCGGAGCGGCTGGACGTCGTGCCGGCGAAGTTCCGCGTCATCGTCATCCGCCGGCCAAAGTATGCCTTCAAAAACGAAGACGGCGTCATTCAGGCAGCCGCGCCCGCGCATATCATCGAGGGCGGCATTCCGACGGAAGCGCTTCTCGCCCAGATCGCGGTCTCAAAGTATGCCGATGGCCTTCCGCTCTATCGGCAGGAGGCAATCTATGCCCGCGACAAGGTCGAGCTTGACCGGAAGCTGATGGCTCAATGGATGGGCAAGCTCGGCTTTGAGCTCGATATCCTGGCCGACTACATCCTCGCCGAGATCAAGAAGGCTAAGCGCATCTTCGCGGACGAGACGACGTTGCCCACGCTCGCGCCTGGATCCGGATCGGCCAAGACGGCATGGCTTTGTTGAGGTGGACGGCTCCCGGCGGCATCGAATGTGCCAGAATGAGTTCGTTGAAATCTCAATCGAGGGACACCGCCCATGGAACAGATTATCCGAATTGGCATGGATACGTCAAAAAGCGTTTTCCAACTGCATGGAGTGAACGTGATGGAGCAGCCCATCTTGCGCAAAAAACTTTCGCGCAAGGAGATGCTGAAATTTTTCGCGAATACTCCGCCAACCACCGTTGCGGTGGAAGCATGCGGTGGTTCTCACCACTGGGCTCGATTGCTGGGTTCGTTTGGTCACGATGTGAAGCTAATTGCCCCACAGCTCGCCAAGCCTTATGTCAAGCGCGGCAAGAACGACGCTGCAGATGCCGAAGCCTTGTGTGAGGCGATGAGCCGCCCGACGATGCGGTTCGTTACTGTAAAGACCGCTGATCAGCAGGCAGCCTTGATGCTGATAGGAGTGAGGCAGAGATTACTGCACAATCGCACCCAACTGGCCAATGCCATTCGTGGTTTTGCTATGGAGTTTGGGGTCGTCGCAGCGAAGGGCATGTGCCGAATAGAACCCTTGTTGGAGCGCCTCGCAGCAGATGAATCCCTACCGGAATTGGCCCGCGAACTATTCGCCATGCATGGAGAGGAGCATCGCGAATTGCTTCGGAAAATTGAAGAAGTTGATGAAAGGCTTATGAAGTTGCATCGCGCTGACGAATGCAGCAAGCGCCTAGCCGAAATCCCCGGTGTCGGTCCGGTGAGTGCATCACTTCTGATGATGAAAACGCCAGATCCGCGGATGTTCAAATCCGGTAGAGACTTCGCAGCTTGGATCGGTCTAACTCCGAAAGACCATTCCACAGCCGGAAAGGTGCGCCTCGGGGTGATCACTCGGGCAGGAGACGAGATGCTGCGAAGCGTCCTGGTTGTCGGGGCAACATCTCTCCTTCAGCAAGTTAGATCAGGCCGAAGCAGGCATGCCTCCTCCTGGCTCCTCGGGCTTCTGCAAAGAAAGAGACCGAAGCTTGTGGCCGTAGCGCTCGCTAATAAGATTGCGAGAATCGCGTGGAAGCTCATGATTAGTGGTGAGACCTACCAGCGTGCAGAGGGCCAGAGACCGACAGCATAGGAGATTAGCCATCATGGCAAGCGGTGACCAGGTCGCTGCCGTGCTGAGCTGATGCTGTGAACTTGCAACAGAAGAGCAGATGATGCGATCGGAGGATCCAAGACGTGTAAATTCCCTTAAGCCCAATGGCCTTCAAAGGCCGAGGCTGTGTTAGGAACACGCGTTGCGGAAATCATCTTGGCCAGTGATCATGTGCGACCACATCGAAAGGCCGCACATATGGAAGCAAGCTATCCGCTCAAAATTATCTGAAAAAGTGCTTGCAAGTGGGAGCCGTCCACATATGGGCTTATGCCAGGGATGACAGACCCTTCGGTGGCAGTGGTCCGCCGATGGTCGCCTATCGCTTCGAAGATAGCCGCGCTGGCGATCGGGTCGCCCGGCATCTGAGTGGCTATCGCGGTATCCTTCAGGTGGACGGGCATGGTGCCTACAACAAGCTCGCCCGATCCGACGGCGGGAATGACGGTGTGATACTCGCCGGCTGCTGGTCCCATAGCAGGCGCAAGTTCTACGAGCTCCACGCTTCGGATAGCTCTAGGATCGCCACCGAGACGGTGGAGCTGATGGCAAAGCTCTGGGAGGTGGAAGCAGCGGCCCGCGGTCAAAGCCCTGACGCCCGTGTCGCGGCGCGCCAGGCGACGTCTGCTGCTGTAGTCAACGAGCTCTTCGCCCTCTGGCAGAAGACCCTGCCGCGGATCTCCGGCAAGTCGAAGCTAGCCGAGGCGATCCGCTATGCCACCTCGCGTCGCTCCATCTTCGAACGCTTCCTCACCGACGGCCGCATCGAGCTCGACTCCACCATCGTTGAGCGCGCCATCAGGCCCCAGACAATTACGCGAAAGAACAGTCTCTTCGCTGGCAGCGATGGCGGTGGAAGGACCTGGGCGACAATCGCCATGCTCCTTCAGACGGCGAAGATGAACAACGTAGATCCGCAGGGCTGGCTCACCCAGACCCTTGAGCGCATCGCCAACGGCTGGCCCAGCAGCGATCTCGAGACGCTCATGCCGTGGAATTACGCGGGCTGAACGGCCGCAGCTTGCCGCTTACTCTCCTCCCGATAGAGACGCCGAAGCTTCTTCAGGTTCATGACGATCCCCTGCCGGTCGAGCATGACGTGGATACGG
>NZ_JALJQZ010000099.1 GCF_022968395.1 Affinirhizobium lemnae
CTTCATAAAAATCTCCTCGATCATAAAGCCCGAGAAAATTCTACTTTTGAAGCCCGTTGATTGACGGGGGGATTACCACATCTGATGACAACTCACGCTTTGGCGGTGAGATTGAAGGCAAATTAGAGAAAGACATTCTTTTTAAACTAGCCCGCGTTAAAACAAATACCCAAGGCCGTCCAAAGGGCCGAAAGGGCAAAAAGCGTGTTCTTGAGTATGTCGCGCAAGATGCACGAACGGATGATGACCGGTCTTTGCGAATGGCGTTTCGGCACGGCGACATGGAGGTTATCGACGCGCGGACACGGCTTCCTCTAACCGACCAACGACAATAAGCTTCAGGACAGACTTCAACAAAAATGAGTTCATTCTCGACCGGCTCCGTCTCGTATCCAAAGTCGCGTTGAGTTACGGAGTTTTTCGCTTCGGTGATTTATATCGGCAGCATGTTGACCATCAAGCGCTCCGAACATTGCTGGAAGTGCAAACCGTAGATGATGCAGGCGGCACGTCCGCTAATGTAGATGTTCCCATCTTCGGCGATGAGGAAACCACCCATGAAGGTCAGGCGATACGAGGACTTTGCCGCGCTGTCTATCCACTGTCTTGCATCGGAATTCTTTGGACGGAAACCGTAAAGAACGGTCGTCCCGTCCAGAAAATCAACACCTTCCTCGGCGTGCTCGGAGCATATGTCGGCTCTGTCGGCACGACAGCCAACTTGAGTGCATTGGATGACCGCCCAAACGATATGTGGGGCAGTTTTCTGATCGTACGGCGAGATTCGCTAATCCTGATGAGCCTTCAAGAAGCAATGCTCCGACTTCACGATTTTTGCACGAAGTATCCTGAGCGCATTAATGAAGAAAACCCTATCGGTCTATGCGAATTCATGGAAAATGGGCGAATGCCCTCCGAAGGCAGTGGGCTTTAGCTCTATTCAGATTTTGCAATCGTCGCCAAAGGCAAGAACAATTGCAGCGGATTCGATGCAAAGGCAACAAATCCAAAATGCCTGTAAAAGGCTGCAGCCTGTTCGTCTTTTGCGTCGACGGCGAGCGCAAACACGCCCATTTCCGAACGCAAGGCCCGGTCAGCCGCATCCCACAGCAACGCCGCGCCAAGCCTGTTTCCCTGAAACTCCTTGTCAATCGCCAGCCGTCCGACCCTCGCCACAGGCACAACCGGATAGCGCGGCAATCGCCGCGCTATATCGTCCGGCATATCCTTCAAGGCGACGTCTCCAGCGGATAGCGTATAATATCCGGCAATCCTGTCTTCGCCTTGAGGACAAGCGACGTAGCACAGCGCGGAGCGGCGCTTGATGTCCTGCCCTGCCTGTTCCTTGAGATAACGATCAAGCGGAGCCACGCCGCAAGAAAAGCTTTTGCGGTCATGGCGTGATGCCAGTGCCGCGATTTCGAACTGCACGGTCATGACTATTTCAGGATCAGCGCATCATGGGCGGCTTTGGCGCGTTTCAGCGCGGCAGTCGGCTCCGGCGGATTGAGAAGCATATCGACAAAGCGGGTCTGGTCTTCCACGGAAAGCCGGATAACCTGATTTTCTTCAATCGTCCGGCGCGCGGCTTCTTGCGCCGCCGATACGATAAAATCGCTTACACTGCGTCCTTCCATTTCGGCGGCGCGCTTGACGATGGCCAGCGCCTCCGGTGCGATACGGGCTTCCAGTCGCGCGGTGCGGGTATTTTCCTGTGCCATGTTCAATCTCCTTAACTAAATTGTACGGTAAAATGCCGGACAAATGCAAGAATTGATTTTATGCTCCGCTTCCATCTTCGGGCAACAAAACCCTCCGGTTTTGTGGCGATTTGAAGAGTCGAGGTCGAATTTCATAAAATAAATTTGAGGGGCGGTTTTACGCGGCTTTCAGCCTTTTCGCTTGCGCGCCCACGCGGTCCAAAAGTCATGCACGAAAGGGGACGATATTGTGGAGGATCAGAGTACCGAGTTTTCAAAACCGAAAATGAAGAAGATCGCCTATCTGCGGGTCTCGACGGCCGAGCAGCGGCCTGACAGGCAAATCGACGGGTTGAAGATGATGTGTGATGAAATTCATATCGAAACCCTCTCGGCTGTCAGTCGCCGTCGCCCCGTCTACGATCAGGTTCTCGCCCTTCTTGGTCCCGGCGACACGCTGGTGGTATGGGACCTCGACAAGGCGTTCCGCTCCGTCGTCGATGCGCTTGTCGAGGGTGAAAAGCTCCGCAAGCGCGGGGTTCATTTTCTGATCGCCAATCTCCGCATTGACACGTCCACCCCTGGAGGGATTTTCGTCTACACGATCATGTCGGCGCTCGCTGAGTTCGAGCGGCGGACACTTTCGCAGCGAACCAAGGAAGGCCTTGCCGCCGCGCGTAGACGCGGTGCGAAGATCGGCAGGCCCTCAAAACTCACACAGACGCAATTGCAGGACGCGCAACGCCGCCTCCGCGCTGACAGGAAAGCGCTCGGCAAGATCGCCACAGAATGCGGTGTCGCCCCATGGACGCTGACCCGCGCACTACGACGGTGGCAACTGACTTATTGATCAAAGAGGCAGGACAAAGATTATGCCGGAAATAGATGCGAAGTGGTTTTACAGTATCGACGGCGACCGCAAGGGGCCGTTCAGCGAAGAACAGATAAGCGCGCTTCTCATGACGGGCGTTGTCAACGAGCACACGAAAGTCTGGTCGGAGAAAATCGCCGACTGGACGCCGCTGTTTCATACGGAATTGCGAAAACTTCTCGGCGATAAACAAATCACGCCGCCGGACGTTGCGCCTGTTGATAAGGCAACGCCCCAACCGCGCAACCATGTCGAGGCATCCACTTTTTCCATGCCTAACACCGCGACGACGAGAAGAAGCATGCCGTCTACCATCTACGGCATGTACGACAACAGGCTGCTCGGCAAGTTCCTGTATGCCGCATTGATGCTCAACTTCTTTGCCTCAATCGCCGTGATCATACTCACGCTGAAGAAGAAGACGATACAGGAGCGGTATTCGTTCTTCACGATGATGGAAAGCGAAGAGGCCATGCTGCTGTTGGGAGCGCCCGTCCTGCTCGCTACCCTCCTTTTCCTCATATGGAAGTACCGTGCGACGGCCAACGCTTTCCACGTCGCGGGGCCACAGTCAGTGACTCCGGCTGGCGCGGTCTACTGGTACTTCGTTCCTGTGCTGTGGTTCTGGAAGCCCTACGAGGCGATGCGCAATATACACAATGCGTTCGTCGGTAGCGGCAATCACGAGGCGGTACAATCGTGGTGGTTTGCGTGGTGGCTGAGTGTCGCCATTGCTCTCGGTCTCGCATTCGTCCTTCCGGCAAGTGCCGCCGAAGCCGCCGCAAGCAACAGTTTCGGTCCTTACATGTGGTGGAGCATCATCATCCTCGGCGCGGATGCGACATCCTTCTTCATGGCCGCGCGACTCATCAAAAAATTGAGCGCAGCCGAAACCCTCCGAATGGGGCAATCAGCGGTCGTGGCCGCTTGATCCCAGAATGCAAATCCAACCAGCAAAGGAGAGTGGCATGAACGGGTACGACGAACAGGCGCGGCGTGATTATGAGCGCAACAACAATGCGCGATTGCGCGAAGCGCATGAGTTTCAGAATTATCATCAGCAACAGGCTTACAACGACCGCATCCTGAGAGAGCGGCAGCGTGATGAGGAAAAGCGGCGCGAGGAAGAGCGCCGCCGCTCCGGCTGGTGAATGCCGCCTGATGGGCGATGAGCTTGCTTTGACTGACTGGCCGACGCGCGCTTTCATACTGCGCCGTAGCTAGGTCGTGGTGATGATTTAAGGATTGGGCTTCCCAAAAGAGCGCAAATCGGATTCAAAGCTGATTTTGGAGATCGGCGATGGACTGTGATGCGCTTCGGGACGACC
>NZ_JALJQZ010000009.1 GCF_022968395.1 Affinirhizobium lemnae
GCCAACTTCATGGGATTCGTCAAACTCGCAGCCATCGCCATCTGGCTCAAATAGCTAAATCGTCACTACCGCCTAGAGCACTTCCGGTAAACTCGGGGTCATTCTGACGGAGCGATTTTGTGACGAGATCAGGCCGAGACACGAAGGGCATATCCTTTGATACTGTCGAGTGGCTCGGCGCCGGTATCGGCGCAAAAGCGCCCGTCCCACCGATCGCTTCGCTTCGCTCTGGCGAAGCGGCAAAGGCGATCGGCAGGTTTGTCCGTGTGCGCGTTTGCCAAAGGCAAACGGCGCGGCGGGGTTTCCGATTGGCGGACGCCCGACGGCGAACCGGTCTTGCCCGATGCGGGAGCATCGAACTTCACCCGTTTCACCACCGGATCGCATGCGCCAATCGAGAAACAGAACTGACCCGGAGTTTGCCGGAAGTGCTCTAGAACTCGAATGAGCGGCGCAACGGAGCGCTGAATCGTTTCACAAAATCTCTCCCGATATCCGTCGGAAGCGTATCCGCAACGTGGTTATTGTTGTGTAGAGTTTGTCGCCGTTATTGGCTTTCCAACACGATACCTGCTGCGCTGATGCCAGCCAATCTGCCAAATGCGGTCGCACTCAACAGGCCGTTGCCGGACAGATAGCCGTAGTTGGAATGGCCAGACACGCCACGGGCCGCACCACCACCCGCCATCAGGTTCGGAAGCGGCGTTCCGTCCTCGCGTAGCACTCTGGCCTCCGCATCAATGACCAGCCCACCCTGGGTGTGGAACAAGGCACCGTTCACCTTGACGGCGTAGTAGGGCGGCTTGAGCAGTTGCTCCTGCGAGAAATTCCGCCCGAAGCGATCCGGCTCACCCGTCTGCGCGGCGAGTTCAACCGCCTCCAGCTCAGCCGCGACCGCCTCGAGGGGAAGACCGGTCACGGCGGCCAGCTCTTCCACGCTGTTGGCGGTCTTGACCACGCCCAGCTTGCGCAATTCCCGATAGTCGTGGAAGCCCATGGCGGCCTCCTCGCCGCCGGAACCGTATATATCCCAAGCCACATTCCCTGGCTGGGATGCCACTTCCGCCGCATTTTCCGAATAGCCGCGCATTTCGTTCGAGAAGCGGCGACCTTCCAGATTGAGCAGGATTCCGCCTTTGGTGATGACAGCCCAGGTCAGCGGCAGACCATGCGGATGGGCCACAGAACCGTGGCCCTGATAGGCGCCCATATCGGCCAGTCCCGCACCAAGTGCTTCGCCCCATTTCACGGCATCCCCGGTGTTGGAAAGGTGGCCGCAGCATTCCGCATCCGCAATCTCTGGAATGTATCGGCGAACCATTTCAGCATCGCCTGCAAAGCCGCAGCAGGCCAGAACCAGCGCCTTGCAGCCCAGCATTTCTTGCGCGCCGTTAGGTCTGCGGAAACGAACGCCGGCCACGCGGCCAGCGGTATCGACATACAGATCTTCGACAGAGGCCCCGGTGATGAGATCGATGCCCGCATTGGAAACGGCAGAAAGCAGGTTCTGCTCAAGATCCGCACCTGTACGGCTTTTCGGCCCGTGCATGCGCAGGCGCGAATGGCCGGGATAGAGAAAGCCTCTCACCAGCTCGAACTCGACCTGATGCTTCTCCATCAGCCAGTCGATCATTGGCCCCGCCGCCCTGGCTGCCGCCAGCGCTTGATCGTAAGGCGTGTGATCGTGCGTCTTGGCGACGAGATCCTGCGCGAAGAGTTCCGGACTGTCCTCGATACCGGCCTCTTTCTGCAGCCTGGTGCAGGGTGCCGGAATGAGACCTGCCGAAAGCGAGGTGGAGCCGGTCGGGTTCTCATCCCGCTCCAGAACCAGGACCTCCTGCCCCTCATCATGAGCGGCAAGGGCCGCCACCAGCCCGCAAGCCCCTGCCCCGACGACGACGACTGGAACTTCGAAATCGAACTCAACGCCTTCAGCGGAAAGTACGGCCATGATCATTCTCCTCCGCTTATCGTATCAGTAGGTCGTTCGGTTTTCTTCCGGCGTGCCGTACCGCGCTTCCAGCTCCTGAATTTCCGGCATGCGGGCCATGTCGAAGAACTCCTTGAAGTTCATGACATTAGGCGCGATCGAAGCGATCGTTTCCTCGGTCTTCAGCACTTCCAGCGTCTTGCGGGCAGCTTCGCAGGCCGAAAGCAAAAGCCAGTTCGGATAGATGATCAGCTTGAACCCAAGCGCTTCGATTTCAGAGCGGGTCAGGAACGGCGTCTTGCCCGAGGTCGCCATGTTGTAGAGCAGCGGAATACCTGGGAAGCGCGGCGCGATGTGCGGAAGATCGTCCGGGCCGGGGCTTTCAACGAAGATCACGTCGGCTCCAGCCTCGCGGTACATCTCGGCGCGGTCGAAAGCGGCGTTTCGTCCATGAAGTGCCAGCGCGTCAGTGCGGGCAATCACGACGAAATTTTCGTCGATGCGCGCATCGACGGCAGCCTTCACTTTGGCGACCATGTCCTCCGCAGAGATCAATTGCTTGCCCGCCAGATGGCCGCAACGTTTCGGCAGCACCTGATCTTCCAGATGCACGGCTGCGACGCCGCCACGCTCATAAAGCTGGATGGCGCGACGCACATTTAGAGGCCCGCCGAAACCGTTATCGGCATCAGCAATCAGTGGAACATCTGAAGCATCGGCGATGCGGGTCGCGTTATCCACCATCTCGGTCATGGTCAGCAGACCGACATCAGGATAACCGAGCCGCGTGGCAGACGTTCCAGCGCCAGTCATATACATGGCCTGAAAGCCAGCTTCCGATACAAGACGCGCATACATGGCATCGACCACGCCAGGGGCCATGAGGGCTCGTTCGCCTGCGAGAGCCTGTCGCAGGCGTTGGGTCCGGGTAAGAGACATCGTATTCTCCGTTTCTCCGTAAAATCAGAAGGTTCCGGCCAAGCTTTAAGAGGCCGGAACCCCGTTCACATTCCGAGATAGGCCTGACGCAGCTGCGGATCGGCCAGTAGTTTGGCGGCCTCCCCCTGCATCACGAACCGGCCTTGCTCGATCACATAGGCACGTTTTGCGACCGTCAGCGATTGCATGACGTTCTGCTCGACCAGCAAAACCGCAACGCCTTCGGCATTGATCTTGGTAATCAGCCCGAACATTTCCTCGACCATCAGCGGGGACAGTCCGAGTGACGGTTCGTCCAGGATGATAAGTTCCGGCTCGGACATCATGCCGCGCCCGATAGCCAGCATCTGCTGCTCACCACCGGAAAGCGTGCCTGCCAACTGATCCAGGCGCTCTTTAAGGCGTGGGAAGATCGCGCAGATATGCTCGAAATTCTTCTTCACATTGCCGGAAGCTCGACGGAATGCACCGAGCTTCAGGTTTTCTGCGACCGAGAGGTTCGGAAAAATCTTGCGGCCTTCCGGTACATGGGCAATGCCCATCGAAACCACGTCGCGCGGCTTTTTGCCGGTCAGCGTCACGCCCTTGAAGGAAACGCTGCCCGCCGTCGGGCGAATGAAGCCGGAAATGACATTGTTCAACGTCGTCTTGCCGACACCGTTGGAACCGAGAAGCGCGACGATCTCGCCCGCTTCCACCCGCATGTCGATGCCCTGAAGAACGGACATCGAGCCGTAACCAGCCTTGATGCCGGAGATCTCAAGCATGATTTTCCTCCTGCAGGCGTGCGGCGGCGCCATGGCCGAGATAGGCTTCCACGACGGATGGATCTCGCACCAGTTCACGTGGCGGACCGTGGGCAATCATCTTGCCCTGGTTCAGTACATAGGCCGTTTCAGCAAGGCTCATCACCGCCTGCATGACATGTTCAATCATCAGGAACGTATGCCCCTCGTCGCGGATCTGACGGATGATGCCGACGATCTCGGTGATCTCAGAGGGAATGAGCCCTGCCATGACCTCGTCCAGAAGCAGAAGCTTCGACCCTGTCGCCAGCGCGCGTGCCAGTTCCAGACGCTTGCGGCCTGCTATGGTCAGCGAGGACGCGGGCCGATCCAGCATCGCGCCCATGCCCAGACGTTTGCCCACATCGCGTGCCACAGACATGGCTTCGTTACGATTGTGGTGGTGGAGATAGGCTCCGACCGCAATGTTTTCCTGCACCGTCAAACCGGCAAAGGGCTGCACGATCTGGAATGTGCGGATCATGCCGAGTGCACAGATGCGGTGCGGCGGCAGGCCGGTGATATCCTGGCCCTTGAAGCGCACAGAGCCTTCATCGGCCTTGGTGAAGCCTGCAATCATGGTGAAGCAGGTCGTCTTGCCCGCACCGTTCGGTCCCAGCAGACCGACAATCGAACCTTCCTGAACATCCAGCGAGGCATCGGTGACGGCCTTCAGGCCGCCGAAGCTCTTCGAGAGATTGCGAACCTCAAGCATCTTCTGCCTCCTTTTTCTTCGTGAAGGCACCAAATTTTCCTGCAAGTCCGACCAGACCCTGCGGCAGGAAGCGCAGTGCACAGATGAGCACCACCGCATAAAGCACGAAGTTCAGACCCGGTGCGTTTGGCAACAGGTGCTTTGCGCCTTCGCCCAGCAGATGCAGACCAAGCGTTCCCAGCAGCGGACCCCAGACGGTACCAGCGCCGCCGATGATCGGGCCAATCAGCGCTTCAACGGAAATCGCGCTGCCATAGACAACCGTGCTGTCGATGAACAGCCAGAGCTGAAGATAAAGGACGCCCGCCAGACCACCAAAGGCACCCGAGATGGCCATGGCCTGCACCTTGATGCGGTAGGTATCGATCCCCAGAGCGCGCGCTGCATCTTCATTTTCGCGCACGGCGATGAGATAGGCCCCGAAGCGGGAATATTTGATGAGGGCGGTCAATATCATCACGACGGCGACGACCACCAGCAAGGCGGTGTAAACGACAGTGCGATCGGCAAATTGCAGGTTGGCAAGACCGGGGGCGAGCTTCAGCTGAAGGCCACTGCCGCCGCCGGTAAATTCGAAGGATGATGCGCAGATACGCAGCACTTCTGCGAAAGCCAGGGTGACGAGTGCGAAATAGGAGCCGCGGAGACCATAGCGGAACGCCAGAGCCCCAATGAAGGCACCCATGGCGGCACCAGCCAGAATGCCAGCGGCAAAGCCGACCCAGGCATTCACGCCATACTTCACCTGAAGGATTGCCGAGGCATAGGCACCCGTGCCGTAAAGCGCCGCATGACCGAAGGAGGAAAGACCTCCGAAGCCGCCGGTAATGTTCCATGACATGGCCACGACGGCGATGATCAAGGCATTGATGGTGAAGCCCATCCAGACCGGAGATGAGGCGAAATAGACGCCAATGAGATAGGCGACAGCGGCGGCGGCAAGCGCCAGCTGGCCGATGGATTGGGATTTCATCAACGCGCCCTCCCCAGAAGACCTGACGGTTTGAACAGAAGGATGAGGATGAAGGCGAGGAAGATGCCGATCTGGCCAAGGCTTTCACCGAGAAACAGGCCGCAAAGGGATTCGATGACACCCAGCAACAGACCTGCAATCAGCGCACCGGGCAAACTGCCCATGCCACCCAGAACAACCGTGGTGAAGGCAACGAGTACGAAGGTATAGCCAACCTGTGGCGTGATGTAGAAGGTCGGCAGCAGCAGGCAGGCGGCAAGCGCCACGCAGGCCGTGCCAATGCCGAAGCAGATGGCATAGGTATGGTTCACATCAATGCCGACGAGTTCAGCGCCACGCTTTTCGATTGCAACCGCGCGAATGGCCGAGCCGGTTTTCGTGTATGCCATGAAGCACCATAGCAGCGGTGCGACAGCAATAGCTGCGCAGAACGCAATCACACGACCAAGAGGCAGGAATGCACCCAGGATCTCAACTGTGTCATAAGCATAGGCAATGTCAGCGGTGCGGGTGTTGGAGGTCCAGAAGTAGAGGGCCAGATTGTCGATGATCATCGAAATCGCGAGCGTAATCAGCAGAACATTCTGCTCGGAGCCGCTGCTCATCGGCGCAATCAATCCACGTTGCAGCGCATAGCCCAGTGCGAAGAAGGCTGGCAGTACGATCGGTATCGCCAGATAGGGATCGATGCCCAGATGATACCAAAGAAAATAAACCGCATAGAGCGCCAGCATCAGCAGGCTTCCATGCGCAAAATTGATGATGTGGAGCACGCCGTAAATGAGGGTCAGGCCCAGCGCCACCAGCGCATAGACTGCTCCCATCATCAGGCCGCTCAACACAGCGGGAAAGATCAGACTCGACATCAGGGCTCGCCTCTCCGTCTCAGGAAGAACGCCTCCGGCCAATGCTGTTGACCGGAGGCGGGATCACATCACTTCTTCGCCGGGATCGGGAAGACGGCTTCTGCGCTTGCATACTGCTTCGGGAAGACGAGCTCGATCTTCTCGCCGCGGATCTGCGTGTTGACCGGCTGCGAGTTCACGTTATCGCCGTTGACGAACTTCGTCGGGCCATAAGGCATGATCGACTTGTCGAATGTCGAGGCAGAGAGCGCTTCGATCATCTTCTGGCGATCATCCGTAGCGGCGCGCTCGAGTGCATCGGCAATGACCTGGATGGTGGCGTAGGACACCATGACGTCATAGGTCAGGTCGAGCTTGGCCTCTGCCACCTTGGCAGCCAGTGCCTTGGACTCGTCCTTTGTCGGATCGTACCAATGGTTGCAGTCCATCACATACTGGGCGACTTCATTGTTCTCGCGAACAAACTTGATGTTGGATGCCGCGCCACCGAGGATCGAATAGATTGCCTTCAGCTCGACACGCTGCTGATTGAGCGCACGCGCCATCAAAGTGTATTCGTTCAGGTAGTTGGACGGGATCAGAATGTCGGCCTTCGACGCCTTCACGCGCAGCGCGATGTTGGAGAAATCGCGCTGTGGGGTTGGGTGCGAAATGGTTTCCACAACCTGGATGCCCTGCTTTGGAAGCTGTTCGGTCAGGATCTTCGCCATGTTCGAACCGAAAGGTCCGTCTTCATGAACGATGGCAGCAGTCTTCACCGGATTGCCTGCGCCCTGGTTGAGCAGCTTCAGGTTTTCAAGCGCCACACTCGTGCACTTGTTCACACCCGGCGTGAAACGGAATACGTTTGGTAGGCCGCGAGATACGACGGTTTCAGCCGTACCGATCGAGAAGACCTGAGCAAGATTGTATTTCGCAGCAGCCTGGGATGAGGCAAGACCGAGAGCGGAGGCTGTTGCACCGGTGAAAGCGCAGGCTCCTGCCTGAACAAGCGTATCAACGCCGGAGGCTGCGGCTTCCGGACGGCTCTGCGCATCCACGACGACCAGTTCGATCTTGCGGCCACCCATGCTCTTGATACCGCCGGCAGCGTTGATTGCTTCTGCGGCAAACTTTGCGCCGGCAGCACTCTGGGTGCCGTTATAGGCAAGGTTGCCCGTCAACGGCTCGATCACGCCAACCTTGATGGTGGATGTTTGTGCACGCAGGATGGAAGGTGCGGCAAGGCCTGCAACCAGTGCGCCGGATACCTTCAACAGGTCGCGGCGATCAATCTTGTAGCTCATCTTTTTATGCTCCCAGTTTTTTTTATGACGGCGAAAGTTACCTGCTGATCCGCCCGTCAACGGGCCAGCCAGGCATGCGAAGCCATTCGTTCTGTCTCGAACGCCTTGATTTTTTCCATGTAGGTGAAGGTCATCTCGATCTCGTCGAGACCCTGCAAAATGCATTCCCGTGCAAAAGCATCTATGACGATGGGATGACGGCGCAGATTGCCCGGCAGAACGAGTTGAGCATTCTCAAGATCAACCGTCACTTCGGCATCAGGAAAGCGCGCGAGATAATCCGCCAGACCGTCGCATTGTTCAGCAGACAGGCGAACCGGCACCAGCCCGTTCTTCAGCGCGTTATTGAAAAAGATGTCACCAAAGCTCGGTCCAATCACCGCACGAATGCCATGGTCCACCAGCGCGTAGACCGCACCCTCTCTCGACGATCCGCAGCCGAAATTATCCTCGACCAGAAGAATGGTCGAACGCTCGGCACCTTCCCTATTCAATGGAAAGGCTGGATCGAGTTCACCCGCCTCATCGCGCCTGATGTCGTGAAACAGGAATTGACCATATCCCTGCGCACGGTCTGCTTTCAGAAAACGGCCGGGGATGATCTGGTCCGTATCGCAATTCACGCCGGGGACGGCGACAACGGTAGATGTCTCTTTCGTAAAAGCCTTCATCACCATCTCCTCACACCCGCCGAACATCGGTCAGACAGCCTGTAATGGCTGCCGCCGCCGCCATTGCAGGGCTGACGAGATGCGTGCGTGCGCCCGGTCCCTGTCGACCCACGAAATTGCGGTTGGAGGTGGAGGCACAGCGCTCGCCGGGTCCAACCACATCGCCATTCATGGCAGCGCACATGGAACAGCCGGAATCGCGCCATTCGAAGCCTGCCTCGCGGAAAATCGCTGCGATGCCTTCTGCCTCAGCCTGTTCCTTCACCTGGGTTGAACCAGGAACAACGATCGCCTGAATCTTCGCCTTGCGCCCCTTGAGGATGGCAGCTGCCGCACGCAGGTCCTCGATCCGGCTGTTGGTGCAGGAGCCGATAAACACCTTGTCGAGCTTCAGGCCGGAAAGCTCTGTTCCCGGTGCAAGCTCCATATATTCCAAAGACTTGGTCGCGGCCTTGCGTTTGTCCGCATTGTCGAAGGTGGATGGATCCGGCACGCGGCCCTCAATGGATACCGCATCTTCCGGGCTCGTGCCCCAGGTCACCATCGGCGCAATATCAGCGCCTTCGAGCACAACTTCCCGATCGAACACCGCATCGGCATCGCTCACCAGCTGACGCCAGTGGTTGACTGCTGCGTCCCACTCCTGCTCGTTCGGCGCAAAGTTGCGCCCACGCACATAGGCGAACGTCGTCTCATCCGGTGCCACCATGCCGAAGCGGGCTGCCGCCTCGATGGACATGTTGCAGAGCGTCAGCCGCCCTTCAATAGACATGTCCCGGACGACCTGTCCTGCGAATTCTATGGCATGACCGCCAGCACCGGCAGCACCAATCTTGGCAATCAGCGCCAGCATCACGTCCTTTGCGGTAACGCCCTGCCCCAGTGTCCCATTGATCGTGACCCGCATGGTTTTCGGACGCAGCTGCCAGACGGTCTGCGTGGCAAGTACATGCGCGTTTTCGGACTGGCCGATGCCGAAGGCAATCGCACCCAGTGCCCCTTGCGTCGACGTATGGCTATCGGAGCAGACTATGGTCAGGCCGGGAAGCGTTATGCCCTGTTCCGGTGCAACCACATGCACGATACCCTGCGACCGGCTGGAGAGACCGAAGTGGCGAACGCCGCCCCATTCCATGTTCTCGTCGAACGTATCGATCATACGCGCAATGGCTGGGCTGGCAGCATCCTTGGAGGTGCGGCCAAGCGTCGGGACATAGTGATCCGCCACGCCGAAAATCTGCTTGGGCCGGCGTGGCTTCAATCCACGCCGCTTCAGGTCGGCAAACGCGTGGAAGCTGCCTTCATGGATCATGTCCCGGTCGATATAGAGCAATGAGGGGCCGGAGGGATGACGCAATATCTCATGCTCATCCCAGATTTTGGCCAGCATTGTTCGTGGTGCATTCATATGCGCCATGTTCAGATCTTTCGGTTCTTTATCGTAGCTCCAGACCGGGCGTTGCCATCCGCGCCTGAGCGGTCAGGCCGGCTGACCAGCCTTCATGAAAGCGGCACAGATTTCGCCAGCCGGCGCGTTCCACACGCCTTCGTGCGAGAGAATGTAATCAAGCACTTCCCGCAGATATTCGACGCGGTAGGGCATGCCGGAAACCCAGCTGTGGATCGGCAGGCTCATCACACGACCGCCGTAATCGGCACTTTCGCGATAGAGCACATCAAAGCGATCCTTGACCTGCTGAACCCAATCCGCTTCGGACTGGAAGTATTCGTCCGCGACCACCCGGTCGTCGGTTTCATATGCCATCGGCATGGCAATCAGCACGCCGTTCTTCGTACGCATCTGGTAAGGCAGATCGTCGTTCGCCCAATCGAGGCCATAGGTCACGCCGTTCTTCGCCAGCAGATCCGGCGTATTGAACCCTTGCGCGCGGCCCGGAGAAAGCCAGCCTTCAACCTTCTGGCCGCTGGCTTGTCGCAACAGGCCAAGCGCTTCGGCGATGATGGCGTTTTCGTCCTCTTCAGATAGACCGGAATGGTGCACCTTGCCCATATCGAGCCCGTGGGCGACCACCTCGTGCCCGCCTTCAACCACTGCATCCAGCAGCGCCGGATAGCGGCTTGCGATAATGCCATTGATGGCGAAGCTTGCCTTCAATCCCTTCTCGCCCAGCAGCCTCAGAATGCGGAAGATGCCGACGCGATTGCCATAATCGCGGTTGGTGTAATAGCGGAAATCCGGATAGGGCATCGAAAGCGCGCCCGGAGCCTTGAACGGCTTCGAGGGCATATCGAGCGGGAAGTGCTGCACATGCGTGACAATGGAAAGCGCAATCCGGGCACCATTCGGCCAGACAACGGGAGCACGCTGAAACAGGTCGCTCCAGTCGTAACGGTCGTGATCCATGCCATAGTGGCGCTCAGGATATTTCAGATAATCCTCGGGCATCGACATCAGCGTGTCTCCTTCCCAGCACTTTTTGGCCCAGCATCTTTTGGCCCAGCATTATACGCAGCGATCGCTGCGCTCATCGCGTCATATGCTCCGGTGGAGTGATAGGCGGCTGCAATCTCGCGACCCGTCGTCTGCCAGACACCGTCGTGACCTGCGATATATTCGATAGCTTCGGCAAAGGCGTCGATACGATGCGGCTGACCAACGAGATAAGGATGCAGCGGAATGCACATGACAGTGCCGCTCTCATCGCCTTCCTTATAGAGTTGGTCGAACTGCCGCTTGATGATTTCGCCATAGTGGCGCGGCGTGACCTTTTGCGTGTTATAGACGATCACGTCATTCATCTCGAGCGAATAGGGCATCGAGATCAGCTTGCCAGACTTCACCTTGACCGGCATCGGCTGGTCATCGTGGAACATGTCGCAGGTGTACTGAATGCCCGCCTCGGACAGGATATCCATGGTCCAGAAATTGTTGGAAAGCGCCGGTGAAAGCCAGCCCGCCAGTTCCTGCCCCGTATGCTTGCGCACAGTATCGAAAGCATCACGGATGATTTCCCGCTCTTGCTCGATATCGAGATTGTAGACATAGCGGGTGTTGTAAATGCCGTGGGAGAAAAACTCCCAGCCGCGATCGGCGCAGGCCTTGATGATTTCCGGATGGTGATCGCAGAGCGCCACGTTCAGAGAGACGGACCCACGGAAACCGGCGCGATCCATCGCCGCCATCATCCGCTGCCAGCCCGCACGGTTGCCATAGTCGCGGTGCGAATACTGCAGCACATCCGGGTTGGGCCGCGCCCAGGGCGTGCGGGTCGGATTGTTCGGTGGGTTATACTCGTAGAATTCGATGTTCGGGGCGATCCACACCGCGATCTTCTTGTTGCCCGGCCAGACGATCTTCGGGCGGTTTGGCCACGGAAGATAATCATAGAGCCCAAGATCGGATTTCATTGGTTCGGCAGACATATCAGCGCGCCTCCGGCTGATAGGCCTCGTACCAGGCAATGGCATCCGCTACCGGGATCACGTCGCCGTATTTGATCGCGATATCATAAAGGTTGGCGAAGTGCGGGCTTTCATGCTTGTCGGCGACGCATTCTTCCGGAACGATAACGCGATAGCCACGGGAAATGGCATCCACCACGCAAGCACGCACGCAGCCAGATGTTGAGCCACCCGTCAGCACCACCGTGTCGCACTGGTGCCAGACCATCAGCGACTGCAAATTGGTTTCGTGGAAAGGAGAGGCCATGCGCTTGTTGATGATGATGTCCTTGACATGATCGATCTTCAGACGCGGATCGAACTCTGCGCGACGCGAGCCAACCTTGATGTTCTGCAGAGAGTCCGGCGTATTTGTCCGGGTGCCCCACACGCCGCAGTCCTCGCCGGACTCCATATAGGCAACATAGGTCCAGGTGACCGGCAAACCCTTTTCCCGCGCCAGACCAGAAAGTGTATTCACATAGTCCAACTGCCTGGGATCAGTCTCATAGGCCGTTACGAACTCGCCGAGGCTGGTATAGGCGCATTGCAGATCTATGTTGATCAGCATCGGCTTTTTTCCAAACCCGAACCGCTTGCGCGTAGGGTTGGCCTTGGCCTGCTCATACAGTTGACGAGCGGTAAGCGACGACAATTCCATTTGGGCCTCCTGCATTTCATGCGCCGTCCGCATCATTGCCCATTCGGGCTTATCCCCAACGGATTGGCCTTTCATCAATTCCTATTGTTATCACGTTATATCATTTGTAAAGTCTGTTTTGAGTTGCTGATGTCGCGTTCTTCGGAGTTGCTCCCGCTGGTGCAATTGCTAAAGGAAAAGCTTCGCTTTGCCGCCCATTTCAGCAGGCAGGCACCTAGAAGGAGAAGCAAAAAGGATTACGCTTTCACCATGTCCACCACTTGGCGATGACCAGTGACCCAATTCGGTCGAAGACTTGCGTTCAGGTTTTGCCGGGCATTTGAACGCCTACCGAACCATGGCACACAATGCCGCACTTTTGTGGGCGTGCGCTCCGTTGCGCCAGCATCCGGTCAAGGAAGTCCGCTGGGGCCTCAGCGTTCCGATGTAGTCCTTCTTCGCACGGGCCACCGCCTCGGCTCGGATTACGAATGGGCGCATAAGCGGCGATGGCGCGCTGCAAAGATCCGCTGCTCAGAGCTCAGACGACAAGGGTACCAATTTGATTGCCAAAGGCCCACGGTCAAGAAGGAACCAGCAGCCAAGCGAGGAACAAGTTGAGATGCCCGCCTCAGCACGGGCACCGGAGGTACTGTCTACTGGTACGACCACTGTCCCCAGTCAGAACTCTTCCCAGCTTTCTGCTGCCGCGGACGCACCAACGCCAACCCCGACAGCGCCAGCAACCTTAGCAAGCATACGACGGGCCGGTGAGACAATTGGCTTGTGATTTGACTTGGCAGCCACTGGCCTGCCCAGGTCCGCCTCGCCGTTAACACCGATGCGGAAATCGGAGATGATGTCGCGCAGACGCTGAACTTCGCTGGCGAGAGATGCGCTGGCTGCGGTGGACTCTTCGACCATCGCCGCGTTTTGTTGCGTAACTTGGTCCATCTGGTTGACGGCTGAATTGACCTCAGCCAGACCAGTAGACTGCTCCCTTGCTGAGGTTGCGATTGCATCAAGTTGACTATTGATCGTGACGACATGTTCCTCGATGATCTTCAAAGCATGGCCGGTTTCTTCCACCAGCTTAACGCCTGTGCTGACCTCCTCGACTGAATTGCGGATAAGATCCTTAATCTCCTTGGCGGCCTGTGCCGACCTTTGGGCGAGTTCGCGGACTTCCTGAGCAACCACGGCAAAGCCCTTGCCCGCTTCGCCGGCACGTGCGGCTTCGACACCGGCATTCAAGGCCAAAAGGTTGGTCTGAAACGCAATCTCGTCGATGACCCCGATTATGCTGGAAATCTGGTTCGACGACTGCTCGATACGCTGCATAGCGGTGACCGCATTTTGGACCACCTCTCCGGAACGGCGCGCCGATTTGTTGGCCTCAATAGCGACATGACGCGCTTCCTCCGTGCGCTGCGAAGAATTTGCCACATTTGTTGTAATCTGGTCGAGTGCAGCCGCTGTTTCCTCAAGCGATGCGGCCTGCTGTTCGGTGCGTTTGGAAAGATCTTCAGCACTATGGCTGATTTCACGGGCACCACTGTCGATAGAACCTGTCGCATGGGCCACTGACGACAGACTCGCAGCCAACTGGTCGACTGTCGCGTTGAAATCCGAACGCAAGGCTTCAAAGTCTCTGGCAAAGGGCTCAGTCAGACGAAAAGTAAGATCACCACTGGAAAGGTGCTTCAGGCCTTCGGCAAGCCCCGATGTTGCCTGCGCCATTTCCTTGGCACGCTGGCTTTCCTGCTCGGCGATCCGTAGGCGCTCCGCCTCGCTAACAGACCTTGTTCTGGCGGCTTCCTCTTCGAGCGCAAGGGCACGCAGACTATTGTCCTTGAACACCTGGACGGCCTTTGCCATCGCCCCTAGCTCATCGCGTCGGTCCGTACCGTCAACATTTGCGCTGAGATCGCCATTGGCAAGGACATTCATGGTCGCGCAGGTCCGCTGGATTGGCCGAACCAGCCAAACACGAATTGCAAGGAAGCCAGCGAAGAGAACTATGATCAGACCAATCACAACCGCCGCCGAAGTGGTTGATACGGTATTGCTGGCTTGAGCGGAAAGCTCATCGCTTTCCGTCGCGGCGGCATCAACCATTTCGGCGGTGATCGCTTGGAGCTTCGGTGCAATCGCTGCGAAAGCTGGCTGACACTGAGTTAAAAAAAGCTGCTGAGAGGCCACCACATCCGCCTCAGAGGTCGCGTTGCGTGCTGCAGCAATGGTCGCGCCGCATGTACTATTGATAACCTGAAGGCCTTCCTGCTTGAGTTGGGGAATTTCCGGGCGCTGGGGTATCGCTGCGGCTACACGGTCCATAAACTCAACGAAGTCGGTTGTAGCCGCTTCGATATCCTTCGCGGAGTGCTCGTTTAAGTCTGCCGAACGCGACATCAAAAGGTCACCAATGGAGGCCCGCACTGCCTGCAAAGACCGATTGGAGCGTGCAAGATTGATGGCTGCGGTCGACTCGTCGTCTAGAAGCGCACTGTAGCTTTCGTCGATCCTTGAAATCTGTTGTCCTGAGTAAAGCGCCATCCCCACGGTGAATAGGCCAAAGCAGGCCATGATGATGAGGAACTTTCCAAAGATTGATACGTGTTTCACGTTGCACTCCCGCAAGAAGCTTGTTTTTCGCTAGCGCGTGTCGCGAGCTTTCAGATTCGCACCTGACGCTTTATCTCTTTGTTTCGTCGCATGTCGTTACCGCAAAACCGCTGCACACTTTTGCGTGGACCATGCTTCAAGAGATGCCACGGGCAAATCATTCGCCGGGCATTCCGACTATCGAGCAGACCAAGATTACTTCTTGGCCGCAGCCTGCTAACAGAGCCGCGTTTGGTATGTTTCTTTCAACGGTCGGAATCTATGGGATTAATATTTAACTTTAGTTAATTAGTATATTAACACGAAATAGTGATCCTGTGCTGTGTGAATCTTCAGGAACAGATATCCTCAGCTGGACGCGTGAAGTTGTGCCGCTATTCAAACACAATCTAAAATACTACTGACCTGAGGCATCAGAACAACGCGGAGAGACTTTCCATGTCGCACCTGCTCATCAGTAGCTACTACGATCACAAGCTGATGACCTTGCAGCAGCTGGCCGGATGGTCGGCGAATTCTGGATGTCGATGGGCGGCCCTGCTCTCGCCGTCGTGACTGTAAAAGCGCGTCTACCTGGCAGCTCTTCCTCATTTGCTGGATGAGCGCCCTTTCGTTCAGGGCATGTGTCTTCAGAAGAAATCTTTGCAACGGTCGCGCAGCGCCTTGTTTCCACGCTTGAAAGTAGAACGCACAAAGATCAGCGAGGAGTCGCCTTGCCGGAAGATGTGATAGCGACCTAATGTAACCTCCAACGTGCGTGCTGCGCCGTAAGACCGCGCATCGCCATGACCGAGAGGAGACATTCGTGAAGCCAAAGGCAGCCCACCCAGCGCCAACCGACGCACTCCAGCGCAAATCGGTCAAACCGGTCGTCTGCTATCCGACAGACACGCTTCCCCGCCCGAATATAAGCACCTACCAGGCACTGCGCGGTGACCTCGAACTCATCGAAACGGTTGTAATCCCCCCGCGTGAAGCCAAGACGTGGGAAGTTCCGGCCGGTCACTTCTGCCGCATGGTCTGCACGGAAGGGCCGCAGGTCGGCGATCTCAACCTGTTCAATTTGCGTGATCTTTCAGAGCGTTTCTATAGCGGGAAGACACGCGCGCTGAACGGCACACATGTCGGCGTCGGCGATCAGCTTTTCTCAAGCTTTCCCTATCTGCGGCCGATCGCAACCATTACCTACGATACGCTGGACTGGTATGGCTTCGATGAATTCGGCGGTTCCGTGCATGATGTGATCGGAACGCGTTGCGATCCCTATTCGCACAATTTGCTGAGTCATGGCGGGCATTATCACCACTGCTGCCATTCCAACCTGACGCGTGCTCTGGCGGAGAAAACCGGGCTATCCATTGGGGAAGCTGAACCGCACGTGCATGACGTTCTGAACGTTTTCATGTGTACTGGCTTCACCCGCGATACCGGCCAATATTTCATGAAGGCGAGCCCCGTGCGTCCAGGAGACTATCTGGAATTCTTCGCAGAGATCGATCTGCTCGGATGCATGTCGGCTTGCCCCGGCGGCGATTGCTCGTCTGAACATTCGTCGGATACCGCTGCCTGTTACCCAATGATCGTTGAAATCTATCGCCCACGCGAGGCACCAGCCGGATGGAAGAGTCCGGCTCTCAACGGTTATGACCGCAGCCACGGGGCATGATTTGATTTTCACGTATCCTGCTGAAGGATGCCATGATAGGAGCGGCTCGTTCTGGAACAAAACGGGCCGCTTGGACTATGACACCTGCCTTCTACGCCGATTACATCGCAGACCTTCAATCTTTGCTGGGGCAAGTCGATGTTTCAGCGGATGATTTGCAGACATTTGATGTGCACATCGAACTGGCGGCTGCTGGAAGCCTGATCGTTTATGAAAGCAAGCGGCGCAAAGGTTTGACGGACAGCCTGTTTTACGGTCGCCCCAAGGGCAGCGCTTCGAACCAGAAGATTTCGAAGGAAACGGCTTTCAATGCAGTGAGCCGCTTTTTCTCGCTTGGCCAGTTTTTGGCTTTGACTGACAAGGCATCGGATACACTTCGGCTCAGTGACGAGTTTCCGCACTGCGCCGTCAGAATCTCCTATCGCAGGAAGGGCAGTCCGAAGGCTCAATCCATGGTCATGATTTTCATTGGCTTCAACGACGAAGCTGATGCACTGGCCTATGCCAAGTCCATCGATTCGCCGGAAATGCTGATCGCTGACCGTCCCTATAACGGCAAGCGTATCTACGAATGGAAGTAGCCGCTTTCAGGCTTTTTCAGAATCGGATGCTGAACTGAACGCGATCCGCCGGAAACCGGGTGATGGAATACTGAATCGGTTGATCGGCGAGATCGGTGTTCAGGGATCTGGTCACCAGCATGATAGCACCTGGCGTAAGCCCCAGAAAATCGAGATCCTCCTGATCGGCATGGACGGCGGAAACCTCAGTCGATTTGCGCAGATAATCCGTAACGCCAAAATCCAGAAATGCTTTGGTGATCGATTGTTTGCGCCTGAAAGCGTCCGCAAACCCTGCGAACCGCTGACCCGGCAACCAGGTGGTGGAGCGGCCCACCGCCTGTCCGTCAGCGCTGCGGCGCGTTTCCAGCCGGCAAACATCTGCACCGACCGATAAGCCAAGATAGGTCGCCACTTCGGCATCCGCTTGTTCCATGCATTCCCGCAGGAGTTCGCCGCTGAATTGCTGTGCCTGATCCGCCAGCCCCGCCGTGAAGCGCGTGCGCGGACTAATGGGGAAGTCAAAGCGATCTTTGCGGGCAATGCGGGTGCCCTTCCCCTTTTCCACCAGCAGCAAGCCCTCGTCTGATAGCGCCGCAATCGCTGCGCGGACGGTGTGGCGGTTGACGCTAAATTCCGTCGCCAACTGCATTTCAGACGGCAGCGCGCCAGTTTGATCGTAGGTGCCCGCCGAAACATTTGCGCGAATACGATCCGCGATCTGTCGCCAGATGGCGACCCCCTTCTGACGCTGCAACATGCCCACCCCTGTCATATGCGTGTCACGCACAGGTTCTAAAACTCTGATCAGTTGTCTAGATGTCTAGATAACTAGACAAGTGGAGTCAAGCGCTGTGATCGAAACCGCAGAAACTCATCCCTCCGGTCAGTTGGATGCCAAGCGCGCTCTGGCGCTGCTGGCCCGCGCCGACCATCAGACTTTGAAGCAAGTCTGGGACGGCCTTTCGGCGAAACCGCATTTTCGCAAAATTCGCGGCCCGGAAGTCGGGCTTGTTATGGTCAAGGGTCGCATTGGCGGCGGTGGCGACCCGTTCAATCTGGGCGAGGCAACCGTTTGCCGCGCATCAATCGAGACGGATGCTGGCGTGGTTGGCCATAGCTATCGACTGGGAACAGACAAGGCAGCAGCAGAACTCGGTGCTGTTCTGCACGCTCTTTGGCAAAGCGACGAGTACCGCCAGCATATCGAGAGCACGCTTCTGAGCCCGATCGAACAGCGTGCTGAAGCGGAAGCCCGCACCCGCAGCCAGCAAACGGCGGCCACGAAGGTCGATTTCTTTACAATGGTGAGAGGCGAAGACTGATGGTCGCAACCGCAACTCTTATTCCCGGATTTGCAGATCCGGTTTTCGACGCCCAAAGCAGTTTTCGCGCAGCCATGGATGCCTTGTCGCGTCCCGGTACTATCCAGCAAATAGGCTGCCCGCTGACCCCGCCGAAAGGCCTCAGCGCCGCGTCTGCAGCCCTGATGCTGACGCTTTGCGATTACGATACGCCTGTCTATCTGTCCGCTGCGTTGGCACAGGGTGCCGTTCCCGGCTGGCTCGGTTTTCATGCCGGAGCCAAGGTCACGAGTGACAAATCCAACTCCGCCTTCGCCTTCTTCGACAAGAGCAGCCCCCTGCCTGCGTTCAGCCAGTTTTCTCAGGGCACGCAGGATTATCCGGACCGCTCTACGACGATTGTTCTCGAAGTTGCCAGTCTCGAGGGCGGCGCACGGCTTTCGCTCTCCGGCCCCGGCATCAAGGGCGCGAACGAGATTTCGCCGGTCGGACTGCCTGCCACTTTTCTCGATCAATGGCGCGCCAACCGCGCGCTGTTTCCACGCGGCATTGACCTGATCCTGACCTGCGGCAACCGTCTGATCGGCCTGCCACGCACGGTCAATATCAAGGCTCTGGAGGTCTGAACCATGTATGTTGCCGTCAAAGGTGGGGAAACCGCCATCGCCAACGCCCATCAACTTCTGGCCGACCGCCGCCGGGGCAATCGCGATCTTCCAGCAATCACCATCGAGCAGATTGCCGAGCAGCTGGCGCTCTCGGTCGATCGCGTCATGGCGGAAGCATCGCTCTATGACCGTTCACTTGCAGCATTGGCTGTGAAGCAATCCCGAGGCGACCTGATCGAGGCAATCTTTCTGCTGCGGGCCTATCGCACCACGCTGCCGCGCTTCGGTACATCAGAGCCGATCAATACCGCCAGGATGCAGATCGAGCGGCGCGTTTCCGCCACCTACAAGGATCTGCCGGGCGGCCAGCTTTTGGGGCCAACTTTTGACTATACGCACCGTCTGCTGGACCCTGATCTGCTTCACGATACGCCCGTTGAAGCGCCTGTCGGGCGGTCTGATGCGGACGAGCCGGTCATGCGCGTCAGCGAAATTCTGGCGGGCGAAGGTCTGATCGAAGCGGATGGCGAGCTTCCATCAGAGCACATCGCTGGCGACCTGACCCGCGAGCCGATGGAATTTCCGATGCCGCGCGATTTGCGCCTTCAGGCGTTGGCACGCGGTGACGAGGGCTTTCTGCTAGCTCTGGGCTATTCCACGCAACGCGGTTATGGCCGCACCCATCCCTTTGTCGGTGAAATCCGCATTGGTCTGGTGGAGGTTGAACTGGATGTGCCGGAACTGGGCTTTGCCGTTTCTCTCGGTGAAATCCGCGTGACGGAATGCCAGATGGTAAACCAGTTCAAGGGTTCCGCCAAGGCACCGCCACAGTTCACCCGCGGCTATGGCCTCGTCTTCGGCCAGAGCGAACGCAAGGCCATGTCCATGTCGCTGGTGGATAGGGCGCTCAGAACGCAAGAGTTTGGCGAAGATGTCGTTGCCCCGGCGCAGGACGAGGAATTTGTCATTTCCCACTGCGACAACGTGCAGGCAACCGGCTTCGTGGAGCACCTGAAACTGCCGCATTACGTGGATTTCCAGGCCGAACTGGATCTTGTGCGCCGTATGCGCGCCAAGCACGCCCAATCTCAGCATCATCAGGAGGCCGCCGAATGACTGCGCTGGCAGACTATAACTTCGCCTATCTGGATGAGCAGACCAAGCGGATGATCCGTCGGGCCATCCTGAAGGCCATTGCCATTCCCGGCTATCAGGTGCCGTTTGCCAGCCGCGAAATGCCCATGCCCTACGGCTGGGGAACCGGCGGCGTGCAGGTGACAGCCGCCATTCTGGGGCCGCATGATGTGCTGAAGGTGATCGATCAGGGCGCCGACGACACCACGAACGCCGTCTCCATTCGCGCCTTCTTCCAGAAGGTCGCCGATGTTGCGGTGACCACGAAAACGTCGGAAGCAACGATCATCCAGACCCGCCACCGCATTCCCGAGGAAACCCTCGGCGAGAACCAGGTGCTGGTCTATCAGGTGCCGATCCCCGAACCTTTACGCTTTCTGGAGCCGCGCGAAACCGAAACCCGACAGATGCATGCGCTGGAAGAATACGGCCTGATGCACGTCAAGCTGTATGAAGATATCGCCCGCCATGGCCGCATCGCTACGACCTATGCCTATCCGGTGAAAGTTGCCGGACGCTATGTCATGGACCCGTCGCCGACGCCGAAATTTGACAATCCGAAGATGAACCAGTCGGCGGCACTTCAGTTGTTCGGTGCGGGACGCGAGAAGCGCATCTATGCCGTGCCGCCCTATACCGATGTCGTGAGCCTCGATTTCGAGGATCACCCCTTCGAGGTGCAGACATTCGAAAAGCCCTGTGCGCTCTGCGGTGCGCGCCACGTCTATCTCGATGAGGTGGTTCTGGATGATAAGGGCGGCCGCATGTTCGTCTGCTCCGACACCGATTATTGCGAAACCCGCCGGGAAGAGGGCCAACGCGGCGAGATGCTGGCAGACATGAAGGAGGCAGCGGAATGAGCGACCAACCTCTTCTGAATGTGCGTGGCGTTTCCAAATTCTACGGCAGCCGCATTGGCTGCACGGATGTGAGTTTCGATCTCTGGCCCGGCGAAGTGCTCGCCATTGTCGGAGAATCCGGTTCCGGCAAGACAACACTGCTGAATTGCCTCGCAACCCGGCTGATGCCAACCACGGGCTGCGTTCAGTACCGCATGCGTGACGGCAACCTTCGCGATCTCTACCAGATGAGTGATGCCGAGCGACGCTTTCTGATGCGCACTGACTGGGGCTTCGTGCACCAGAACCCGGCAGATGGTCTGCGGATGACGGTGTCCGCCGGTGCCAATGTGGGCGAGCGGCTGATGGCTGTCGGCAACCGCCATTATGGCAATATCCGCAATACGGCCAGTGACTGGCTGGAGCGGGTGGAGATTGCGCAAGACCGCATAGACGACCAGCCGCGTGCCTTTTCCGGCGGCATGCGCCAACGGCTGCAGATTGCCCGAAATCTCGTGACCTCGCCCCGCCTCGTCTTCATGGATGAACCGACCGGCGGTCTGGATGTATCCGTGCAGGCGCGTTTGCTTGATCTGGTGCGGGGGCTGGTCAGCGATCTTGGTCTAGCCGTCATTGTCGTGACGCATGATCTGGCCGTAGCCCGTCTCCTGTCCCATCGCATGATGGTGATGAAGGGTGGACGAGTGATCGAGCAGGGCCTGACAGACCGTGTGCTGGACGACCCGCGCGAGCCCTATACCCAGCTTCTCGTTTCTTCGATCCTTCAGGTTTAGGAGCTTTGTTGTGACCACTCCCCTCATCGTCTCCGACGTTTCGAAAAGCTTCACCATGCATCTGCGCGGGGGCTTGCGCCTGCCGGTCGTATCCAATGTCAGCTTCTCGCTGGCAGCGGGTGAATGCGTCGTTCTGGGTGGCCCGTCCGGTATTGGCAAAAGCTCGATCCTCAAAATGCTCTACGGCAACTATGCCGTCGATACAGGCCAGATCCTCGTTCGCAACGGTGAGCAGATCATCGATCTGGCCTCTGCCGAACCGCGTGTGGTGCTGCAAACCCGCCGGGATGTACTGGGCTATGTCAGCCAGTTCCTACGCACCGTTCCGCGTGTTTCCGCCCTTGATGTGGTGGCCGAACCGCTGGTTGCGCGGGGTACCCCTGTGTTGGAAGCCCGTGAAAGGGCGGAGGCTTTGCTCGCTCGCCTGAACCTGCCTAAAGATCTCTGGCAACTGCCCCCTGCAACATTCTCCGGCGGTGAGCAGCAGCGTGTCAACATCGCCCGCGGCTTCATTACCGATCATCGGGTCCTGCTACTCGATGAGCCGACGGCTTCGCTCGATGCCGCCAATCGCGCCATCGTGGTGGATATGGTCCGCGCCAAGAAGGATCAGGGTGTCGCGCTTCTCGGTATCTTCCATGATGAGGAAGTGCGCGAAGCCGTGGCAGACCGCATTCTGGATGTCTCACAATTTTCGCCGCGGAGGGCCGCCGCATGAGCCAAGTATTGAGCGAAGCGCCAAGCATTCATGAGACGGCGAAAGTCGAAAACACGACTTTCGGTCGCTATACAGAAGTCGCGGAGTTCTGCCGCATTCGCGACTGCGCGATTGGCGATTATTCCTACATCATGGAACACGGCCATCTCTGGAATGTCGAGATAGGCAAGTTTTCCAACATCGCAGCCTTCGTGCGCATGAATGCCACGCATCACCCCATGGAGCGGGCGACACTTCACCACTTCACCTATCGCGCCGGCAACTACTGGCCCGGACAGGCTGAAGATGAGGAAGACTTCTTCGCCGCCCGCCGCGCCAACCGCGTGGTGATCGGCCACGACACCTGGATCGGCCACGGTGCAACGCTGTTGGCTGGCGTGAAAATTGGCAATGGTGCCGTGGTCGGCGCAGGCGCGGTGATCTCGAAGGATGTCGCCCCCTATACCGTGGTCGGCGGCGTGCCCGCAAAGCTGATCCGCGAGCGCTTTCCGGCTGGCGTGGCGGACCGGATGGAACGCCTCGCCTGGTTGGACTGGAGCCATGATCGTCTGTTCGAAGCTTTGGACGATTTCCGCAGTCTGGATGCTGACGCATTCCTGCAAAAATACGCATGAAAGCAAGTAAAATCCGCGCATTAGCAGATTTTACATTTCTTACACAAAACGGACATCGGCACTTTACATTAGCGCAGTATGGCTTGGTTCGAGTTCGCCGGATCAATCGGGCGGAGCCGATAGGGTGAGCGAGGCTTTTGTTTTCGCATCGGACCGAAAACCGGTTCCCACTTTGCGGTCCGATGCTCTGGCGTCAATGAAGGACGAAGGACAAACCATGCACTTTCAGCTGGAAAACCTGACACGAAAATTCGGCACAAATACCGCCGTGGACAGGGTTACCCTGGATATCCCATCGGGCCAGATGGTCGGCATCATCGGGCGTTCGGGGGCTGGCAAATCCACCTTATTGCGCATGATCAACCGATTGGTCGATCCTTCCGAGGGCAGCATTCGCTTCGGCGAAATGGAAGTATCCACGCTGACAGGTGCGCCACTACGGCGCTGGCATCGCGACTGCGCCATGATCTTCCAGCAGTTCAATCTGGTGCCGCGTCTGGATGTTCTGACGAATGTGCTGCTGGGTCGCCTGAACCATCGCTCCACCGCGCTCAGCGTGCTTGGCCTTTTTACCCGTGAAGAGCGATTGATGGCGATTGCGGCGCTTGAGCGGTTGGGGATAGAGCAGGCCGCACTGCAACCGGCAGGCACACTTTCCGGCGGCCAGCAGCAACGCGTTGCCATTGCCCGCGCCCTGATGCAGGCACCGAATATGGTTCTGGCCGATGAGCCGATCGCCTCGCTCGATCCGCTGAACGCCAAGATCGTGATGGATGCGCTGCGCGAGATCAATGAGCGTGAGGGCATTACCGTCATTACCAACCTGCACACTCTCGATACTGCGCGCAACTACTGCGAACGCATCATTGGCATGGCGAAGGGCCAGGTGGTGTTTGACGGCACACCGAACGAACTGGATGCCGATGCCGTGCGCCGCATCTATGGCTCCGAACATGGCGGCATTGACGAGGCCATGACCTCGACCTCCATCTCTCTTCCCGATGCTGCAAGTGGCAGCACGAAGACATCTGCGGGGCAGATACGCTGGGCCACGGGCACAGCGTAATCCGCAACGATCGAGAGCCCGCGTCAAGGGCAAGTGCTTTCAATTCCGACCAATCCATCCGTTACAGGGGATCGAACCATGTTGAAGAAAACCCTCCTTGCCGCCGCAGCGCTTCTTTCGCTGGTGGGTGGTGCATCTGCCGCAGACATGAAGGAATTCCGCATTGGCCTCATCGGCGGCGAGAACGAAGCAGATCGCCTGCGCAACAACCAGTGCCTTGTCGATCACCTGAAGAAGGAATTCGGCTTCGAGAAGGTCTCGCTCTTCCCGGCAGCGGACTATGACGGCGTCATCCAGGGCCTGCTTGGTGGCACGCTGGACTACGCAGAGCTTGGTGCTGCTGGCTATGCCAAGGCCTATCTGGCAGATCCGAAGGCCGTAGAGCCGATCTTCACCACCGTTCAGACCGACGGCTCCATGGGCTATTACTCGATCATGGTTGCCCGCAAGGATAGCGGCATGACCAAGGTCACCGACATCAAGGGCAAGAAGCTGGGCTTTGCCGATCCGGACTCCACCTCCGGCTACCTGATCCCGACCGTCACACTGCCTGCTGCCATCGGTAACGTCCCCGTGAAGCAGTATGTCGGTTCTACCGGCTTTGGCGGCGGTCATGAGAACCTCGTTCTCGAAGTGCTGAAGGGCAATTTCGACGCCGGTACGACCTTTGGTTCTGGCGTGGGCAATTTCAAGGACGGCTACACTTCCGGCAACCTGCGCAAGATGGTGGAAAAGGGCATCCTGAACATGGATGACCTCGTCGAGCTCTGGAAGTCGCCGCTGATCCCGAATGGCCCGATCGTTGTTCGCAGCTCGATCACACCGGACATGAAGAAGAAGATCACTGCCTTCATGATGGACCTGCCGAAAAAGGACGCAGCCTGCTTCTCCGCCATCCAGGGCGGGGCGTTCAAGGGCTATGCCGAAGTAAACGTCGACTTCTACAAGCCGATCATCGACGCTCGCAAGGCGACCATCGGCGGCTGATCAGCCAACCAACCAGGCGGCGGCCTCGCTGGTCGAGGCCGCCGTTCCCTTTTCGCGCAAGAAGAGCCAGATCATGAACAGCAGCAAAATGTCCGGTCCTGTGCTTTCGCAAAGCGGTCAGCTCGTCGAGCAGCATTGGCGCGAGCTGAATGGCCGCCGCCGGACCTATACGGTACTTGGCAGCCTTGCCCTGTTGATCGCTCTTTCAGGTTCGCTCTGGTATGCCAACGATGCCAATTCCGGCAAATTCTTCGATCGGCTGCCGCATCTGTTCGATTTTCTGCAGGTCTTCGTTCCTCGCGACGGTATGGAAATCTTCCGCGCGATGTTCGACCTGCCCTCCCCTTACGATGATGGCAGTCTGAAATACGACTATCCAGATGGCCGTCACTATCTGACCGACAGCTTTTACATTCCGGAATACTTCTACCGCATGCTGGAGACGGTCAACATTGCCATCTTCTCCACGATAATCGGCGCATTGGGCGGCTTCTGCCTCTGCTTTCTGGCTGCACGCAACATGACGCCAAGCCGCTGGCTGCGTTGGCCGGTGCGCCGTTTCATGGAGGTTTTGCGAGCATTTCCGGAAGTCGTCATTGCCGGTTTCATTCTGGCGATCTTCTCCATCGGCCCCATTCCAGGCATTGTCGCCATCTCCGTCCACACGATCGGTGCGCTGGGCAAGCTGTTCTTCGAAGTCGTCGAAAACGCTGACATGAAGCCCGATGAAGGTCTGCGTGCCGTCGGCGGCAACTGGCTTGAGCGGCTGTGGTTCGGCATGGTTCCGCAGGTGATGCCGAACTTTTCCAGCTACATTCTTCTTCGCCTCGAGATCAACGTGCGCGCCTCGACCATCATCGGCGCTGTCGGTGGCGGTGGTATCGGTGAGGCTCTGCGACTTTCGATCAGCCGGGGCGATGCGGCGAAAACCATCGCCATGATCATTCTTCTTCTCCTGACCGTGATTGCTGTGGACCAGTTTTCCGCCTGGCTGCGCAAGAAGCTGGTGGGCGAGCAATCTTTCCAGATGAGTGCGTGACCGCCATGACCCTGCTTTCGACACCCGAATACGAACGTCTGGCGGCCCGCCACGAGCACCTTCTGACGCAGAGCACCTGGAAGACCTGTCGCGCTCCGCTGCTCGCCACGGGCCTGATTGTCTACTTCATGTTCTGCTGGTGGTTTTTCTCCATCGGCAAGGTTCTGGGAAGCGCCAACTACAGCATTGCCGGCAATTATCTCGCGGACTGGGTTTCCTACGAAATCCGCCCGGAACTCAACATAGATCGTGATGGTGCCATCACCATCACCTATTCGCGGTTCGATCCCATCGGGCCGAACCCGAACCCGGACTGGATCAAGTCCGAAACCGCAACCGTGACCCGACAGCCCGTTGCGAGTGCGCAGCCGGAGGCTCCTTCCGCATCAGCCCCCGCGCCTGCACCTGCACCGGCGGTACCTGCCTTCAACTTCATGGCAAACGCGCCAAAGGCAGAAGCAGCAACCAGCATCACGACCATTGCGAAAGCTCCGGTCACGGAAACAGCCATCGTAAAGTCCAGCATCGACCTTGGTCGCAGTGCCAAGATCGTGGTGGATCATCAGTCTGTCATTCTTACGCGCGGCAGCGAAACCGTGGAACTGAAGCTGGATAATGCCGCCGGTACAGTAACAGCGCAGGCGCCACTTCCGACGTGGGTAGAGCAGCGGATGGCCGGTGGTCGCGCCTATGCCTATTTTGGCTTCGCCGGCTGGGCGGAAGTATCTGCGGACCGTGTGCGTATTCACAACCGCTTCTTTGGCTGGGCGAACTTTTTCTTCGACATCAACTCCGCCTTCTTCGGCAAGTCTCCCGGTGAGATCCTTACCCTTGTGACAAGCGGCCCGCGCATCGATTCGAGCCAAAGCAACCTTTCGCTCGCCTGGAACGACATTCTCTATAACCCGTCCTGGCAGCATCTGGACGTGTGGAGCAAGCTGCTTCAAACCCTGGTCATGGCTTTTGTCGGCACGGTGCTGGCCACGCTGCTTTCCTTCCCGCTTGCCTTTATCGCGGCCCGAAACATTACCCGCAACCGAGTGCTGAACCAGTTCACCAAGCGGCTGTTCGACTTCCTGAGGTCGGTGGACATGCTGATCTGGGCGCTGTTCTTCACCCGTGCCTTCGGTCCCGGACCTCTGGCCGGTATCTCGGCCATTTTCTTCACCGATACGGGCACGCTCGGGAAACTCTATGCCGAGGCGCTGGAGAACCTGGATGACAAGCAGCGCGAGGGCGTAAAGTCGGTTGGTGCCTCACCGCTCGTCATCCAGCGTTATGGTGTCGTGCCACAGGTTCTGCCGATCTTCGCATCGCAGGCGCTCTACTTCTGGGAATCGAATACACGCTCGGCCACCATCATCGGTGCTGTCGGCGCGGGCGGGATTGGTCTGAAACTCTGGGAAGCCATGCGCACGAACTCCAACTGGGAGAACGTTTGCTACATGGTGCTTCTCATTCTCCTCGTCGTTTTCATCTTCGATGCCATCTCGAACGCGCTGCGATCCCGGCTCATTGGCACGGTACGCCACTAAGCGAGCCACACACAATCCCGCTGCGCAAGCAGCCCATGCAAGGTCAAACTCATGTCTGAAACCGTTTTCACCAACGCCCGTATCGTTCTCGAAGATCGCGTCCTGAACGGCTCTCTTCGCGTCCGGGATGGGAAAATCCTTGAAATCGACGACCATCTAAGCCAGCTAGGAGAAGATCTGGACGGCGATTTTCTGATCCCCGGCCTCGTGGAGCTGCACACGGACCATCTGGAAACGCATTATTCGCCCCGTCCCGGCGTTCGCTGGCATACGACGTCAGCCATTCAGGCGCATGATGCACAAGTGGTGACATCGGGGATCACGACGGTGTTCGACTGCCTGCGCATGGGCTCCGATGAAGACGGAGGCTTCGAGCATGGCGAAATGCGCGAGCTCGCAACAGCCATTCAGCAGGCCCAGAAAGATGAGCGCCTGCGCGCCGACCATCTGTTCCATCTACGTTGCGAGGTATCCTCCAACAATGTTCTGGAGCACTTCGCAGATTTTGCAGAAGACGATTTCGTGCGCCTCGTCTCGCTGATGGATCACGCGCCCGGACAGCGCCAGTTCCAGTCGATGGATCAATACATCCTCTACTACAAATCCAAGCGCGGCCTGACGGATGCGGAGTTTGCGGAGTTCGTGGCGCGACGGGTTGCTCTGTCAGAGCGTTACGCAGCGCCCCATCGCCTGGCACTCGTCGAACAGTGCCGTGAACGCGGCATAACCATTGCGAGCCACGACGATGCGACGCTGGACCATGTGGATGAGGCAATCGAACACGGCGTGCGCCTTGCGGAGTTTCCGACCAGCCTTGAGGCAGCCGAAGCATCGCACAGGGCTGGCATGAGCGTGTTGATGGGGGCGCCGAATATCGTGCGCGGCAAATCCCATTCCGGCAATATTGCAGCCAAGGAACTGGCGCATCTTGGCGTGCTGGACGTTCTGTCTTCCGATTACGTACCGCTCAGCCTGCTTCACGCCCCGTTCATTCTGGCCGATGAAGTTGAAACGATTTCCCTGCCGCAAGCGCTTGCCATGGTAACATCTACGCCAGCACGCACGGTTGGGCTTGATGATCGCGGTCGGATTGCCGAAGGGTTGCGTGCAGACCTCGTTCGGGTTCGCAGACACGAAGGCGTACCGGTGGTGCGGTCTGTATGGCGTGAAGGAAAGCGAGTAGCCTGATGGTTTCGAGTGGCGCGAACACGGACGGCACTTTGCTGGCAGTCGTTGGGCCGAGTGGCGTTGGCAAGGATAGCCTGATCAATGCTCTTCGAGACCGCTTGCATGCGGACGCAAGCGTTCATTTCGTGCGACGCGTGATCACAAGACCGGCGGATGCGGGCGGTGAAGACCATGAGGCCGTAACCGTTTCCGAGTTCGAAAGGCTTTCAGCCGCAGACGCATTTGCCGTCCATTGGCAAGCACATGGCCTCTCCTACGGAATTCTGCGCTCCGCCGCGGAAGCCTACAATGCGGGTCAGACGGTTATCGTCAACGGTTCTCGCGCCGCCCTGCCTTTATTTGGCGGATGCTTTGCCAATACAATCGTGGTCAACATCACAGCCGACCCGGATGTGATCGCCCAACGGCTCGCATCTCGCGGACGAGAGGATGCCGAGCAGATTGCCCAGCGCCTGAAACGAGGCGCAGATCTCTGCATCCCCTGTCATCTGCCGGTTCACGATATCGACAACAGCCGCGATCTGGAGGCGGCTGTCGACGCGTTTCTCAAACTGATTCAGCGGTTGAACCTGAGATCAGTCAAAACCGCGTAATGACACTGATACCGGTGCCCTTGGCCTGATCGAGCGTGATCAGTTCCGGAATGGCCTCTTCGAGGCTGATCCGTCTCGAAATCATCTGCTGCGGCTTGACCTTGCCTGACAGGATCATGGCCATCATCGCATCGTAGCGCCATGCCTGCATGCCATGGCTGCCGTAGATCTCCAACTCGTGGCCAATCACCTGAGCCATGGGGATCTTCGGCGTGGCATAATCATCCACCATGAGACCAACCTGCACATGGCGGCCACGGCGTCGGAGGTTCTTGATGGAATTAAAGCAGGTGGTTGGATGGCCCAAGGCGTCGATGGACACATGTGCGCCGCCCTTGGTGATCTCACGCACAGCCTCGACAACATCCGTTACATTTGTAGCATTGATGCAGGCAACAGCGCCGCACTGGCGCGCTGCTTCCAGCTTTTCTTCAGAGAGATCGATGGCGATCGGGTTGGCACCCAGAGCCGCTGCTATCATGATGGCAGACAATCCAACGCCGCCGCAGCCGTGGACGGCGACCCAATCCCCGGGTCCGGTGCGGGCCTGATCCACAACGGCACGAAACGACGTGGCAAAGCGGCAACCAAGGCTCGCCGCCGTTGCATCATCGACTTCTTCAGGCAGGTGTACGAGATTGGTATCGGCGTAGTCGATGCCGACGAGCTCAGCGAAGGAACCCCAATGCGTAAAACCGGGCTGGAACTGGCTTGGGCAAACCTGCTGGTTGCCGGAATGGCATTCCGCACAATGGCCGCAACCTGAGACGAATGGCACTGTCACGCGGTCACCCACCTTGAAGCGCATGACGCCCTTGCCGGTCGCCACGACCTTACCCGCCAGTTCGTGGCCCGGAACATGCGGCAGGTTGATATCGGAGTCATGCCCCTTCCAGCCGTGCCAGTCGCTACGGCACAGACCGGTTGCCGCGACCTGCAAGACCACGCCCCCAAATGTCGGCTCCGGATCCGGCACATTACGGATTTCCGGTGTTTGCCCGAACTTTTCGAAATACATGGCCTTCATGATCGTCTCCCGTTTGGAGAATCGGTTTAGCGACCAACCTTGGACGACTCAAGCACGCTGGTTAATCATGGCGGGGCAATACAAGCGTAGCGTTCTTAGTGAAGCCTGCCGCATTTTTTGATCATGTAGGCCTCAAGGTCGGCAACCTGTTCCGGCGTCAGGAAAAGGCCCTGCTTTGTGCGCCGCCACAGAACGTCTTCTGCAGTCCGCGCCCATTCCTTTTCAATGAGCCAACGCACTTCGCATTCGTAGAGCGAACCGCCGAAATGGCGACCGAGGTCAGCCGGTACACCGGCAAGGCCAACAATATTGCCTGCATCGGTGCCGTAGCATCGAACCAGACGTTCCGCATGGATCTTCTCCAGGAACGGAAAGCGGGAGCGAAGCTGCCGAACCTGCGCTTCGTATCCATCGACCGGAAAATCAGCGCCGGGAAGCCTGCTGCCCGCGGTCCAAGCCGGGCCCTTCAGTCCGATCTTCTCGCCGATTTTTTCGAGAGCATGTTCTGCCAGACGTCGATAGGTCGTCAGCTTGCCGCCGAAGACGTTAAGCAGCGGAGCATCTGTACCTTCGCCCTCGATTTTCAGCACGTAGTCGCGTGTTGCCTCCTGCGCCTTCGATGCGCCATCATCGAACAGCGGGCGAACAGCAGAATAGCTCCAGACGATATCCGATGGGCGGACCGGCTCGGCGAAATACTCGCTGGCCGCATTGCAGAGATACGTAATTTCTTCCGCACTGATACGAACATCCTTCGGATCTTCCTTGTAGTCGCGATCTGTCGTGCCGATCAGCGTGAACTCGCCCTCGTAAGGGATCGCGAAAAAGATGCGGTTATCCGGATTCTGGAAGAAGTAGGCGCGAGAATGGTTGAATTTCTTGCGGACGATGATGTGGGAGCCCTGCACAAGGCGAACATTGTGCGCATTGTTCTTGCCCATTACACCGTTCAGAACCTGATCGACCCATGGCCCCGCAGCGTTGACCAACATGCGAGCCTGGATGGATGAGGTCTCGCCGGTTTCGGCATGTCGCAGCGTAACATTCCAGATGCCGCCGTCGCGGCGCGCCGAAACGACCTTCGCGCGGTTGAAGATGCGGGCGCCACGATTGGCGGCGTCGCGGGCATTCAGCACCACCATGCGGGCATCATCGACCCAGCCATCGGAATATTCGAAAGCGCGTCCAAAAATCGGCTTCAGCGCCTTGCCGGCCTCGTCCTTCTTCAGGTCCAGCGTCTTCGTTGCAGGCAAAAGCTTTCGACCACCAAGGTGATCATACAGGAAAAGACCGAGCCGGATGAGCCAGGCCGGACGCACGCCGCCCTTCTGATAGGGCAGCACGAAACGCAAGGGCCAGATAACGTGCGGCGCCATGGCCCACAAGACTTCACGCTCCATCAGCGCTTCCCGCACCAGACGAAATTCATAATGTTCGAGGTAACGAAGACCGCCGTGAATGAGCTTGGTTGCGCCAGAGGAAGTTCCGGACGCGAAGTCATTCATCTCGGCAAGTCCAACGGAATAGCCGCGTCCGGCCGCGTCGCGTGCAATGCCGCAGCCGTTGATGCCGCCACCGATGACGAAAAGATCCAGAACTTCGCTCACAACCCGTCTCCAACATTTGTTGTTCGCACATGCGAAAACATCGATATTAAAATCGCATCAAAAACGAATGTCAAACGAAGATTAAGCGAACTAGTTCCGAAAGTGCCTTATTCTGAGGTTTCGATGAGCCGAACGTCGTTCTCCAGGCAGATTGTACGGATTCTCTCCAACGGGCATTGATCCGTTATGAACGTATGAACCTGCGATAGATGCCCTATGCGCACCGGCGCTGTCCGCTCGAACTTCGTTGCATCCGATACCAGGATCACATGGCGTGCATTGGCAATTATGGCCTGAGCAACTTTCACTTCGCGAAAATCGAAGTCGAGAAGTGCGCCATCTTCATCGATTGCAGACACGCCGATGACAGCGAAATCCACCTTGAATTGGCGAATGAAGTCGACCGCAGCCTCGCCCACAATGCCGCCGTCAGAGCCGCGAACGACGCCGCCTGCAATGACCACCTCGATCTGCGGAAAAATCCGCAAGCGATTGGCGACATTGATGTTATTCGTAATGACCATGAGGCCGTTGCGTTCGGTGAGCGCCTCGCCCACAGCCTCGGTGGTAGTGCCGATATTGATGAACAGGGACGAATTGTCCGGAATGAGCCCGGCGGCAGCGCGTCCGATATCCTGCTTTGCTCCTGATGCGATTGCCCTGCGGGCTTCGTATTCGACATTTTCGTTGCCGCTCGGAAAAATGGCGCCGCCGTGGACCCGTGTGAGCGCGCGAGCATCGCAAAGATCGTTCAGATCCTTGCGAATGGTCTGTGGCGTGACCGAGAAACGCGCTGCGAGATCCTCAACGGACACGCGCCCTGCCGTCTTGGCCAATGCCACGATCTCTTCCTGCCGGGGGGTGAGCAGCATTTTCGCTTCGCTTTCCTTTGTTTCATCTAGATGGAAAGCGAAGATTTATGACAAGTCAAGCGAAAGAGGCGGAGCCGTTGCCAGCTCCGCCTCCCAATTTGCGCCTGGTCGATGGATCTTATTTGATCATCGGCAGCAGTTCATTCACCGACTTCTTCGCATCACCGTAGAACATGCGGGTATTCTCCTTGAAGAACAGCGGGTTCTCGATGCCGGAATAGCCCGTGCCCTGACCGCGCTTGGACACGAAGACCTGCTTGGCTTTCCACACCTCCAGAACCGGCATTCCGGCGATGGGCGAATTCGGATCTTCCTGGGCCGCAGGATTGACGATGTCGTTCGAACCAATGACGATGACAACATCCGTATTCGGGAAGTCATCGTTGATCTCGTCCATTTCAAGAACAATGTCGTATGGTACCTTCGCCTCAGCCAGCAGCACGTTCATATGCCCCGGCAGACGGCCCGCAACAGGATGGATTGCGAAGCGCACTTCCTTGCCTGCCGCACGCAGCTTGCGGGTTAGTTCAGACACGGCACCCTGTGCTTGGGCAACCGCCATGCCATAACCCGGAACGATGATGACGCTATCGGCATCGTTCAGCGCGTTGGCCACGCCTTCCGCATCAATGGCAATCTGCTCGCCGCTGATTTCCATGGCAGGGCCAGTCGTTCCGCCGAAACCACCAAGGATGACCGATACGAACGAACGGTTCATGGCCTTGCACATGATGTAGGAGAGGATGGCACCGGACGAACCGACGAGCGCGCCGACAACGATCAGCAGATCGTTGGAAAGCGAGAAGCCGATGGCAGCTGCCGCCCAGCCGGAATAGCTGTTGAGCATGGACACGACAACGGGCATATCAGCGCCGCCAATTCCCATGATGAGGTGATAGCCGATGAAAAAGGCCAGCAGCGTCATCAGAAGCAATGTCCAGATGCCCGCCCCGCTGACATAGAGAAACAGCAGGATGACAGACAGGATTGCAGCGCTTGCATTGAGCAGGTGACCGCCGGGAAGCTTGGTCGCCTTGCCGTCCACTTTGCCCGCCAGCTTGCCGAAGGCAATGACCGAGCCAGTGAACGTGACCGCACCGATAAACACGCCGAGGAAGACTTCGACCTTCAGGATGACCTGCTCGACATGCGTTTTATGGGCCAGAATTGCGGCAAAGCCTTCCAGCGAATGGCGCGCCGTCTCGTCCATGGCCAGAACACGGCCTAATTCGATATGCGCATTGAAGCCGATGAACACTGCCGCAAGACCGACCAGCGAGTGCATGGCCGCGACAAGCTGTGGCATTTCCGTCATCTGTACGCGTTGCGCCACGACCCAACCGATGGCGCCGCCCGCGGCAATCATGACCAGCGACAGGAACCAGTTGCCAGCGCCTGGGCCATAAAGCGTGGCCAGAACGGCAAGCCCCATGCCGACAATGCCATACCAAACCGCGCGCTTGGCGCTTTCCTGGCCGGACAACCCGCCCAGGGACTGAATGAAGAGAACCGCCGCAACGACATAGGCGGCTGTTGTAAATCCGTATTCCATGTGGCTCCCCCTGCCCTCAAGACTTCTGGAACATGGCGAGCATGCGCCGGGTGACCATGAAGCCACCGAAGATGTTGATCCCCGCCATGAAGACGGAGAGTGCGGCCAGGATAATCACCAGAATGCTGCCCGAACCGATCTGCATCAGTGCGCCCAGGATGATGATCGATGAAATCGCGTTCGTGACCGCCATGAGCGGGGTATGAAGGGAATGCGACACATTCCAGATGACCTGGAAGCCGACATAGCAGGACAGCACAAAAACGATGAAGTGGCTCATGAAGCTGGCAGGCGCATAGAGCCCGGCCAGCAAAATGAGCGCACCGCTGACGGCAAGCAGGGTGAACTGGTTACGGGTCTGGGCCTTGAAAGCTGCAGCTTCCGCCGCACGCTTTTCCTCAGGCGTCAGTTCCTTGACTTTTTCCTTCGGCTTGGCCGCGGCAATCGCCTGAATCTTCGGCGGCGGTGGCGGATAGGTGATGGCACCCTCCTTCGTCACCGTTGCGCCGCGGATCACGTCATCGTCCATGTTGTGGACGGGCACACCATCTTTGGCGGGCGTCAGATCCGTCATCATGTGACGGATGTTGGTCGCATAAAGCGTGGACGCCTGCGTTGCCATGCGGCTGGGGAAATCCGTGTAACCAATGACGGTCACGCCATTTGGAGACACGATCTTCTGGTCAGCCACAGTCAGATCGCAGTTGCCGCCGCGCTCTGCGGCCAGATCCACGATCACCGAGCCCGGCTTCATGGCCGCGACCATATCCTCCAGCCAAAGCTTTGGTGCATCGCGGCCAGGAATGAGGGCGGTCGTAATGACGATATCGATGTCGGGCGCGAGTTCACGGAACTTCTTGAGCTGCGCCTCGCGAAATTCTGGCGACGACGGTGCGGCATAGCCGCCCGTTGCGGCGCCATCCTGGGCAGGACCGGCGAAATCGAGGAAGACGAAATTAGCGCCCATGGATTCGATCTGCTCGGCCACCTCCGGACGAACGTCGAAGGCATAGGTGATCGCGCCAAGCGAAACCGAGGTTCCAACGGCAGCAAGACCGGCGACGCCGGCGCCAATAACGAGCACCTTGGCAGGCGGGATCTTGCCTGCCGCCGTAACCTGACCAGTGAAGAAGCGGCCAAAATTGTTACCGGCCTCAATCACCGCGCGGTAACCGGCGATGTTTGCCATGGAGGACAGGGCATCCATCTTCTGTGCGCGGGAAATGCGCGGCACCATGTCCATGGCAATGACGTTCGCACCCTTGGCATTGGCAGCCTCGAGAAGCTCCTTGTTCTGGGCGGGATAGAAGAACGAGATCAGCGTTTTGCCAGGCCCCAGAAGCTCCACTTCGGATTGCTCCGGCGGACGCACCTTGGCAATGAAATCCGCCGAGCCATAGAGAGCGGCGGCGTTCTCTACTACAGTCACACCTGCCTTGGCATAGGCTTCGTCGGAAAAACCGGCGGCTTTACCCGCGCCCGTCTCGATGAGGCATTCATATCCCAGCTTTTGAAGCTGAAGGGCGCTGTCAGGCGTCATTGAGACCCTGGCTTCGCCCGGAAAAATTTCTTTCGGAGAACCGATTTTCATCTCTATATCCCGCTCCCAAGTATCCGGCATAATCATGCCTGGATAAGTGCGTCTGCTATCAATCCCCACGCAGACTTTAACCGGCCAACAAATTCGACCGTGATATAGGGGTACACGTCACCAGCATCGCTGACTAGTCTGAGAAATGCCACTGCGGTACGCCTAGAGACCGATCAGTGCGATTTTCCACTGGTCGGTAATTTAGTGTGATTTTTAATTAGAATGGGTAGTGCTGGTTCGGATTCTCAACAGGTGCCAAGCGCAGGTCTGTGAACTCGGCAACTGTAACCGCGCTGTCCTTGGTATGGAAAGCCTTACGCAGAAGGGCGCGACGCTTAACCGGACAGGTCAGACTCAACAGAATTAAGGCCCAAGATGGCAGCGCCAATCAGGCCCGGCTCAATCTTGCATTGCGCAGGAACGACAAGCGGACGCTGAAACTTTCGCAAGATGCGGGCGCGGACAGCGCGATCGATAGCCTCGACCAAGGCAATCGAATTCGAAAGACCGCCGCCCACCGGAATGATTGTCGTGCCGGTGACATTCGCGACAAGCGCCAGCGGCCCTGCCAGCACATCGAGGTAAACGTCCATCGTGCGGGAGGCGCGCACCTCCTCCGCTTGCCAGTTCGCGACAATGCTCTCGCTAGACAGGTCTTCACCGTGCAGATGCCTGTGCAGTTTCTCCATGCCGCGCGCACTGCAAATCGCATCGATACAGCCGCTGAGCCCACAACCGCAGGCAAATCGGGGCAGATGAACGGGAGGGTTGCCTGCTTCCGTTGCCGCCACAGGGCCGTGGCCCCATTCGCCAGCAAAGCCACCTTCGCGGTTGATCAGCTGTCCATCAATAACCAGTCCACCACCCACGCCGGTGCCGAGTATGACGCCGAAAACCACGAGGTGACCCTTGGCGGCTCCAATGCCCGCTTCCGCCAGTACGAAACAATCCGCATCATTGGCAACAAGAACCGGCAAGCCGAGTGCGGCTTCCAGATCCTGTCCCAGGCGGCGTCCGTGAATGCAAGGCACGTTGGCAACCACTGCTCGACCCGATTCAGGGTCAATGATGCCCGCAATGGAGAGCGCAACGCACTCAGGCTGTTCGTCGCTGAGGGCGATGACAGACTTGAGAACGGCCACGAAGGCATCAAAATCATGGACGGGCGTCGCCTGCCTTGGCACGGGCCGAATATCATCCGCAGAGAAGGCAAGCGCGCCCTTGATCGCCGTCCCTCCGATATCGAAACAGACAATCATGGAGCCACCACTTCGATTGCATTCGCGCCGCCAGAGACGAGGGACCCGTCGATCCACGTCGAGTGCCAACCCAGGTCACGATCCAGAATGACAAAATCCGCGTCAAAACCCGGCCGCAGTTGTCCCTTGTTGATTAAACCCAAGGCTTCTGCCGGATAACGGGCCGCCAGGCGCAGCGCCTCAACAAGCGGCAGGCCAAGCGTGAGATGCGTATAACGGACACAGGAAAGCATATCGATATCCGCTCCTGCCAGCGTGCCATCCGCCAGTGTCAGGCGTCCACCATTGCGATAGATCCGACGCCCATTGAGTTCAAATCCATCATCATCAGTGCCGACGGTCGACATGGAATCGGTGACGAGAAAGATGTGAGACGGCCCGCCCTTGCCGCGAATAGCGACCCGCATCGATACCGGATCGACATGAAATCCGTCGGCAATCAGGCCACAGGACAAACGCCCATCGTCCAGAGCGATACCGACAAGTCCTGGCTCGCGATTTCCCATCTGGCTCATGGCGTTGAATAGGTGGGTAACCATCGACGCCCCGGCCTCGACATAAGGGGCAATCGCATGCGCCTGTGCATCTGTGTGGCCCAGGCTGACGATGTAGCCGGCCTGCACCAATGAGCGGACCTGGTCGCTGGTGACGCTCTCGGGCGCAATGGTTGTGATCGCCTGCCCGAAAGAGCCACCGGCTTCGACCAGCACGGACAGGTCATCCGGCTGCATGGGGCGGATCAGCGCCGGATCATGGGTGCCCTTTCTGGCGTGTGAGAGATGTGGCCCTTCAAGATGAAGGCCGAGATAACCCGGCACCTGCTGTTCGAACGCAGCCTTTCCAGCCGTCAAAGCCTGATCGCGAACTTCAGGCGTATCGGTAATCAGCGTGACCATGACCGAGGTTGTGCCATAGGCGGCATGAGCCTTGCAGATCGTCTCGATACCAGCCACGTCCGGTTGGTTGTTGAAAAGCACGCCACCGCCGCCATTGACCTGAAGATCGACAAATCCCGGTGCCAACAGGCGATCTCCCGCCTGACGCAAAACGAAGCCATCCGGCACATCCGATTGCGGCACGATGTCATTCACGGTTCCGCCCTCGATCAGCAAGGCATGATCGTGAAAGAGAGCTTCACCATCGAAAATACGCTGGCAGGCGACGGCAAGCGACTGTTTCATCGGGTTTCCGTCACCTTCTGAAGGGCCGCGGGCTTGTCTGGATTGAAGCCGCGCTGGCGCGATAGCTGCTCAACCATGCCATAATAGGGGATAATAAGGCACAAGGCATCCGTCAGGTGATGACCCGTGGTTACAAAAGGCAATTGCTCCGCACCGGTTGCAAGACGTGAGGTAACAAAGGTCTTCGCATTCTTGGCAACCAGCTTGGACGCTGTTTCCGCAATCGATGCTTCGGCAGCGTCACGCGCGGCAAAAGCGATCACAGGAAATGCAGGCGCGACCAGCGACACCGGTCCATGCAGAACTTCCGCAGACGAATAGGCTTCCGCATGCAATTCGCACGTTTCCTTGCATTTCAACGCCGCTTCAGAGGCGATGGCAAGCGAAGGGCCGCGACCCAACATGTAAAGGGACTCGGCCGTTGCAAGAGGATCGAGAATAGCGCTCCAATCCAGTTTCAATGCAGCCTCGAAATGTGCTGGAAGAGCCGCCACCGCGTCGATAAGTGCGGCATCGTTCTTCCAGTGGGCGATGATTGCAAGACCGGCCACGATGGAGTTGACGAAGGATTTCGTCGCGGCCACAGCAAGCTCCCGCCCCGCAGCGATATCGACAGCGACCGTCGCCGCCTGGCTGAGTGGGGATGGCACCGTGTTGGCCAAGGCAATCGTCAATGCGCCACCTTCAACCGCCGTCCTCGTCAAGGCCACGATATCCGGACTTGCGCCCGACTGTGACACGGCGATTGCGGCGCCGCGCGAAAGCTTCAAAGGTGACTGGTAAATGGAGGCCAGCGATGGGCCAACGGAGGCAACCGGGATACTGAGTTCCAGCTCGATCGCGTATTTCAGAAAGTGGGCTGCATGGTCGGATGAACCGCGGGCAATGGTGACAACCACCGCAGGATCGCGCGCTCTCAGTGCTTGACCAGCATCTGCCAGAACAGCAGCCTGTTCACCCAGCAGCCGTGCGGTTACCGCCGGGATCTGATCGATCTCCTGTCGCATAATCGATGTCATGATTGACCTTTCAATTCCTTTGCGCCTTCAGGCGCCGATCGTAAGCTCTGCGACGAGATCGTAAGCGTCGCTGCGATAAAGGGCGGTCGAGACTTCCATCACCCGACCTGAGTCAAGATAGGCGATACGCTGAACGCTAAGCGCCGCAGAGCCCGTCGGCACCCCCAGCAATTCCGTTTCCTCCTCCTTCAGAAGGACCGCCGAAATACGCTGGTTTGCCCGAACCGGCTGGATGCGGCGTCCGGACAGTGCCTGGTATAGCGAGTTTTCGACAGCATCCGGATCCGGGAGAATGTCGTCCGGAAGACTTGTACGCTCCAGAGCGATCGGCATGTCATTGGCCGTACGCAGGCGCACCAGGCGCGCAACACGGGCGTTACCACTCAATCCGAGCGTCATGGTCTCCTCCGGAGTCGGATGAAACAGACCTCGATCCAGCCAGCGCGAACCCGCTGTCATGCCGCGCCTGCGCATGTCTTCCGAAAACGAGGTCAGCCGCGTCAGCGATTGCTGCATGCGAGGAACCGGCTTGCTGACGAAGGTGCCAGAGCCACGTCTGCGCACGAGAAGCCCCTGATCAACGAGATCGTCGATGGCCTTGCGCACAGTGACACGTGAAATCGCCGCTGCATCCGCGATATCACGCTCAGCCGGCAAGGCATCGCCATGCTTCAAACGACCATCCTTCATGGCCTGTTCGATCATATTCTTGAGCTTGACGTAGAGCGGTCCGCCGCTTGCTGCCTGCAATTGCTCAAGAGGCAAAGCCACCTCGTTCAAACACCCCTCCTGGTGCGGCGCGCAAGAGCGAGAGCCTGCGACCGCGATAGCGCGTTCCAATAATCGAGCGCACAATACCAATCAAATTCCAAATAGGCAATTGGTTCTATCTGCAGCAAAGAGAGAAACTGGAGTCGCGATCCTATCGCTCTCTTTTTAAACGGCTTTTTCTAAATCGAATGCAAAAATTCTTAAACAGAAAAGATTCATCTAGACGATTGGACTGTTTTTGGTATTAAATGTTAACAAAAAGTTTGATGAGCGGAACAGTTGTCGGAGAACCGGGCGGCGATCCTCAAGAAACATCGCAACAGGTGAATTCTGAAAATGAATTTCATGAAAGCGATATTTCTCGGATTTTCGGTTGACGAAACCACTTCCGTAAAACAATCTGTGAAAAATAATTACGCAGTGGGGAATTGACCATCATGAAGGTCGCAATCATCGGGCTGGCTTCCGCCTCGGATATCTTGGCCAGGTTTTCAATCAGATGGATCCGGATTTCGAAATCGTCGGCTATGTGGATCCGGCGCCTGCAGGCATGGAACGTCTTGACGAAGCCGGTATTTCGCCTGGTCGGTCCTATGAAACGCCGCAGCAATTGATTGAGAGCGAAACTTTCGATCTCCTGATGATCGGTTCTCCAAATCATTTGCACCTCGAACACATCCGCATCGGACTCGAAGCAGGCCTTACGGTCTTTACCGAAAAGCCGATCGTCGTTTCGATCGAAGAGAGCTATGCCTTGGCCGCGCTTCTGCACAAGCACGGCCACGACCGCCTGCTGGTTGGTCTCGTTCTGCGATACTCGCCGCTCTATAAGGATCTGAGGCAGGCGCAGGCGGACGGCCTGCTGGGCGATGTTGTGTCCATCGAGGCGTCCGAGCACATTGCACCCTATCACGGTGCCTTCTTCATGCGCGACTGGCGACGCTACAGCCGTTACGCCGGCAGCTTCATGCTCGAAAAGTGCTGCCATGACCTCGATCTGTACAACGGCGTCGTTGGCGCGCGGCCTCGTTTCGTGGCGAGCTTCGGCGGCCGCAAGAGCTTTACGCCGGAGAATGCTCCAGAAAGCACCGGCGTCAACGATTTGCATGTCTATCACCGCAAGCCGAGCGGCTGGCTGGGTTCCGACAAGGTCTTCGACAGCGATGGCGATATCATCGATTACCAGACCGCGATCGTCGAATACGAGAACGGCGCTTCGATGACGTTCCATACGAATCTCAACGTGCCGGATGAATTCCGCCGGTTCTGCGTGATCGGCTCGAAGGGCATGGCCGAAGGCGATTTCGTTCGCGGCTTCATGGATGTGCATGACGCGCATTCGAGCGAGAAGCGTATTGCGAACCGTTATCAGGCTCCCTCGCTGACCTCCCATCACTACGGCGCGGATGAGCAGATGGCGGCCGATGTGTTCGCACATATCACCAAAGGCACGCCGCTTCCCGTTTCAGCTCTGGATGCGATCGAGGCGGGCATTCTTGCGCTGGCCATGGATGAAGCGCGCAACGGACGCAAGGTCGTGGACCTTGCACCCGTATGGTGCCAGTATGACGCCTACCTGCATGGCTCCGGATCAGCCCAGGCAAAGTCTGCGTGATGGGGGTCGCCATGGATGCCCGCAAAAGCGCCGTCATCTTTGCCTGGCTGCTGCTCGCTCCGGCACTGCTCTACGTCCTGACCATTGTCGCCTACCCGCTCGTTGACACGTTCATCCTGTCGTTCACGGATGCATCGCTGAAGCGGACGACCGAATGGGTTGGCTGGGCGAATTATGAGAAGATCTTCAACGCGAGTTTCGCTGAAGTCATCATCCGCACCTTCGTCTGGACTTTCTTCTCCGTCGCCATAAAGATGATCATCGGTACCTTCGGCGCAACAATGCTGAACGCTGCCGTGCCCGGCCGCGCGCTGTTCCGTGTTTTGACCATGCCGCCTTGGATCGTGCCGATGGCCATCGGCATTTTCATGTGGGGGTGGATGTATAACGGCCAGTTCGGCATGATTTCGGGCATGCTGCAGCGTGCCGGCTTCACGGATGGCCCCATTGCCTTCCTGGCGCAGGGTTCGACAGCCTTCTGGGCAACGATCATTACCGACGTGTGGATCGGTGTGCCAATGGTCACCCTCTATATGCTGGCAGCCATGCAGGCAATTCCGCAGGATCTCTACGAGGCAGCATGGACCGATGGCGCTGGGCGTTTTTACCGCTTCCGCCGTATCACCCTGCCGCTCCTGGTGCCATCGATGATTACCATGTCGATGCTGTCCCTGATCGCCACGTTCAACTCGTTCGACATCATCTGGATCCTGACCCAGGGTGGGCCGAACGGCGAAACGACGACCATGATCATCGACACCTACCGGACCGCCATCGGTTCCAAGAAATACGGCGAAGGCGCCGCCCGCGCGGTTCTGATCTGCATCTTCCTGTCGATCTTCTGCCTTTGCTACTTCCGCGTCACCAGCCGTCTCGCATCGGGAGAGAAGCAATGAGAGAGCCTCCTCAGCTTATCAACCGCTATCGCTGGTATGAGATCATTGGCATCTATTGCGGCATCGGTGTGTTTCTCACCTTCGTGCTCGCTCCCTTCGTCGAGGGGTTCCTTGTCTCGTTGAAGCCCTTGAGCCAGTTGTTCTCCTCGCCTTACCGCTTCATTCCGGAGAACGGCTCCTTCCGCGCCTATGTCACGATGTGGGAGAGCGTGCCCGGCTTTGGCCGCTACATCTTCAACTCGTTCTTCATCTCCACAATCGTTACTGCGGTCGTGCTTTGCATGGTCGTGCCCGCGGCCTATGCCTTTGCACGGTTCGAGTTCAAGGGGCGCGGCACGCTTCTGGGCGCCTTCCTCGCCGTCAATATGTTCTCCGGCGCGGTGCTTCTCATTCCGCTGTTTCGCCTGATGCGTTCGCTCGGGGTTCTGAACACCTATTTCGCCATGATCGTTCCGGGCGTTGCCTTTCTGATCCCCTCGGCGATCTGGCTTTTGCGAACCTACATGATGCGCATTCCTAAGGAACTGGATGAAGCCGCCTACGTGGATGGTGCCAGCCACTTCTATACGCTGCGCCGGGTAATCCTACCGATTGCGATGCCCGGCATCACGGTCGTTGCGATCACTACTTTTATCGGGTCCTACGCGCAGCAATTCATCTTCGCCCTGACCTTCAACGCCAAGAGCGAATACATGCCCCTTCCAGTCGGGCTCTTTGCCTATTTCGGACGCCAGGAAGTTGTTTGGAACGAGTTGATGGCCGCAAGCTTCGTCGGCATCGCGCCCGCCATGATCGTGATCTTCTTCCTGCAACGCTATCTCGTCAGCGGCCTGACCGCGGGCGCGGTGAAACAATAAAACAACCACCAGAGAATGGGAGACTAACCATGAGCAAATCAGTAAAGACTGGGCTTTACGCAATGGCACTGGCCGCTTCTACAGCGCTCGGCACGCTAGCCGCACAGGCTGCAGACAAGGAAATTTCCTGGATCTATTGCGGCGACAAGATCGACCCGATCCATGAAAAATACATCAAGGAATGGGAAGGCAAGAACGCAGGCTGGAAGATCAAGGCTGAAGTTGTCGGCTGGGCGCAGTGCCAGGACAAGGCCACCACGCTTGCAGCAGCCGGCACGCCGGTTGGCATGGCCTATGTGGGTTCGCGCACTCTGAAGGAATTCGCCGAGAACGACCTCATCGTTCCGGTTCCGATGACGGACGCCGAGAAGAAGAGCTATTACCCCAATATTGTTGACACCGTAACGTTCAACAACAACCAGTGGGGCGTACCGATTGCCTTCTCGACCAAGGCGCTTTACTGGAACAAGGACCTGTTCAAAAAGGCTGGCCTTGATCCTGAAACGCCGCCGAAGACCTGGGCTGAAGAGATCGCATTCGCCAAGCAGATCAAGGAAAAGACAGGCATTGCCGGTTACGGCCTGCCAGCCAAGACCTTCGACAACACGATGCACCAGTTCATGCATTGGGTTTACACCAACAACGGCAAGATGCTCGACGGCGACAAGGTCGTGGCCAACAGCCCGGAAGTTCTGGCCGCCTTGCAGGCCTACAAGGACATCACGCCCTACTCCGTTGAAGGTGCAACCGCTTACGAGCAGAATGAAATTCGCGCCATCTTCCTTGATGGCAAGGTCGGCATGATCCAGGCCGGTTCAGGCGCCGCATCGCGTCTCAAGAAGACCAACATCAACTGGGGCATTTCAACTCTTCCATCTGGCCCATCCGCAAAGGGTCCAGGTACGCTCCTGATCACCGATAGCCTTGCCATCTTCAAGGGCACCGGCGTCGAAGAAAAGGCGACCGAGTTTGCCAAATTCATCACCTCCCCCGGCCCGCAGGGTGAGTACGAACTTCAGGGCGATGCCGGTTTGACGCCACTTCGTCCTTCCCCGAAAGTAGATGAATTCGTTCAGAAGGACCCCTTCTGGAAGCCACTTATCGAGGGCATCAATTACGGCGGTCCGGAGCCACTCTTCAAGGATTACAAGGGCTTCCAGAACGTTGTGATCGAGATGGTGCAGTCGGTGGTCACCGGCAAGGCTGAGCCTGCCGCAGCGCTGAAAAAGGCGGCTGCCGACATGGAGCAGTACAAGTAACAACCGGGTTCAGGGCGCGGTCAACCTTTACGCCGCGCCCAGCCACCCTTCCTCTTTCCGCGAAAGCCGCTCGTTCCGGCGAACGGAGAATATGTTTTGGGACAGCTCTATCTCGACAAAGTACAGAAGTTCTACGGAGACTTCGAAGTACTGAAAAGCATTGGCCTTGAGGTGAAGGATGGCGAATTCGTCGTCTTCGTCGGGCCGTCCGGCTGTGGAAAGTCCACGCTGCTTCGCATGATTGCTGGTCTGGATTCCACCAGCGCGGGCGACATCGTCATCGATGGCGTGCGCGTCAATGACAAGCCGCCGGTCCAGCGCGGAATTGCCATGGTTTTCCAGTCCTACGCGCTCTATCCGCATATGACCGTTTTTGAAAACATCGCGTTTCCTCTCCGCGTCGAAAAACTGCCGGAGGAAAAGATTCGCGAGAAAGTGGGAGCGGTCGCGAAGATCCTTCAACTCGACAAGCGGCTGCAGCAAAAGCCGGGCATGCTTTCCGGCGGCCAGCGCCAGCGCGTCGCAATCGGGCGAGCGATCGTTCGCGAGCCAAAGATCTTCCTGTTCGATGAGCCGCTTTCAAACCTTGATGCGGCCCTGCGTGCAGACATGCGCATCGAGCTTTCGAAACTGCACCGCGACCTCAAGGCGACCATGATCTACGTGACGCATGATCAGGTGGAAGCCATGACAATGGCTGACCGGATCGTGGTTCTCAATGCCGGGGATATCGCTCAGGTCGGCGCACCGCTGGAGCTTTATCACAAGCCGCAAAATCTGTTCGTGGCGGGCTTCATCGGCAATCCGAAGATGAACTTCCTGCCTGTTACCTGCGAAGCGGTTGACGCTGGTGGGATAACCGTATCCTTCGAAGGTCAACGTATTACGATACCGGTGACCCCGCGTGACGGTATCGTCGGGAAGACGCTGACCCTCGGTATCCGCCCGGAACATATCAGCCTCATCTCGGGAGATCTGCGCATTACGGTCACCCCATCTGTGATCGAAAGGCTTGGCGTCAACACGGTGGCCTACGCATCATTGTCCAGCGGTGAAGGCTTCTGTTCGCTTCTGCCGGGCTCGGCCCCGATCAGGGTGGATGAACCCATGCCAGCTGGTATTCGCGCCGCCGATTGCCATCTGTTCGACGCAAACGGCATTGCGTTCGAGCGTCATGTTGACTGGCAAAAGCTTGAAATGCCGGAAGTTACTGCTGCCTGATACAGGCGCTCGCGTCGTCCCCCAACCGTTGACGCTCCGTCAGGCACCGGCGCCCGCCTCCCTCGCGGGCGCCGCTTTTTATTAAGACACGATCATGCTGGTTTCAGCCAGCACCGCAAGCATGCACAGAACCGGAACGCCTGCAGCGAGTTCATGCGCCATACGGCAAACCTCCCTGCGAAGGTCTTCGGAAGCCACGTAGCCGGTCAAAACGATATGTTGGCCATCCTGCGCAATTTCCACCTCTTCGAACTGACCTGAAAGGGCGTAGCGCAATTCCGCCGCCAGAGAGTAAGACAGGAACATGCTGCGTTTACCTCGCGAATACACTGGTTCCAATGCGAACAAAATTTTCCCGCTTAGGAACATTCATATGACGTTCAGGATTCAATCGCTAAAGGCAGATCGTCCGCTCACGTAATTTCAGCTTGCAATTCGATCGATGCGGAACCGATCCGATACATATTTTGTTTTGGACCGGTATTTGTGACGTTCAATAAAACTACACAAGAACACCGCCTCAATGATGATTAAGCGCGGTAAGATGAGGACGAGATGGCAGCTTTTAGCGTAGAAAAATCGAACCTTAAGATTTCCGTCATTAACTTCGTCTGGATGGCCTTTGTCCTAGGCGTTGCTGCTATCTCTGTGATGAGCAACCAGGTCTGACGAGCAGTGGTCGTCTATCGACGGCCTGTTCCTTTACCAGACGAGCCCGCGCGCTGCGACAGCCTCTACGCGTGTAACAAAACCCTCTCGATGAAATGTCATCGTGTCGAAGAGGTTCGAGACGACACAGGTGTGATTGGGCACAATCCTTATGCGCTCGCCAATATCCGGGCGAATTCCGTCGACGCGAGACAGATCGACCGTCGCATGCTCTTCTGACAAGCCAACGATCCTGGCATCCGGATATTCCAGAATAAGCCCGTAATCGCCAAAGCCCAGCAGATCAGATGTCAGCGCCTTCGACCCTGCATCGAGTATGGCCCTCTCCGGCGTTGGTCGAGAAACGACCGTCGCGAGAATATGCATCGCACAATCTTCCAAAGCACAATGCCCCGCCCGAACCATGGATCGATCATTATAGATGTAGGTCCCGGCGCGGTGTTCGGTTGCTGTGGGAACCAGATGGGCATTAAAAAGGCTGGGTGTACCGCCATTCGAACGGATCGCGCAATCTATCCCGTCGACCGCGAGGTAAGCCATGGTTGCGATGAAGAAGTGCTCGACCGCCTCTTCCGTGTTCGCCTTCGGATAGGTCATCAGTCCGCCGAACTTCAGGCTTCGGCTCGCGACGATCCCCCGCGCCAGAGCAGCGGCCTCGTCCGGTGTCTGGACGCCGCAGCGCCCGCCGCCAGTATCGCATTCTACCAGTACGGTCAGCGGCTTACGTCCCGTAAAGTAAGCGGCAAGACCGGTGACGGTAACGATACTGTCCGCAACGACCTTCAAGTCCGAGATGCGTTCATTCAGCGTCGCAAGCCGCGCCAGTTTCTGCTCACCCAGAATATTGAAGGTAATCAGGATATCTTCAAATCCGGCATCGGCAAAAACTTCTGCCTCCGTAATCTTCTGGCAGTTGATGCCTCTGGCTCCCGCCGCGATCTGCTGGTGCGCAAGACCCGGAATCTTGTGGGTCTTGATATGGGGTCGAAAGGCAAGACCATGTGAATCCATGTAGGATTGAACACGCTCGATATTCGATGCCAGTACATCCTCATCGATGACCGGCAGCGGCGTGGAGAGCGTTGAGAGCAGATCGCCCGGCTTCGGCAATGGCGGTTGAGCAGACGATTGCTTTGCGAAATCCATGTCAGGCAGCCTCTATTGAATGCGGATTGGCCATGATCGGCCAGATATCGCGTCGGGCGCGGCGATAGGGATTCGTCGCGGGATTGTTCGGATAGGGCGTCCCGGCAGAGCAGTAAAGAATCTCGGAGGCAATCTTTGAGAAAGCCGCATAGAAATGGTTCGTCGATTTGATAACCAGTATATGCTTCGTTAACGGATCCACGCCGAGCGCCGTGAAAAGAGACGGATCATAGCTCTGCACACGTACCGAACTCAGGATGATGTCAATTCCGTTCAGCCGGATATGCGCCGCATCTCCGAAGGGTGCGATGCTATCCCCAAACCTCATTTCGGCATTCGGCTGAAGTTTGACCACCGTGACCAATCCGTCAATCGGATTGCCGGTGCCCGGAGCGGATTTTGCACCGAACCGAAGCGGGATCTCAGCCCCCTCACCTGCCGCCATGCAGATCTGGACCGCGATCGGATCCCAGATCATGCCCACGGCCACGTTCGTCACACCTTGTGAAAGAAGTTCGGCCAGAACAACGGTCGCGTCGCCTGCCGTGCCGCCGCCCGGATTATCCCACATATCGGCAATCACCACGGGACCGACCGCGCTAGCCCGCGCTTTCGCAACCGCCTCCTTCTCATCGATCCAAGGCATCATGAACGTTCCGCGCCTGGAAAACAGCTCAAGGCCCAGCTTCTGCGCCAGCGCCTCGCCCTTTTCCCGCTTGCCGTTGGTGACTGCTATCATCTTCGTCCCAATTTCCGGTACATCGCCCGCCATGAAGCCGTGAATGACCGAGAGTGAAAGCACGTCAACATCGCTTTGCTCTATCTCCGTCAACCTGTCGACGAAGGATCGCATCGGCTCGCGTGAAGTGGGAAACACGTCGATCATCCGGCAGTCGAACACGGACATGACCGGACTGACGCGCCCCTCAAGGGTATCGACGGCAATCCGCCACAGATCCTCCGCCCGCTCGACGAAATCCGTGTGGGGAAACTCCTTGAAGACGACGAAAAAATTGGCCGCCGCACAGCGCTTTTCAGTCAGGTGACTATGCGGATCAAGTTCGGCACAAATGAGAACGTCCGGCCCGACCATCTGCCGAATGCGTGCAAGCAGGTCTCCTTCCGGATCGAGATAGCCATCAGCGACCATGGCACCGTGCAGGCCAAGAACCACCGCGTCTACAGGCATTGCCTCACGCAATTGATCCAGAATTTCATCGCGCAGACTTTCAAAGGCACGCCGATTGATGAGACCTGCCGGATCTGCCCACGCGGCGGTTCCCTCGATCAGTGTCCAACCTTTCTGCGCGCAAACCTTGCGGCCAACGGTAATCGGTGCCGTACAGAGCGTGGGCGTAACCGGATGCTGCCCCGGAGGCGCATACAAGGATTCCTCGAAGGCACGTCGATCGATGCAGATTGGGGCGAATGTATTGGTTTCCGTTGCCAGAGCGGCGGTAAAGATGCGCACAGTGGTCTCTGCTCTCGTTCATCAATCGATCGGTAAAAGGTTCAACCCATAGGATTGGGCAAATAGCCGGTAAAACCGGAAATTTTCCAGCGCCCTTCATGCAGACGACAATAATACAATGTCTGCCATTTCATGATGTCCAGCGTACCATCTGCTTTCTTGATGCCACCATCGAATTTCTTGCGAACCAGTGCGGTCTCACCTTCGATCTCGATCTCCTCAAGACGAGTCGTGGAGAAGATCGCGTGGCGCGGATCTTCTCCATATTCGTGACGAGCGAAATCCTGCGCTTGCCGCAGCCACTCGTCGCGATAGGCCGACAGACTGGGGAATGCCAGACGCCAGTTATCCGGATTGGGATCCCGGTTACCGGAAATTCCAAGGAAGCCTTCCTCCACGAAATCGTCCGCGACCATGGACCAGTCCGCCGCAAGGAATGCGTCGATGTCACGCGTGACCAGCATCTCCCAGATCGAATGGCGTGCAGTATCCGTTTGCGGGAAGGGATTGAGGTATGGATCGCGCATGGATTGCTCTCGTCTAAATAATTTTCACAATGCTTGAAAAGCTCTGGCCAAAATCCCGCGAATATGGTCCAGTGTCAACGATCCAAGAAAATAATTTCCATGGAGTGTCATGTCGATCAAACGTTATGGAGCTGAAAAGGCGGGCGCTGGCGGCCAACGCCTTCCCTTCGCTCGCGCAGTAGAAGCAGACGGCTGGCTTCACGTGTCCGGTCAGGTTGCCATGGTGGATGGAGAAATCATCCATGGTGGCATTGTGGAGCAGACACACAAGACAATCGAAAACGTCATCGCCATCCTGCACGAAGCGGGCTACGGCGTCGAACACGTTGTGCGTTGTGGTGTATGGCTGGACGATCCGCGCGACTTCTGGACCTTCAACCGGATCTACCAGAGCTATTTCGGCGAGCATCCACCGGCACGCGCCTGTTTACAGGCCAGCATGATGGTTGATTGCAAGGTGGAAATCGACTGCATAGCCTACAAACCAAAAGTTTGAGGCTATGGAATCAATGGATATTTTCGCTACTCTTCAGGAAGAACGCAGCCAGTTTTCGGCCTCCGAACAGCGGATCGCCGACATCTTGCTGGGTGATTTCGATTTCGCGGTCAACGCCTCGATCATCGAGCTTGCTGAAAAAGCGGAAGTATCTCCCCCGACCGTCACGCGTTTCTGCCGTCGCCTGGGGTGCCAGAGCTTTGCGGATTTCAAGGTGAGACTGGCCAAGTCTGCCTTTGTCGGTATTCGCTATCTGAACCCGGAAGCCAAGAGCACAGAGCCCGCCGATGTAGCGGAGGACGTGATCACCAAAGCGCAAAATGCATTGTTTCTCATCCATCGCACGTTGGATCCTGTCATGCTGGAAAAGGCCGCTGACCGGCTTTCGCGCGCGGACATGGTCTATGCATTCGGATCTGGAGGCAATTCCTCGCTGATTGCCAGCGAAATCCAGAACCGCTTGTTCCGCCTGGGCTCACGCGTGACGGCGAGCAGCGACCACAACATGCAATTGATGTTCACGGCTGCCGCGCACAGCAATGATGTCCTGATCGGCTCTTCTTTCTCCGGTCGAAATCAGGAGCTGGTCCGTTGCTTCAAGCTCGCTCAGGACAACGGCATCAGCACGGTGGCTCTGACGCAGAGCGGTAGCCCGGTTGCTGACGCTGCCGAAGTGGTCATCGGCATAGACCTGCCCGAGGGCGATAATATCTATCGACCGACATCGACACGTTTTGCCTTCCTCGCAGTCGTCGACATTCTGGCGAGCCTTGTGGCCTACCGAAACCGCAAGCTTTCCACCGTCACACTGCGCCACATCAAACAACAATTGGTCGAGCACCGCGATGGCGGCGACGACCGGCAAATACTTGGAGATTAGCCATGCCCCGCTCCGTCGCAGTTGTGACAGGCGCCGCTGGCGATATCGGCCGCGCCATTGCCCATCGACTGGCGGATGCGCACGATCTCGTCGCTCTTGTGGATATTGATGCGGCAGCTCTGGAAGTGGCTTGCGACACGTTTGGGGGCTCTGAAAACTTCGTACCGATTGTCTGCGACATTACAAACGAGGCAGACGTCGCTCTTTTGGCAAAACGGGTCGACGATCTAGGATTAACGAAGACGCTGGTAAACAATGCTGGCGCCGCACGCGCCGTATCTCTTCAGGATACGACAGCCGACATCTGGCGGCAGGATGCGAGCCTGAATCTTGAGGCGGCGTTTCTCACGTTCCGTGCGTTTGAAGATGCGCTGAAGTCTACCAGCGGGTCGGTCGTCAACATCGCCTCTGTCAATGGCATGGCAGTCTTCGGTCATCCGGCCTACAGCGCCGCAAAGGCTGGGCTCATCCACTTCACCAAGCTTGTCGCAGTCGAATATGGCAAATTCGGCATCCGATCGAATGCTGTTGCGCCGGGAACCGTACGTACGCAGGCCTGGGAGGCGCGCGCCGCTGCAAATCCGCACGTGTTCGAAGAAGCAAAGCGCTGGTACGCCTTGCGTCGCATCGCTACCGCACAGGATGTCGCCAATGCCGCGTATTTTCTTTCCAGTGAACAGGCTGCGGCGATTACCGGAGTATGCCTGCCAGTCGATTGTGGACTGACTGCCGGGCAGGCCGAATTGGCGCGCACCTTTTCTCAATCCGAACACTACTGATCGATCACAAACTCAGAAACCGGCCGACCAAGAGCCGGAACCGGACGCGATCCGGAAAGGGAACCATCATGAACATTCCACTCTTTCGCCTCGAAAACAGCTGGGAGCCCGTGGACGGCGACGCCTGCGGCCGCTTCGTCTTCAATCTCGTCAACCTGTCGAGGGCGCCACTCAGCGGCTTCAAGCTGGCCTATACGTCGCTCACCCGCATCAAGGATTCGGAAGTGCCACGGTGCGACAACGCGGTCTTTCTGCGACGCAATGCCAACTTTCATCAGTTTGCGCCAACTAAAGGTCTGGTGCTGCAGCCGGGTGAGAGCTGGCAATTCACGGTCGCGCCACTTTGGCGGCCGGCCCGCCATCGAACCGACGGGGCAAAGTCTGCCTATTTGACCTTGAGCGACGGAACGCATCTACCGGTCAGCGTTGACGATACCCTATTGGCAGGTCGTCCGCCCGAGCCTGCGCCGGTTCTCATGCCGAAAGGTGAAGTTACCCAGCCATTTTCGCTGCTGCCGTGGCCAGCATTCTGTGAACTGTCCCCAGCATCCGTGGTGCCGGTCGCGCTCTATCCGGCAGAGGGCACAGCGGTGGCCCACAAACAGGCAATGCTACGCCTGGGATCACTATACCGTAGACTGTTTCAGGTGGGACATCAGCCTTTCGCTTTGACGCATGTTCATGAAGGCAAGGCCATTCATTTCGAAGAAGACACAGGCCTTGCGCCGGAAGCCTATCGCCTCAGCTTCGATGATGAGATCACCTTGGCATTTTCAGACAATGCCGGATGCCAATATGGTCTGACCGCCCTCGCCCATCTGCTGCACGGCGCGCGGACCGAGCCGGAAACCTTCCGCTTCCCGGGATCCGGCATCATCGAGGATGCGCCGCGCTATGGCTGGCGCGGCTGCCATCTGGATGTGTCCCGCCAGTTCTACCCGGTGGCCGATGTGACCCGGTTGATCGACATACTGGCCTGGATGCGCCTCAACATCTTCCATTGGCACCTGACGGATGACGAAGCATGGCGGTTGGAGATCAAGGCCTATCCGCAACTGACAACACTTGGCGTATTGCGCGGACCGGATGAGCCGATGCCGCCGCAACTGGGCAATGGTGCAGAGCCGGTAGGTGGCGTCTATTCTCAGGCCGATGTGAAGGCGATTGTCGCTCATGCGGCAAGTCTTAATGTCGAGGTTGTGCCGGAAATCGATATTCCCGGCCATAGTACCGCGACGCTTGTGGCCTTGCCGGAACTGGTTGACGGACAGGAAGCCCGCGACAGTTATCGTTCAGTGCAGGGCTATCCGAACAATGCGCTCAATCCGGCAATCGAACTGACTTACGATTTTCTCGGCAAGGTATTCGATGAGATGGTGGAGCTATTCCCCTCCAAGCTCATTCACATCGGTGGGGATGAAGTGGCGGCCAATACCTGGATGGCATCGCCGCTAGCTAAAAAGCTTATGGAGAAAGAAGGCATTCAGGGCACCTTCGGGCTTCAGAGCCATTTTATGAAACGCATTCAGGGCATGCTGTCCGAGCGCGGCAGGCAACTCGCCGGATGGGATGAGGTATCCCACGGTGGCGGTGTTGACCCGAACGGTACTCTACTGATGGCGTGGCAGAAGCCGGAGGTCGGCGTCGAACTGGCCCGTCAGGGTTATGACGTGGTGATGACACCCGGGCAGGCCTATTACCTCGATATGGTGCAGGACGAAGCCTTCCAGGAACCAGGGGCAAGCTGGGCAGGCACCGTGCCTCCCAAACACACCTACACCTATGAAGCGGTTGGTGAGTTTCCGGCAGAACTATCGTCTCGCATGCGCGGCGTACAGGCCTGCATCTGGTCGGAGCATTTCCTCAATCGCGACTACTTCAACCATCTGGTTTTCCCGCGCCTCGGGGCAATCGCCGAAGCCGCCTGGACGCCGAAAGACAGCAAGAACTGGCTTCGCTTTGCTGCGATAAGCCCGCTCATGCCGAAGCTGTGAGGACGTAAACGAGATGACCCTTCGTATTGCCGTCGGCGGCATTCATACCGAATGCTCCACCTCCTCACCCGTCCTCATGCAGCCGGAGGATTTCCGGGTGCTGCGTGGCAGGGAGCTTCTGAACGCCGATTATTTCAGCTTTCTCAATGCGGATGGTGTCGATCACCTGCCGCTTCTGCATGCTCGTGCAGTTCCGGGCGGCCCCGTGGCTCGCCATACCTATGAGGCATTCAAGGCAGAGTTTCTTGAATTGCTGAGAGCCAGCCTTCCGCTGGATGGTCTCTATCTGGCCATGCATGGAGCCATGAATGTGGATGGAATGGATGATGCGGAAGGCGACTGGATTTCAGCAGCACGCGCCGTGGTGGGTCCGGAATTGCCGATTGCAGCCAGCTACGACCTGCACGGCAACGTAACCCAGAAGATCATCGATCAGCTCGATATCTTTGCCGGTTACAGGACAGCACCGCATATCGACGTTCGCGAGACGATGGTCCGCGCCTGGTCGATGCTGATCCGCACTCTGACCACAGGAGAAAAACCGGGTGTTGCCTGGGCACCCGTTCCAGTTTTGCTGCCCGGCGAGCGGACATCAACGGAAGATGAACCGGCCAAGAGCTTCTACGCCCGGCTGCCTGATCATGACGCCGCTGAGGGCATCTGGGACGCCAATCTGATGGTCGGCTATGTATGGGCAGACGAACCGCGCGGGACAGCCTGCGCGGTGGTGACCGCCACAGACAAGGCAGCCGCCAAGGCAGCTGCCGAAAGCATCGCGCAATCCTACTGGCAAGCACGGCAGGATTTTCAGTTTGGACCTGTCACAGCGCCTCTGGAAGAGGTGCTTGAACTGGCGGAAAAAGCAGAAACGAAACCGGTTATTCTGGCCGATTCCGGTGATAATCCGACCGGTGGCGGCGTTGGTGACCGCGCAGATGTTCTAAAAGCGCTCCTTGCCAGAAACTTCGAAGGTGCGGTCATCGGCGGTATAACGGATCGGCCCGCTGTAGAAGCCTGTTTCAAGGCGGGCGCAGGGTCTACTCTGAGGCTCACGATCGGGGGCTCGCTCGATCCCGCAAGCCCCAGTGTCGAAGTGGAGGCTCAGGTGGTAAGCCTCGACGATCCCAGCTCCGAACCCGAGCGTCAGGCCGTCGTGAAGATTGCAGGTGTTACCGTGATCCTCGCCGCTCGCCGTCGCCCCTATCACAACATCGCGGACTTTACGCGTCACGGCATAGATCCGGCAACGGTGCGTCTATTGGTCGTCAAATCCGGCTATCTCTCTCCCGAGCTTGCCCCTATCGCGAACCCCAACCTCATGGCGCTGACCGATGGCGTGATCAATCAGGACATCGAGCGCATATCCAACAAGCGTCGCCAGAGGCCGTGCTATCCCTTCCAGAAGGATTTCGAGTTCACAGCCGAAGCGAGATATTCAAGCCGGTGGATTGATCGACCGTGAGCAATGCGCTGAAAACGACTTGGGCAGACAAAAGCCTCAGGACCTCTGCCCTTGCCATCTTCTTCTTCGGAACGACCGGCGCGGCAACATCGCCCTATCAATCCCTGATCGGCATTCAAGAGCTGGGTCTGAGCGATAGCGGCTATGCGGCGCTGATGTTCGCAGCCGCCATCATCAATGTCTCCGCAAGCGTCATGATGGGTATCCTCGCTGACCGGATGGGCGATTATCGGACCTCCATTCTCTACGTGTCGCTCTTCGGCGTCCTTGGCTTCGGCATCGTCTATGCTTTCGCCAATGTTCCGGCCTTTGTCGTTTCAAAGCTCCTGCTTCTACCGATCTTCGGGGCATTGAACTCGCTGATTTTCGCCAATGTTCGCGCCAATTCTTCCCGAATATCGAGCAGCCAGCTGATCGGCGTTAACTCTACAATCCGGGCGACGATATCGCTCTCCTGGGTTCTGATGCCGGGGGTTGTCGGGGTCATGCTGGCAGGCGCCAGTTCCATGCTTCCGGCCTATCTCATTGCGACACTGGCGGCGATCATCTGCTTCCTCCTCGGCGCCTTCTTCCTTCCTCCGGCTCCCAAGATTGAAATAGAAGGCGGTGAGGCCCGCTCGCGATTTCTGGCCTCATTGGGAGAGGTGCTGGATCCTCGTGTCGCCATGCGGGTTCTGGCAATCGCGCTGATCTGTTCCATGCTTCATATCAACGATGCCGTCCGTCCGCTTATCGTCACAGGCAAGGCAGGCGGCACGGTCGCCGATCTTGGCATCATCGTCGGCATTGTTGCCGCTCTGGAAATTGTCTTCATCCTCTTCTGGGGCAAGGCCGAGACTTGGATGAAACCGGTACGGGCACTTGCGCTGGGAGCCGGTCTTTATGCGCTCTATCTCGTGCTTCAGGGACTTGCGACCGAGCGATGGCACGTTTACGCCCAGACCGTGATCAGCGGAATCGCTGCAGCGGCGATCATCAGCCTTCCCATCACCTATCTGCAGGATTTGATTAGCGATAGACCAGGCCTCGGAAGCTCGCTGATTGCGGTGAACATATTCCTCAGCGCCGGTCTCAGTGCGGGGATCTTCGCAATTGGCACGAGGATCGGGGACTACTCATTCGCCTCCATCCTCGGGGCTATTGTCGGCAGCTTCGGCATCATCCTCCTTTTTGTTCTGGAAAGCGGCAAGACAAGGAAGACATCATGATTGGCACCCAGCCATCAAAGCCCGTTCTGGAAATCTGTGTCGATAACGCAGAAGGGCTCTTTGCTGCCATAGAGGGTGGAGCCGACCGCATCGAACTCTGTTCCGCCCTATCCGTTGGCGGGTTGACGCCCTCCTTCGGACTTATGGAACTCGCAGGCAAGCAGACCGTGCCGGTGACGGCCATGATCCGTCCGCGCGCAGGCAGCTTCGTGTTCTCGAACGAAGAGGTCGATATTATGCGGGCCGACATTGATGCAGCCCGGGCCGCCAATCTCAAAGGCGTGGTACTGGGGGCAAACCGGCCGGATGGGACGCTGGATATCGAGACCCTGCAATGGCTCTGTAGCGATGCAAAAGGCCTGGACCTGACCCTCCATCGTGCATTCGACATGGTGAATGACAAGGCGGCAGCGCTGGAGGATGCAATCGACCTCGGCTTCTCGCGAATCCTGACATCCGGCGGAAAGCCCACTGCGCACGAAGGAATGGAGATGTTGGAGCAGCTCATCAAGCAGGCTCAGGGTCGGATTATCATCATGCCCGGCTCCGGTGTGCGGCCACAGAGTGCTGCCGAGCTTCTGAATCGCCTACGGGTCACGGAATTGCACGCCTCCTGCTCCGTTCGATTCACCGAGGGTGACGCGCAACTGGTTGAGTTGAGTTTCGCATCACGGGAAATGCTAAGAACAGACGCCTCGACCGTTCGTCAGCTGAAGCAGATCCTCTATTCGCACGTAGAAGTACGCTTGGCTTCCAGTTGATTCGGGCTAGCGCCGTCGCCCGCGCGCTGTCAAAGCGTTGCGGATGGAGAAGCTCGAATGAATGCGCGTGACGCCCGGTAGCTTCGAGAGAATATCCGTGTGAATGGTCTCGAACTCGCGCGGACTTTCCACCTCGACGCGCAGGAAGTAGTCCCAATCACCCGTCATCAGATAGCATTCGCGGATCTCGGGATGCTTGCGAACGGCGTCCTCGAAGCGATTCAAAAAGTCTTCCGTCTGGCGATCCAGCGTGATGTTGATCATGACCGCGATGGTGCTACCTTCTTCGCCGGAAGCGATCAGCGCCGTATAACCCCGGATGATTCCGTTCTCCTCCAGAAGCTTGATCCGGCGCAGACAGGCAGAGGGCGAGAGCCCAACAGACTCCGCCATTTTGGCGCTGCTCATGCGAGCATCCAGCCGCAGCAGACGTATGATATTGCGATCAATGGCATCGAGCGACTGACTCATTCATGAATCCACTATGATAACGCTATTTTCATGATTGATTTGATCACAAACGCAAGAAGCAAGCAATAATCGCGCACAACATGCACGATCAAAGCATTATCATCTGGTGCATTAGATCAAGAGGAGCGCAGAAGCGATGGACATGGTCTCATCCACGGAATGGCAGAAAACCGGCGCTCCCGGCTATCTCTCGGTCGATCTGTCGGCGCTGAAGAGAAATTACCGACGGATCGTTTCCACTGTTTCGCCTGCGCGTGCTGCGGCTGTGGTGAAAGCTGACGCCTACGGCCTCGGTGCAGAGAAAGTGTCGAGCGCGCTCTACCAGGAAGGTTGCCGAGACTTCTTCGTTGCCCAATATGGTGAGGCGGTGACGCTTCGCCCTGTTCTGTCCAAGGATGCCGCTATTTATGTGCTGAACGGACTTCAGCCGGGCTCCGAAACGGACTGCGCTCTTCGCGGCATCATCCCGGTGCTGAATTCGCTGGAACAGGTCGCCCGCTGGCGCGCCGCCGCGACCCTGAGCGGTCGCAAGCTTCCCGCACTGCTGCAGTTTGATACCGGCATGTCGCGTCTTGGGATGTCCGTTGAAGAAGCCGAAGCATTGGCGGCAAATGCGCAGCTTCTGGAAAACATCGACGTGCGCTATATCATGAGCCATCTGGCTTGCGCCGACGAGGCGGACGATGTTCATAATGGTCTGCAGGCAGAGCAAATGCGGCTGATCGCCGACATTTTCCCCGGCATACCGGTTTCCTTCGGCAATTCCGGCGGCTCATTCCTGGGCGAGAAGTTTCGTGGCGCGATGGTTCGCCCCGGTATCGCGCTCTATGGTGGACGCCCCACGGATATGCTGGAGCACCCGATGGAGCCGGTCGTCAGGATAGAGGGTTCCGTGGTCCAGACCCGAACCGTTCCGGCAGGAACAGCAGTTGGGTATTCCGCAACCTACATCGCACAAGAGGAGCGTCGCCTTGCAGCGGTTTCGCTCGGCTATGCCGATGGTATCCTGCGCTCGCTCAGCAGCAAGGGCGCATTCGTCTATCAGGGCGTGCGGCTTCCGATCGTCGGGCGCGTTTCCATGGACAGCACCATCGTCGATGTCTCGGATCTACCGGAAGGCGCGCTCAAACTCGGCAGCCGGGTGGAGTTCATCGGTGACCACCAGACGCTCGAAGACGTTGCCGAGCAGGCAGGCACAATCTCCTGGGAGATTTTGACCTCCATCGGCAACCGCTACTACAGACAATATATCTAATTCAAAGACCAGCAGACGGGGAATATCATGAAGGTCACCATTCTTGGCGCGGGCGTCATCGGCGTCACATCGGCCTATTATCTCGCGAAAGCCGGTCATGAAGTTACCGTGCTCGACCGCCAACCTGGTCCGGCGCTGGAAACCAGCTTTGCAAATGCCGGTGAAGTATCCTTCGGCTATTGCTCTCCCTGGGCTGCACCCGGCATTCCGCAGAAGGCGCTGAAGTGGATCTTCATGGAGCACGCGCCGCTCATCCTTCGCCCAAAGCTCAATATGGCTATGATTTCGTGGATGCTGCAGATGCTACGCAACTGCACCTCGGAACGCTATGCCTTGAACAAGAGCCGCATGCTGCGTCTTGCCGATTATGCACGGTTGGCGCTCGCGGAAGTTCGCGCTGAAACCAATGTCGATTACGACCAGCGCATGCAGGGGACGCTACAGCTTTTCCGTACGCAAGCGCAACTCGATGCCTCCGCCAAGGATGTGAAGGCATTGGCAGCGGATGGCATTCCGTTCGAGGTTCTGGATCCGGCAGGCTGCATCCGTGTTGAGCCTGCACTTGCCCATGTGCGCGAAAAGATCGTTGGCGGTCTGCTGACACCAAAGGATGAGACGGGCGACTGCTTCAAATTCACCAACATCCTATCGGAAAAGGCCACCTCCATGGGCGTCCGCTTCGAATGGGGCGTGAATATCAAGGCGCTTGACGTGCAGGGCGGCGAAGTCAAAGGCGTAATGACGGATCGCGGCCTCGTATCCTCCGATGCCGTTGTGGTCGCGCTCGGCAGCTATTCGCCACTGCTGGTAAACCCGCATGGCATTCGCTTGCCCGTTTATCCAGTGAAGGGCTATTCCTTGACGATCCCGATCGTGGACGAAAGCCGCGCACCGGAATCGACCGTGATGGATGAGACCTACAAGATCGCCATCACTCGGCTTGGCGACCGCATCCGCGTCGGCGGCATGGCGGAAATCTCTGGATATACGAATGATCTCGGCCATGCCCGTCGTCGCACGCTGGAACATTCGGTGACAGATCTGTTCCCCGGCGGCGATGTTTCGAAGGCGAGCTTCTGGTCAGGTCTACGCCCGATGACACCCGATGGTACGCCAGTCATCGGTGCGACAAAGGTGCGTAACCTCTATCTCAACACGGGCCATGGCACGCTGGGCTGGACCATGAGCTGCGGCTCTGCGAAAGTTCTGGCCGATATCGTCAGTGGCCGTACACCTGAGATCGAGACCAAGGATCTTGCCGAATTGCGATACCATTCTTGATCCACAGAACATTTATATTTAATTAAAGAATGATTGAAATTAGCGCGCAATCAATAAAAAATAGATTTATAATATTAAATTATATTTGAAAAATTTCGAAATATTCATAAATTTGCTTGTAAATAAAAATTTAATCGCTAAATATTTTCACGGAAAAGTGATTGGTCAATTTTAATTATATTTGTGGTCTTAAAGCCATTAGCCTATTTTTGCGAATTAATTGGTTAATATATTAATATTGTCCATAGGTTTACGAAAGTCAATTTTATGGATATTACGACATATGTAATTCTTTTTGCAGTTTCCCTTGTCGCAGGATGTTTCGATGCAATTGCTGGCGGCGGCGGTTTACTAACGCTACCTGCCATGATGCTTGCAGGCCTTAGCCCAGTAACAGCCATTGCCACCAATAAGATGCAATCCTCAGCAGCTGCAGTTTCCGCGACCTACGCCTTTGCACGCAAAGGACTGATAGGCTGGAAATCCGGTCTGCCCATCGCACTTGCCGCAGCAGTCGCGGCAGTGCTCGGTGCCTTGTCGGTCAATCTCCTGCCAAAGTCGGTGGTCAGTGCTGTTATCCCATTCGTTCTGATAGGCATTGCGATCTACTTCGGAATGGCACGCAAACTGGGCGATGCCGATGCAAAAGCGCGCGTTTCGCGAACCACATTCCTACTGGCTGTTGCTCCGGCAATTGGTTTCTACGAGGGCATTTTTGGTCCGGGAGCGGGATCATTTTATATGGCAGCCTATGTCGCACTGCTGGGTTATGGGGCAATCAAGGCAACCGCTCACACGAAGCTGACAAACGCCGCCGGTAGTCTCGGCGCTCTCGGCCTCTTCGCCTTCACCGGCTCCATTGATTGGGTTGTCGGTCTCGTCATGGCCGCGGGTGCTTTTGCTGGCGCACAAATTGGATCTATTATGGCAATGCGAGTGGGTGCCAAGCTCATTCGTCCGCTGCTCGTCACTATTTCCTGCCTGATGGCCTTACGCCTTCTGCTGGACCCAACAAACTCAATCTATCAGATTTTTCGGTAATAAACCGCCCATTTAAACATCTATTGTTCTTTTCCTAAACTACATTCAACCTCGGTTACCAACATGTCTTTCGAAGAAATTTATGGATCGCTCGCGCTCAATCAGCGCATTGCGACCCTCGGACCCGTGTGCGATATTTTCACTGGAGCCGAAGGCGGTTCAGCAATCGCATCCGTACAAAAGACACCCGGCGGATGCGGCCGTCACGCAGTCATTACCATCAACTCTGCTGCTGCTCAAAAAATTGCCGCCATTCGCTCCGAGCGACGCGAAAACGGCTCTTACGAACAAGATCCGGCTGCTTATGAACAAGATGCGCGTCTCTGCTTTCTGGATGCCGTTCCGGAGATGATATCCGCTCTCATGTTCGCCAAGACAGCGGATGCGACCACTATCGAGGTACGAGGACTGCCCGTTCCTGAAGGCAAGGTGCGCACCCCGGATGACGGCGTGGTGGTCGAACGGGATGTTCGAGGCTATGTTTTCAATCTGGTCGGAAGTCTGGTCGGCTCCTTGAGCCTCAAAGGCTTTTCCTACTCTTCCGAGAATCATGGCCGCCTTCTGCGTGCTGTCGCACCAGTCGCGCAATTGGCAAGCCAGGCCAGTTCACAAGGTTACGCGGACGATCTCGGCTGGCATCAGGACAATGCTAACCGGCCAATGGTGGCCGCTATTGATCCCGCAGCATGCAGCCGCGGCCCGATGAACGAGTATCAGGCTTTTATTTGCGTCCATGCGGATGAACAGGTACCTATGGATGTCGCAAACCTTGAAGATATCGTTCACGAGCTTTCACAACGGCATGGCAGCGTTCTTGTAGACACCCTGTTTCAGCCGGAATTTGGCCTGTGCCGCCCATCCAGTCATGGCGGAGGTCTTGATGCTACGGAGGTATCGCTGCTCGCAAGAGACGGCAAAGGCCGACTGCACGGTAGGTTCCATGCGGGCAACGTTATCGGCATGACGCCGACTGCGCAAGCGTCTTACGACGCCTTCAAGGCCGCATGCGGCGCGACGAAAAGTCGAATGGAGATCGACGGCGAGCGCGGAGCAGTCCTGATTTACGAAAACACCCGCGTTATGCACCGCCGTCGGCGTTTCACTCCCCAATTCAATGGCAGTGATCGCTATTATATCCGGCTCTACATGACGAACCACGATACCTTCAAGTGCTGGCAGCAGTTCGCGCAAGAGCGCGTTTTTAGCTGAGGCGGCCCGTTGCAAAAAACAGAATGCCTCTGATGGCTGCCACTATCGAACCCGTTTTTGTTAGAAAAGTGAATTATCATGCGCCCTATCAATATTGATGAATATCGTGAAGCAGCCCGACACATTTTGTCTCCGGACGCATGGAACTACATTGCAGGTGGATCTGAGGACGAAACTACAGTGTCGGAAAATACACAAGCCTATGGACGCTGGCGTCTCATCCCAAAGATTTTCCGCGACGTTTCTACCCGCGATCAATCGGTCTCGCTTCTCGGCCAAACAGTCAGTCTACCAGTCGTACTCGCTCCGACCAGTCCTTTGCGGCTTGCCCACGAAGAAGCTGAAATAGCGCAGGTCAAGGCGGCGGCGCGGCATAATGCGCTGGCAATCTTAAGCATGGACGCGCACCACAGCCTTGAGGAGACCGCCGAGGTAAGCAATGGCCCCCGCTGGTTCCAGCTTTATTGCTACGGTGACCGTTCTTTGATGAAGGAAGTAATCGCCAAAGCTGAGGCCTCCGGTCATTCAGCTCTTGTAGTCACGGCAGATGCCTTCTATCCGGGACGACGCGAACGAATGATGCGCACAAGCTTTGTACTGCCGGATCACATCCGGATGGGCAATCTCGAAGGTCTCAAAATTGATCCCGCCGCACGCCGCCCTGACGGAAGTATCCGCCGCTTTGCCCTGACCTGGTCAGATCTGGAGTGGGTTCGTAGTTGCACTTCGCTCCCCATCGTCATCAAGGGCGTTTCATCCGCCGACGACGCAGAGATGGCAGTCAGACTTGGTGTTTCCGGGCTAGTTGTCTCAAACCATGGCGGACGCCAGATCGATCAGGCGCTTCCAAGTCTCGATTGCCTGCCAGCAATTGTCGATCGCGTGGGAGCAGCCGCTGAAGTGTACATCGATGGCGGCATTCGCCGTGGCACCGATGTTCTCAAGGCATTGGCCCTTGGCGCAAAAGCTGTTCTCATCGGTCGCGCCTATATCTGGGGTCTGGCGGTTGCTGGTGAAGAAGGCGTGTCGCATGTGCTGGATATCTTCAAACAGGAAATCGATGTAGCAATGGCACAAATGGGATTGAGCGATCTCAAGTCTCTGAATTCGTCATACGTTGCAGCAGCAACCAACTATCGGAATAGCTGATATGACCTCCGCCTCAGATAGCCATCTGCTCATGGCAGGCACCACGATCAGTCACATAGCTCCAGCAGACACTCTGGATATTCGCCAAATTGTATTGTGGCCTTCAATGAGGCGTGAGGAGTTGATGTTGAAGGAGGATGCCGATGGTATGCATTTCGGTGCATCCAGCGACGGCGCTCTAGTCGCCGTCATCTCCTTGTTTGAAACCCCGAACGGCATCCGCTTTCGCAAGTTCGCGACACTGCCTGAATGGCAAGGCAAAGGAGTGGGAACGCAGCTCCTGACCCATGCCATCGAATGGTCGCGAAAGAAGGGCGAGCGCCGCATCTGGTGCGATGCCCGTGTCAGCGCCCTGCCCTTCTACGCTCGGCACGGGTTTGCAGCCGAAGGTGGCGTTTTTGAAAAGAGTGGCGTCGCCTACACCGTCATGAGCCGGGAGCTTTGACCGCTCTTCCTCGTATTACCCTTCCAGCCCGTCTTTTTCGGCCATGACCCGCACGAGCAGAAGCATGACGAGCGCCTGACCGTATGGAGCCGGAACATTGGGGATCTGGCGGTAGAAGTCCAGCGTGTGGCCCATCGGCGTCCCGTCCGAAACCTCCAGCACAATGCCTGTTTCGTCGATCCGTTCAAGCACTGCTGCGAGCGCCCTGCGTGCTACAGGCTTCAGGTCTTCATCCAGAATACCAAGATCTATGCCTCGTAGGATTCCGTAGGCTATACCGGCGGTAGCGCTTGTCTCTTCCGGCGAATGCGGATCGCAGACCAGAGTGCAGAACATGCCGTTGGGTCGCTGATGCTGGGCCAGCGTGCGAACCTGCGCGCTCAAGACAGAGGTTAAATGCCGCTTCAGATGCTCCGGCACCTGTTTCACAAGACTGAAGAGTTCGGGAATGGCCACCGTGATCCAGGAATTGCCGCGTGCCCAGAAGGCATTGGCAAAGTTGTGGCGGCCATTGAACGTCCAGCCATGATACCACAGCCCAGTCACAGGATCTGCCAGGAAACGCTCGTGAACCATGAACTGGTAGAAGGCTTCCTCGATCCAGTCCTGACGGCCAAACCGCTGGCCCGCCCGGGCAAGGAAAAGGCACGTCATGAACAGCGTATCGTCCCACAACTCGCCATCGTTCATGCGCTCCTTGACGACATGCTGGAAGCCGCCATCCTCTGTGCGCGCAAGCTTTGTCATCAGCCAATCGGCCCAATCCTTGACCAGCGCCTCGAAATCAGGCCGATCCACATGGTCGATCAGTACGGCCAGGGGAAGCATAGGAGACGAGGAGTTGACCTGCCGGGGCGGTAGCCCACGCCCGATCTGCCAGTCGTACCAGCGGGAGATCGCCTCCATGAGGGATTTGTCGCCAACGGCTTCGGCATGACGAATGAGACCGTAGATGCCGACACCAACCTCCCAATCCCATTCGTCGAACTGCAGTTCATAGCCATTTTCCGGCGCTGCGGCGGCATCGTTCATACCCTTGAGGCGCGCCAGACCGACGGCCACGCGCGACAGGGTTTCGGAGAGAATATGGGGCTGCATCAGCATTGATCAGATTCCTGCATGCGAAGGATCAAAAGGAGAATGCGGTTTCGGTCCGCACGAGAGGGTCGATTGTTCGATTGGGGAAAGCGTAGGCTTTGCCAGCCACCTGCAACCCATCGTGCCACGACAGGGCGAGGTCAGGTTTGCCGGGAAGCGAAACCGCCAGCGTCAGATCGCTGCCGCCGAGTGACATCCGGATGTCCGACAGTTGAGAGACAAAGGCTTTACGCGCTGCCTCATCTGCCGCGTCGGCCACAATGGCAAGCCATCCGCAGCGGTTCCCCGCGACGCGATATTCGATGCCCTCACCCGGGCCAGACGTCACTGGTGTGATGGTGCCCGTTGCCGTGAGGGCTGCAATGCCCCCACCGCTGGTCAGGATGAGCCAGTTATCCACCAACTCCACGCGGTCAAATGCAGCAGATTCCACATAGGCATGCGTGAAGCCAATCCGGGGATTTTCTCCCAGATCGTAGAGCATCAGGCTCGCATTTTCCAATTGAGCCGCGCGTGGCAGAGATCCATTTCCGGCCCAGAAGGAGGGACGCTGGCTCCCCCACGGATCGTCTTCTCCCGGGTGATTGACCCAGGCGCGCGCGAAAGGATCAGCAGCGAAGCGAAGGTCCATCACATGCTGCTGGTGACCGCGACCACCCGGCTTGCCATCCACCATTGAGGAGAGCTGAACATGCGCGGTCTTGTAGAGCGCAAGGCGCGCAGCCTCATCATGACCCTGGACGTAGTGGGCGAGAACGGCGACCCCGGGCTTCGGCTCGACGTAATCCAGAACATGTGCAGGCGGCTCGTAGGTGCCAGCACAGAACATGGTCAGTGCAGCCACGCCATCGTTCAGGAAGCCTTGACCGAATGCGACCGTCGCAAAGGGAGCAAGTTCGGTCAACGGACCGCCGCGCAACTCCTTGTCATAGGCACGCCCCATGCTTCCGGCGGGAACGCCACCGGAGGTGTGCAAAGCGATCATGGTAAAGAGGCGGTCAAGCAAAAGCTTGGACCGGCGCTTGATTTCTCCGTCCCCGAAATGCTCCAGCGCCAGCAGACCGATCAAATCAATGGGGTAGTAGGCGGCGGAATTCCATTCTGCAAGCCCATGCGTTTCGACAGAATCGAACCATTTGAGCAGCCGCTCTTCCCCGAGCGCCGCCTGTTGCTCGCCGGTACGGCCCGAGCAGGCAAAGCGCTTATGGGGGAAGAGGCGCCCTGCCAGATATTGCGAGACGTGGAAGCAAAGCACGTGGTTCTCGCTCCAGAACCACATCACATCATTGCCGGGCTCATCGACCCAATAGCGATAATTCAGAATGGAGACTTCGATCTGCTCCCAGAGAACTGCAGGAATCTGGTTCCGATAAGCCCCTGCCAGCCAGAGGAGCGGCACCAGCACGAAATCAGAGCAATCCCTCCGCTCGTCAATGGCCGCGAGTGTATTGGCGATGATCTCGCGGAAGGTTTCATCGACCTCGCGACCGAGAGCGAGATAGGCGATGGCTTTGCCGGCGCGCTGCTCGCCATAGTCCGCCGCAAAGGTGAGTGCCGCCCGCTTGCGCTCCGCCAGTGACTGATCCCGCATGTCTCGTGCAGCGTCCCGCATCGTCGCAAACGCGATGTGGCGGGAAACAGACACGTTCCCGACCGAAAATGTAAGATCCAGCGGATGATAGCCGTCCGGCAGTTTGTCGATGCCCGAGAGAGGAAGCGTTCTGTCGCCTGCCTTCAGATCCGCAGTCACGTCGAGGATCGGTGGCTTGTCGCGCATGTGAACGCTTGGCAGGATGCGCGCCCGCACCCGCACATCAACCGACGGCGCATGCGAAAAGACGAGAGACACCTTGCCATCTTTCGAATGAAAGGGGGTAGGACGGACCTCGGTCGCCAGATCCTTCAGCAGAGAAATCGTTGAATCGGAGGCATCGACCGGAAGTTCAACGTGCAGAGGCTCCGTGCCAAGTGAGGTGAGTTCGAAATACCAAAGCGCATCGCGCTCTGCCAGTTCCTCGCACAAAACCACGACCTCGCTTCCTTTAGCCTTAAGCGGCAGGGTGATCTCCGTCTGGCTCTCCTTGTTGCGTTTGAAGGGCTCGAAGACCACGACTTCTGCACCATCCACCCAGATCCGAATGCAGCCGCAGGTGTTCAGACGGAAGGGAACCGGTCCGTCGTTGGAGGCCGATATACGTGTCTTCAACCAACGCTCCAGTTTGGTTGGACGATGCCAGAAACCGGAAAATTCGACGCGACGATTGAAGCCGGGAAGGTAGAGATCATCGACGGGAATGACATCGGGCAAAACAACGGTGCGGGACTTGATTTCCTTCCACAAGGCAACACGGCAAGGAAGATCACCCACATCCACGAAGCCGTTGATGAAGCGGTAGTTCACCCGATCTTCCGCCAAGGCGACCTCGCCCGGATAGTAGGTGGCGCGAATGGACGACATGGCCCAAGCGGTCACTGCATCGCCCTGCCCGACGGTGAATCCGGTTTGCGGCGTTTGATGTTTGCGGGTCGAGTTGATGTTCATGCTCATGTCTCCGCCTGACTTTGTTGAAAAGAAAGGCTGTCTATGTCGTGTTTCGAAAGTTCAGAAATGAGGTGTTTGACGCGCGCTCGCACCCAAGCCTCCAGTGCAGGCCAGGGGACGAGCCTGTAGTCACCAATGTCATCGCTGGTACGCGTAAAGCTCCAGCTCGGCGTGAACCGCCAGTTCTGAAGTTGTGTGCGCGCGAGCTGGTCTTGCTCTTCCGTCGCGTGAAAAAGACCCGCATCTGAAAAGCGATTGGACAAATGAATTCCGCGCTGACCTGCAAGACTTCCGCACATCTCGTCTATGCGCTCGCCAGCCTGCAAACGCATGGTCTCACCATCTGCCCAATGCGCATGCTTACCAGGTTCGAGGAAGAGAAGCGGCCTGCCCGCTTCAACCGGCAGGGCTCCATCAGGGCGTTGCATGACGAGCTTCGAACCATGGCGCGACGCCTCGACCTTCACGACTTGGCCGTATGAATCGAGATGCAGCCAGACGTGTTCCAGATCGTAGAGGTGCTGGATATCCCAGTCGTACCAGATTGCATATTCAATGACGCAGTTTGCAATCGGCTCGATCTGGAATTTCGACGAAACGGATTGAGCGGTCTCGCGATAGATCGCAAATCCGGCCGCCAAGGGCAGGAAGGGCTCGGCATCATCCAGGCGCAAGAGCGGACGATGCGCATGGGCGAGTTCCGTCTCCGCACCTTCAGCAGGGAGAGTTCCCAAATCACCCAATGTGGCAACGAGCCCGTTCACTGTGCCGCGACCCCCGTCAGATCGAGGCTTTCGGCATAGTGACAACGAACCTGTCTTCCTCCGGCAACCGACCGCAGGGCCGGAACCTCTGCCTTGCATTTGGAATCCGCATAGGGACAACGCGGGTGGAAGGGGCAGCCGGTTGGAATGTTCATCGCATCGGCAATCTCGCCCTTCAACGCCACACGCTTGCGCTCGCGATTGCCGCGCGGGTCCGGCTGCGGCACTGCGGCCAGAAGCGCCTCGGTGTAGGGATGCAGGGGGTTGGAGAACATCTCTTCCGTCGGGCCGACCTCCATCAGCCGACCGAGATACATCACGCCGATGCGGTCCGAAATGTGCTCCACCATGCCGAGATCATGGGTGATGAACAGATAGGTGAGCCCAAGCTGCTCCTGCAGATCCTGCAGGAGATTGATGTTCTGCGCCGCCACGGAAACGTCGAGAGCAGAAACCGCCTCGTCCGCCGCGATGAAGCTGGGATTGAGCGCCAGGGCGCGGGCAATGCCGATACGCTGACGCTGGCCGCCGGAGAAGGCGTGTGGATAGCGGGATACATATTCCGGACGCAGACCGACAAGCCGCAGCAGTTCCGCGACACGATCCTCGATCTCCGAGGGGCTTCCGACTCCATGAATCGTTAGCGGCTCGCCCACGAGATCAAGAATTGTCATGCGCGGATTGAGGGACGAATAGGGATCCTGGAAGATCATCTGCATTTCGCGGCGGATCTCGCGCATTTCGCGGTCGCCAAGCGAGGTGATATCCACGATGGACCCGTTCGAGCGACGAAATAGGATTTCGCCCTCGGTGAGATCATAGGCCCGCAGGATCAAGCGCGCGATGGAGGATTTGCCGGAGCCGGACTCGCCCACCAGACCGAAGGTTTCGCCCTTCTTGATGTCGAAGGTGATGTCGTCGACGGCGCGCACTTCGCCGATTTTCTTTCGTAGCCAGCCGCCATGAACGGGGAAGTATTTCTTCGCCCCACGAATGGAGATGAGGGTATCGTCCTGGATGGCCTCGGCCTTTTCACTGGCAACAGTCATTCTGCGGCCTCCGAACGAAACTCTTCGGCGAAATGACAGCGCGATATCTGGCCATTCGGAAACCGGACTTCCGGCGGGGTGGTAACATTGCAGATCCCGCCGACAGCCCGCATGCAGCGTGGATGGAAGGAACAGCCCGGAGGCACATTGAAAGGATCAGGCACAGTGCCTGAAATCGTCTTCAGGCGTCGGGCCTTCTGTCCGCCGAGCTTTGGAATGGAGCGGAGCAAGGCCTGCGTGTAGGGATGTTTGGGCTCATAGAAAATTTCGTCGACCGTGCCGGTCTCGACCACACGCCCGAGATACATCACCGCCACGCGATCCGCGATATCCGCCACCACGCCGAAATTGTGCGTGATGAAGACGATGGCCATGCCAAGTTCCTGCTGCAACGACTTGAGCAGATGCAGGATCTGCGCCTCGGTCGTCACATCCAGCGCCGTTGTCGGCTCATCGGCAATCAGGAGCGTGGGGTCGCAGGCAAGCGCCAGTGCAATCATCGCACGCTGGCGCATGCCGCCGGAGAGATGATGCGGATAACGATCGACGATATCGTTCGGGCGGGGCATCTGCACCTTGGTCAGAAGCTCGATGGCGCGCGCTCTTGCGTCTGCCTTCGAGACATTCCGGTGCAACATGACGGTGCGCATGATTTGCGTGCCGATGGTGTGAACCGGAGACAGTGCCGTCATCGGCTCCTGGAAAATCATGCCGATTTCGTTGCCGCGCAGATCACGCATGGTGCGGCTCTGGCGATCTTCGGAAGAGATCAGAACCTCTTCGCCGCTTTTGCGACGAAACCGAATTGAGCCGCCGGCATCGAGCGCCTGTTTCGGCTGCAGCCGCATGATGGAACGGGCCGTGACGGATTTGCCTGAACCGCTTTCGCCGACGATACCGAGAACCTCACCGCGATTGATGTGGTAGGACACGCCGTTGACGGCTTTCACAAGGCCTTCGCGCATGGGGAAGTGAACATTCACGTCATCCAGTTGCAGAAGGCGTTCCGGCGGGAGAGGATTGTTGGTCTGTGTCATAATTTTCTCCTCGCTCAGCGACCGTAAGGATCGGCCGCATCGCGCAGGCCATCACCGAGGAAGTTGAAGGCCAGAACCACGAAGATGATGGCGATGCCGGGTGATAGCAGCCAGGGCGCCAGACTGATGGAGCGCAAGTTCTGCGCATCCTGCAACAGCACACCCCAGCTGACGACGGGTGGACGCAGGCCGAGACCAAGGAAGCTGAGCGCCGTTTCGCCAAGAATCATCTCCGGTATCGCGAGCGTCACGGCGGCAATGATGTAGCTGGTCATGGCAGGCAGCATATGGCGCGTGATGATGCGGTATTCCGATGCACCGGCCAGCCGTGCGGCAAGGATGTAATCCTCATTGCGCAGCGCAAAGAAGCGGCCGCGCACGACGCGCGCTAGATGGGTCCAGCCGATCAGGGCCAGAATGAATGTGATCAACACATAGACGAACAGCGGATCCCAGGCGATTGGCAGCGCAGCCGCCAATCCCATCCAGAGCGGAATTGTCGGGACCGAGCGAATGAACTCCATCAGGCGCTGGATGAGAGCGTCGACGAGGCCGCCATAATAGCCGGCGATCGCGCCGATGAAGAGGCCGATGACGAAGGAGAATGCCACGCCGATCAGACCAGCGGACAAGGTAACGCGAGCGCCATAGAGCAGACGCGTGAACAGGTCACGTCCAAGGGAATCCGTGCCCAGAAGGTTCACCTTCTGGCGTTTGTCGGCAGCACCGAAGAGATGGATCTTGGTGGGAACCAAGCCAAGCAGATCGTATTCCGGTCCTTCGACAAAGAAGCTGATCGGTACGATTTTCGTCGTATCTCGCTCATAGATCACGCGCGCCGTTTCCGGGTCGCGGGAGCGCTTAAGCGCATAGATGAACGGGCCCTGGAACTTGCCATCGTGGAACAGATGGATGTTTGCCGGAGGCACGAACGTGTTCAGCTTGTCGATGTCAGCCGGGCGATAAGGCGAAATGAAATCGGCAAACAGTGCCGAGAAGAAACAGAAGATCAGAAAGAACAGCGAAGCCATGGCAAGCTTGTGCTTGCGGAAGCGCCACCAGATGAGCGTCCACGGCTTTGCCGTATAGCTGCGGCCTTCCTTCGTGGTCTGCTCACCGGCAAGAGGCGGCATTTCGCGTTCTTCGGAAGCCATGACGGCATCGTAAATCGGATCAGACATGGTGTTGGAAATCTGGGTCATGAAACGCGCCTCCTTACGCCATGCGAATGCGCGGATCGGAAACCGCAAGCAGGATGTCGGATAGAACCGTGCCGATGACGGTGAAGACGCTGAGGATGAGGATAAAACTTCCAGCCAGATACATGTCCTGCATCTGCAAGGCTTTCAGAAGCAGCGGGCCTGTTGTCGGCAGGTTGAGGACCACGGCGGCAATGATATCGCCGGAGAACAGAGCGGGAAGCGCCCAGCCGACCGTCGAGATGAATGGATTGAGAGCAATGCGGACAGGATAGCGCCAGACAACCGTGCGTTCGGTAAAGCCCTGCGCATATGCCGTTTCGACATAGGGTTTGCCAAGCTCGTCCAGCATGTTGGCACGCATGACGCGGATGAGGCCCGCCGTGCTGCCAAACGCCAGAACAACGATCGGTACCCAGAGATGTTCGAGCAGATCGACGAACTTGCCCCACGACCATGGTGCCGTCTCGTATTGTCTGGAAAACAGCCCGCCGACATCCATGTTGAAATAGGCGTAACCCAGCCACATCAGGATGAGCGCCAGCATGAACTCCGGAATGCCTTTGCCGATGAAGCCGAAGACAGTGAAGATGTAGTCAAAGAACGAATACTGCCGGGTCGCGGAATACACGCCGATCGGGATAGCAATGATCCAGGTGAAGATCATCGAAAGAGTGGAGATCGCCAGCGTCAGGCCAAGCCGGTCCCAGATCATGTCCTTGACGTCCATGTTCCATTCAAGCGACCTGCCGAAGTCACCATGCATGACGATGGCACTGATCCACCGCCAGTATTGCACCAGCAAAGGATCGTTGAGGCCGAACTCCTGCCGCATCGCCGCTTCCTGCAATTCGGTGATGTATTCGCCCGAATGCCGCAGCTGCGCCACATAGGCTGTGACATAGTCGCCCGGCGGAAGCTGGATGATGACGAAGGAAATGAAGGACACAAAGATCAGAGTAGGAATGGCCCACAGGATCCGGTTCACGATGAGGCTGAGCATGGCTTCCCTTTCCGGGCACCGGGCGCATGGTCACGGGTCCTGTTGCCACGAAAGGTGGCAACAGGCTCGCCGAGACAGCTTTGGCCCGGTTCAGTTCAATGGAAAATGACGCCCACGATCACCAAGTGCCGCGAGCGTCTCTTCATCATTTTGCGAAGAAAAACTGTGCCGGGAAGGCTAATCCTTCGCCGCGTGTCACGTCGTCGTTGATCAGACCGTCGCGGACATTCTTCACGGTATTCTTGGCAATGACCAGCGCCGGGGTTTCACCCACGAGACCAATAACATAACCCTGTTCGACGAAGGTGCGGATCATCTCGTTGACGGCCTTGTCCGCCTCTTCCTGAGTGCCCGCGACGGAAGCCTTTTCCCACGCAGCCCAGAGCTTGCGGATCGGATGATCCTTTGGCGGCTCAATGCCCGATACGCCCTTGGTTTCGTGCCACTTGTAATATTCCTGACCGTATCCATCGTCACCAAGGATGAGGCGCGGGTCGGAAGGTACAACGGAAAGGCGGTCGAAGGACGTATACTGCATCTCGAAGCTGTTGTTGTCGCGGTTCGCATCGAACGCCGTACGGTCGATAATGCGCGCCTGAAGTTCGATACCGATGTCCTTCCAGCTGTTGCGGACCAGTTCCAGCGTGTTTGCAAACGCATCCTGGTTGGCTTCCACAACGATGGTCACGCGCTTCCCATCCGGACCCAGGCGGAAGCCATCGGCATCCTTTTTGTTCAGGCCGATCTGATCGAGCAGCTTGTTTGCCTTATCCGGATCGTACTCTGCCCAATGCTTTTCGAGGTCTTCCTGATAGTATGGCGAACCAGAGACCGGCGAGGCAGAGCGCGCTTCCCCGAGACCGGACTGGGCAAGCTCGTTGATCGTATCGCGATCGACACCAATGCTGAGTGCCTGACGGAACTCGGCCTTCGCATACAACTCCTGCAATTGCTTGTTCTTGGTGGTGAGGTTGGGGACGAGCGACCAGACTTCGGAATTGGTCCACTTCAGAACCTTGTAGTTCCCCTTCTTCTCGTTTTCCTTGTAGAAGGTGAAGTCACCATTGTTCGTGAAGCGCTGCTGCATATCCAGCTGGCCCTGCACGACCATCAGGTTGAAGCTTTCCTGCGCGTCGAAGAGCTTGTGCTCGACGCGATCGATATAGGGCAGCTGGTTGCCGGCCTTGTCGACCATGTAGTAATAAGGATTGCGCTCCATCACCATGACATCGGCCGGTGGAGGTGTCACGATCTTCCATGGCGTAATCACCGGCAGAGCGGGGTTCTGGTTCCAGGCCGTGATGGGGCCCTTGGAGCCCCAAAGATCCTGCCACTTCTTGACGCCCTTTTCCGCAACGGCCTTGTCGAGAGCGGCCTTGTCCACATACTTGGGATGGAAGTTCTTCAGGTAATGCTTCGGCTGAATGAAGGTTGGGCGGTCAAGGCTTGGCTCTCCAATCGAGTCCTTGGCCATGATGGTCAGGAAGTAGACGTAAGGTGTTTCGAACGACACCTTGAAGGTGCGCGCATCGACGATATCGACCTTCATCGGCTTGCCGCCAGGCGCGTAAAGCGTATCAACCACCGGTACGATGTCACGGTTCATGAAGACGTCCTCATACCAGAACTTGACGTCTTCTGTTGTCACCGGCTGGCCGTCTGACCACTTGAGGCCTTCAAGGAGCGTGAAGGTGAATTCCTTCGCATCCGGGCTCATCTTGTAGCTTTCGATGAAGGTCGGCATCAGCTCAAGCTTGCCGTCCTCGCCCATCACAAATTTCAGAGCGCGCTCTTCAAGCAGCTTGGTCGGCCCCCACCGATCGCCTGGTCCTTTGTAGGCGCGATGCCACGTGCCACCAAATGTACCTGCCTCACCGAGATCCAGTACGCGGGGCTTTGCAGGAAGACGCTTTTCCACCGGCGGAAGCTTCCCGGCCTTTACCTGCTCGGCCAGCATCGGCGACTCCTGAAACGCGAGCGCCGTCGTGGCGGCACAGGTCGCAAGAAGAGCAGCTAGTGATGCAATGAAAATTTTTCTATTATTGCGCATGTCCGTCCTCCCAGATGGAATTCGGCGATAACTACCGTATTCCCGGCTAAATCGCTCTGAAACGGACGATCTTTCATCAGACCGTGAAAATCAAGGACAAAAATATTTTCATTTTCCGCATCAGCGAAGGAAGTTGGAAGCCGCGCTGTCACGCTCAATAAGACGGCAACCCAATTCAATGCGTTGTGTGGGGTGATCCTGTCCGCTGATTGAAAGTCTCTGCTCCAGTGCCTTCAGAGTGGCCACAGCAAGAGAATCGAGCGGAACCCGGACTGTGGTCAAAGACGGAACAGTCAGGTCACCTGGGGCAACCCCGTCAAATCCGACGACCGCGATGTCACCGGGAATCTGGAAACCTTGCGCCTGCAACTCGCTCAAAGCTCCGATCGCAAGGTTGTCCGCTGCACAGAAGACTGCCGTGTGGCCATCCAGGCCGCCGTGGCGGGCAATGAACGCCCTCAGCGCCTTCCGCGCATGATCCGGTTCATACCCATCCGCATAAATCGTGCGACCAAGGTCCAGAGGAAGGTTCTGTTCCATATAGGCATCATGGAAACCGTCGAGGCGCCGCATGATGGTGCTGCGTCCGCGCCATGTCAGATGAAGAATGCGCCGGTGTCCGCGCGAAAGAAGCCATTGCGTTGCAAGCCGTGCCGCATAGCGGTTCGCGGGCGCAACCGTATCCACAGACATGGTGGGGTCTTCGCCATTGAGCAAGACGATAGCGTAGTTCGAAGCAGCCAGCGGCCGCAGAAGTTTGGGATTATCGTCGTAGACGAGGATGATCCCTTCTGCGTTGACCGCCTTGGCGCCAGCAAGAATCTCCGCCGCGTTCAACTCAGGTGAGCCGTTGTGCGCCACGATCTTGATACCACGCCGCTCGCATTCACGGGAGAGCGCAGTCAGCAGCGTCCACGAAACCAGGTTGATGTCGTTGTGCGGCAGATTGCCGGGTGGCACGGCAAGGTAGATCGTGCTGAGGGAGGCGATTGCGCCTTTCTGCTGTCGCTTGGCGAGATAACCCAGCCGCCGAGCCGCCTCCAGAACCTTGATTCGAACCTCGGCGGATATCGGCGCAGTTCCATTCAGCACGTGCGAAACCGTGCTGAGCGCAACGCCCGCCTCCTTGGATACATCCTTGATGCCGATCTTGCGCTCTGTGCGACGGTCCAAATTCTATCCCCTATTCGGCGTAAAATGGATTGGTGAACAGCTTGGGTTCCTTGCCATGCCACACTTCGAAGCGAACGAACTGCCCCTCAAAGCGGTGGTCCAGCACAAAGCTTGCGGCATCGGCGTGTTGTACACCAATCTGCCCCTTTTCAGTAATCACCCGAACCTCGTCTCCCCGGCTCAAGCCGCTGAATTCGACCGGAACGTCACTGCCAACCGGCACTTGAGAGCCGAAATCAGGAGCAGTTTCGCCAAATGGCTTTGCCATCGCCTCGTCCGGCGAATGACATACGACATTGCGACCCGCCCGAACCGCCTCTAGGATCGCTGCAATGGAATGGCCATTCGACAAAAGCCGATTTGCCGGCCGTCCATGACGGCGACGGTTCTTGAGATGGAAATCGCTGCCGCCCGTTGCCGGGATCCGACGGCCCTGCACCAGCAATTCCTGCCAGAATGCGAGACCCTGCTCGTTCATCACGGACCAGTTGCCGTTCCAGATTTCGTAGGCATCGAAACACACATCGAAACCTGATTGCCAACGTCCGCCATCGGAATTTTGAAATGGGTGGTTGATGACAATCGTTGCCCCGTTTGCCTTCGCCTCCAGCATCTTGTCGGCAACATCCTTCGGCGAGCGGCAGCGCCAGTCCTCGACAGGTTTTGCCACGCCATGAAAGTTCGTGTGACCGTAGAAGGAGGTCAGTTCCATCGCGGGGATGACCAGGATGTCGGGATCGTCCGGGCGAATGAAATTCTGCGAAATCGTGTTGTGGTCGGTAATGGATACGAAATTCAGACGCGCGGCGCGTGCGCGGTAGATTGCATCCAGAACCGTGACACCGCCATCCGAGTGCTCCGAATGACTGTGCAGTTCGCCAACCAACCACTGCTTCTGTTTGTTGATCAAGCGGATCTGGACATCGACCTTGCAGTTTGGCCCGATTTTCACGATCCCGAGCACCACATGCCATGAGCCCGGTAGCGGCCCTGCATCATAGCCCGGGGTCGCGCGATCTTCTTCCACCGTGATGTGGCCGCGTTCTGATCCGGTCCATCCGCGCATCCGGCCGTTTCGCGCGACGCCAAGATCGATGACACTTCCACCACCGCCGAAGGGATAGTGATAGCTGACTTCAATGCGGTCTACATCGGGACCAACCTCGAAGGGAATTTCAACGAAGGATTTTTCGCCTTCCGGAAAGGTATCGATCGTCACGTCGATCTGATGATAGGGCGCGTTCATGACTTGCCAGTTCCTGTCAATTTCAGTGTCACGATTTCAAATGGTTTCAAAGTCAGCGCCACATCACCATCCGGGGAGATCTGCAATGGCTGCGGGTTGCGTTCGAGGAGATCCACGGCTTCGATTGTTTCGATGGCGCTATGGAGCCGAAGCGCAATTGTTCTCTGTCGTGCGCCTGTCTCCCACAGGCGAACGATGAGGCTATCATCGGACTCGGCCCGTTTGACGGCTTCGACTGCGACGCCTTCTCCTTCAACCGCGAAGGGCAGCGCAGCCGCAAAGTGACCGGATACGATGCGGAGCGGGTTGTTGAATTCCTCGGCTGCTTCATGCACTGCGACGAGATCGCCGCCATGCAACATCAATGCGTAGCGGAAGCGATGTTGACCCTGATCTGCCTGCTCCCATGGATAGGTCGGCGAACGCAGCAGCGTCAGTCTCAGCATATTGCCCTTGGCGTCGTAGCCATATTTGCTGTCATTCAGCAAAGCAGCACCAAAGCCCGGTTCCTGCATGGAGACCCAACGCTGCATGGAACATTCGAACCTTGCTCGATCCCAGGATGTGTTTCGATGGCTTGCGCGGCTGACATGGCCAAACTGGATCTCAGCCTCGACCGTTGCAGAGTTCAGCGCCAGCGGGAAGGCAGCCTTCAGCAGCGTATTGTGCTCGTGCCAGTCGATATAGGTATCGAACTCCACTTGCCGCGCGTCCGCTTCAAGAGAAACGATCTGTACAATACGCGAGTTTTCATAAGCCCACTCGAAACGGAGGGCCGAACGCAGAGGCCCCTGCTCCACAATCCGGCAATCAACCGGAGCACCCAGCTCATAGGGCTGATCCTCGAAATCGGCATCGATATCCCAGGCATCGAACTGCACGGGCATGTCACGGAAGATCTGGAGCTGGTTCGCAATCGCTCCTGACGGTAGCAATTCCCGATCTGCGAGACGGTCGAAAATCGAGGTGATACCGCCCGTCTCATTGAAGCGCACGACAAGGTTCGGGTTTTCGAGCGAAGACAGCGTCACAACGGGCGCTGGGCTCTGCTCCGGCGATGCTTGAATGGAACTGAAGCCGAGCGGTGCCGCGTTGCAGACTGGAATGGCGAACTCTGCTGCGCCATCCGCGCGATGTATGACCTGCCGAGAGGCAGAGTTAATGTCCTGCGTGGTAAAGGCCAGACCACTGCGCGTGCGCGGCAGCGTGTTCAATACGGAAAGCCCCTCACCTGTCCGCAAGGCATCGAAAAGTTCGGCAGTCAGCCGTGCAGCCGTTTCGAAAAACTCTGCATAGTCGCGGTCACTATCATCATAGACCGCGCCGATGGAGGAACCCGGCAGGATATCGTGAAACTGGTTCAGCATCACAATATCCCAAAGCGCGCGAATTTGCCTCGAGGGGTAGTCATGGCCTGCTTGCCGCTGTGCGAGAACAGCCAGCATTTCGATCTCGCGCAAGGCGATTTCCGCCAGACGGTTGTTGCGCTTGTTCTTGGCAACCGATGTCAGCGTTCCACGATGGAACTCCGCATAAAGCTCGCCAACCCAGACCGGATAATTCTCGGGGTTTGCCTTCATCCGCTCGATCAACCGCTCGAAGAAGGGGCGCATTGGTGCGTGTTCAACTTTCGGGCAGCCAGGAATGCCGCGCTCCATGCGCCGAATGTTCTGCAGCATTTCCCGCGTTGGGCCACCACCGCCGTCGCCATGGCCATAGACCAGGAAAAGCTCTGTATTCAACTCTTGCTGGCCGTGCCTGCGCCAGGTGCCCATGACGTGGCTGGGTTTCAGATCCGGGCAGTAGGTCGTGCCGATGCTTTTTGAGTCGTAAGGCTGCGTTGTCAGAAAATAGGCGGGCACTTTCGTGCCGTCGATACCCTGCCAGAACAGGGTCTCATCCGGCATCCGGTTGGTATCGTTCCAGGACAGCTTGTGTGTGACAAAACTGTCGAGGCCCGACTTCTCCATCAACTGTGGAAGCGAGGCGGAATAGCCGAACGTATCCGGCAACCAAACCATGCGTGGGCGGATGCCAAAGGTCTTTTCGTGATACTCGACACCATACAGGATATGGCGAACCAGGGCTTCGCCACCGGCAATATTGACATCGGGCTCCAGCCACAGCGCGCCTTCGATCTCGAAACGGCCCGTCTTTACCTCAGCCTCGATCCGCTGGAAGAGTTCAGGATAATCCTCTGACAGATAGTCCAGAAGCACGCATTGGTTATACATGAAGCGGTAGTCTGGAAAGTCCTGCATCAGCGCCAGCGCCGTCGCCATGGAGCGGGCCATTTTCTGGCGCGTTTCCCGCACCCGCCAGAGCCACGCAACATCGATATGGGTATGCCCGGTGACGGTGATTGTCGGCTTCGCCTCGAAATCAGGCGTCCCATAAATGGGTTGGGCAGCAAGCCGTGCCGCCGCGACAGAACGGAGAAAGCGCGCTTCATCGCCTGGCCGAAGGTCGACCAGATCCAGCGCCTTTTCCACATGGTTCATGATGAAATGACGGCGCGGATCATCTTCGGCCAGAAGGCGTGCGACATCCAGAGGTGCGCGCAGATCATAGTAGAGATCATCGACTTCAAGATAATGCGTATAGAGCGCGCAGGCGAAACCTAGCTGCCTGCGGTCTTCGATCGTTCCAGCTTCAATGAGGATATCGAAGGCCTCGGCTCCTTTGCCCTCAGCGGTGAGCAGAAACTCGCGGTGATTTCCGTCCACTCCTTGGCGTATGGCGCCATTGACCCGCACGAGACATTGCGGATCGCTTCTGCCCATCACGCTGCCAAACGCTGCCTCTACTCTGACAACGATGCGTTTTCCCTCTGCTTCTGGCGGAAGCGTGACCTTGCCACCGAACCAGTAATAGCCATCCGGTTCACCCCAGATGAGATCCCGGGACACGGCCGTCCATCCGGCACGATCGCTCGCCACCATGGCAGGCCGATTGGCCGCGGAACCGGGCGCGTAAACCAGCGGGACATTGATGCTCAAAGGAGTAAAGATGCGCTCACGCAGGCGCGCCAGCAGGTTATCAAGCTTCTTCAGGCGTTTCATGAGGTCATTCCAGATGTAAGGTCAGGAGCGCAGATATGTCTGTGTCGCAAGCGCTAGCGGTAGCTTTCACGACCACACTGCAGGTTCACGCTCGCGCATGACGATAGCCTCCGCGCCCCAACCAGACGGAAGCGGCGATGGACGCCGGAATTCGACGTCGGAGAGTTGAAGCCCGACCACGTTCGATGCGAAGAAAGCAGGCATGCCTCCGGGGTAAGGCACAAGACCGATCACCTGCCCGTTCTCGTCCTTGACGAAGGCATTGGCGCGACCTGCAGCATCTGGCGAAGGGGCCAGATCGAAATGCGTCGGGCGCATGTCATATCGTTGCCCACGGAAGCGGCCATCCCGCTGATCAATCGCGAGTTTCCGGAAGGACACGTTGCGAATGCCGGACGCGCTATCAGCAACAATGTTGATCGCGCCCTCCATCGTGCCGGTGATGTTTTCGAAGATGATATCCTCGACAGACCCTGCGGGCGTGCCGGGCCGCCGGTCCACGACATTGATGGTGATTGCTTCGCCCGACCCCCAGAAACCGTCCGGCGTCTCGCTGGCCTCAAGGCGAATATTGCGATGGACGATATTGCGCACGCAGCCACCATCTCGCGAAAAGATGCCGAGCGCGCGATTTGAGCGAACGATCTCGCAATCCTCGAACAGGATGTTTTCGAAATCGCCGTAGCTTTCTGTGCCGATTTTCAAGGCACAGCTTCGGCTTTCGATCCTGCTATCGCGAACCGTAATATCCCGGCAGGCACCGACGGCTTTGCCATCCGATCCCCTGCTCGTCTTCAGGACGACGCCGTCGTCGGCAGTCGCGATATCGCAGTCACGGATGGAAACGCGTTCGCAGGAGTCGATCACCATGCCGTCCGTATTCGGCATCTCCCTGTCATTATCCACTCTGACGCCGCTGATCGTCACATCATGGGTCGAGATCAGGTGGATCGTCCACATCGGAGAGCTTTGGACCGAGAAGTCGGAGAGAGACACATTCCGGCAACGATCGAAGACGAGGACCCTTGGCCGGTGCGCCGCCGGAATATGCGTGCCCATGTCGTCCAGCCGGCCGACAACGTAATCCGGCCCAGGCGCCTTGATGACGCCCTTGCCGGAAATGCGCACATCGGCGGCATCCTGCACGAGAATCATCGCCGTGTTGGAGTCTTCGGCGATGACATCAATCGTGTTGTCCGTATAGGCCGCATAATCGGGCAGAAACTGGAGCACCGCACCTTCGGACAGGTGCAAATCAAGACCACTTCGTAGCCGCAGCCCCCCTGATATGTGGAGCCCGGGCGCAAGTACCAGCCTCACCCCATCTCGCGCGGCTTTGTCGATCGCTTCCTGTAACGCAACGGTTTGACAGCCTTCCAAAGCCATAAAAATATTTTCATTGCGTGACATGGCTTAATCCTCCCCAGGCATGCGAATGAAGCAATGGCGGAGAGTTTTAGCCGGATTATCGAGCCTTACAAGTGAAAATAGACGATCAAGCGAAAGTAAATTCGCTGAAATCACACCCTCAATAATGAAATTATTTTTATTCCGCTGCTTTCAAGCGACTTTCAACCAGGAGACCACTTTCATCCAGAATGGGATGCGCCACGGAAACGATGTGCGCATTGATGCGCTTGAGGTCGCGTAGCAGATCAAGGTGCAGCGAGCTGGTCTGGAGGCTCTCGGTATTGCCTTCCTGCAATCGCTTCAAATGCTGCTCGGCGGACTGCTTTTCCATGCGGCGCACTTCGACCTTGATTTCCATCATCCGCTTGGCAAGCGCAAAATCTCGGGTAACGAAAATGGTCTGCGCAACGCGCAGGTTGTCCAAGGTAAGGTTCATGAGCTTGGTCAGCTCGGCATAACCATCCTCCGAAAACTTCAAACCAAGCGAGATCTTCTTGCTGATCTGCGGAACGAGCCCCTTTTCGATGATGTCGCCGATATGCTCGAGATTGATGGCATAGTCGATGATATGGATAGAGCGTCGGCTGTTTTCCTCATCCAGTCCGACGCGGCCCAGTTTGGAGAGATAGACCTTCACTTCCTGCTGAAGATTATCGACGCGCTTTTCCAGTGGCCCCACGTCTGCGAGTTGCGAGAAGTCGCCGCGGGTGAACGCGTCGGATGTCTTGATCAGCATGCGTTCGATCAGGTCGCCAACGCCAAGCACTTCACGCGTGGCACTTGCAAGCGCGACAACGGGTGTCGATAGCTCTGCCTTGTCGAGGAAACGGGGTTGCGTGTCGTTCTCGACTTCTTGGGGAATGAACTTCGCCATAGCGTTGGACAGTAGCGCGGAAAACGGCCAGGCGAGCGCGGCGAGTAAGAGATTGAAGGCGAGATGCGCATCAACCGCCAGCATTGAATGTGGCGTTGGCAGTGTTTCCAACAGAGAACCGCCATAGCCTGCAAGTGGAAGTGCAACCGCGCATCCAACACCGCGCACCACCAGATTGCCGAGCGTGACGCGCCGCGCGGGTGCTGCTCCTCCAAGCGAAGCGATGAACGGTGGAATGGCACCGCCAAAATTCGAACCCAGTACCATGACGACAACCAGTCCGGTTGGTACTGTTCCCGAGGCTGCCATCGACAGGATCAGGATGACAGCCGCCAGACTGGAGGACGATACGAAGGCGATGAAGGCGGCGAGAGCAAACGCTACGATCCAGGCATTATCCAGAAGGCCGATGAAAGCCACCAGCGCCTCCGAATGCCGCAGCGGTTCGGTTGCAGCGCTCATCAGATGCAGAGACAACAGCATCAAGCCGATACCGATGAGGGCGCTGCCAAGCCCTTGGCGGCTGGTCGAGCGCCCGCGATAGACGACGATCCCGATAAAGATCAGGAGGGGGGAAAGCCAGCCGATGCCGAAGCCCACAATCCAGGCGGTGATCGCGGTCCCAACATTTGCCCCAAGAAGGACGATTTGCGCCATGCGTGGCTTGATCAGATCCTTTTCGACAAAGGAGGCTGTCATCAACGCCGTCGCGGTAGAACTTTGCAGGGCAATAGTGGCGAAGAAGCCGGAAAAGAAGGATCGAAAACCGTTTTTTGTGCCGGATGCGAGGCCGGTCCGCAGCTTTCCGCCGAAGGCTCTTGACACGCCATCCTTCACCTGTGCGAGACCGAAGAGCAGCAATGCGACTGCTCCAAACAGGTTTATCATGATGGCTGTCGAGCCCATTTCTCGTCTCTTTCTCTGACTCGCAAATCGGAATCAAGCGAACAGTATCTCAGGATTCAGCCAAAACTCTGAATGTTACGTTAGCACCCGGTGCACTTTGGTCCTGACGATTCGCACGATGAACAGACTATCACCATCTGTGCGGAAAGATTCTGCTCGCGCGACCTAAGGAGACCACGCGAGCGACGGCTGGTACATTTCAGTCTATGCGAACGCCATTTGCGTCGAAGTAGTGGAGATCTGCCGCAGACGCTGCGACCGACAGCTTATCACCCGTTTCGATCCGCGAACGCCCAGAAACACGGAATGTGATATCTGCACCGGACGGCAGGGTGCCGTAGACATAGCTTTCTGCTCCAACCAGCTCCACTGCACCGACGGTCACATCGGCGCTGAAGGCGACATTGGCAATAGACCCATCCTGCAGTTTCAGATCCTCTGGACGAACGCCAATCGTCGCTGCCTTACCGGCACTGATTTGGCCCAGCGCAAAACCGCCGCGCGCAACATCAATGAGGTTCATGGAAGGAGAGCCGATGAACGTTGCCACAAAGGTGGTAGCTGGTCGCTCATAGAGTTCGATCGGTGTTCCGACCTGCTCGATCTTGCCGCCATTGAGAACAACCAGCCGGTCGGCCAGGGTCATGGCCTCCATCTGGTCGTGCGTGACGTAAACGCTCGTCGTTCCCAGCGCGCGCTGAAGACGCTTGATCTCGACACGCATCTGAACGCGCAGTTTGGCATCGAGGTTCGACAGCGGCTCATCGAACAGAAACGCTGATGGTTCGCGAACGATCGCGCGACCCATGGCGACACGCTGACGCTGACCACCGGAGAGCTGGCGTGGCTTGCGCTCCAGATACTGCTCGATTTCCAGCGTCGCAGCAGCCTTCTTGATCCGCTGATCGATGACATCTGCTGGAGTGTTGCGGTTCTTCAGGCCGTAGGCTAGATTCTGGCGCACCGTCATGTGCGGATAGAGCGCATAGTTCTGGAAAACCATGGCGATATCGCGCTCCGACGGCTCCAGGTCGTTGACCACGCGGTTCCCGATGGAGATCTCGCCCGACGAGATACCTTCCAGACCGGCAATCATGCGCAGAAGCGTGGATTTGCCGCAGCCGGAGGGGCCGACCAGCACGAGTAGTTCGCCATCTGCGATGTCGAGTGACACGCCCTTAATGGTTTCTACCGCGCCCGCATAGGTCTTGCGTACGTTATTCAGGGTAATCTTGGCCATTACTTTTCAGTCTCCACGAGGCCCTTGACGAACCAGCGCTGCATCAGAACCACCACCAGAATGGGCGGGATGATAGCAAGGATCGCCGTGACCATGACATAGTTCCACGGGGTTGCTGCGTCTGCGAAATCCACCATCTTGCGCAGACCAATGACGATGGTCGACATGCGTGCATCATTGGTTACGAGGAGCGGCCACAGATATTGTGTCCAGCCGTAGATGAAGAGGATAACGAAGAGCGCCGCGATATTGGTGCGCGACAGGGGCAGCAGGATATCCTTCATAAAGCGGAAGGGGCCTGCATTGTCGATACGAGCGGCTTCGACCAGTTCGCCAGGAATCGTCAGGAAGAACTGGCGGAACAAGAAAGTGGCGGTGGCCGATGCCATCAACGGAAGCGTCAGCCCCATGTAAGTATCGATCAGCCCCAAATCGACAATGACCTTGTAGGTCGGCAGGATGCGAACCTCGACGGGCAGCATCAGCGTCACGAAGATCATCCAGAAGAAGACCATGCGGAACGGGAACTTGAAGAACACGATCGCATAGGCCGAAATGAACGAGATGATGATCTTGCCGATGGCAATAGCGAGAGCCACCACAAGCGTGTTGAACAGCATGCGCTCGAGGCTGACGCCAGCAACACGCTCAACACCGCCTGTCATGGCGCTGGTGTAATTTTCCACAAGGTGGTCGCCGGGCAGAAGCGAGATCGGCGGCCTGAGGATCTCCGCCGACGTCATCGATGAGGCAACGAAGGTGTAATAGATCGGGAAGGCCACGATGATGATGCCGATGATCAGCATCAGATGGCCGAAGAGGTTTGCGATAGGTCGTCTTTCGATCATCTCGGCCTCACGAATAATGCACGCGCTTCTCGACGAAGCGGAACTGGAATGCAGTCAGGGCAATGACGATGATCATCAGGATGACCGACTGGGCTGCGGAGGAGCCGAGGTCGAGGTTCACGAACCCGTCGTTATAGACCTTATAAACCAGGGTCTCCGTGGCCTTTGCCGGGCCACCATGCGTGACAGCATGAATGATGCCGAACGTATCGAAGAAGGCATAAACGGTATTCACCACCAGCAGGAAGAACGTCGTCGGCGCCAGCAACGGGAACACGATGGTCCAGAAGCGCCGCGATCCGCGCGCACCATCAATCGCTGCAGCCTCGATGAGAGACTTCGGAATAGCCTGCAGGCCCGCAACGAAGAACAGGAAGTTGTAACTGATCTGCTTCCACGCCGCCGCGACGACCACCAGAACCATCGCCTGATCACCGTTCAACAGCGGATCCCACGCAATGCCGTTGCGGCGCAGGATATAGGCAAACGTGCCCATGGCAGGGTTGAACATGAACAGCCACAACATGCCGGCAATTGCGGGCGCTACGGCATAAGGCCAGATCAGAAGCGTGCGATAGAAGCCTTGGCCCTTAGTGACGCGATCTGCCGCTGTTGCCAGCGCAAGCGCGACCACCATCGCAAGAATAGCCGTGGCGGCGCTGAAGACAACGGTGACCTGCAGAGAATGTATATAATTCTCATCCGACAGGACGTACCGGAAATTGTCCAGTCCAACAAAGCCGCTTGCAAGACCAAAGGGATCTTCCCTTTGCATCGATTGATAAAGCGCCTGACTGGCAGGCCAGAAAAAGAAGATCACTGTCAATATGATCTGCGGTGCGACCAGCAGATATGGCAGTACCTTGTTGGGAAAAACGACGCGTTGCACGGCGGCTGTCCTGTGAATGCGCGAGCCCGGAAGCAGATGTGCCTTCGGGTCAATCCACGCGATTTGAAATCTGGGAAGACAGGCATATCGAGGCCTGCCTGTCCCGGCAAAGGCAGCCCGCGACAAATCCATGTCGCGGGCGCCTTTTGGAGAGGTTAGCGACGAGCCTGCTTGATGGCAGCGTTGCCGCGTTCAACGATCTTGTCCATCGTTGCCTTCGCGTCCTGCTTGCCTGCGAGCAGAGCTTCGTACTCTTCGTTCATGATGTCACGCACCTGCGGGAGGTTTACGAGACGCACACCCTTGGAGTTTTCCGTCGGAGCCTTGCCCATCATCTGAAGGATCGGCGTTTCGCGGGCCGGGTTCTTCTCGTAGAAGCCAGACTTCTTGGTGTCCTCATAGGCAGCCATCGTTACCGGCAGATAACCGGACACCTGGTGCAGACGAGACTGGATCGGGGTCTGGGACAGGAAGTTGAAGAACTGGGCAATGCCCTTGTATTCGGCATCGCTCTTGCCGCCGAAGACCCAGAGGCTGGCGCCGCCAGGGATCGTGTTCTGCGGACGGCCTTCGCCCGGATAGTAGGGCAACTGACCGATGCCGTAGTTCATGCCGGACTTGATGATGTCGCCCAGACCGCCGGAAGACTCCGTCATGATGCCGCATTCACCAGAGGTGAAAAGCTGCTTGGCTTCGGATGTACGACCGCCGTAACGGAAGGTGCCATCCTTTGCGAGTTCAGCTAGCTTGCCGAAATGCTCCACGAAAAGCGGGGAGTTGACCTTGAGCTGCACATCCGTGCCACCGAGGCCGTTTTCGTTCGTGCCGTAGGAGACGTTGTTCCAGGCCGCCAGGTTTTCGGTCTGGATCCAGGTCAACCAGGTGGATGTCATGCCGCAAGGGCTAGCGCCGCTGGACTTGATCTTCTTGGCGGCTTCGAAAATTTCTGGCCAGGTCTTCGGCGCAGCATCCGGGTTCAAGCCCGCCTTCTTGAAGGTGTCCTTGTTGTAGTAAAGGATCGGCGACGAAGAGTTGTACGGGAAGGACAGCATTGTGCCGTCCGGCTTCGAATAGTAGGCTACGATACCAGAAAGGTACTTCGACTTGTCGAACGTGAAGCCGCCCTTCTTGAGGACATCGGCAACCGGCATGACGGCACCTTCGGCACCCATCATGACGCCGCTGCCTGCGTCAAACACCTGCAGGATTGCAGGAGCCTGCTTGGCGCGGAATGCGGCGATGCCAGCATTCAATGCTTCCGGATAGGTGCCCTTGAATACTGGTACGATCTTGTACTCGGTCTGGCTTTCATTGAATTCCTTGGCGAGCTGCTCCACAACTTCGTTGTTGGCGCCCGACATTGCGTGCCACCACTGCAATTCGGTGGCTGCAAAGCTTTGCGTCGCGGCCAAAATTGCACCTGCTGCGACGGCGCCTGCATAGAACGTGCGATAGGACATTCATTCCTCCCTGACATTTTTCATGGTGTGGCATTCAAATCTTGATGGGCCACATTCGTTGGTGGCGGACCTCCCCAGCCTCCAAGATTACTGTTTTAGAATGTCAGGACCGGAAGGAGAAGCAAAAGATTGCAAAGCTGTGCAATTCCTGTTGAAAACGTCGCATACGGCGAGATTTAGCAATCTCCTCTGCTGCTTTCGCCATCAGGGAGCAAAGCATCCGGAAAATTTATGATCCTGTGTTGCATTGAGGTTGCGATGAATTGCAAGTCCGCTTTTTTAACTCATCGATGATCCTTGAGGCCGTGTTCGCTGCACCAGCCAGTGATAGTGCGGGCTTCATTCGCTGCGGCGAGCGATCTGCGGCTGAGATAGCCGCCGCGAGGGTCGCACCATTCAACTTTTCCTCTGTCACGACAGTCGCAAAACCGAGCGCCTCCAGCTTCTCGGCCCGAACGCATTGTTCCGTTTCTCCACCTGACGCAAAGGGGATCAGCACGTTAGTGCAGCTCGCCCGCAACAGGTCACAAACGGTATTGTATCCTGCTTGCGAAATGGACAATTGAGCATTCATCAGCAGGTTCGGAAAATCCTTGCGGAAACGGAACAGGCTGACGCCTGCAGGCGTCTCGCGCTCAATCCGTTCGAAATCCGCCTGCGGCATATTCGGGCCCGTTATGATGCACCACAGACGTGTGTCGGAAAGCTCGGCGCGGGCTGTAATTGCGGCCTTGATCAATTGCGCACCGACTGCGCCACCACCCGCCGAGACGACGACATCAAAACGATCCTCGCTGGGTTGCGGCGGATCCGGCGCGACCAGCCCCGTATAGAAGACCTTGTCTGCCACGCGCCTTGCGAGCGGAAATGTGTCTTCCAGACGAACGAAATTTTCGTCGCCATGGACCAGGACCCCGTCAAAATGCTCTTCAATCAGGGTCGCGGTTTCTTCATCGCGGCCAGCCTTTCGATTTTCCTGCAGGATATCCCGCACCGAACTGAAGAGCAGCGGCTTGCGCGGATGCGACCGGATGGCCTCCAGCAGGGGCAGAAGTTCGAAACGCATCTGGCGACGCCCGAATGGAAATGCCTCGATGATGACGGCGTCAGGATCTGCTTGGCGAAAGGCAGCGAGAAGCATCTCAACGCGCAAACTCTTGAGGGGCTCATCCACTGGATTGCCGCTTGCATCCGAAAGTCCAGAAAAGCTGCTGTTCGACGAGAGGATGACCGGCAGCTGCACGTGACGCACACCCTCCCCCGGAAACCCTTCTATGATGCTGCCGCCAGTGACGACCGTGACATCCAGGCCCGCCTGCGACATCGCCTTCGCAACCCGGCTTGCACGCACAAGGTGCCCGATTCCGAGCAGATGCTGCACATAAAAGAATACGCGCTTTCGGCGATCTGAGGCTTGCACAGCGGCTGTCATGGGATCTTGGACCAGCTTGTCGTGAACAGTCTATCGAGATCGCGAATGCTGTTGTGATAGTCGAATTCGCTTCGCACTTTGGCTGCGGCGCTTGTGGACAACCGGACTCTGAGTGCGGGATCGCGGATCATCCGATCCAGTGCGCCAGCCAGCTGGTCGATATCTTCGGATTCCACGAGAAGACTGTTCGTCTCGTTCTCGAACAACTCGACGATGCCCGACACTGTTGTGGATACTACGGGCAAACCCTGGCTGGCTGCCTCGACCATCACGTTCGGCAGCCCGTCCCTGTCACCATCCGAAGTTACCCGGCAGGCGAGCGCAAACAAATCACTAGTCCGGTAATGCTCAAGGACATCCCGTTGGTCCAGTGCGCCTTTCCACGTCAACCGCTTCTGGAGACCCAGTTCATCCGCAAGCGCCTTCAATTTCGAAAGCTCGTCACCTCCGCCGATATGGGTGAAATGCCAGTGTAGATCAGGCGGCAATGTGGCAAGCGCCTTCAGAAGAACGTCATAGCCCTTTTTCTTGACAGCACGCCCAACGCTAAGGATCTGCACAGGATCGAACGCATCCGCACCGGTTCGTGAAGGCCTTGACCCCAGAAAATGCGGGAATCGATCAAGATCCAGCCCATGATAGCTCAGATGGACATTGTTTCGTCCCCTCGAAAGCAGGGTCAGCTGTTCGAAACCAACCTTCGTGCACGTTACCGCCCAGTCGGAATGCGCCAGTTTTTCCTGAAGCTCCCAATCTTCCGATGTCCAGATGTCCTTGGCATGGGCCGACACTGTCCACGGCGTATCGCTGATCATGCTGGCATAGCGCGCGACCGAGGCTGGTGTGTGAATGAAATGCACGTGCAGCCACGCCGCATCGCGCGGCCATTCTGCCACGAGCACCGCAGCCTGACCGAAACGCCGAAAACGATTGCGCGAAAAATCCCGCTTCACATCCGCCCAAAAGGCTTTAAGCGCGCTGGCAAAGCCCTTGGTACGGCAAACCCGCACCAGCGCCTTCAGAACACGAAGCGGTTCTTCGTGCAGATATTCCGGGAGATACCAGACCTTGGCCTTGATCTCGTCGTGAACCGGATGGCGCTTCTTGTCGGTCGGCCTGCGCATGGCAACCAGTTCCAGCGGATAGCCCGCACGCTCCAGTCCGAGCAGTTCCTGCGCGATAAAGGTTTCCGAAAGACGCGGATAACCCTTTAGCAGCACGACAATCTTCTTCTTTTCGGTCACGGCATTCAACCCTGAACGATCTGTAAGTGATTCTCGCCCTTACGCCTGAACCATTCGGCCACAATGCGCGAAATGTTGGGCAAGCCCTCAAGTTGCATGCCAGGCGCGCTGATGGATGGCGGATCGCGTTTCAACAACGCCTTGATGGCAGAGGCAAATTTCAAACTATCGGCCGACTCCTCTGCTGATAGCATGCTGACCAGTCCAAGCTCCGAAGCACGCGTGGCGCGGATTAACTGTTCCTCACGCGGCTGCGTCCGTGGCACAATCAGCGCGGGCTTATCGAAAGAGAGAATCTCGCAATAAGTATTGTACCCGCCCATCGCCAGAACCGCTTTTGCACCGGCTATACGGTCTTCCATTCGATTATCAAACTCGATGATCTCGAGAAGCGGGTTCGCGTCACACGCCTCCTTGAACCTGTTTCGAAGATCTGCCGACATATAGGGGCCGAGCACGATCACCGCCTTGTGCGTCAGTGTCGGATCAGTATCATAGGCAGCGATTACATCGCGGACAAGATCGGCCCCGTCACCGCCTCCACCAGTCGTAACCAGCAAATAATCGCCCTTTTGCGGATTGGGCATGGTCGCATCCTTCGAAGCATTTCTCTGGAGAAAGCCCACAAAATTCATCTTTGACCGAACACTCTGCGGTATCTCGATACCGGTCAAGGGATCGTAGAAGTCAGGTGGCCCGTAGATCCAGACATCATCGTAAAGAGCACCGATCTTGCGCAGAACATCATTTCGCTTCCACTCAGCCTCCAGCAAGTGCGGCGCATCCATCACGTCGCGAAGTCCAAGAATGAGCGTTGTGCCCTTCGTTTTGAGGTAAACCAGCGTATCCTCCACCTCGCCCCGCAGACCGAGGGGCTCTTTGTCGATGATGAAAATGTCGGGTTCAAACGTTTCGGCTGTGTGCCGAATGATGGATTGCCGCATCTTCATGGTCTCATGAAGATCGATATGCTGGTCCATCGACGTGTATTCGCCATTTCGCAGTTTGATGACACTCGGGATCTTCACGAAATCGACGCGTGCTCGATAGTCAAAAGCGCCCGCGATCGTCGCTCCGGAAATAATGAGCACATTCAGCCCGCGATAATCCTCGACCAGCGAGTGAGCAATTGTGCGACAGCGGCGCAGGTGTCCAAGCCCGAAAGTATCGTGGCTGTACATAAGAATGCGAGCGTTTCCAAGACGTTTCGACATGGATCTTGGTCTTCTCCTAGAACATTCGATTGGCTGGAAAACGCGACCCGCGCAATCCGGTCAAACTCATTTATACGGGTCGGCTGCATCTCTAAGACCGTCACCCAGGAAATTGAAGGCGAGGATGACAAATATTACCGGAATGACAGGTAACAAGAGCCATGGGTAAAGCGCAAGAACACTTACGGAGCGGGCTTCAGTCAGAAGTACGCCCCAACTCGTGATCGGAGGCCGAAGCCCAAGACCTAGGAAGCTGAGGGTAGTTTCGCCAAGTATCATGCTCGGAATTGTGAGCGTTGCACTGGCGATGAGGTGGGACATGAAACCGGGCACAAGATGCCGCCCGATGATGCGAGGGCTTTTCGCCCCCATGAGCTGAGCGGCAAGGACATAGTCCTCTTCGCGAAGCGCAAGCAGCTTGGAGCGTACGGCACGGGCAAGACCGGTCCAGTCTAATAATCCGAGAATAAAGGTAATTCCGAGATAAACGAGAAGCGGGCTCCAATCCACAGGCATGATTGCAGCCAGCGCGAGCCAGAGCGGAATTGTTGGAATGGACTGCAGCATCTCGATGATGCGCTGGACCACAAGATCAAACCAGCCACCCCAATAACCAGCAAGTCCGCCGATCACAATGCCGAGAACGAAGCTCGTGGCAACGCCCAGAAGACCAATGGTCAACGAGATGCGCGCGCCGTAGAGAATACGCGAAAAGATGTCCCGGCCCAGCCTGTCCGTGCCCAGCAGGAAGAAGTGCCCGTTTTCGGCCGGGCAGACCAGATGCAGGTTCGCATCGACCAGCCCCCAAAAACGATAAGGCTCGCCACGGCAGAAGAAGCGCAGCTTCTGCACCTCGCCCGTATCTTCGGAATAGACCCGCCGGAGGGTCGTCATGTCGAGCGTCATCTTCTGCCCGTAGACGAAGGGGCCGACAAACTGGCCATCATGGAACAAGTGCACGCTCTGCGGCGGTGCAAAAATATGATCCATATTTCTTGTATGCACTTTGTAGGGCGCAAGGAATTCCACGATCACGATCATAAAATACATGATCAGCAGAGCGATGCCTGAAAACAATGCCAGCTTGTGACGCCGAAAGCGCCACCACATCAGTTTCAGCTGAGACGCTTCATCCAGCGTAGAACTGCCCGATGCGGCATCATCCGCGTAAGGATCGAAAGGCGCTTCGCGCACGTAATGCGGCAGAACGTCCCCGTCTGTGCCAGGCTTCGTCGTCACTTTGTGCTCCCTCCCCGCAGGCGGATACGCGGATCAAGGATGGCCAGCGCGATATCTGAGACAAGCACGCCGACGACCGTCAAAAAGGCCAGGAACATCAGGAACGAACCGGCGAGATACATGTCCTGTGCCTGAAGCGCCCGGATGAGCATCGGTCCGGTTGTTTCCAGAGAAAGAACCACCGCCGTAATTTCAGCACCGGAAATGACGGCAGGCAGGATCGACCCGATGTCAGAAATGAAGAAATTGAGCGACATGCGGAAGGGGTATTTCATTAGCACTTTGAAGGGATGAAGGCCTTTGGCGCGCGCCGTCATCACATACTGCTTGTGAAGCTCATCCAGAAGATTGGCGCGTACTCGGCGAACCATGCCCGCAGTTCCAGCCGTTCCAATGATAATCACCGGGATCCATATATGCTCGAGGATGGATTTGAACTTCTCCCAGCTCATGGGCTGGGAGAGATATTTCTGATCCATCAAGTGACCGATGGAGGTGCCGAACCAGATATTGGCCAGATACATCAGAATGAGCGCGAGCACAAAATTCGGAACAGCGAGACCGATCAGCCCGAAGAGCGTCAATCCGTAATCGCCCCAGCTATACTGGTGCGTGGCCGAATAGATGCCGATGGGAAAGGCCAGCAGCCAGGTGAGGATGATGGTGACGGTGGAAACCAGGATCGTCAGCCACAAGCGGTCGCCTACCACGTCCGACACCGGCATTCTGTACTCGAACGAATAGCCGAAATCACCATGAAGCATTCCGCCGACCCAGTTGAGATAGCGGATCGGCATCGGTTGATCGAAGCCGTATCGCGCCTTCAGATCCTCGATTTCCTGCATATCGGCCTTTTCACCGATGGCCTTCAACTCTTCCACATAGCTTTCGAAAAAGTCACCCGGCGGCAGCTCGATGATCGTGAAGATCAGCATCGAGATCAGCAAAAGGGTGGGTATCATCACCATGAAGCGCCAGGCGATGTATCGGATCATCTCACGCATGGTCGTACCAGAAAGTGTCAGGCATGTAGACGCCGAGATAGGACATGGGGTCGAACCCGTAGAGTCCATCCTTGGGAACGTTTCTCATGCGGCTGGAATGAACGACAGGCTGAAGCGTTGCATTGACGGTTCCGATGGTGAAAACCTGATCCGTATAGATGTTCAGCATTTCGTGCCAGATATGCTCGCGCTCCTCGTGGCTTGACGCACTGCGCCATGCGGCAAAGAGCTTCGACAGCGCAATCGCTTCCGGCAGATCGGAAGCTTTGCCATCGCTGCCGCCGGAAAGATGATAGAGGCCCCAGAGCGGCCACTGCATCTGATCGTCGGTCGTTGGCGCCAGTTCCTTCGGCGACATGTCCGCCGTCGGCACTCCATTGTCGAGCCCCTGGGCGACCGTCATGATCGTGTCGCCACCCTTGACGCGACGCCGCAGCAGTTCGCGCTGCGAGACACGGACAAAAATCTTGATCCCGATTTCCGACCAATGATCACGAACAAGTTCCAGCACATCGCCTTCGACCGTATTTTCGCCTGCGGTTTCAATGATGATCCGTGCTGAGCGACCGTCCGGCAATAAACGCTCACCCTCATCGCCACGCTTGTTAAGACCCGCATCGTCGAGCAGTTTGTTCGCAAGTGAAGGATCGAATGCCGACCAGGCTTCACGATATTCCGGCTTGAATAACGGACTTTCAGGAAGGATCGTATTGGAACTCTCGCGCGCGAGGCCAAAGAACGCAGCCTTGTTGATCTCACGCCGGTTGATTGCCAGGGAGAGAGCGCGTCGCACGCGCACATCCCGCCACAGGTTCCGCCAGACTTCATCCTTGCAATTGAGGTTTGGGAAGAAAACTAAGCGCGACCCTTGAATCCGCTTCCAAAGGTCGACGGTCAGAGGATAGCGCTCCTCCGCATTCTTCAGGAATGTGTAATCGGCGAAGTCCAGGTTTGTGACCTGCAGATCGCTTTCGCCGGTTCCGGTCTTGGCAGCAACGAGGTCGCCTGCGCTCACATCCATGAATATCCGGTCGATATAAGGCAGCTGCAGCCCGTTCTCGTCGACGCGGTGGTAATAGGGATTTCGCTCAAACACAAAGCGCCCCGCTGGCGGCGCCGTTCGCGGTCGCCATGCATCAAGGGTCGGCAGATCAGGATTTTCGGGCCGCACGGTGCGCGACATTTTCTGGTGCAAGGCTACCCAGTCCTCGACACCCTGCTGCTTGATCAGTTCCTCAAGCTTTTCCTTTGTCTGATAACTCACATGGAACTGCTTGAGGTAGTTGGCTGGATGCATCAAGCGAAGCGGCGATGGCGAGGCGATATCCGCCATAAAGTCAGGATTTGCCTCATCCCAGCTGTAGCGAACAGTCAATCTGTCCAGCGCCTCGAACTTGGGTGGCTTGCCACCGATCTTGAGGCTGGCGGGCACGCCACCCTTGTAGAGCTTCTTGTTATGGAACATATCGTCCCATACGTAGCGGAAATCGTCGGACGTAAAGTCACTGCCATCCGACCACTTGTGCCCCTCGCGCAGGCGGAAGGTGAAAATCCGGTCTTCCTTGATCTCGAAGCTTTCAAGGATGTCCGGCTTCAGTTCGAGATGCTCGTCATAGCCTGTAAGTCGCGAATAGGAAAAAATCGGCGCATAGCGAATATCGCGCTGGCTGCCGATCATCATGCGAACGGTGCCGCCATGCCGCCCGGGCAGTTTGCCGGTTTCCGCAAGCTTCACGACGCGTGGAGTTTTGGGCAGGCGTTCCGCAACCGGCGGCAAGGGTTTGCCATCCATACCCGATCTCAGAAACTCAGAGTCCTGAAAGGCTGCGAAGACACGATGCGGAACCAGAGTTGATGCAAGAAGAGCAAGTGCATGCCGACGGCTGATCATGGGCGCAACTCCCGCACATCGACATTGCGGCGCGCCAGCACCAGATGCCCCTCACCGAGATCAGCGTGCGCGAGATCGCCCGGCGCATCTTCCTGGAACTGCCGTGCCCATTGCTTCCTGGCCTCGGCGCTGGGTTGACCGATTGCAGCAAAGTCGAGCGGCCTGTCCAGATTCGGCGTCGGAACCGCAGCCAGAAGCTTCTTGGTATAGGGATGCACGGGATTGCGCATGATCAAGTCACAAGGCGCAATTTCCACAATGCGCCCGGCATACATGACAGCGACCCTGTCTGCCATGTAGTTCACCACGGCAAGGTTATGCGAGATGAACAGGTAGGTCAGCCCGAGATCCTTCTTCAAATCCTTCATCAGGTTGAGGATCTGGGCCTGAATGGAAACGTCGAGCGCAGAAACTGGCTCGTCACAGATCAGCAGGTCCGGCCCAAGCGCCAGAGCGCGCGCGATACCAATTCTCTGACGCTGTCCACCGGAGAAGCTGTGCGGGTAGCGACCCATGGCGTTTTCCGGCAGACCAATCGCCCTGATCAAACGCTTCACGGCGTCGAGACGCGCCTTGGCATCACCGCGTTGATGGATTTCCAGTGGCTCGCTGACAATGTTGCGGACCGTCATACGCGGGGAAAGCGAAGAAATCGGATCCTGAAAGACCATCTGAATTCGCTGGCGCAACAGGTTGAGATCTTCGCCACGCGCGTTCAGAACGTCGATGGGGCCGCGCTCGCTTTGAAACGAAACCTCACCTGCATCAGCCGTGACGCCTCGCATCAGGATCTTGCTGAGCGTCGTCTTGCCGCAACCGCTCTCGCCTACAAGGCCTAGCGTTTCACCGCGCCGGATATCGAAACTTACGTCATTGACAGCGAGCGTCGAGGGCGATGCGCCCAGACCGAAGCCGCCGCCGCGCTTTGTGACGAATGATTTGGAGACGTTCCGAACACTCAACACCACATCGCTATGGGCCTCGGCATGCTTTTTCCGGTCCACGAGACCCACTGCATCGACTTCGATTTCGCGCAAGGGCTTCAGTCTCGCGCTTCGCGGCATTTCGAAGTCTGGCACCGCGGCCATCAAGCCTTTCGTGTAGGGATGGCGCGCATTGCGGAAGATTGCGTCGACGGGGCCCGCCTCCATGACCTCGCCGCGGTAGACGACAACCACTTCGTCGGCCATGCTTGCCACGACACCCAGATCATGCGTGATCAGCAGCATGGCCATGCCGAGGCGCGACTGAAGATCACGCAGCAGTTTGAGGATCTGCGCCTGGATCGTCACGTCCAGAGCGGTGGTTGGCTCGTCGGCAATCAACAGGGAAGGTCCGCAGACAAGCGCCATGGCAATCATGGCACGCTGGCGCATGCCGCCGGAAAGCTCGAACGGGTACATGTTGAAGGCGCGGGCAGGATTGGAAAATCCGACCAGCGACAGCATTTCTTCGCACCGTTCCTGACGCTCCTTCGGCGACAGCACTGTATGGATTTTGAGAACCTCTTCGATCTGGTTGCCGACCGTATGCATCGGCGAGAACGAGGTCATCGGTTCCTGAAAGATCATTCCGATGCGATTGCCCCGGATACTGCGCATCTTGCGGCCCTCATTGGGCAGTGCCAGCAGGTCGATACGCTCTTTAGTATCAGGATCGTTGAAATAGATATGACCGCTCGTTTGGGCCGCGGGGGTCTCGATGCCCATCACGGCACGACCAAGCACGGATTTTCCAGAGCCGGACTCACCAACCAGCGCCGTTACCTTGCCGGGCCTGATACGCATGCTGATATTTTTGACCGCATGGATGCTGCCGCCCCATAGCGGGAAGGACACCGATAGTCCTTCGATGCGGAGCAAGTCGGTCTGCTCATTCATTCACGTATTTCCCGGCAGCCCTGTGCGGTCTATCGATCAGGGCGGGTTCCCTTTGTTTTTTAGGACCGTATCGCAGCATATTGCCTATGTCTATGTTCCAAGCCTACAACAACGCGGACCTGAAGCGCCATTTGCACCGGAAAGATTTCGGGAGGATGACGGCGACCTCAGATTGTTTGGCGAGCCTTGCAATTTTGCCACCCGTAACGTCAGCCGCCTTTGCGATGGATCAAATGTCACCATGACCAAGCCTGAACTGCAGAAGAAGGAAGCGCGCGAAAGGCTGGAAGAGGCGCGAAAGCTCATTTCGGCCGGGGAGTGGGAGGCTGCGGAAACAATCCTTGCCTCGATTGCAGCTCCTTCGATGGCGGATCCCGCCTTGCGACTGGGAAGCGAAACCGTCCTTGGCATGCCGCGCAAGGTCCAATCCGCGCTTCTGAAAATCGCTAAACTCCGTTCGGACAGCGTTGCCAAAGCTGGCCTCCAGTATCTGCTCGTACCTCCACCATCGCTTCTCTTGCCGCTCACGGACTTCAGTCTGGAGGAGCGTCGGGACATGAACGAACTCAACCGCCAGCCTGTCCCGCGTATGCTGCATCAGATCTGGCTTGGGCAATTGCCTGTTCCGCCCTCGGCAGCGAAGTGGAAACGCCATGCTGAGCAGAACGGCTTTCGCTACCGGCTGTGGCGAGAGGCTGACCTGGAAGCCTTGAATGTTCCTCGGCATCCTGCCTTTGTTGAAATGATGGAGGCGGGTGACCTGCCGGGTGCGGTGGATGTCGCGCGCTATTTCATCTTGCATGCGCAGGGTGGGATTTACCTGGATTGCGATTGGTATCCGGCACGCGATGACCTGAGCTTTTCGGATGTCCTGCCCCTCATCGGATTGTCAGCTCTGTTGGAGGATACGCCGCGCGACACGGGACTGGGAGGCGCCTTGCTGACGAATTCCTTCATCGCAACACCTGCGCGCCACCCGGTTTTTGCACGCCTTCTCGACATCATTCCGGAAGCGACACGCAGGCTGCCGGATGGTCCGGCCTGGTGGTCTACGGGGCCGCTAATCATGACGCTCCTGTTTCGGCGAACGACATTCACCGTTCCCGATGCCGCTATCGTCGCTGCCAATCTTCAGCGCCGTGCGCCGATTGAGGAGGTTGAAGCAGCGCAGGCTGCAGCGCAGGCCTCGGGAAATGGTCTACTGATTGGCTGGAAATCCTGGTAGATCAATTCGCCATGAGTTCAGACGCACGGCGCCATTGGCATGCCTTGTGCTCAGCGGTCATGCGCAAGAAATTCTCGAGAAAGTTCCACGCGGCCTCGTCATGAACGAGGTGGTGGGTAAGCAGGCCCAAGGCAGGAACGGGTTGATCGACGTAAGCCAACAACTCCTCGTACAAGGTCTCGGCCTCTTTCCCGCCCCGTACGCCACGCCAGTTCATGATGTCTACATGCGTATTGAGGAGCGGAAGGGTTGCAGTCCTTTCACGCCCGAAGACAGACAGAGACCTGTAGCCCAGCTTTGGCAATTGCTCAGCAATCTCGGGGGAAATCCGGTTCCACGGCGGCACCATCATGGGAATGAAACGTTGGCCATGCAGAGCCTGCAGTTTGCCAAGGCCCGCCTGAATTTCGTTCAGGATCACCGGAAGCGGGCGATCATTGCCGAGTTCCTGCTTCTTTGCGGGCGGCTTCGAGTAGCTCTGGTGAGACCACCCATGCACAGCAACTTCAACGGCCGGGAAGCGCGCCAGATACTCGACTAGCGGAAATCCGGTCTTTTCCGGTATCACCGCCAACGTCGGCGGAACAGAATGGCGTTCACATAACGTCAGCAGCCGGTCGAGAGCAGGCGTAACATCCACCGCATCGTCATCACGCAGCCACAGCGTCAACGTCCGACCTTCGGCAGCCAGTTGATCCAGACGCTCGCGCCATAAAGTTTCGAACATGCTTACCTCAAATTGGAACGAAGGATGGAACCCAGTCGGCCCGCAGCCGCCTCAAGGGAATGGACACGCTCGGCGCGGTGCCGCGCGTTTCCTGCCAGTTTCGAGCGTAGTTCGTCATCCCTTAGCAGCAGTCGAATGGCATTTGCATAATCCTCAGGATCCGAAGATTTGGTCAACAGCCCGGTCTCGCCGTGAGATACGACTTCAGGCACGCCAGCGGTTTTTTCTGCGATGACTGGCACACCCGCAGCCTGCGCCTCGAGATAGGCTAAGCCGTAAGCCTCTCCATGCCCCGGCCAGACGTAGATAGACGCGCGCGCTAGGTGATCCGCAATCTGCTGCGGCTGCAACTGACCGAGAAACGAGATCCGAGCTGACGGAAAATCTGAAAAGCAGCCTTCAACCTCCGCTCTTGCTGGTCCGTCACCAATGATCGACAGCCGCCAGTCTTCGTCCTTTAGGAGCAGCAGTGCCGCAGCGAGCGTCCGGTAGCTGCTGAGCTTGTCGCCCTCGCGCATCATTGCGACTGTAATCAGTTGCCTCTGTTCGGGTTGAGGGGTCAGGTCGCGGAATGGCGTCACATCAATGAACGGTGGCAGCCGTTCGCATCGTGCCTCGGGAGCGGCATCCAGAATGCCCCGTCGGTCTCGTTCGGTCAGGCAGATGTTGACGGCTGCGAACTTCAATCCTTCAAGAACCCGCTGCTGCGAAAGCGCCCACTTGCCGATGTTGCGCCGCTGCGAGTAGGACGACTCTGCAGTCACGTAGGGAATACCATGCCTGCGACAGAGATCCGGACCTAGGAGATCCGGTGACTTGTAGTACGGGTGATAGCAAAACCAGAGGTCTGGCTTCCCCTGATCGGCCCATAGGATATCGATACGCCGTATTTCCTGCTGAGCATCCATGGCGAACTGTTCCGCAACATCCGGTGTCGCTGAATAACTACGCAGTTCTGAAACGACGTCCACCTCATGACCGGCTATGGTCAAGGCCCTTATCAACTGCTGCGCCATTAGCCGGTCCCCCGAAGGAACAGGATGGTGTGGCGATTTCAGTGGAGCATAGAAAGCGATTTTCATAGTGCTGAGATAGGAACGAGGATGCCACTCTTTGCAAGTCTGCCGATCAGAATTAATTGATGCGCTTCTGCCCGTGCTTGCCTATCTAACCTTTACCGCACCCTTGACACAGGTGGTATGGAACCTCAACTGAGCGCGACGGAAAAGCGCTTCGTGCACCATCGCACGCAACATCGCAGCATCACGGAGAGAACCCCTTGAGTCAGGCAGAGATCGCGAACCATCCTCTTGTCACCGCGATCCGCTCCAAGACGATCAAGGCCGGCGTTATCGGTCTGGGCTATGTTGGCCTGCCACTGGCCATGAGCATTTCACGCGCCGGCTTCCAGACACTTGGTTTCGATATTGATACCGAAAAAATGGTACGGATCGACGCGGGCAAAAGCTACATAGAAGCGGTGCCGAGCGACGTTCTTGCTGCCGAGCGAGCCGCGGGCCGCTTTTCCGCGACAGATGATTTCGGGCGTCTTGCCGAATGCGACGTGATTGCGATCTGCGTCCCGACGCCCTTGACGCGTTATCGTGATCCAGACTTGAGTTTCGTCGAAAACACCTGTCGGCAGATCGCGAAAGTGCTGCGCCCCGGCCAGTTGATAGCGCTGGAATCGACCACCTATCCAGGAACGACTGACGAGATCATGCGCCCCATTCTGGAGGCCTCCGGCTTGAAGGCGGGTGAGGATTTCTTTCTCGGCTATTCGCCTGAACGGGAAGACCCTGGCAATCGCGACTTCAACACCTCCACGATACCGAAGGTCGTTGCAGGCGATGGCGAGCTTGCCAGTGAGATGATGAAAGCCTTCTACGGCGCCGTGGTCGATACAATCGTGCCCGTCACTTCCGTGCGAACAGCCGAGGCGGTGAAGCTGACGGAAAACATCTTCCGCGCTGTCAACATCGCCCTCGTCAACGAGTTGAAGCTCGTCTACGACGCAATGGGTATCGATGTCTGGGATGTGATCGAGGCGGCCAAAACCAAGCCGTTCGGCTATATGCCTTTCTATCCGGGTCCGGGTCTTGGCGGTCACTGCATTCCGATCGATCCGTTCTACCTCACATGGAAATCACGCGAGTTCGAACAGCCAACCCGCTTTATTGAACTTGCGGGCGAGATCAACACATCCATGCCACGCTACGTGGTGGAGAAGCTTGCAGAAGGGCTGGACCGTCGCCTTGGCAAGGCGCTCAGCCGCTCGCGTATTCTGATCATGGGATTGGCCTACAAAAAGAACGTGCCAGACATTCGCGAGAGTCCTTCCCTTCGCCTGATGGAGTTGATCCTCGAGCGCGGTGCGCAGGTGGAATATCACGATCCGTACCTCGAAGAGATTCCCAGAACACGCGAATACGGGCACCTGAAAGGCCGTAAATCGGCGAGCCTCGATCAAACGACGGCTGATGCTTTCGATGCGGTTGTGATCGCGACCGACCATGATTCCGTCGACTATGCGAGCCTTGAACAATGGGCGCCGCTTATCATCGATACTCGCAACGTCTACGCGCGGCGGGGAATTTCCTCGGATAAGGTCATCAAGGCCTGATCGACTGGAGAAAATTTTGAGCAGACTCGATAGTTTCATCAACCGCATGAGCGCCCAGCGCGATCTGTTGAACCATGTGCGTGATAACCTTGTCTTGCCGGAAGCCGGCGAGGTCTTCGAAATCGGCCTCGGCAATGGCAGAACCTACAGCCATTTGCGGGAGAATTTTCCCGGGCGGCGTGTCATCGCCTTTGACCGGAAACTCGCTTCACATGCCTCTGCGACACCCGCAGCGGACGATTTTGTCGAGGGTGAAATCCGGGAAACTGGACAGGCCTTCATTGGCCGACAGGCTGCACTGGTTCATGCTGATATCGGCACAGGCTATGATGACAAGGATGCGATCACCCTGATATGGCTTCCGCAAATGGTATCCGGCATGCTGGCAAGTGGCGGAGTGGCGGTCAGCGGCCTGCCCCTCGATCATACAGACCTGGAACTGCTTCCTCGCCTTCCCAGCATCGCGGAAGGTCGCTATTTCCATTACAGGCGGCGTTAAAGAACTGCCTCTTGGGAAAATCTCTTTCCCACACCGCCAATCCGATCTCGAAGAGTTTCAGCAAGAACGCGACTAATTTCGAAACTCATTCTCGGATTGTCGGAAACGAGCCGAAGCAGGCAGTCCCGGCCGATCTTGAGCGCTTCGACATTCGTCAGGGCAGTTGCGGTCATGGCTCTTGGCTGATCGGAAAGAAGGCACATCTCGCCCAGCATAGAGTTTGGCTCCGCATGCGTGGTTTCACACCGTCCGCATGGACTGGACGCGGTGAGCCTGACATTGCCGCTGAGAAGCACGAAGGTTGCTTCCGGAAAATCGCCTTGCATGAAAATCGCGTCACCGGGTTCATAGGATATGCGATAAGAGGCGAATGCCAGCAGTTTCAGCTTACATGGATCCACCCGGTTGAAGTAAGGAATGTTCCGCAGTAGCTCGACTTCTTCCCTCAGCAACATAGCGCCGCATGCCCCCTTCACGCGTCGGCTGCCTCCACCTCAGGCAACCAACGATCTAAATATTCCACTGTCTCGATCCAGCGCCTCGAAAGACCCGTCCTCAGCGACCGTGCCGCGGTCGAATACAATCACTCGATGAAACAATCGTGACAGGGAAGTGTTAGAAAGAACCCAAATGACTGTCGGATCATTGTCCTGTTCCTTCAGGAAATCAATAACAGCCTTAACGATTTCCTCCTGAACGCGCCTGTCCAACCCCGGCAAAGCGCGATTGAAGATGTAGAAATCGGAACGTCGCACCAACGCCCGCGCAAGGCTCAGCTTGTGGCGCTGCGTCAGGGTCAACCGACGCCCTCCCGTTCCGACCTCGAAGCTCAACCCAAGAGCGATGAAGCTCTCGAACAGTCCCTTCTCGCGCATGATTTCGCCAGCGATTTTCCTGATCTTCGCCGGAGCATCTGCAACACGATGAGACAACTTTCCGAAAAGCACATTCTCTCGAAGAGTCGCCGCAGCCATGTAGCGGTGTGGATCATATCTCTCGATCCGGTCCCGCAGGTTCGCGGGCAGATTGGCGTAGAATTTGTCGCGCGCTGCCACCACCGCATCCATGATATCCTGCGTCAACACACCAAAACGATAGCGCGGCTCGACATAGTGCAGGCTGAGGCGGACGACGGAACGCGCTTCCTCCTCGGTTATGGCTGCTCCGGTGCGGGATTGCATACGTTGCAAAAGCTGCTGATACTTGGCGATGTCCTCGGCACTGACGCGGTCGAGTTGCTGGAAGAACGGATGTTCCGGCGGCAGATCTGCGAAGATTTCGACCAGATCGTCTGCGATCTTCAGACCCATCTCATAGAGCATCTCATAAAGACCGCTGACTTCGAGCACCTCGAAAAGATACTCGCTTTCCGTCACATCGCCGTCGGAGCTGGACGAAATGCGCGTCGCAGCAAACAGAAGGTTTTCCGCAACAGTCGCTTCGGGGTTATAGGTCGCCGGATCAAAATGGGCGACGATGTTCGAGAGCCCTTCAGCCTGAAGAGTTTCTCTCAAGGAATGACGCATCTCGACGATCCGCCCCGCCAGTGCCGGGTTTTCCTCTGGATCCAGATAGGAGTGGAGCGCAAGCTCCATGACATCCGGCGTCAGTTGAACGGCATCGAGCGCACGCATGAGTGACTGCTTGAGATCGTCGTCAAACCCGCGCAAGACCGATGTCGACCGGCGATCTATCCAGTCTGCATTGAGGTCGAACGCACAATTCCCAGCCAGTTCCGCCTCCCGGATCTCCCAACTGCGATGAGTGGCTTCCTCGCCGCTATAGGTCACACTCGTCGTCGGCGCGTGCTTCAATCCGTAGAGCAGATTGTCTTTCAGGCTGCCATGGAAGAAGTAACTGTCTGCCGAAGCATAACTGATCTTGCGGCCCGACACCGCTTCCGGCAATTCCAGCAAATCGGTATCGCCGAGACTGACGCGACCGGACGCAGGCCAGACAATACGGGCGAAGGATTCCGCCAGACTCTCGCCGCCGTTGCCTGCATTGTCGATGATGGCAATGGTTTCGCCTCGCTCGATCTTGAGCGTCACGTTGTCGAGGGTCTTTGCGCCACTTCCGTCGATAACCGTCAGGTTTTGAGCCGCGAGAACCGTACCCGCATAAGCAGGCGTCACGGGCTTTACCTCATGCAGGGACGGATCAACGAGCTGCCCGTGCTCAAACTGCTCGAGGACCTGTTCATACTTGACCTGAACATCCTGGCGGGACTGATCCCAGTCGATCAGCTCTTTCAATGGGCCCGGCAGATCTTTGTAGGCGTTGATGACAGCGACCAGTTGGCCAACATCGAGCGATCCCTTGAGGGCGAAATAACCGCCGATGGAATAGAACAGAAACGGAGTCAGCTGGGAAAGGAAGTTATTGACGAATTTGACAAGAAACTTCCACTGATAGAGCTCGTAGCGGATTTTATAAATATGGCCGAGCCGATGCGCGATATCCGCGCGCTCATAATTGCTCGTGTCATAGGTGTGGATCGTATCAATGCCGTCGACGATTTCTCCAACCTTGCCAGCAAGATGACGCGCCGTGATCTGTCGCTGACGTCCAAGATCAATCAGCCGCCGCCGCATTTTCGGAATGATGCCCACCTGAATGGCAACCATGACGAAGGCAATCATCCCAAGCGCAAGATTCTGGAGGAAAATAAAGAAGAGCGCCGCCGCAGCCTGACCACCGAGCATGACCGGTTGAACGAAAGCATCTCCGGTAAAGCCGCCGAACGGCTCCACCTCATCTTTCACCATCGTCGAGACTTCAGCCCCATGGGCCTGTTTCAACGCGCTAGGTGGAAAGCGTAGAACCCGATCCACCAGTTCGAACCGGATTCGTCTCAGCAGCCTTTCACCCAGCCGACCCTTGTAGGTGTTGATGTAGAATTTGAAGAGGCCGTTGACGATGACGAGAAACAGAAAAACGCCGCTCAAGGCCATGAGCATGGACATACGATCCAGCTCGAAGCCCTCGAAACTCCAGCTCAGATCGGTGAAGGGAACCGCGAGGGTGAACTCCATGAACAGCGCCGTGGAGTCCGCCGTCTCGAAACCGCTTCCCTGAATGGGGCCGTTGATGATCTGCTTCGGCAAATCGAACGCAGCGAAATAAGGGACCATGGAAAGCAGCACGATGGCCAGGATGAACACCTGCTGCCGCCGGGTATGCTTCCAGATATAGCGTAGTAGGTTGCGTTCCATGGGCGGCGTTTCATCGATCTCATCACAAACCGATTTACGGCCGAAGCACGAGACGGTTCAAAGAATGGACATATACAAAGTCTTGTGCGTGCAGCCAATCGGATTGAAATGCCCCTACGAGGCCATTATGCTGAAAGTTTGGTTGGGTGTGTCCGTTTCGCTGCATTGCATCGCTACTGAGTTCTCTCATGTCTCGAATAGCTTGGATTGCACAAAATTTAGCCCTGCAAATATTATAAACAAAGCATTGACACGGACCGAATCCAGCGTTCTATTTGTATAGTCAAAAGAGACCGAAAACATCGGTCCGAGGGGAACAGTGCTGCGGGCAACCAAGCTCGAAAACGGGAGCAACCATCATGCTGAAAAGACATTTCCTCAAGGCGGCCGCCTGCGCCGCATTCTTCCTGGGCGCATCACTAAGTGCCCACGCCGAAGATATCCTTGCGAAGGCAAAAGCCGCTGGGACCCTCAAGGTCGGTACCGAGACGGCTTTCGCGCCATTCGATTTCATTGATGCTGGTACGCATTCGGGTCTCAATGTCGATCTGTTCGCCGAAATCGGCAAAGAGCTTGGCGTTAAGATCGAATGGGTAACGCTGCCGTGGGAAGGCGTATTGCCCGGCCTTGAAGCAGGGAAGTTCGACGTTGTTGCCGGACCAGCGACGATCACTAAGGCACGCATGGAGCGTTATCGCTTCACATCGCCAATCGCTGAGGCAACTGTTGCAATTCTCAAGAAGGCCGGTGCGCCTATCAGCAAGCCGGAGGATATCGCAGGCAAGGCCGTCGGAGTCGGCAAGGCGACGGCGCAACTGGCTCAATTGACCGAATTTTCCGCAACATTGCCGACCAAGGTCGATATCCGCGAATATCCGGCCTTCAATGATGCCTATGCCGATATGGCGGCTGGCCGTATCGTTGCGGTCGCAAACTCGCTCCCGAACATCGCATTCGTCGCCAAGCAACGGGCCGGCATGTTTGAAGTCGTGCAGCCACCTTTCGGAAAGAAGACCTATTTCGGGTATGTTGGCCGCAAGGATGCAGACTACGCTCCGCTAATGGACGCCATCGATGCTGCTCTCATCAAGATGAAGGGTGACGGTCGCATGGCAAAGCTTCAGGATAAGTGGTTCGGTACGAAGTTCGATACTCCGGACATCGTCAAGGAACCCGCGATCTGACAACGGGATCGATGAGGAACGGCTTTGTTGAATCCTGAGCCGTTCCATTTCTCAGCTGCGCCTTGTCTAGCACGACTGCTCCGGGTGAGCCCATGACATTCAAGCTTTTCAACCTGCTGGTACAGGCTTCGGTCTGGACAATCGGCATCAGTGCCATTTCGATTGTGATTGGCTTCATCCTGGCGCTTGGTTTGTCTGCAGCGCTCTTGTCGGCACGAAAACTTTACCGGCGTCCGGCGGAGTTCTTCATAAGCTTTTTCCGCGGCGTGCCGCTTCTGGTGCAATTGCTGCTGATTTATAATCTGTTGCCCTTCATCGGCTTGAATGTCCCGAGCATTGTCGCCGCCATCGTCGGGATGTCACTTTGTACCGCAGCCTATCAGGCCGAAAATCTCCGCGGCGGTTTCGAGAGCGTACCGAAGGGCTTCATCGAGGCTGCCGACATGGCAGGTCTGTCCCCCCGGCAGATTTTCATGCGCATCAAAGCGCCTATCGCGCTGAGGTTGACGTTCCCGGCGCTCGTGAATGAGGCCATCATGATCCTCAAATCCTCCTCGCTGGTCTCGGTCGTAGGCATCGTGGAGATCACACGCATGGCGCAGGATCTCGCATCCTCAACCTACATGCCAATCGAGATCTTTTCATCTGCCGCGATCATCTATCTGGCGATTTGCTGGATCGTTGCGATGACAGGCAAGTATGTCGAACGCTCTCTTCCGGGAGCAGTGAAATGATGTTCGATCCAAACGTCATCCTGCGTCATATGCCAGAAATCATGAGTGGTACGGCGGTCACGCTGGCGCTCTGGATTACAGGGATGCTGCTGGGCGTCATTCTAGGTTTCATCATCGCCACCCTGAGGCGCTACGGAAGCCCCCTGCTCGACGTGCCGCTGGGCCTGATTGTCGAGGTGCTGCGTGGAACGCCGTTCCTGATCCAGATATTCCTCGTCTACTACGGCGGTCCGTTCATTGGCATATCGCTGGATCCGATACCCTGCGGTCTGCTGGGTCTGAGCATTTATGCGGCCGCCTATTATTCCGAGATATTCCGGGCAGGCTACCAAGCGGTGCCGCATGGTCATTTCGAAGCAGCAGAGTGTCTCGGCCTGTCACGGTTGCAAATCATCCGCCGCATTCTGCTGCCTGAGATGGCGCTGATCGTCCTTCCGCCCTCGGTCAATCTTGCCGTGATCCTCTTGAAGGAGTCGGCAGTCCTGTCGATCATCACCGTGCCGGAGCTGACGACGACTGTCAGCGCGATTGGCTCGCAGGAATATGCTTTCCTCGAGGCCATCTTCCTTCTCGCCCTGATTTACTGGTTCATCGTGGAAGCCGCTGCCCGCCTGGGACGAGCGGCCGAAGCTCGACTTTCGACCTACAGGTTTGCCGCGCCATGACGCTTCCCGCCATTTCCGTTCAAAATCTCGTCAAGCGTTTCGGCACATCGACCGTTCTCGAAGCGATCAACCTGACGATCCCGGCGGGGCAGGTCTCCTGCCTTATTGGTCCATCCGGCTCAGGTAAAAGTACGCTGTTGCGCTGCCTCGCATTTCTTGAAGAAGCGAGCGAAGGCATGATCACCGTGAATGGAGAAGCTCTCGGCTTCTTCGAGAACAGTCGCGGCGAACGCGAAAGACTGCCGCTTGCGCAGATCCGGCGTGTTCGCTCGCAGATCGGCATGGTCTTCCAGCAGTTCAATCTCTGGCCACACATGACGGCGCTTGGAAACGTTGCTGAGGCGTTGAAGACCGTGCACAAGGCGCCGAAGGCCGAGGCCGAAGAGCGCGCATTGGCGCAGTTGACAAAAGTGGGTCTTGCGAACCGTGCGGGCCATTATCCGTCCCAACTTTCGGGCGGACAGCAGCAGCGCGTCGCAATTGCCCGCGCACTCGCACTGCAGCCCAAGATCATGCTGTTCGACGAGCCGACATCTGCCTTGGACCCGGAACTCACTGGCGAAGTTCTCAACGTCATGCGCGACCTTGCCACCGAGGGGATGACCATGGTCGTCGTCAGCCATGAGATTGGCTTTGCCGCGACTGTAGCGCAGCAGATCAGCTTCCTCGATCAGGGCCGGATCCTGTTTGCGGGTGCACCAGGGCACGTTTTTGCCAAGCCGCGCCACCCGCGCCTCGAGCAGTTTCTGGATACTTATCTCGATCGCGGCGCATCCATGCTGGTATGACGTCCATGGATACGACCCCGGATTCTGATCGAGGAGATACAAGCGGCAATCGCGCTTCGCTGCATCAGCGAATCATACGCGACATCGAGCAACGCATTCTCTCCACAGAATGGATGCCCGGAGACCGGATCCCATCCGAACAAGCTCTCACAGAGCAATATGGCTGTTCTCGGATGACCGTGAACAAGGCTTTGACACAACTGGCTCAGTCCGGCCTCATCCTGCGGCGGCGCAAGACCGGAAGCGTCGTCAAGCGACAGGATACCCGCACCGCAATTCTCGCCATTTACGATGTGGCCGATGAGGTAAAGTCGCACGACCTGCCTTACCGTTATACCATCTGCGAACGTCTCCAGCGTCACCCAACGATGCAGGAAACAACCTGTCCCGGCTTTCGGGAAAAAGAGGACCTCCTCGCGCTCACCGTGCTACATTTGGCGGACGATGAGCCTTTCTGTCTTGAAGAAAGGGTCATCAGTCTTTCCGCTGCCCCGGATGCTGCCAACGAAAGTTTTGCAAACCTTGCACCCGGCGCGTGGTTGCTCAATCACGTCGCCTGGACCACCGGCGAACACAGAATTTCTGCCGAAAGCTCCAACGCACGTGTTTCCAAGCTGCTGAAGGTCGCCAAGGGCTCGGCAATCCTTGTGGTTCAACGCCTGACCTGGCGGCAAGGCGAACCGGTCACTCGCGTTCGGCTGAACTATCCGGGCCATCAGCACAGACTGACCGCTGACTTTACACCCATCCAGGGCTTGCGCCCGACCTCCTGATTGAACTTGGAGCACCGACCATGGCACGTCCAGACAAACTGAAACTTGGTACATTTGTCTATACATTCGGGTTCAATCCGGCCGCGTGGCGCCACCCGGCAGCAGATGTGCAGGGCGCGAACCGGATCGACCATCTCCTGAACGTTGCAAGGATCTCGGAAGCGGCAAAATTCGATTTCATGTTCCTGGCTGATTCCCCGGCGGCAGCCATTGGAGATGCAGAAGCGCTTTCCCGTTCTCCGACGAAAATGAACCGCTTCGAACCGCTTTCACTCATATCGGCGCTGTCTGTTCTGACCGAGCGATTGGGTTTCGTCGCGACGGCATCAACGAGTTTCTACGAGCCATTCAATCTGGCCCGGATTTTTGCCTCGATCGACCACCTGAGCGGCGGACGCGCCTGCTGGAATGTGGTGACTTCCGACCACGATGAAACCGGCTACAACTACAACTTTGACGGACTTCCGCCACACAGCTGGCGTTACGAGCGCGGTGAGGAATTCGTCGATGTCATGTTTGGCCTCTGGGACAGCTTCGAGCCGGACGCGCTCGTGCTCGATAAGGCCTCCGGGCTCTATTATGACAAGAACAAGCTGCATGTGCTGAACCACAAGGGCAAGCACTTTCAGGTGCGGGGTCCGCTCAACATCGCAGCATCTCCGCAAGGTCGCCCCGTCATCGCCCAGGCGGGTGGCTCGGAGCCCGGCATGGAACTGGCCGCCAAGACCGCCGAAATCGTTTTCAGTCTTGCCTCCAACTTGCAGCGCAACAAGGCGTTTGCGGAAAACGTCAAGGGGCGCATGGCGAAATACGGTCGTAGCACCAGCGACCTGAAGATGATGCCGGGTGTCGTGATCAATGTCGGCGCAACGAAAGCGGAAGCACAGGCGAAGGTGGATTTTCTGATCGACAATCTGCATCCGGATGTTGGCCGCTGGATGCTGGGCGAGTTCCTGGAAACGGACCTATCCGGCGCGCCGCTCGACAAGCCGTTTCCGATGGAGCGCCTGCCCGCCGAGCCCAAGGGTTCGAAGGCGCTGTTCGAGGAACTGACGGATTACATCCGTCAAGGGCATACGCTCGGTGAACTCATCCGGCATTATGCCGAGAAAAGCACCGGCAACGGGATCACCGGCACGCCCACAGAAATCGCGGATTTCATGGAGGAATGGTTTAAGGCGGGGGCAGCCGATGGCTTCATTCTGATGTGCCCGACGCTACCGGCAAGTCTGACCGATTTCGTAGAATTGGTCCTGCCGGAACTGCGCAGGCGCGGGCTCTTCCGCGAAGAGTATGAAGGAAAGACATTGAGGGACAATCTGGGTCTCTCCATGCCGCAGAACCGCTATACGGCGGCCCGCAACGCCTAAGGATTGGGGTGGCGTGAAGCCACCCCGTTCAATTCAGCCCTCGTCAGAACCGGGTGTGCGCCCGGAGATGATCTCGCGCTTGCCGACATGGTTTGCAGGACCGACCAGACCCTCCTGCTCCATCCGTTCGACCAGTGAGGCCGCACGGTTGTAACCAATGGACAGGCGGCGCTGGATGTAGGAAGTCGAGCACTTGCGATCTTTCATCACGACCTTGATCGCCTTCTCATAAAGATCGTCACCCTCTTCCGCACCCATGTTGGTCCGGTCGAACACGGCGCCTTCTTCCTCGGCCTCCGCATCGATCTCGCTCTCATCTTCGGTGACGGTGCCCAGATAGTCAGGACGTCCCTGCGCCTTCAGATGCGTCACGACATGTTCGACTTCCGCATCGGAAACGAATGGTCCGTGCACGCGCATGATGCGCCCGCCACCGGCCATGTGCAGCATATCGCCCTGCCCCAACAGATGCTCGGCACCCTGTTCGCCCAGAATGGTGCGGCTGTCGATCTTGGACGTAACCTGGAAGGAGATGCGCGTCGGGAAGTTGGCCTTGATCGTACCGGTGATGACATCGACCGATGGCCGCTGTGTCGCCATGATCAGATGGATGCCTGCCGCACGTGCCATCTGCGCCAGACGCTGGATGGCGCCTTCGATCTCCTTGCCCGCCACCATCATCAGGTCAGCCATTTCATCGACGATGACGACGATATACGGCATCGGCGACAGATCGAGTTCCTGATCTTCGTAGACGATCTCGCCAGAATGTCTGTCGAAGCCTGTCTGAACGCTGACGGTGATCGTCTCGCCCTTCTCCCGCGCCTGTGCTGCGCGCTGATTGTAGCCATCGATATTGCGAACACCGAGGCGCGACATCTTGCGATAGCGATCTTCCATTTCGCGGACCGCCCATTTCAGCGCCAGCACGGCCTTCTTGGGATCGGTCACGACCGGGGTCAGCAGGTGCGGAATGCCGTCATAGACGGAAAGCTCCAGCATCTTGGGGTCGATCATGATCATGCGGCACTCTTCCGGACGAAGCCGATAAAGCAGAGACAGGATCATGGTGTTGATGGCAACCGACTTGCCAGAGCCGGTGGTACCAGCGACCAGAAGGTGCGGCATCTTCGCCAGCTCGGCAATGACAGGCTCGCCACCGATCGTCTTGCCCAGGCACAGCGGCAGGCGATGCTTGGTCTCCCAATAGTCCTCACACTCGATGAGTTCGCGGAAAAAGACCATTTCGCGCACGGCGTTCGGCAGTTCGATGCCAATGACGTTACGTCCGGGGACCACGGCAACGCGCGCCGAAAGTGCTGACATCGAACGGGCGATGTCGTCGGCCAGACCGATGACGCGGGACGATTTGACACCCGGCGCCGGTTCGAATTCGTAAAGCGTTACCACCGGACCGGGGCGAACATCGATGATTTCACCCTTGACGCCGAAATCCTCCAGAATGCTTTCCAGAAGGCCCGCGCTCTGCTGAAGCGCATCAGGCTGCAGCGCCTCGGTCTGCTGTCCATAGGGCTGCTGCAGAAGAGAGATCGGCGGGAACTCGTAATTCTCGTCGCTCGGACGCACGGTGCGATGATCGTCGAGGCCCGGAAGCGTGATGGTCGGACGCGATGAGATCGGTACAATGGTTCTGGGCGGCTGAGCCACTTGTGCAACAGGCGGTTCAAATACCACTTCTGGAACAGGCGCGGCAATCTGGGATTCCGCGGCAATTTCCATTGCCTGAGATGTCGCTTCAGCAATCAGCGGAAGATCGTCAAGCGAATGAGCGCCCTGCCAGACCGTGGTCCAGTTGAAGGAAACGGTATTGGAAATCGTCAACTGATTGGCGACAGCGACATAGGGTGCAACCGATTCAGCTGCCGAAACCTGCGGAGCCGGGACCGGCTCGATTGCGGCAACCGTTTTCTGCGGCTCTGCACGCCGAACTTCGCGATAAAGGGAAACGATCGAATTTTGCAATGCCGGGCGTGGCTGACGAATGACTTCGGCCGGACGACGCGGCAGGAATGGTGTTGCGACAGGAGCAGAGGCCACAGCGACGTCGGCAACCGGAAAATCTCCCTCGAAGAACGCAAAATCAGAGAGCCAAGGCAGACTGGTTTCCGGCTTTGCAGTCATCGGCTGCGCCAACTCTGGCTGGACGGAAGCCTCCGGGTTCTGCGGAACTGATGGCTGCACCGCTTCGGCAACAGGTGCCGGGGCCTCGGCTGGTGCTACATCCGCCTTCAGTTCGGCCTCTTCCGGCTGATAGTTCGGGCGCGCGCGCTTCACGATCAGGGCTCTTGGTGATGGCTGCGGCCGGACCTTGGGCTGAACCGGTGGCTGGTTGGCAACAGGCTGCTGCATGGCTTGCGCTGCGCCCTGCAGCGCATTGACCAGGAGTTCCGGTGCAAGGGTTTCCGCAGCCGCTTGGGGCTTGGCCATATCCAGCGGTTCAACCAGACGGCTTTCCGCCGCGGGCTTGCGTTCTTCCGGCGCCAGCGGTGAAAGCTCGTTGCGGGTGCGCTTCGGAATTGCGCTCTCCGGTGTGCGCGTAAAGCGAACATTCGGCGCCAGCTTGAATGCGGCCTGCCACGGCGCCTGATCCAGCGGCACCTCCGGCGGGCGCTGAGCGGTCGTCATCCGGTTATCCCGAACGGGCTGACCCTGCGGATCCGGTTCCGCAGAGGGTTCGTTCTGGAGGGAATTGGGGAAGTTGTTTCGATTGAATTGCATGATACCGACCGCGTACAAAATGGCATCACTATGAGTAAAAAATAAAGGTTAATGGCTCCTTTAGATCGAAGTCGAGGCGAGCTTGCAGGGCGGCAAAATTTGCCTATCAAAATCAAGGCGGCAGAGCATCATGTACCTGAATATAAACGATAATTTTTCGACGCTTTTTCGGTCGGCCGCGTTCACTTTTTCTCTTTGCGTCTACCCGAAGGATTGCTCTGAGAGCAAGTCTTCTGCCTCATCGCGATCCATGGCGAAGACCTTGGCTCCAACCTCGAATGAAAAACCCTGACGGGCAAAGGCCGATAGCTCTTTCGCCTTCTGCTTGTCATCCAGCTCCGCACGTCTGAAGGGTCCAAAGGCACGGCGGCGGGCATAGATGACGGCTGCCACGAGGTCGTTTGCTTCGCTCACCGCCTCGTCGGCAATTTCGCGCGCCACACCCTTCTGTACCAGCGTCTGGCGGATTGCCTTCTTCGATTTTCCGGCGCGTTGAGAGGAGCGCGTCCGGATATCGGCATAGGCGTTGTCATCAAGCGCCTTCACGCTGTAACCAAATGCGACAGCTTCCGCTGCCAGAGCAGTTATTTGCTCCGCAGTAATACCTTCGAATTTGTCGCGCGCCTTGCGTGCAATAGCATCGGCCAACTGTCGCTCGGTCATCATCCGCTTCGAAAGACGGTAGGCCGCAGAATTCTTGGCCCAGGCCAGCATGCGTGGCGTGGGCTTCGTATCCTGCTCTTCACTTTGGCTCGTTTCCATCATCCCGTTCTATCGGATTGGAAGCTGATCTGTGAAGCGACGAACACAGAGTTTCAGGCCGAGGCTATGGCCTCGATCTTTTGCATGCCGCCAACGATGGCACTGAATTCATTCCAGACGGATCTGGCGCCGTTTCTCCAGGCATCTAGGTTTTCCGGCTGGATTACCTTTCCACCCTTTGCAGCAGCCTGTTCCATGGACCGAGCCTCATCCTCGACAATCAGCCGATTGAAGTACTCCGCACCGTCCTGTGCAGCCTTGGTCAGAACCACCTGCTCTTCCGAGGACAGCCCGCCCCAGAAACTCGCCGCAAAATAGACCACGCCCGAAGCGCGGATGTGGGCGGTCTCCGTTAGGTACGGCACGACCTCATAGAGCTTGAACCCGGCATAGGCCGACTTCGTCAGATCCATGGCATCCGCCACGCCGGTCGAAAGTGCATTATAGGTTTCCGTGATCGGAATACCGATGGGAGAAGCGCCATAGGCACTCCAGAGTTTGGTATGGAGCGGGCTTTGAATGACCCGGATCCGCTTGCCGCGCAGGGCATCCGGCGACGTGATCGGCTCCTTCGTGAGCAGATGGCGGGCGCCGTAGTCTATGAACGCAGATGCTATGAAATTCTGTTTCGCGAGCTTCGCTTGCAGCTCCGATCCGGTTGCTCCTGTGACGACGCGGCGAAGATGTGCCGGATCCTTGAACAGGAAGGGTAGATCAAGGATCTGAAGTTCCGGTACCCAACCGGAAAGAGCCGAAACGGTCGAGAGGCTTGCCTGTACGGAACCGAGGCGGCTCGCCTCGGCCACTTCCTTCTCCCCTCCCAGCGCGCCGTTCGGCACGATGTTGAAGCGGAAGCGCCCGGGCAGCTTCGTTTCAACCTGCTGTGCGATAAAGCGCCAGATCTTTGTCTCAGGCTTGTCTTCGCCAAGGAGAGAGGCAACCGTGATCGTCGTCGTTTTGGCAGCTGCCGATCGCGCCAGAAACGGTGCTGCCAACGCAGCGGTCATGGTGCTTTTCACAAAAAGACGACGCGAAATGGAAGACATGTTCTGAGACCTTTCAGAAAATCAACGTGCCGAGGCACAGTAAAAACAGGGATACAAACAGCGCAGCCAGATAAGGCAGGACGGCGCGAAACAGTTGTGACGCGGGAACGGACGTTACGCCCGAGACGACATAGATGAGCATGCCGAGTGGCGGGGTCAGGCCATGGATCATCAGGTTGACGACCAGAATGACACCGAAATGGATCGGATCGAGACCGGCTGCGGCTGCTGCCGGAACAAGGATAGGACCAAGCAGCAGGATCGCTGCACCGATATCAAGCACCAGACCGGCGACCAGCAGAACAAGATTCGCCATCAACAGAACCAGAACCGGTGAACTGCCAAACGAATGAACGATTTCCGTCAGTGAAGCTGCCACGCCATCGACGGCAAGCAGAAACGCAAACGGCGCGGCAGAGCCGATCAGCAGGCCGATGGCTCCTGCTTCCAAAGCCGACTGACGAAAACAGGACCAGATGCTGCTGCCCTCTGCCCGCGCGGCGAACGACAGCAGAAGCGTTAAGCCTGCAGCGAGCGCTGCGGCCTCCGTCGGCGTCACAATGCCAAAGCGGATTCCGGCAACGACGATAATACCCAATCCAAATGCGGGAATTGCACTTCTGGCCGCACTCCACCTCTGCCGACTGCTCGCCTTCTGCATGGATGGACCGGCCTTCACGGACAGGCTTATCGCAATCGCCAGACAGAGCGCCATCAGACCTCCCGCGAAAAATCCTCCGGTCAGCAGCGAACCGACCGAGAGATTTGTCGCAGCGGCCAGCAGCAGGAATGCAATAGAGGGCGGAATAACATTGTCGAGGACGGAAGAGGCAGCGATGATCGCGCCGGCCTGCGCAGGTGGATAGCCATTTCGCACCAGTTGTGGTTGAAACGTGGAAGCGCCAAAGGCGGCGTTAGCGACGGATGAGCCTGACGCACCTGAAAAAATGACACTGGTCAACAGGACAGTCTGCGCCAATCCTCCCTTTCGATGACCGACAAGGGAAGCGGCGAAGGTAACCAGTCGCTCCGCAGTGCCGGAAACCGTGAGCAAGGCACCGGCCAGCAGAAAGAAGGGAATCGACAGGAGCAGGAAGCGCGACATTCCGTTGATAGCGGAAGACACGAGTGCCGGTTCCGGCAATGCACCTCCGAAGAACGGAGCGAAACAGGCGGCTGCGAGGAACGCATGTGCCAGTGGTGCCGAAACCAGGAGCCCGAACCCGGCGATCAGCGCCATGAAAAGGCTGGGCGGCCAATCACTATCAATCGTCGCGATTTTCGATGACCCGTAAAGCAATCCGGCAATCACGAGCGAAACGAACAGGCCTCGTATCTGACCGGTAAGCACGCGATCGCAGCAGAGCATGACGAGCAACAACAGGCCACCCGTGACGAAGAAGGCAAACCGGATCCATTCCGGTAGCCCAAGCGTGGGCGATACCCCACCAATCGCTGAAATGCTGGACAACGCCCCATTGAACAGCCCGAACGCGGCCGTGACCGAGACTGCGTCGGCAGCGATATCGAAGGTAGTTGCGAACGAGGCTGGCAGCCATCGCCTCAAGACATCGAAACGCATGGAAAGAGGGCCGCGATAGGCAAGCGGCATCGCCAAGGCAATCAGCGCAAGATGCAGCCAGATCGCCAATTCTTCCTGCCCGAGAAAGCCGGTTCGGAAAAGGTAACGGGCGGCGACATTTGCCAGCACCAGCACGAGCAGGACTGCCATGAGGCCCGCAAGCGCATTTCCCAGCAACCGCTCCAGCCTATCCCGAAAGCCCGCAATCAAGCTGGCCACCAGCCATGGAAGTGATGCACCGGCCCCCGGCCTGAACCAACGTTCAACGCCACGCCCGCCTTCAATGCAGCGTGAAGATACGATTTCGCGGATTGAGCGGCGTCTTCGAGAGAGGCTCCCTTTGCCAGTTCCGCGGCCAGCGCGGCCGCCAGCGTACAGCCGGTTCCGTGATCATTGGTGGTTTCGATACGCTCTGCTGTCAAAACCACTGTCTGGTCAGCGGTGATCAGGAAATCCGTACTTTCAGCCGAACTGCCATGTCCGCCTTTGATGAGAACGGCCTTTGCGCCAAGGGACAAGATCGCCCTCGCCTGTACCTGCATTTCATCCGCGTTTTCGGCAACCGGCTTGCCTGTCAGCAAGGCTGCTTCGGGCAGATTGGGGGTCACGACTGCAGCGAGCGGTATCAGCCGTGTTCTCAACGTTTCGATCGCGTCTTCCCGCAGCAGTCTATCGCCAGAGGTGGCAACCATGACCGGGTCGACAACGACCGGACCCACAAAGGCGGCGAGTTCGCCGGCGATGGTTGCGATAGTTTCACTGCGCGAAACCATGCCGACCTTTAGTGCATTGACCGCAAGATCTGAAAAGACGGCACGCATTTGTGCTGCGATCGTGGCGGGTGATATGTCTTCAACGGCTGTCACGCTGCGGGTGTTCTGCGCCGTGATCGCTGTCACAACACTTGCGCCATAAACTCCGAGGGCGGAAAAGGTCTTCAGATCAGCCTGAACACCTGCGCCGCCCCCGCTGTCGGATCCGGCTATCGTCAGGGCAATGGCAGTCATCGTGCATTATCCTTCAAACTTGCATCCACAGCCTTGCGGAAGGATGCAGTCGCTTCGGCAATATTCGGCGCCCTGAACAGGGCGGAAATGGCCGCAACACCATTCGCCCCCTGCGCGATGACCGAGCCGATACGCTCCATCGAAATTCCCGCAATCGCTCCGACTGGCAGAGACGGTTTCGACTGACGGATCTGGTCACGCAAGGCGCGCAGACCTTCCAGGCCGACCGGTGGATCGGGGTTGACCTTCGAAAGCGTTTCGAACACGCCGCCGATGCAGGCGTAATTGACAGGCGCACTTCCCGCATAGGCGGCATCGGCAGGCTTCTTGACCGTCACGCCTATGATCGCATCCGGCCCCAGCAAACGACGGGCCGTTTCGGCATCCATGTCCTCTGCGCCCAGATGGACACCATCGACACCAGAGGCGAGCGCAATGTCGACGCGATCGTTGATGACGAGGGGAACTCCAGTCCCGGCAATCGCCTGCCGGATGGCCGAAGCCCGCTCGATCATCAGCCGAGTTGACGCGGATTTGTCGCGATACTGCACAATAGTGGCGCCGCTCTTCGCAGCAATCGCTGCCAGTTCCGGCAGGTGGCCGACATCGCTTAAGGATGCGTCGACAATGGCGTTCAGTCTATAGTCCACCTGTCTCATGCTTCGATCCTTGCCCGCTGATTGAGTTCATTCGCGTCCATAGACGCAAGTGCATCGAGGAAGGCAGGTTCGAATGTTCCGGGTCCCTGTGCATGAGTGGCAGCGATCTCGGCGGCACTGCCGGTGACGGAGAGCGCGCAGGCCGCAGCAGTCAAGGCATCGGGCTCAACTGCCATGAAAGCGGCAATGACGCCACCCGAGAGGCATCCGGTACCGGTAACCTGAGCCATCCAGGGGTGACCGTTGCGGATCGAAACACGCCGCTCGCCATCAGACAGTTCATCAACCGGCCCGGTCTGGATGCGAAGGCTGGCGCGCGTATCGCCTATCACGCTCATCTCTGCCCGATTGCCGCGCACGATAGTGGGATCGAGCGAAATGAGTTCGCGAGCGAACTCCAGCCTGCCCGGTGAATAATCACAATGGACCGGATCCATGATCCACGGCTTGCCGCTGGCATTCGCGACATCGACTGCGATACGAATCACGGCCCGGCGCTCGGCATCCAATGTGCCGAGATTGATGGTCAGCGCATCGGCCTTCGCCACGAAGTCGGCGATTTCATCGCGGGATGAAGTCATTGAAGGTATGCCACCAACGACTGTGATGCCATCTGCCGTAAACTTCTGGACCACGGTATTCATCAGGCAATGGACACGCGGTCTCTGGGCCCGAACACGGGCGAGAAGCAGGCCGGCATCTACAGCAGTCGGCTGCCGCTTGACGTCACTCATTTCAGCTCCACGGCAATATCGTCCACAGCAGGCGCCTTGGGGATCAAGCCACTCTCGGCCATGAAGGTGCCAAAGCGCTGATAGCGGGCACGGTCCAGCGCGGCTGGCCGCTTGGCAAGACGGGGCAGCGTGTCGACGAAAGCCTTCCGGTTCAGCTCATTGTCCAGATCCGGATAGGCTTTGAGGAAGAGGCCAAGAGCCTCATCCGGATGATTGGTCAGATAAACGGCGGCCTTTTCCACGGCCTGGAGAAAGCGCGGGAGACGGGGATCGGCAACAAGCTGTTTGCGGGTCACGAAAACCAGCTCATCGTACACCGGCACGCCGTGCTCCTCGGGAAAGAACGCCTTGCCCTCATGTCCTTCGATCCGCATCTGGGTCAGCTCGAAGTTTCGAAAACCGCCAATCGTGGCGTCCACCTTCCCTGCGATCAGGCTTGGCGAGAGCGAGAAGTTGACATTCACGAGTTCGACGTCCGAGAGTTGAACACCCTCCCCGGCCAGCATGCGCTTCAACATTGCATCCTCGAAACCGGAAACGGAAAAACCGATCTTCTTGCCCTTGAGATCCTTGAGCGACTTGATCGGGCCGTTGGCCAGCACCGTCACCGTGTTCAGCGGCGTTTCGACCAGTGTACCAAAGCGCACCAGAGGCAACCCGGCGGCAGTATCGAGATAGAGGTTGGGTTGATAGTGGATGCCGATATCTGCCTCGCCTGTCGACACCAGACGCGGAACGGCAGAGGGATCCGCCGGCGGAATGAGCTTCACGTCAAGCCCTGCATCCGCAAAATAGCCTTTCTGCTGTGCCACAACCAGCGGCGCATGATCCGGGTTCACGAACCATTCCAACAAAACATTCAGCTTGTCTGCGGCATAGGCAGACGCAGGCACGGCAAGGGCAGCCAGCGCGACAAGCGCTGCAAGAAAGCGTTTCATGAAGAAAGTCCCGGTTTGAATTTGGCAAAAGAAGGAGTTGAGTGATTGAGATCGCGCGCCCAGGGCGCAAGGCCCGCCGTGAAGCGGTCCACCCCGAGACGCAGAGCCAGCGTGTAAAGCGCCAGCACGCCCATGGCAGCAAACATCACATCGGTCTGAAGACGTGCATTGGCCTGCATCATGACAAAGCCAAGCCCGCCCGCGGCGCCGACCCATTCGCCAACAACCGCGCCCAGCGGGGCCAGGGGGGCAGCGATCCGCAGACCGGAAATCAGGGATGGAAGCGCCAGCGGAAGGCGCAGATATCGCAGTGTTTGCCAGTGGCTCGCCTGCGTCAGCGCCGCAGCATCCAGCATGGCGCTATCAGTTCTGCGCAAGCCATCGTAGAACGCAGATGCAACCGGAAAGTAGATGATGATGACGGTCATCGCCACTTTCGAGGCTATCCCGAACCCGAACCAGATGACCAGCCATGGCGCGAGCACAAAGACCGGAAAGGCCTGGAGGACCAGCACAAGCGGCCACACGATCTGTCCTGCTCTCGGGAAGGCTGCCACGGCAAGGGCAGTGCCAGCACCGAGCAGCGCACCCAGAACCAATCCAACGAGAATCTCGCTAGCTGTCAGCAGGCTGTGATGCAGGAGAAAGCCTGTCTGCTTCAGATAGACATCCAGCACGGCCATGGGCGCTGGCAGGAGATAGCGCGGCGGCTCCAGAACAACGATGACGCCCTGCCACACGAGCAGGAGGAGAATGACAGCAAGGAGCGTGCGTTGAACCATCATGCGCGCCACTCACAGCAACGCAAGATCCAGCGGTCAAACATCCCGGCAGGGCAATATGCCACGGCCCGCTCCCCGATCATCACATTCGATCAGGATCAGCGGATGAAGCGAAGCAGCGCTTTGCGAGCGATTTTCCGTTCCTACGCCGGCATGACCCGGATCAGGTTCAAGGGTCCGGCTCACCGCCATCTCAGCACCGTACAGGTACTCCCCTCGGAATTTGCGCTGAATATGGTAAGAATCCTGCCGTTGTCAACGAAAAGTAGGATGGATGGAATTCGCTGGCCAATACCGATTCATGGTTGTGTGCAAAGATCGATAGACGTTGAACGCAGATGCTATTCCGGCTAGACCGAGGCATGGCTTTCAGGTTCATACACACAGCCGACATTCACCTCGATTCTCCTCTGCGGAGCCTTTCGCTGCGCAATGCGGAGCTGGCAGAACTCATTGGCGATGCCACACGGCAAGCGCTTGTGCGTATCGTCGATCTCTGCCTTGAAGAGCGGGTCGATGCGCTGATCATCGCCGGAGATCTTTACGACGGCGACCAGACCTCGATGAAGACTGCGCGATTCCTGGCAACGCAGATGCAGCGGCTGCATGAGGCGAATATCAACGTCTTCAAGATCCGCGGTAATCACGATGCTCTATCCCGCATCACCCAGGAATTGGTACTACCGCCTTCGGTCAAAGTGTTTTCCGGGCGCGCCGAAAGTGTTGAATTGAACGCCGGGAACCACACGGTCGCCATCCATGGCCTCAGCTTTGCCAAGCCACAGGCTCCGGAAAGCCTTCTGCCGAAATACAAACCGGCAGTTTCCGGCGCAATCAACATCGGCATCATGCATACGAGTCTCGCTGGCGCGCCAGGCCATGATCTCTATGCACCCTGCTCCGTCAGCGAACTGCATGCCTCCGGCTTTCACTACTGGGCTCTTGGCCATATTCACCAGCGGACGCATCACGCAGGAGAACGGACGGTCATCATGCCCGGCATGCCACAGGGGCGTGATATCAACGAGGCAGGAGAAAAAAGCGTCACGCTGGTGACTGTTCGTGACGATGGTAGTCTGGCGATCGAAGAACGCCTCACGAGCATTGCACAATTTGCTCGTATCGACGTCGACGTGTCAGGCCTGACGGAATGGACAGATCTCGCAGAACGCATTGGCTCCACTCTGGAGCGCGAAAGAATACGTACCCTCTCAAGCCATCTCGTTGCGCGTCTGCGTCTGATTGGCGAAACGCCTCTGGCCTGGACGATGCGCCGTGACATGGATCTGCTTCTGGCTGAAGCCGAACAGCGCGCGGAAAGAACCGGGCGGGTCTGGATCGAAAAGCTCGAGCTGGATGTGAGCCCACCCTCGGCGCCTGTCGGCGTATCAGGTGGAGATCCGGTGGTTGAGCTCAAGGAGATTATTCACCGTCAGGTCATCCCCTCGGCGGGTTACAGGGAGCAGGTGCGCGAGCTCGTCACCCAGCTTCTTGATGATCTTCCCGCAGAAGCAAGGCAGTTTGCGGGAAAGGATACCGAAAGTTTCGACAGCCTCGTCGATCAGTTGATAGCACAGGGCAGCGAAGACATCCTTTCGCGACTGGCCTCCGTTGATCGGGAGAAGAACTGATGCGTCTTTCCCGGCTCGATCTCACGCGCTACGGCAAGTTTACCGACCGCGTGCTCGACTTTGGCGCACACCGAGAAGGTTCGCCGGACCTCCATATCGTCTACGGTCTGAACGAGGCGGGAAAATCGACGGCATTCTCCGCCTATCTCGATCTGCTATTCGGTATTCCCGACAAGAGTTCCTACGATTTTTTGCATGCCTATAGCGCCATGCAAATCGGCGGGCGATTGGAGATCGACGGTCGCGGACAGGATTTCATCCGCATCAAGAAGCGGACAAACGCACTCCTTGATCGCTCTGGTCAACCACTGCCGGAAGCCGTTATTGCATCTGCACTGGGCGGGCTGACGCGTGACTCCTACAAGGCCATGTTTTCGCTTGATGAGCATTCGCTGCAGGATGGCGGACGTGCGATTGTGGAAAGCAAGGGGGATCTGGGGGAGCTTCTGTTTTCCGCAAGCGCAGGCCTTGCCGAACTTAGCCGCGTTTTGAACGCGACCGAAGAAGAGGCTTTCGCCTTTCACAAAAAGCGAGCCCGCACCACGCAACTGGCCGATTTGAAGCAGCGACTGGCTGGGCTGAAGGCGGAACGGGACGAAATCGACACCTATGCCCCGGCCTTCGCCGGCCTTGTTTCGACCCGCGATCAAGTCCAGAAGAATTACAGCACAGTCCTTCAAGAACTTTCAGGCGCGCAGGTCGAGGCGCTGAGATTGCAGGCGGAATTGCGCGCGCTGCCTTTGCTGCGCGAACTGCGGCGCACTGAAGAAGCTCTTGTGCCACTGGCAGATCTTCCGCGTCCGCCCAGAGAATGGGCCGCCCTTCTTGCCGAAGCTATGCGCGATGAAACGCAGCTGGAAACAGAGAAGGCCGGTCTTGCGGCATCTATCGAGCGCCTTGAAAGCGAGATTGCGGCAATTGCCATAGATCCCAAGATCCGCGAGGCAGCAGATGCAATCTCCACGCTGACGCTCGAAAAGGCGCGCCATATTACCGGAGTAAAGGATCTCGAGAGACGGCAGCTTGAGTTGGCCGAAAGTCAGGCACTTCTTCAGCAGGCTCTGCGCACGCTTGGCAAAGAAGGTGAAAATCAGCCTGAAACGCTCATTCTTTCACCGGCTCTGACGGGCAAGCTTCGCGATTTGATCGAAACGCGATCTGGCATCAGTGCGACGTTGAAGACCGTTCAGCGCGAAGTTGAACGCATTGAAGCCGCCATTGAACTTGCCGCCGTAAAACTAGCGGACCATTCCTCGTCCGATCGTGATGAGAAAAAGGACCGGCAGGTGACCGCGGTCCTCGAGCGGCTTCGCAAAAGCGACACTCGTTCCCTTATCACGTTGGAGAAACGGGGATTGGAGCGACTACGGCGGCAGGTAGAACAGACCGCGACCGCTCTCCTGCCCAGGGAGGGGACCGCCGACGAGCTTAGGTCTCTGAGAGTGCCCGATCCTCGGCAGATGGAGGCTTGGCGTCAGCAGTCTGCGGAATTGGACCGGCAGACGGCCCGGATGAAGGAAAGCCTGCGCGAAACCCGCACGCGGCTTGCGGAGACGGAGGCGCGTCTTGCTGCATCGCGTAGCGAGGCGGAAAATTTTGATGACGCATCCGCCGCCGCGCTACGCCAGCGTCGAAACGAGGCATGGCAGCAGCATCTCAGCAGTTTGACCGCGGAGACCGCTCAATCCTTCGACGCCTTGATGCAAGAGTACGACAAGGTCAGCGACAGCCGTCTTGCCCACTCCGGGGAGTTGGTTGAGTGGCGGCGACTGCGGCAAGAGCGGCAGGCGCTTTCGGTGAAGCTCCGGGAGACCGAAGAGGCTCTCGCTGAGATCAGCCAGGAACGAACGGATCTGTTGCATCGTCTGATGGAGGTACTGCCTTTCGAGCGCGGAAAGGAAGCAGACATCCCGGCGGTGATCTCATGGATCGAAGGTTTCTCCAGAGCGCGGGCAGACTACCTTTACGCTTACGACAGCTGGGCCGACGCCAACGATAAAGTGGAGGAGTTACAGGAAACGGAACGGCAGCAGCTAGAAGAGCTGAACCTGCTGCTTTCGGACATTCCAGACATTCAACCTTCACCAGCTGATTTCGAAGGAAAACTCGATGCCATCAGTGAATGGCTGACTGCAGGTCAGGAACAGGCCCGGGAGCGGCACCAGCAAGCGAACAGACTTGGCGAGCTGCAGCGCGATCTGAGCGAGCGCCAGCAGGATCTGGCAGACGCTTGCCAAGCGCAGGACGAATGGCGCGAGGAGTGGATGACCGCGCTGAACCGGACCTGGTTCGCGGAAGAGACGGACCCCGCCGCGGTGCGTGGCATTCTCGACCGACTGACGGATCTGCCCCGTCTCATTGGACAGCGCGATCAGCTAGCTCATCGCACGGAACTGATGGCACGGGACATTGCCCGGTTTGCAGAACAGGTTCGAGAGCTTTGCGCGTCCGTCGGCTGGATCGAGACTGATGAGGATGTGATCGCTCTTGCCAGCCGACTGGAACGTGGCAGACAAGAAGTGGAACAGCTGCAATTGCACCGGCAGTCCCGGATGGCCGATCTTGGAAGGCAGAAGGAAGCTCTTGACGCTGTCGAACTACGGCTCGCGGCCCACGCATCGCGCAAGGCAGAATTCACGTCATTCTTCGGGGTCGAAAGTCTGGATGCCGTCAGCCAATATCTGGAGCGGGCCGCAGAGCGCGACCGTTTGGACGCACGCGCGGCCGAACTTCGCCATCAACTGCTGGACATGCTGTCTGTGAACAACCTGGATGATGCTGTTCGCATGCTGACCGAGCTGGATGCGGAACGCGCGGCGTCGGATGTCCAACAGCTGACGCAAACGATCGAGAACCTGTCTCAGCGATCGCGCGAACTCTATGCGGAGCTGACGCGGGCCCAGGACAAGATCGATGCGGTTGGCGGCGATGATGCAGTGGCGCGCCTGGAAGCACGACGCGCGACCATCATTCTCGATATCCAGGAGCAGGCCCAGCGCTATCTTCGTTTGCGTGTCGGCACCATGGCTGCCGAGACTGCATTGAGCCTTTATCGCGAGAAACACCGCAGTTCGATGATGACCAAGGCCTCGACGGCTTTCCGGCAGATGACCCGAAACGAATATTCAGGTCTCAGCACCCAGCCCGATGGTGGCAAGGAGATTCTGATCGGTGTGACGAGGGATGGAGGCTCCAAGCTATCGGATGCCATGTCGACCGGTACGCGCTACCAGCTCTATCTGGCACTGAGACTTGCGGGCTACGAAGAATTCGCGGCCGTTCGCCCGTCAATTCCCTTCGTCGCTGACGACATCATGGAAACATTTGACGAACCGCGTTCTGAGGAAGTTTTCCGGCTGTTCGGACACATGGCGACCATGGGTCAGGTGATCTACCTGACCCACCACCGGCATTTATGCGATATTGCAAAATCCGTGGTTCCCGATGTTCAGATCCACGAGTTATAGGCAAAAGGCTATGCAGGTATCCGGTGCTGGCCTGCCCTTGCATCGCCGGCGCTGACGAGTTCCGAATAGGCCATCATAAGTGGCGCGACACCCTTGATGTCGTCATCGCGCAGCACCTCGGTCAGATAGTACTCGGCCGTACCATCCCGGTAATTGCCGTCGAAACCACCAAGCCCGGCCACGCAGCAGATATTGCCGAGGACGGTTCGGCCATCTGCGTTCTTGATCATAGCGTTGGTCATCAACCCATCCAGGGCTTTCTGACCGGTATCCGCCAGAGCGGGTGAAAGTCCGGGCAGGCGCGCAGCCTTCATGTACGCATAGGCCAGCATCGCCGTCGCGGAACTCTCTGGATAATTACCGGGGAGCTCCGGCTGATCGATGACCTGCAGCCAGCGACCATCGGAAAGTTGCATTTCCTGTAGCCGCAGCAGCAGGGATAGCAACCTGGCAGAAAGCTGATTGGTGGAAGCTCCCGGTGGCAGGGCGTCGATCAGATCCACAAGCGCCATGGCCAACCAGCCAAGGGAGCGTCCCCAATGTGCGGGTGAAAGACCTGTCGCCGGATCAGCCCATTTCTGTTGCCGCGATTCATCGTAGCCGTGGCGATAGAGATTGGCATCCTTGTCTTCAGTCAGGCGAAGAGCCGTCAGCATTTCGCCAAGTGCTTGCTCGGCAAGCCTGGACTGCCGGGCAGCCGCCGCATATTCCGCCTTGAATGGCAAAGCCATGTAAAGGCCGTCCAGCCAGACCTGATGCGGATAGCGCAACTTGTGCCAATGCGGTCCGGCTTCAATCCGCGGATGTGTTTCCAGCTGTTTCGCCAGCAGATCCGCCGCCTTGCGATAGCGATCGTCGCCGGTGCGCCTCGCAAGGTAGAGAAACGCACGACCGGGAAGCACGTTGTCAATGTTGTATTCGTCAACTGTGTAACCAGCCAGTTCCCCGTTTGGGCCGACCTGAGCGTCTGCGAGGCGCTTCAGATGACGGAACCAACGCTCCTCGCCCGTTGCCTCGTGCAGCATGATGAGACCGCGATACAGACAGCCGTCTTCATAGCAGGAGGCTCCTCCCTTGTAGAGGCTGTAGTCTCGGGCATAAGCGTCGAAATAGTCAGGCAGGTTGATGTTCATGCGGAAACACTCTGCAAAGAAGGAGTCAGGACGATCCCATCACGGCGATCGAATTCGGCATTTTCGGCAATGATCCCGCCATGACGAAGGGGGATGAAACCGCAGGCCATGTCCGGCACATCCGGTTTGGCATTCGGATCGAATGTGACCCGATAGTTCTCGATTGAAATTCCCGTCACGGGCGATTCTGGCAGACCATAAAATGCGGCTGCGGCAATACCCACGTTGTCCGCAACGACATTTCGAAGATGAATCCCCGATATCTTTGGCGTGGCATCGGTAACAGGAAGCGCCGATCGGGATTGAACGTAATCGGACTTTCCGTCCGCATCACAGAAGTAAAATGCGTTGATCACGAGCGGCGTTGCAACCTGGTCCATATAGCAATCATCCAGTGAGATATTGCTCACCTGACCACCTCGTCCGCGCCGGGTTTTGATGCGAAGGCCGCGGTCGGTTGCCCGCAGAGAACATCTGCGGATGGTAACGTCGCGCACCGTGCCGCTCATTTCGCTTCCGATCACGACGCCGCCATGCCCGCGCTGCATATGGCAATTCTCGATGAGGATGCCTTCGCAGGGCTGGTCCAGTCCGCCTTTCAGATCCCTCTTCCCTGCCTTGATGGCGATACAGTCATCGCCGACGGAAAAATGGATGCCCACCAATCTGACATCCCGGCTGCATTCCGGGTTCAAACCGTCGGTGTTGGGCGAATGGGGATCGTTGGATATGCGCAGATCCGCAGCCAGAAAGTCCCGGCAGAAGACGGGATGAACTGTCCAGGAGGGTGAATTGCATATCGTCAGACCAGTCACTTGCACATGGTCGGAATGCGAAACGAACAGCGTGCGGGGACGCCGGGCGCCATCGCGGGTCTCCTTCGGCCACGTCCACCAATCGGCCGCATCGGCGCCACCGTTGATCAGCCCGGCTCCGGTGATGTTCAGGTTCTGGCAGTCGATGGCGGTAATGAGACTGGCAAAGCAGGCTTCCGCCACCCCTTCCCAGGTTCCAAGAACCCGACCATCGGCATGGCGCGCAGGCAGGATAGGATAGTGCTTCCGGTTTTCATGGCCCAGCAGAACAGCACCTTCCTCCAGAAGCAAAGTCATATTGCTCTTCAGAAACAGAGGTCCTGAGCGGAACGTACCAGCAGGAATGACAAGTGTGGCACCATTCGGAAGCGTATTGATCGCCGCCTGTATGCGTGGCGCATTATCGTCCAGTTCCAGTGATGCACCCTCGTCGACGATGTTGACGAGGGTGCTCTCCCTACTGGTATTGATGTCGAGCTCGTCTCTGTCGCACAGGAGGCGATATCGTGTCGAAGGTTGCAGGTCGTGGATCGTGAATACGGCCTGATCGGCAACTCCGGTGGCAACAGTCTCACTCTCATCGTTGATGAGACGCCAGTCTACCAATTCGGCCAGTAAAAAGTGGCTCTGTTCGGCATCAATGCTGACAGTCGCCGTGCGGGTGCTCACGGCAATCAGCGCTAGTCGCGACATGGACATGTCCTCGGAAAGCGGGAGGTTGGCCCCGCGCGACATCCTCGCGCGATGCCCTGGGAGGATCAGAATTTCTTCAGGACACCGTTCACGCCATCGATGATGGTTTCTGCGGCTTCCTTGGAATCAATCTGTCCGTAAGCATATTCTTCGAGCGCATCGAGGAAGACGGAGCGGATTTCCGGATGCTCGTTCAGCGGCGAAACGGTGGGGCCGTTGGCCTTGACGATGATGTCATGCGCCTTCAAAAGTTCCGCCTCGATCTTACCGCCGTCCGTCAGGGTCTTAGCTGCAATCTTGCTGGCGGGAAGACCACGCGAAGTGCCGAGGATCTTGATGGCTTCCGGCTCGTTCAGCAGGCAGTTGACGATCTGGGCCGCAGCCTTCGGATCCTTCGAACGCTTCGAGATCGAGAAGACCATTGAAGGCTTGCGGTAGACACCATCGGTCTTCGCATCACTTGCCTTCAGGATGGCGACAGGCTCCAGCTTCTGGCCCTTCAGTGGATCAGCATATTTGGAGAAGGTCGAATCCCATTCATAGGAACCGGAAATGCGCCCATCTGCCCACTTCGGGCTTTCGAACAGGTTGAGGTTGCCTTCTGCCGCGACAGACTTCTGCGACATCACGACACCGTCCTTGACCATCTTGCCGTAGAAATCGATGGCCTTGGCCAGCTCTTCAGGCTTCCAGGCGACTTTCTTCGTGGCCGGGTCGACAAGGTCCTTGCCTGTCGACTGTGTCGCATTCAGCGAGATCAGAAGAACCGCCGTCTCCTTGACCGCATTCATCGGATAGGCATCAGGGCCGATCTTTTCCTTCACTGCCTTGGCGGCCTTGAAGAGTTCGTCCCAAGTGGTCGGGATCGCAACGCCTGCCTTGTCGAGCGCGGTCTTGTTGAACATGAACACGCGGCCCGTCGTCGATACAGACAAGCCGTTCAGCTTACCGTTCATCGTGCCAGCAGCGAGATCATCGGCGGACCACTGGCTGAGATCGATGATGTCCTTGAACTGGTTGAGATCCGCGAAGCCATCACCCTTGATGGAAAAGAGTGGCAGCCATGGCCAGTTGATCTGCATGATATCGGCTTCCGTGCCGCCTGCGATCTGGGTGGTCACCTTTTCCAGATGACCATCGAAGCCGGTAAACTCGGCCGCGATCTTGTGGCCATATCTGTCGCCGCAGACCTTCAGGGCTTCCTGTGTTACCTTATGTCGGCTGTCGCCACCCCACCAGGACATGCGTAGATCGGCAGCTTGGCTGACCTGCCCAAGGCTGGTGGCTGCGAAGGCCGTAGCAAGCAGAAGTTTCGTCAGTTTCATGGTCGTTCCTCCCCGAACGCGTTTAATCAAGCTTGGCTAGTGAGATGTTTTCGCCGCTCACGCGGTCGAACAAATGGATGTTTTCCGACTGCGGTGCGAGATAGACCGTATCGCCGCTGATCTTGCTGCGATCGTACTGGGCAGACGGCACCACGGCGATGACCTGAGAACCCTCGACCTTCACGTAGAGATAGACCTCGTGGCCCATGAACTCGACGTGGGAAACCTTGCCAGCAAGCGTGCCGGCCTCATCTGATCCTGCCACGCGGAAGTGCTGCGGACGAACGCCAAGCGTCAGGCGCTTCGCTGCCATCTGGCTCAGACGCGCCATGACGTCCGATCCGAGCGGAAGGCGCTGGCTGCCAATGGAAAGGGTGGAGTCAGCCAGATCGGCTTCCATCAGGTTCATTTCAGGGCTACCGATAAAGCCTGCGACAAAGGAATTGGCTGGGCGATTGTATAGCGTGACGGGGTCGGCCACCTGCATGATGCGGCCTTCCTTCATCACGCAAATGCGGTCGCCCATGGTCATGGCTTCCGTCTGGTCGTGGGTGACATAGACGACGGTAGATTGCAGACCGTCTGCCTTCAGCTGCTTATGAAGATCGGTGATGCGGACGCGCATCGAGGCGCGAAGTTTCGCATCGAGGTTGGATAGCGGCTCGTCGAACAGGAAGACCTGCGGCTTCTTGATGAGCGCGCGCCCCACTGCCACGCGCTGCGCCTGCCCGCCAGAAAGCTGCTTCGGCAGGCGTTCCAGATAATCCCCGATTTCGAGAATGTTGGACACGTCGCGGGTCGCCTGCTCGATCTCATCCTTCGGACGACGTTTCAGGCGCAGACCGAAGGAAAGGTTTTTCCGGACCTTCATATGCGGATAGAGCGCATAATTCTGGAACACCATGGCAATGCCACGCTCGCCGGGAGCCTTGTCGTTAACGAGGTTGTCGCCGATACGGATTTCTCCGCCCGTGACCCGCTCAAGACCTGCGATCATGCGCAAGGTCGTGGACTTGGCGCAGCCGGATGGCCCGACCAGAACCATGAACTCGCCGTCATTCACATCGAGGTTGATCCCATGCACGGCTTTGAAGCCGCCATAATCCTTTTCCAGATTTCTAAGCTGCAAGCGAGCCATCGTCTTATCCTTTCACGCCACCGGCGGAGATGCCTTCGATGAAGTATTTCTGGGCCACGAAGAACACGATCAGCGCAGGCATGATGGTGAGCACGGACATGGCCAGGATGCGGTTCCACTCGAAGGCTTCGGTGGTATCGATCGAGAGTTTGAGCGCCAGCGAGACAGGGAATTTGTCGACCGACGAGATGTAGATGAGCGGGCCGAGGAAGTCGTTCATCGTCCACATGAACTGGAACAGGCAGACCGAGATCAGGGCGGGCGTTAAAAGCGGCACCACGATGAACAGCAGAACCTGCCAGGTGGAGGCGCCATCAACACGGGCGGCCTCTTCCATGTCGCGCGGAATGGCGCGCAGGAACTGCACCAGCATGAAAACGAAGAAGGCATCGCCCGCAAAAGCAGACGGAACCCAGAGCGGAAGGAAGCTGTCGAGCCAGCCCAGATCGCGGAACAAAAGGTACTGCGGGATGCGGGTCACGACGTTTGGCAAGAGCAGCGTCGCGATCAGGGACGCGAACAGGATCTTCTTGCCTGGAAAATCAAAGCGGGCGAAACCGTAAGCCACGGCAGTGCAGGAGATGGCGGTACCGATGATCTTCGGAATGACGATCAGGAAGGTATTCCAGAAAAAGCGACCGAACGTGTAGGGCGTCGAGGTTTGCCAGCCGTTGACGTAGCCGGCGACCGTCCCCTCGTGCGGAATGAAGCCTGCGCCCGCAAAGATCTCCGAGTTCGGTTTGAACGACGCCCCGATCAGCCAGATCAGCGGATAGAGCATGACCAGACCAACGGAAAACAGCACACCATAGCGAAGAGTGGCGCTGATAATCTGGCGGCGACGCTGCGCCTTCAAGATCTGCTCCGCTTCGCGATCAACGGAGAGTGGAGTGGAAAGTGCGTGATCTGTCACGGGATCAGCTCCTCTTGTCGCCGGCGTAGTAGACCCAATGGCGCGAGGACCAGAAGGCGATGACGGTCAGGACCATGATGATGGCAAAGAGAACCCAGGCAATTGCAGAGGCATAGCCCATATCGAACCGCTTGAAGGCCTCCTCATAGATGTACAGAGGCAGGAGGTAGGTGGACTTCAGCGGACCGCCCTGCGTGATGATGTAAGGGCCGTTGAACTCCTGGAAGGCCTGAACCATCTGCATGATCAGGTTGAAGAAAATGACCGGCGTGATCAGCGGCATGGTGATGTGCCAGAAGGTGGCGAATTTGCCTGCGCCGTCAATCGAGGCTGCCTCGTAGAGAGACTTGTCGATGCTCTGCAAAGCCGCGAGGAAGATCACCATGGCCGAGCCGAACTGCCAAAGCCGCAGAAGCGTGATGGTGAACAGCGCATTGGTTGGATCGCCGAACCAGTTGACAGGCTCGAAACCGATAGCAGCCAGGCCCATGTTCACGATGCCGACATCTGCAAACAGATAGCGCCACATGACTGCAATGGCGATCGATCCACCGAGGATAGAAGGCACATAGAAGGCAGTCCGGAAGAAGTTGATGAACTTCAGCTTGTAATTCAGAATGACCGCTATGAAGAGTGCGAAGGCCAGTTTCAGCGGAACCGTCGTGAACACATAAACCAGCGTAACCCACAGCGACTTACGGAATGTGCGATCGCTGGTAAACAGCTTCACGTAGTTCTCAAGACCGGTAAAGATCGGAGCGCTCATCAGGTTGTAATCGGTGAAGCTCAGATAGAACGACGCTGCAAATGGCAGTGCCGTGAACACCATCAACCCGATGATGTAGGGCGCCAGGTAGACCAGCCCCAGGAAACGGCTATCCCCGCTCATGCCGTACCTCCGCATTTCCTGCGCCCGAAGAACATGTCATACAGATTTAGGGGGCCTGCATTCGGCATTTTCTGCGCCGGAGCAGGCCAGGAATCGCGTCTGAAGGCGCTTACGCAATTGGCCGGACGATCGACAATCTTATAGTCTGAAATCTGCATCTAAAGTCGTCGGTAAAACCCTACTCCCTCAGCGAAAATTCCGCTGATTAGTACGATCTTGACCCGCTCCTCCCATTGAACAGGCGATAGAGCTATGCAACCCCATCAGTTGGGCGTAATATCCTTGTCATACGAGTTGAAGAGAATAGAGGCTTCAGGACAAAAAGATGGATAAAAACGAACATGGGCCTTTGGGCGCAATTCCGGTTCATGCCCTGACTCTGAAGCTAACCCGTTCTACGATCAAGATGTTGCACTCACCCAGCTGGATGATCGACAAATCGAATAGCGTTCACGATCTTATCATATGTCTTACAGGATCAGCGACCTATGCTATTGGAGATGAGGTTATCGAAATGCGGCCGGGAATGGCTCTGCTGATCGATGCCAACACCCGTTTTATCGGCCGGTCCACATCGTCCGAACTTTATACGGGTGCTGCACAGCACTTCACGCTGGATGTATTCGGTCGAATGGACATGATTCAGCAGATGGAACTGCGGCGCGCGGTGCATCTGCCTCGCTGGGACATGCTGGAACCACTCGTCGGGCATTATCGAGAGACCGCACCGCTGTCCTCCACGACACTTGCCCAGCATCACATGTTCATGGTGTTCCTGATTGCCTATATCGAGGCGGCCTTCCTGGGGTGGCGCCAGCAGGTGGAAGCGACTGTCGACAATCCGGATGCCCTGTCACTTGCGGTCATGGTCGCTGCCAGCCGCATCGCTGCCGAACCGCTCAACAACGAGATCGTGGACCTCGTCCTGGCGTCCATCCCCTATAATGTGGATTACTTCCGCCGCATTTTCAGACGACAGGTGGGTCTTACGCCGACAAAATATCAGGAATTCAAAAGGATGGAGCGCGCCATGGGCCTGCTGGCAGCAGGACGTTCGGTGAAGCAAACGGCGGAGATGGTGGGCTATCTCGATAGCTATTACTTTTCCCGCATGTTCAAGCACTATATCGGCGTTTCCCCCGCCGGCTACAAGGAGGCAGAAAAGCGACACCGGGATGGACACTTTCCCCGCGGGGAAGAGGACGGTCAGGTTGTCTATCCGATTATCCGCCGCATCGAAGAAGACGGAAAAGAAGCCGTCGCGTTATGAGATCCACCGGCTAATTTGACAGTTGCCGCTATACGGTGAAGCATCTATTCCATTGAACTGATTTAGTTTCCTTCAGTACTCGCATCCAGCGAGGGAGCCCCCCATGACCAGCACTTCCCACCGCCACTCCTTGGACATCAACCCGAGTTCAGCGGCAGAGGTGGCCATCCGTCAGGAGTTGACGCTCGTTGCACTGGGCAAGCAACCCGCAGATACCGCCTTGCGGGTGGGTCGTCTTTTGGATGTGGCGACGCGCACCTGGAGCCTGGATCAGGAGATCATCATCAAAGGCCGCCGTATCGCCTATGTCGGTCCGGCAGGAACCTATCCGGGCCAGGTCGAAAAGCGCGTTCATGAACCGGATCTTTCTGCCATCCCTGGTCTGGGCGAGGTCCACAAGCATATCGAAAGCTCGCATCTGACACCGGAATACGAGGCAGCACTTGTGCTCCCGCGTGGCAACACCTGGACTTGCGAGGCGAGCCACGAGTTTTCCAATGTGAATGGCGCCAAGACGCTGGAATTCTGGCTGAAGGCACGCGAGACCGGATCGCCGCTCAAAATCTTCCCCCTGCCCGGCTCTGCCGTACCGCCGACAGGATATGAGCATGGTGGCGGCTTTCTTGGTTATGACGAGCAGAAGGCATTCCTGAAGGAAAGTCTTATGGTTGCCGGTCTTGACGAGGTCATGGACTGGCCCGCCGTCTGGAATCGCGACAACCCCTCCTATGACCGACTTTGGGGGATGATCCGCGCCACATTCGAGCAGCGCGGCGTCGTGGAGGGACATGCCGCAGGCATACGCGATATTGCGACCATCAATGCCTTTGCCGCCGCCGGACTTTCGTCAGATCATGAAGCATGGACGTTCGAAGAGTTCTGGGACAAACTCACCCATGGACTGTTCATGGAATTGCGTCCGCACAGCCTGCCGGATGTCATCAAGGGTCTTCTGGAAAAGGGCCTTCAGGACTGGTCGCAGATCGCCTTCACCACGGACGATCGCAGCGCATCCGACACACTGAAAATGGGTGCGACCGATTATAACGTGCGTCTCGCCATCGAGTCCGGACTTGCGCCAGAGATTGCCATCCAATGCGCCACCATCAATCCTGCCCGTCATATGCGCCTCACACCCTGGGTCGGATCGATCGCGCCGGGACGTTACGCTGATATCGTCCTCTTGTTTGATGTACAGCGGCTGGAAATCGCAAAAGTCTGGGCAGATGGGCAGCAGGTGTCCGAGGGCAAGAGGTATCTGCTCGATGTTCCCAAGATTGGCTGGCCGGATTGGGCGACGAAGACGATAAACATTGGCCGAGAGCTGACTGCCGCAGACTTCGCCATTAAGGCGGAGCCAGGGCGAGAAACCATGAAGGCCGCGGTCCTGCGCCCGTTTCATTGGGATGACGATTTTCTGACGTTCGAGCTGCCGGTCATGGATGGACAGGTCCAGCGGGATGAAGCGCGCAACATTACCAAGTTTTCGGTCGTTGATCGCTTTTCGGGTAAGGGCGCCGTCTCAAAAATGTTTTGGATCGGTTGCGGACCGCGCACGCCGAATACGGCTCTTGCCTGCTCCATGGCACATGACAAGCACAATATCTGGTGCGTGGGCTCTTCCGATGAAGCCATGGCGAAGGCCGTGAACGCCATTGCCGCCAATGACGGTGGTTGGGCGCTTGTCAGAGATGGAGAGGTGGTCGCGACAGTTCGCTACGAAGTAGCGGGACTGATGACGTGCCGCCCGCCAGAGGAATTGCATGAGGAGATGCAGACGCTTTATGCGGAAGGCGAAAAAATCGACTGGATGTATGAGCCGACCTTCAGCCCGCGCTGGTTTCCCGGCTTTCCGGAGCGCCTCGCCTTTGCAACACTCACATGCGCACCTTGGCGCTGGGTACTCGTTGCGCCAAGCGATTACGCTCCGCAAGGGCTCGTCAACGTTCAGACGGGACAGGTGCAGCCGGTCGTCTTCTGACCGGCTGATTGAAGGTCACACGTCAGCGGGGAGAATGCAGCACTGCTCCGGGACTGGAGACAGAACGGCGCGATCCCCCGTGTCCAGCGGTTCGCTAAGGGAGCCATTACCGAGATAGCTCTGCCCTTCGGCTGCGCACTGGTACTGATAGGCGCGGCCAAGATAGGTGCGGATTCCGAGGGTTACCGGAATTCCGTTCCCGTCTCGCGCAACGGCCAGACCATCCGGTCGCGCAGCCAGAATGAAGCGATCCGGTATTGCACCGAGACGTTCCTGGGAAAGCTGAAGCAGTGCGCCGTCCTTGGTACGGGCCGTGACCGTTTCGCCGAGACGCTCAACGACGGTCATGTCGATCAGGTTTTCAAACCCGACAAACCGCGCGACGAAACTATTGGCAGGCCGCTGGTATAGCACTTCCGGCGTATCAAGCTGCATGATGCGGCCAGCATTCATGATGGCAACGCGGTCGGAAATCGAAAAGGCCTCTTCCTGATCATGCGTGACATAGAGCGAGGTCGTGCCATTTGCCCGTTGCAGGCGGCGAATCTCGACACGCATGTCAACGCGCAACTTGGCGTCCAGGTTGGAGAGTGGCTCATCGAACATCAGCAGAGGCGGCTCGATGACGAGAGCACGAGCCAGCGCGACGCGCTGCTTCTGACCGCCGGACAAGGCCGCAGGCATGCGGTCTGCGAAGCTCGAAAGACCGACGCGCTCCAGCATGCGGTCTGCACGCTTTTTCCGCTCCGCCGCGTCAGCTCCCCGCTGCTTCAAGCCGAAGGAAACGTTATCTCGGACAGAAAGATGCGGGAACAAGGCGTAATTTTGAAACACCAGACCGATATCGCGCTGATGCGCGGGAAGGCGTGTGAGATCCCGGTCGCCGAGGCGAATCGTCCCACTACTTGGCTGGAGAAACCCAGCCACAAGCCGCAATGTCGTGGTCTTGCCGCATCCGCTGGCGCCCAGAAGAGACACGAGTTCACCTGCAGCCACCGCAAGCGTGAGATCCTTCAGCACTTGCGTGGAGCCGTAGTGGGCGGAAACATTTTCGAGCGTCAGAGATACGGTCACAGCGGTTCACTTTGTCAGGAAGGTAAGGCCAAGGGTGGCTTCTACAATGGCCATGACGCCAACAGTCAGCAGCATCAGGAGAACCGAAACCGAGGCGATGGTGGGGTCGAAGAACTGTTCCATATGCGCAAGAATCTGGATCGGCAGCGTGGAGACACCTGGACCGGTGAGAAACAGCGAAATCGAAACATCGTTGATCGACGTGATGAAGGCGAGAATAAACGCGGCGACCACCCCGGCGCTGATGTTGGGTAGCACAACAGTGAGGAAGGTTTTCAGCGGCGGGCACCCCAAGCTGATCGCGGCCTCCTCAATGGAGAAATCAAAAGACGCAAGGCTCGCGCCCACCACACGCACCGCATAGGGCAGCGCCAGAAGCGTATGCCCCAGCAGCAGCGTGGTATAGACCGGCAATTGCAGACCGATCGTGATGTTCTTCATCAGAGAGAAGCCAAGCACAATCTCCGGGACAAGAATTGGCAGGACGAAGACGTTGGAAAGCCAGGATGGCAGGCGGATCTTGAACCTGTTCAATGCATAGGCCGCAGGAATACCGATGAGCAGCGCCAGAAATGTTCCGAGAAACGCGATCTGGAGGCTGGTGATGGCGGTGGTGCGGAACGCCTCGATCTGGAAGATATTGCTGAACCACTTCAGCGTGAAACCCTGCGGGGGAAAGGTCAGGAAAGGCGTATCGCTGACAGCGGCGCCCAGGATGATGAACAAGGGCGCGATCAAAATCAGGAAGATGAGCGACGCAATCGCGATCAGCGCGGGATGAAGCTTTGTCTGCATGATCATGCTGCCATGGGGTTCATGCGGCGCGCAAGCCGCGTCATCAGGACAACGATGGCAATCGTCACGACAACCATGATGGCGGCAACCGTTGAGGCACCAGTCCAGTCAAACGTCACCATTGCCCGCTGATATAGGAAGGTACCCATCATCATTTGTCGCTCGCCGCCCAGAAGTTGCGGAGTGGCATAGGAGGTAAAGCTTCCTGTGAAAACGAGCACGGCGCCGATGATGAGGCCCGGCATGGCAAGCGGCAGGATGACTTGGCGGAACACCGCAAACGGCTTGGCGCCAAGCGAAGACGCGGCCTCAACCACATCCTTGGGGATACCTTCCAGGACGCCCGCAAGGGTCAGGATCATCAACGGTACGAACAGATAGACCATGGCCGCAATGACAGCGCCCTTGGTGTAGAGCATGGAAAATGGCTCTGCGATCAGGCCCAGCGAAAGAAGCGCAGAATTCAAGATTCCGTTCTTTCCGAGCAGGATCAACCACGCGAATGAACGGACAACAACGCCCGTCAACAGCGGGAAGACGGCGGCGATGATCATGATGCTCTTCAGGCGCCCCGGCACATGCGCGACCACATAGGCGGCGATAAAACCTAGAACGACGGAGATAACCGTCGTAATCAGCGAAATCTCGATCGTCCGCATCAGGACCGTGCGTCGCAGGCTGCTGTTGAAGAACGCCATGTAGGGGGCAAGCCAACCCTTGGCATCCGTCAATGTTGCAAAAAGCGTAGAACCGACAGGAAAGATCAGGAAGATCAGGACCAGAAATGTCGCGGGACCCGCCAAAATCCAGGGGCTTAAACGTTTAACCATCTTGTTTCGAAGCCACCTGTCCGCAAGCATTCATCGGAAGCGATTTCCAGATTTCAATGGAGAATTTTCGCGGCACATACCGCATCTAGAGCGCAAGAATGCCCAAATGTTGCAATGCAATCAAGTGCGTCGGCCCGGCAAAATACCGGGCCGACGCAAATATCATCAAATATCCGCACTTACTTGCTGAAGATTTCGTTCCAGCGATCAATCCAGTCGGTTTTCGCCTGATTCAGCTTCACATAGTCCAAACGGTTCAGCTTGGAGATCATGTCTGCGCCATAGGTCCAGATCTTGGCCTGTTCCGGCGTCAGTTGCACCTTGGTAGACACCGGCGCGTCAACGCCCTGCTCTGCCTCGATCTGCTGGATTTCCTTGGAGAGAATGAAGTTGATGAACTGATAGGCCAGTTCGACATTCTCCGAGCCCTTCGGAATGTTGACGGTGTTCAGCGTCGCGATATCACCGTCCGAGAGCTGCGCCCAGGTCATGGTCGGGACCGCAGCCTTCAGCGAGGCCAGCGTGAAGTCCTGCGTCACCGCAACCTTGGCTTCACCCGTGGAAACGAGGTTCACCATTTCGGACCCGGTATTGTAGTTCTTCGCAACGTTGGCCTTCAGCTTGCCGATGGATTCGAAAGCCTTGTCCGCATCGCTGAAAGCATCAACCTTGGCATTTTTGCCAGCCTGCAGAACCACCATCGGACCAGCCGTCGTCGTGATGCCCGGAAGCGTGACGGCACCCTTCAGATCGGCGCGCCACAGATCGTTCCAAGAGGTAATCGGAGGATTGACCTTGGCACTATCGTAGACGATGCCAACACGACCAATGGTATAGGCTGGGCCGTAACCGCCTTGCGGGTTCTTGGCGATGTCATAGAGATCGGCCAGGTTCGGCAGCTTCGCCGGATCAACCTTCTGGAAGAGGCCTTCGGCGATCCCAATCTGCGAGAAACTGTCGGTCAGGTAAATGACATCAACGCCCTTTCCATCGCGAAGCTTCAGCTTGTTGAGGCGATCAGCGTTATTGCCCGTCTCGAAGACGATGTCGCAGCCGCAGATCTTCTTGAACGGCTCGATGATGTTGGCGTTCAGCTTGTCGCCGTTATAGCCCCACCATGAAATGGTCAGGGTCTTGGCCTGTGCGGCCGCACCAAAAGTGCCGGCCATGACAATACCAAGCGCCATCGCAGAAGCGCGCAGGCGGTTCGAATAGTTCATCTTGTTGTTCCTTCTCTGGGGAGGTCGGGTGAACCAAGCGTGCTCAAGGCCCACCGCTCGCTAAAGCATACCGACAGATTCCGGAACAATTCAAGTCAGAGAATTCATCGGCCGAAACTTCAACCACAGAAAGGATCACCCAAGTATCTCCCATAAGCGCCGATTTACCATATAGAATGCGACAGCGAATATCAGGCTCACAAAAATAGAATTCAGAGACCCTCTTCGCAAGGATAGACTGCTTGCAACCGCCCCACCGCCGGACCTCCTGCTTGGTGAGCTGGCGCAGTTGGCCATCATCGCAGCAGACACGGGCTCAAAGTAGTTCAGAAAAAGAAAAGGGCTGCGTTTAGCGCAGCCCAAGGGAATGCTTCAAATTAACTTAGATTTTTCTGAACATTTACGTAAGTTAATCCATCAGTTTTTAAAATCAATAGAGGTAAATATATTGCCTCCATTTGCATGAGTTGGATTGACGATACTGCATGCCGACATATCATTCAATTACCAATTATCAGGTATAATTAAGTTAACGATAATATATATTTGACTCAATTTAGTCGAAAGCACGTGCTCAATTGGGATCACGTGTGCCGCTGACCTCTATTTTATGAGGCACCTGCTGATCGCCTTCCGCGCGATCACGATGAAGGGCAGCCCGTGCCAAAAGCATGAAGGTTATCGGCGTCGTTACCGTTACAAAGATGCCGATGAGGATCTCGTGGATAATGAATCGCTCCGTGCCGACCGTGAAAAATATTATGGAGGCGACCATAGTGCCGCCAACACCCCAACTCGTGCCCAGCGTTGGCGCGTGCAGCCGCTCGTAAAAGCTGGGCAGGCGGAGAAAACCGATGGTTCCGATCAATGTCAGTATCGCACCAAGGAGGAGAAAAATAGCGACCGCGATCGCTGCCCATAGGGGAAAATCGGAAATCGGCAGCATCATTCAATCACCTCCCCGCGCATTAGAAATTTCGCCATGGCGACTGTTGCTACGAAACCCAGCATACCGATCACGAGCGCCGCCTCGAAATAGACCGTCCTGCCTGTACCAATCCCGAATGTGACAAGCAGCAGCATTGCGTTGATGTAAAGCGTGTCCAGAGCGATAATCCGATCCTGAGCACGCGGTCCGCGCAACATCCGAACGGAGGCGATGACCATCGCCAGTGCGAATATGAGTTGAGCCAAAGAGACCGCTGTCAGCAGAATGATTGCACTCATTCAAAAATCTCCAGTAACAGCACTTCATATCGGTTTTTGATCATCGCAACCCACTCGTCTCGATCAATGAGATCGAGCACATGTAAAAGCACCGTTTTATTGCGGGAGTCATATTCCAACCAGGCCGATCCGGGCGTGGATGTCAGAATCACGGCAAGAACTGCGAGCGCAAAGGGGTTTTCCGTCTGAACGGGCAAAAGGATAAACCCTGAGGAATTGGGCCTTTTCTTTCCCATGACAATCAATCGCGCCACGGAAAAATTGGAGCGGAAGATATCCACAACCACGATCGCCGCCAGTTTGGGCAAAAGATACCATTTTTTGAGACGAGGCTTCTCCGGACGCAAGGATGCGAGCGCCCAGCCAGCCGCGAAGCCAACGAGGGAGCCTAGAATAAGATGACCGAGCGTGAAGCCATTGAGAAGCATCCACATCATCATCAAACAGAAGGTCAGGATCGGGAACGGAAGCATCAGGGGTCTCCCACCTGCGTCGGTGCGCTCTGATATCCTGGAACCCGATACGCCTTCTGGACGGCCTCAATGTAGCTGGCAGGGTTGCCCAGCGTGCGGATGGTCGTATCCATGTACTGCATCGCTGGCCCCGCCCATACGGTCAGCAGCAATGTCAGCGCCAGCAGGAACATGACAGGTGTCAGTTCGATCACTAGAACCCGTGGAACCGTTCCTTCAAGGGAGCCCCAGAATGTCCGAATACCGACGCGCGTCATGGCGATCAGCGATGCAACGCCGGACAGGATAACGAGGACGATCAGGGTCCATATCGCGGCGGTCGGCGGCACGCCAATTGCGCCGGCACCAAGCATGGCTGTGAGCATAGCGAATTTTGCTATGAAACCCGATAAGGGCGGCAATCCGGCAAGCAATATGCCACAGGCGGCAAAGCAAAGACCGAGGATAGCCATGGTTCCAGGCATAGTCACACCTTCGGCTTCGTCGATCCCCTCCTCGTCACCTTCGCCATAGGCTTCCATCGTGACGGCGAGAACGTTTGCGCCCGCATCCTGCCCTCGTTCCACAAGCTCGATCAGCATGAAAAACGCACTGATGGTGAAGGTCGAACTGACCAGATACAACAAAGCACCGGATGAAACGACGCCATCATTGATGCCGAGAACCATCAAGAGCGTACCGGACGACACGAGTACCGAGTACCCGGCCAGACGACCAAGAGCCTGGGAAGCTAGCACCCCGATAATGCCGTAGATCAAGGTGACCATGCCGCCCAGCAAAAGCGCGTTGGCGCCAAATCCATCCAGCGGCCCATCGCCAAACAGCAGCATGGTGAGCCGAAGAATGACATAAATGCCGAGCTTGCTGAGAATGGCGAAGATTCCGGCAACGGGCGCCGAGGCGGCACTGTAGGCCGTCGGCAGCCAGAAGCAGAGCGGCCACATACCCGCCTTGATCAGGAACGCCACGCCAAGTACGCCCGCCCCTGCCTGCAACAGCATGAGCCGATCCGGCTCGATCTGAGGAAGGCGGGCGGCCAGATCCGCCATGTTCAGTGTTCCAGCCGTTCCGTAGATCAGACTGACACCAATGAGGAAGAAGAGCGCGGCGACCAGATTGACCGCAATGTAGTGCATGCCTGCCTTGACGCGAAGCGGACCAGATCCGTGGAGCATGAGCCCGTAGGATGCAGCCAGCATGACTTCGAAGAAGACGAACAGATTGAACAGGTCACCGGTTAGAAAGGCTCCGTTCAGGCCCGCCAGCAGGAGCTGGAACATGCTATGAAAATGCGCGCCTTTGGCATGCCAGCGTGCAAGCGAGAAGACCAGCGCCGCAATTCCGAGAAGCGCCGCCAGGAAGAGCATGAGTGCGGAAAGCCCATCCAGTACCAGAACGATGCCAAATGGCGCAGCCCAGTTCCCGAGCAGATAAACGCCGCCAAAGTCGTTCGGTCCACTTTCTATCTTCAACAGTATGAAAGCAATGAGGACAAGAAACAGAGTAGAGATCACGCTGATCATTGCTTTAGCGACGCGTTGACGCTCATCCAGAAAGAGTAGCAGCGCGCTTGCAAGGAGGGGCACCAGAATGGGCGCAATAATCAGATGATGCGACCACTGGATCATCGTTGTTCCTCACGTCCGTCGACATGGTCGTTACCGGTGAGACCGCGGGAAGCGAGCAGGACAACGAGAAACAATGCCGTCGTTGCGAAACCGATGACGATGGCTGTCAGCACCAACGCCTGCGGAACTGGATCGGCAAGGGTTGCAGGCAGGACATCGCCCGCCAGAATCGGAGGCATATTGCTCTTCACTCCTCCGACACCAAATATGAACAGGTTCACAGCATAGGACAGAAGTGAAAGCCCCACGATGACCTGATAAGTGCGCGGACGCAGGATCAGCCACACGCCGCATCCAGTCATCACGCCAATAGCGAGGGACAGAATGAGTTCCATCAGCGTTCCTCTGCCTTAGCCGCTTCCATGGCCCGCAAACGATTTATGCGGATCGATTGGTGTGCGAGTGCCACGAGTATCAGCACGGTAGAGCCGACAACGAGCATGAAAACGCCGAGATCGAACAGGAGAGCGGTCGCTGCCGGTACTTTGCCGACAAGAGGCAGGTCCAGATACCTGAAATGCGAGGTGAGGAAAGGATAGCCCAGCAGCCAGGCCCCCATTCCTGTTGCCATCGCAGTCAGGAGGCCGACCCCCATCCAGCGGAGCGGCAGGATGCGAATACGATCTTCGGCCCAGCGCGTACCACCCGCAAGATACTGAAGCAGGAAGGCAATCGACATGGTCAAGCCCGCCGAGAATCCACCACCGGGCATGTCATGTCCACGCATGAAAAGATAAACCGCGAATGTGATGATGACGGGGAACATCCATTGCATAATCACGGATGGTACGAGCAGGTAGTCGCGTACGGTGTCACCCGGAGCACGTTCAGGCTGCTCTTCGTCGAACCGAGCCTGAATACGTTGCTGCTCGGGCACGGCAAAACTGTCGGCAGCGGGGCGGAAACGTCGCAAAAGCGCATAGACCGTCAATGCGACGACACCAAGGACCGCAATCTCGCCCATCGTGTCGAAGCCGCGGAAGTCGACCAGAATTACATTCACAACGTTACGGCCACCCCCTTCAGAATAGGCATTCTCGAGGAAATAATTGGCAATCGCATCGGGCACGGGCATTGTCATGACCGCAAACGCGATGAAGGACATACCGATGCCGCAGGAAACAGCGAGCACAAGATCCCGGAAACGCCGCGCCCGTGCGCGGATCGTCATCTGATCGACCAATAGGGCATTTCGTTTCGGCAGCCAGCGCAGACCCAACAGGATCAGGACTGTCGTTACGACTTCTACCAGCAATTGGGTGATCGCCAGGTCAGGTGCAGAGAGCCACACGAAGGTTATGCAAACGACCAGACCGACGCCTCCCAACATGACAAGTGCCGCCAGACGATGATATTTGGCAAGGTACGCGGCGGCCAGTGACATTCCCGCTCCCAGCACCCACAGTATGGCGAATGCTGGGTCAACGCCTGTGAAGACAAAAGGCCGCGCTTCGAAACCCGCAAACCACAGGGGTAGTAACCCAGCAAGGAACCCGATAAAAACAATCCAGCGTAGCTGCGGCTGAAGATTGCGGGTGCCAATCCTGCTCTCGGCCCAGCGCGCCCAGCGCCAGGAAACGGCTACAAGAACCCGCTCGAATATGCGCTGACCGCGCAGACGGCGAATGAAGGGCGGTCCATCCTCACACGTTGCCAGGTAGCGACGAATGGCAACATAAATCAGGACACCACCGATGAGAGCGATGGCGCTCATCAGAAGAGGGATGTTGAAACCGTGCCAGATCGCAAGGCTGTATTCAGGCGTTTTTGCGCCGAGTACGCTCATGACCGCAGTCGCCAAAAAGGGTGCGATAGAAATCGAAGGAACGATCCCGACGATCAGGCAGACGATGACGAGGAACTCGATCGGAAAACGCATCCAGTGCGGCGGCTCGTGCGGCTCCGACTTTGGCAGACCTTCAGGCTTCGGCCCGAAAAATACGGTATGAATGAAACGAAGTGAATATGTGACGCTGAACGCGCCAGCAAGCGTCGCCACATAGGGGAGGATTCGGTCAAGCCAGGAATCGGCGTGCGTTTCGACGGCTTCTGCGAAAAACATCTCCTTCGAGAGAAAACCGTTCAGCAGCGGCACTCCGGCCATGGCTGCACTTGCTACCATGGCAAGCGTTGCTGTAATGGGTAGGTAGCGCAAAAGGCCGCTGAGACGGCGCATGTCGCGCGTTCCCGTTTCATGGTCGATGATCCCCGCCGCCATGAAAAGCGACGCCTTGAAAGTCGCATGATTCAGCATGTGGAAAATCGCGGCCACGGTTGCAAGTGGACTTCCGAGGCTAAGCAGAGTGGTGATTAACCCTAGATGGCTGATCGTCGAATAGGCCAGGAGCCCCTTCAAGTCTTGCTGGAAAATGGCAAAATAGGCACCCAGCAAGAGCGTGAGCATTCCAGCAAGGCCAAGCAGGAAGAACCATTCATAGGTACCAGAAAGCGCGGGCCATAAACGCACCAGCAAAAACACGCCGGCCTTTACCATGGTTGCCGAATGGAGGAAGGCCGAAACCGGGGTCGGTGCCGCCATCGCATTGGGCAGCCAGAAATGAAACGGAAACTGCGCGCTTTTCGTCAAGGCGCCGAGAAGTATGAAAATCAGCGTCGGGAGATAGAGTGGATGTTCGCGGATCATATCGCCCGAGGCAAGTATCTTGTCGAGATCATATGTGCCGGTGATGTTACCCAGGAGAAGCATTCCGACCAGCAGGCAAAAGCCACCGATTCCGGTGATGGTCAGGGCCATTCGAGCACCATCGCGCGCAGCAGCATTTTGGTGCCAGTAGCTGATGAGCAGAAAAGAGAAAATGCTCGTGAGCTCCCAGAATACCGAGAGCAAGATAACATTGCCAGAAACCACGATGCCAAGCATGGCGCCCATGAACGCCAGAAGAAACGAAAAAAAACGAGGAATCGGATCGTCTTCCGACATGTAATAACGGGCATACAGAACAACCAGCAAACCAATGGCGGTAATCAGCGTGGAGAAAATCCAGGCGAAGCCATCCATGCGAAGCGTGAAGTTAAGGCCAAACTGCGGAAGCCACTCCGCCTCGAAGCGCAATACATTGCCGTCGACGACGTTCGGATAAGCCAGTATGCAAAGAGCAAGACAGCACGCGGTTACCGTTGCCGCAACCGCAACAGGCAGATCTCGTGAAGTCGTATTGAGAATGAACGCCGACGCCAGGCTGCCAATAAATGGCAACAGAACAATTAATACAAGAATGTAGGGCCCGAGCGTTATCCCAAGGACTTGAACCTTTCTGGTTGAGAAAGCACCATCCAGACCCACAAGGCAGAGCCTCTGGAAATCGGCGCAGAAACGATCTATATGATCACTGTCAACCAATATGGGCAACTTAACGAGATGGGTCAACCCGAGAGCAACAAAATATTGACGCCCGCGCTCTGTCGCGCGGCTCGTGGCTTTCTGGATTGGACGCAGACAGAACTGGCTGATCGGTCAGGTGTATCCCGAAGCACAATTCGGGATTACGAGGGCAGCCGCCACGATGTTCATCGTGCGACCGAAGCACAACTTCGGCAAGCATTCGAAGCCGGTGGTGTTCGGTTCGTTGCAGTCGCCGACAACTCCATCTGCGTCGGCGCTACGGCTTCGGCTCAGGACCCAAAGTCAACCTGAGTCACCGTTGTTTCGTCGCGAAGTTTCGAGCAGGATTAGCTCTTTGTAGGTCGGTCTCTCCTGCCCACGAGAGGTAGAAGAGGTCTTCCAGTCACGATAACCGCAATACCGACTTCGCTAGGCCTGATCAGGCGGCTCTATCAAACCCGGTGCCGACATTCTTCTGGCGAGATGAGAGCTTGAATTGACCGATAAGCGTAAAGAGTGCATCGGCTTCGCGGGCAAGACTGTTGGATGCAGCGGTGGACTCCTCGACCATCGCGGCGTTTTGCTGGGTTCCCTGATCCATCGTATTGACCGCAGTATTGATTTCGCTCAGTCCGGTTGCCTGCTCGCGCGCTGCTTCGATAATGGCGACGACATTCCGGCTGACATCCTGAACCTGCCCTACGATCTCCTTCAGAACATGGCCAGTTCGATCCACAAGATCGACACCCACCTGAACCTGCTGGCCACTTCGGCTGATCAGAGCCTTGATTTCCTTGGCGGCATTTGCCGAACGTTGGGCCAGTTCCCGAACCTCTTGAGCTACCACCGCGAAGCCCTTCCCGGCCTCTCCTGCGCGTGCAGCCTCGACACCAGCATTGAGCGCGAGAAGATTTGTCTGAAATGCTATATCGTCAATGACACTGATGATGCTGACGATCTCGTTTGATGACTTCTCAATCTCACCCATCGCCGAAATCGCATCCTGAACGATCTCTCCGGATTTTTCGGCATTCGCCTTGGTTAAAGCAACGAGCTTTCCGGCCTCCTCTGCACGGCTGCTGGAGTCCTTGACAGTGGTGGTTATCTGCTCGAGTGCGGCTGCGGTCTGCTCGACAGAAGCGGCTTGTTGCTCGGTCCGCTTGGAAAGATCATTGGCTGCAGCCATGATCTGGCCGGATCCCGCAGCAATCGTCTGCGCATTGAGGCTTACGGTCTGCAGCGCTTCATCCAGCTTGGCAACAGACTGGTTGTAGTCCTGACGCAATGTGTCAAGATCTCCTGCAAATGGTTCTTGCAGACGGTAAATCAGATTTCCTGATGCCAATTGCTGAAGACCGTGGGTCAGATGCTGCATGGCATGACGCACTTCTTCTGCCTTCCGTGCGCGCTCCTGATCTCGCTCCAGTCTTTCGGCTTCGCTCTGCACACGGTTAGCCTCAGCTTCGCTTTCAAGACGGACGCGCTCTCGCGCGCCATCCCGGAAAACCACCACAGCGCTGGCCATGGTTCCAATTTCATCCCGCCGTCCCTCGCCGAACACGGGGGTATCAAGACGTCCGGCTGCAAGTGATGCCATGGCACCGGAGATCAGGTTGATTGGTCGAACCACACCCCTCTGAACTATCCAAAGCGATGCGATTATCAACATAAAGCCAGCGATCACAACAGCGGAAATCAGTACTGTCATTTGCCACTCGACCCGCTCGCTGGTCTCGAGAAGCTCGCGTGCAACGGAAAGCTGCAATTTAATGAGCCCGTCTATCTGTGCGCCGAGTGGATCGACGGTCGGGTACAACTGCTTATCAGCGAACTCACCGAGTATCTGTCGGTCACCTGACTGTAGAGATGTCAGGATGGATTTCAGTTTGTCATCTGCCTGGAGGCGCAATTGATCGAACTGATCTGCCAGTTTTCGCTCGTCGTCCGTCAAGAAAGTCGAACGATAGCTCCGCCACTGGGTCTCAATCGTTGCATAAGAGGCTGCCTCAAAAAGAGGTGGGTGATTTCAAGAGGTTATGATTCCTTCGGATTTGCGAGATTCGATGGAGTTCA